>NZ_JBODRU010000009.1:0-49458 GCF_050632815.1 Chryseobacterium sp. JK1 | reverse complement strand
ACAGAAGTTAAGCCCACCAGCGCCGATGGTACTGCTAACGCGGGAGAGTAGGCCGCCGCCAGTTTTTATTTTATTTTTAAAAAATCCTTTATCTTAACGATAAAGGATTTTTTTTGTTATATACATACAATCCCTTACCTTCCTCTCTTTCTTATACCTAAACACTTCTATACCCATATACTCACGTACTCTTATACCTATACTCCTGGTAGAAATCGGTAATTCATGAGTGAACAAACCTAGCCCCGATAGTAATGGTTACCCCGCAGCAAGATTGGAAAAGCAAGGATCCAGCAGGGAAAGTATGGGCGAGGAGTATGAATGAATAGCGGGATAAAGCTTCTTACATTTCAAAAGATATTTACTGAACTATTTCCTTTTATAACTCCATTTTACTCGAATAAATTCAATAAGTTTGTACTAGTTTTTCCAAAAATAATGATAATGTCCGGAAACATTCTGATCATCGATGATGAGATTAAGCTGCTTAAATTATTGGGCATGATCCTTTCTCAAGAGAATTTTAATGTAAAAGAAGCCTCTACAGCACGTTCTGCAATGACAATGCTGGAGCAGTACGATTTTGATGTTGTACTAAGTGATGTGCGGCTTCCTGATGCCTTCGGTGTTGAGCTTGTGAAATCAATCAAATCTAAATATCCTTATCTCGAGGTCATCTTAATGACGGCATTTGGTAATATTACAGATGCTGTTCAGGCCATGAAGAATGGAGCGTATGATTATCTTGTAAAAGGTGATGATAATGATAAGATTATTCCGCTGGTGTATAAAGCGCTTGATAGAGTGAAGGATAACAGATCAAAGATGGTTCAGCAGATTACTGTATCAAAAGGGTTTGATCAGATTATTGGTAAATCTTCTGCTATCCTGCAAGCCAAAAAACTGGCCGAAAAAGTTGCTCTAACAGATGCTGCCGTGCTTTTAACAGGAGAAACGGGAACGGGAAAAGAAGTCTTTGCGAATGCTATTCACGAAAAAAGTGAAAGAAGTAAAAATAATTTTGTTGCTATCAACTGTTCTGCATTCAGTAAAGAGATTCTGGAAAGTGAACTTTTTGGTCATAAACAGGGATCTTTTACAGGGGCTTTGAAAGATAAGAAAGGTTTAATTGAAGAAGCAAATGGAGGAACATTATTCCTTGATGAAATTGGAGAAATGGCTATAGAGCTTCAGGCAAAACTTCTTAGAGTTCTTGAAACCAGAGAATTTATTAAAATGGGAGAAACAAAAGTTTCTAAATCGGATTTCCGATTAATTGCCGCTACCAACAGAAATCTTGAAGAAGAAATAAAACAGGGAAATTTCAGGGAAGATCTTTACTTCAGACTGAATGTTTTCGAAATTAATCTTCCGGCACTTCGCGAGCGTAAAGAAGATCTTAAAATGCTGGCCAAAAATTTTATTGACCAGTTTTCCCGTAAATTACACTTACAATCTATTGAAGTAACGCCAGACTATTACAAATCTCTTGAAAAAAATGATTGGAAAGGGAATATCCGTGAATTGAGAAATGCTATAGAGCGCAGCCTTATTTTAATGGATGATAATATCCTTGACGTTGACAGCCTTCCTCATTATTCGGAAAAAAATGTTGAAGAATGTGATTCTTTAAGCATAAGATCTTTGGAAAAAGTTCATATCCAAAAAGTATTACAATACACTAAAGGAAACAAAGCTGAAGCAGCGCGCTTACTGGAAATCGGAATTGCAACCTTATACCGTAAACTGGAAGAATACGGATTGAAATAAACCATTTATCATTTTAATAAAGAGCCTATCATTTTGATAGGCTTTTCTGTTTTTGGTATGTTTTATATTTTAGGTTAATCGGTTGGATATTAGATTTTTATGTTGTTTTTTATTCAATTGGACTTTAATTTGGCATATAGTCATTGAATAAAATATTTAAAAATGACAACTTCAAGAAAAACGTTCAAAAAACGGGAGCATTCTACTTTTAGTCTGCTGATTGTATCGTATGTAGTATTTACTCTTTTAACCTTAACAATCAAAATATGATGCTTATAAGTTTAGTTCTGCTGTTTGCAGTACTGTTTTGGCTTTTATATAAATCAGTTGAATTTTTTGATAGAATATAAAATTATGTGGAGTTTATTTTTCCTCTCAATACTTGCCTTTGTGTACATCTGTTATGTTTTAATGAAACCTGAAAAATTTTAAACAGTCATGAATACAGAAATTTTAGGCATTATAGCAATGTTTGCTATTATATTAGTGATCGGAATATTTTTAGGTAAATACATCGCTAATGTTTATGGATACAAAAAAACTTTTCTGGATCCGGTTTTTGCACCGATTGAAAAGTTGATCTATAAAATATCGGGAATTAATCCCAGCCGTGAGATGACTTGGAAACAGAATATGTACGCCATGCTGACAATCAACCTCATTTGGTTTGTTATAGGATTTCTTATCCTTTTAAATCAGGCGTGGCTTCCCTTAAATCCGGATGGAAATCCCAATATGTCACCTGATCTTGCTTTTAATACTGCAATTTCATTTTTGGTAAACTGTAACTTACAGCATTATTCGGGGGAGACAGGAGTGAGCTATCTGAGCCAGATGTATCTGATGTTCTTACAGTTTGTAACAGCAGCGACAGGAATGGCCGCAATGGCTGTTCTTTTTAAAGCTTTTAAAGAAAAAACAACTACGGAACTGGGTAATTTTTATGATTATTTTACCAAATCAATGATCAGAATCTTACTTCCTGTAAGCATTATTGTTGCGTTTATCCTTTCTATGAATGGAAGTCCGATGACTTTCCAGGGAAAAGACCATATTACAACACTGGAAGGACATAAGATTGAGGTTTCCAGAGGTCCTGTAGCAGCATTTGTAGCGATTAAACACCTTGGAACTAACGGAGGTGGATTCTTCGGGGCCAACTCGGCGCATCCCCTTGAAAATCCTAATTATATAACGAATATGACAGAAATGGTTACTCAAATGATCATTCCGTTCGCATTGGTTTTTGCATTAGGTTTTTATTTAAACAAAAGAAAATTGTCATGGGTGATTTTTACGGTAATGACCGTCGGATTTCTGGCACTTACCATTCCTAATATTGTCAATGAAACCGGTGGAAACCCTTTAATTACCAAAATGGGAGCAGACAGCACGTTGGGGGCAATGGAAGGGAAGGAAATCCGATTCGGAAGTGCAGCATCTGGATATTGGAGTATCGCAACGACTGTAATCTCTACAGGTTCTGTAAACTCGATGCACGACAGCACAATGCCTCTTTCGGGGATGAATGAGCTTCTTGCCATGATGATCAACTGTTTCTATGGAGGTTGTGGTGTCGGAATTCTGAACTATTTCATTTTTATTATTCTCGCCGTATTTATAAGCGGTTTGATGGTAGGACGAACCCCAGAATTTATGGGTAAAAAGATTGAGGCCAAAGAGATGAAAATCGCAATGATTGTCGCTTTATTCCACCCATTCCTAATTCTTGCAGGAACAGCTTTAACTGCCTATTTACCAGAATTTGGAGCAAAAACGTTAAACAACCCCGGATTCCATGGCTTCAGTGAAATGTTGTATGAGTTTACTTCTTCTGCAGCCAACAACGGATCTGGTTTCGAAGGGCTTGGTGACAATACTCCATGGTGGAATATCTCAACTGGAATTGTACTGCTACTCTCAAGATTTATCCCAATTATTGGCCCTGTAGCAATTGCAGGTTTATTAGCACAGAAAAAATATATACCAGAAAGTTCAGGAACACTGAAAACTGATACAGCAACTTTCGGATTCATGACTCTCGCGGTTATTCTTCTGATTGCAGCATTGTCTTTCTTCCCTGCACTAACCTTAGGACCTATTGCAGAGCAGATTCAGTACTTCTCTAAATAAATATGAACATTAAAAATTAAGATCAATACACAACCATTAAGGAAACTGAAGAAATTAAGAAGCTAGTCTGACACTTACTGAAACGTTCACTTTAATATTTTCCATTCCTTATCAATTTGGTTCACCTTGATGGTTCTTATTGATTGACAATGATATAAACTCTTTCAAAAAAATGAAAAATCAATCACAAACATTATTTCAGAGAGATTTGGTAAACGAAGCCATCAAACAGTCCTTCGTAAAGCTGAATCCGAAAATTATGTTTAAAAATCCAGTAATGTTCCTGGTGGAGATCGGAACTATTGTCATGTTTATTGTGAGCATGTTCAGCCTTACTGGTGATAAATCCCAGGGAAGCTTTTCCTATAACTTTTTAGTATTTATTATTTTATTTTTCACAGTTCTGTTTGCCAATTTTGCAGAAGCTATTGCAGAAGCCAGAGGAAAAGCACAGGCGGATACCCTCAGAAAAACAAGAGAAGAAACACCAGCGAAACTGGTCGTTGATAACAAGCCGGGGTTTCAGGTAGAAACGGTTCTGAAAATGTCTGCTGAAATGACATTAGGTGATATTTTTCTATGTGAAGCAGGAGATCAGATTCCAATGGACGGAGAGATTATTGAAGGTCTTGCAACCATTGATGAGTCTGCTATTACCGGAGAAAGTGCCCCTGTTATTCGCGAATCCGGAGGTGATAAAAGCTCTGTAACAGGAGGTACAAAAGTACTTTCAGACAGGATAAAAGTAAAAGTAACCACAAAACCGGGAGAATCCTTCTTGGACAAAATGATTGCCCTTGTAGAAGGAGCATCAAGACAGAAAACACCCAACGAAATCGCATTAACTATACTTTTAGCAGGATTCACCCTTACATTTATTATTGTTACCCTCACTTTAAAGCCTTTTGCAGACTACGCGCAGACTCCGATTACTATAGCGGCATTTATATCTCTTTTCGTTTGCCTTATTCCGACAACAATCGGCGGTCTGCTTTCTGCAATCGGAATTGCGGGAATGGACAGAGCGCTAAGAGCGAACGTTATTACCAAAAGTGGAAAAGCCGTAGAAACAGCTGGAGATATTGATGTGCTTTTACTTGATAAAACCGGAACAATTACTATTGGAAACCGTAAAGCAACACAATTTCACCCCGCACATGGAATTCAGCTTGATGAGTTTATTAAAGCATCAGCATTAAGTTCTGTAGCAGACGAAACTCCGGAAGGAAAATCTATCATAGAGCTCAGCCAGCTTAAATCTGAAGATCTGTGGGTTTCTAATCCTGTCTATATCGACTTTACAGCCGAAACCAGAACTTCAGGGATTGATTTTGAAGAAACAAGAATCCGTAAAGGAGCTTACGATACCATAAAAAAACTGACTGAAAAAGCCGGGAATATCTTCCCACAGGAAACCCAGGATGCAGTAACCAAAATATCTGAAAATGGAGGAACTCCTCTCGTGGTAGCCGTTAATGAAAAAGTATGGGGAGTTATAGAGCTTCAGGATATCATCAAAACCGGAATCCAGGAACGTTTCCAGAGATTGAGAAAAATGGGGGTGAAAACCGTAATGGTTACAGGAGATAACCCTTTGACCGCAAAATTCATTGCAGAAAAAGCAGGTGTGGATGATTTTATCGCAGAAGCTAAACCTGAAGACAAAATGAATTACATCAAAAAAGAACAACAGGAAGGAAAATTGGTAGCCATGATGGGAGATGGAACCAATGACGCACCGGCTTTGGCTCAGGCTGATGTAGGAGTTGCCATGAACAGCGGAACCCAGGCGGCAAAAGAAGCAGGAAATATGGTTGACCTTGATAATGATCCTACAAAACTGATCGAAATTGTGGAAATCGGTAAACAGTTGCTGATGACTAGAGGTACATTAACGACCTTCAGTATTGCGAATGACGTTGCCAAGTATTTTGCCATTATTCCGGCACTTTTTATCACTTTCATTCCATCCCTTCAGAAGCTGAATATTATGAATCTTCACAGCCCGGAAACAGCGATTCTTTCGGCAGTCATATTCAATGCTGTCATTATCCCTTTCCTCATTCCGCTAGCGTTAAAAGGTGTCGCTTATAAACCAATTGGTGCAAGTGCATTATTGAGAAGAAATCTGCTGATCTATGGCTTGGGAGGTGTTATTGTACCTTTCATTGGTATCAAGCTTATTGATTTGGTAATCAGTTTATTCTATTAAAATTTTAAAAATGAAAAATCATATTGTTTCAGCATTCAGGCTGACTGTTGTAATGCTCGCTGTTGTAGAAATTTATCTGGCAGTTGTATACATGGGTTCAAAAGTTTTACCTACTCAGGGAAATGCAGAGATCATTCATTATAAAGGACAAAAATTCTATGCTAATATCGAACAGGAATTTAAATCCGAAAAATACTTTCACGGCCGCCCTTCTTCGGTTAACTATAATGCTGCAGGAAGTGGGGGAAGCAACAAAGGACCAACCAATAAAGAATATCTGGAAATTGTACAAAAGAGAATCGATACACTGAAAATAGAAAATCCAGATATGGAAAATACCAAAGTTCCTGTAGAATTGGTTACGGCAAGTGGAAGTGGCCTGGATCCTGATATTTCTGAAGAAGGAGCTTTATACCAGGCAAAGAGAATAGCCAAAGTAAGAAACCTTTCGGAAGAGCAGATTAAAAGCTTAATCAATAATCAGACAGAAAAACCTTTCTTAGGACTTTTCGGGCCTTCAAAAATAAATGTTCTGAAGCTTAATATCGCTTTGGACCAATTAAAATAAATTCAATCAATAATCTAAAAATCTCTTTTTGCCAGATTGACTTCAACATGCAATAAAAGAGAACTTCAATAGAAAATGAATTCTGTTTTCTGACCTTCTGAACTGTAAGTTGTAAAAAGATCAAATTAAAGCAGTTCTTATTTTTTAATCCAAAAACTACAGATTGCAGGATTCATTTTTTCAATATCTAAGGGAAGCGTATCCCACATTACTCAATTAATACATTATCATCAACATTTATATAATGAAATCAAAAACTTTTCAAGCAGCATTTTTTCTTGGATTTAGCGCATTAAGTCTTATGAATGCTCAGGAAATAAAAAAAGACTCCGTAATTGCTCAGCCTAAAGATTCTTTAGTGACAAAAACGGATTCAAAAATTCCTTTTGACGGATATGATCTGACATGGATCAACGGGCAGAACCGCCAGACGGATTTCCCTTTAACTTTAAAAGATAAAAATGGAGAAACTATACTTACGGGAGTAACTTATGTGGATGCTTATTATAACTATGATTTTAACCGTCCTAAAGATAATACTCATACTATTTCCGCTGCTATTGGCCGTTCCAATGAAGTAACCATTAATATGGCCAGTATTGGTCTGGAAACCAATTATAAAAATGTGATAGGCCGGTTGTGGCTGCAGTTTGGGCAGATGGGATCTATCGTTCAGGATCAGGACGGAACACTGAATCACGGGAAAAATACAAGCGGAAGCAATTTAAAATACATCCGTGAAGCTGCAGCTGGGTATCATTTTAACGTCATGCACGGGTTAAACGTTGAAGCAGGGATTTTCATGAGTTATATTGGTCTGGAAAGTTATGTTTTGGGAGAAAACTGGAACTATCAGAGAAGTTTGGTTTGCGATTTTACACCTTTCTATTTCCAGGGAGCCAGAATTCAGGCGTATCCTTCTAAGAAATTCAAAACAGAAATTTGGGTGCTAAACGGATGGCAAACCTATAACTCCTGGAATACAGGACTAGGCTTGGGAGTTTCCAACTATTACCGTCCTAATGAAGATTTACAGCTTGTTGCCAATTTTTATATTAACGGGCAGGATACCAGAAATAACTCTGGAGTACGAAGATTTCACCATGATCACAGTATTGTAGCAAGATATTATAAAAATAAAGATAGTGATGGGCTATCACAGGCTGCCTTCAGTATCAACAACCATTATGGATTTCAGAGTGGAGGAGGTATAAAAGCTAAAGACAACTACATGATCGGTACTTCTGTGGCCAACAGACTTTGGTTTCACCACAACAAAATAGCTTTAACTTTAAGAGCAGATGCCGTTTCAAATCCGGGAGCTTATTTGGCATTTACGCCTTCACCTGTTCCCAATAATGATTTTAACGATGCTATTGCTGCCGGAGAAAAACTTAAAATGTTCCAGGGAACCGCAACCGTTGATATCATGCCTAATCAATTTGTGACTTTCAGACTGGAATACGGATTCAGAAAAAGCAACATCCCATATTTTGCAGGAAGAGAAGGAACTACCAGCCCAGATGGATGGATCGATACACCCGTGGATTCCTGGAGACCCGATCTGAGAAAATCAGACAGTAGATTTACCCTTGCGGTAATGTTTAGACTTTAATGATATCACTGATGAAATAACGATCAAGATAACTATGAAAAAATATATTGTTACCGGAATACTATTAGGGATTTTCTTTCCGAAGGCTCAAATTTATGATTCCGTAAAACAAAGCTCCAAAATAAAGTTTTCCGCCTATGCAGAACTCTTTTATACCTATGACTTTAATGAACCTTCCAATCATCTTCGTCAAAACTTTTTCTATTCTTATAACAGACATAATGAAGTAAATCTTAACTTAGGCTTAATAAAAGCATCTTATGAGAATGATCGGCTTCGTGCCAACCTGGCTTTAATGGCAGGTGTATATGCACAGGATAATATGGCGGCAGAACAAAATGCCTTACGCTATATCAATGAAGCGAATATTGGAATTAAAATTTCCAAAAATAAAAATCTATGGATCGATGCGGGAATTATGCCTTCTCATATCGGTTGGGAGAGTGCCATAGGAAAAGATAATATGAATCTGACACGAAGTTTGGCCGCAGAAAACTCGCCGTACTTTGAAACAGGTGCCAAAATATCTTACACTTCAGATAACGGAAAATGGTTTTTAAGCGGATTGGTAGTAAACGGATGGCAGAGAATTGCAAAACAGGAAGGAAACCAAAGCCTTTCTTTCGGGCATCAGTTGACTTATAAACCTAATGATAAAATTACCCTGAACAGCAGTTCATTTATAGGAAATGATAAGCACAAGGATGATAAAAGGATGCGGTATTTTCATGATCTGCATGGAATCTTCCAGTTGACGAAACAGTTTTCTACCATAGTAGGATTTGATATCGGAGCAGAGCAAAAAGCAAAAGAAAGTGAACAGTATAATATCTGGTACACACCGAATGTCCTTATGAAATATCAGTTGAATGATAAATGGGCTCTTGCTGGAAGACTTGAATATTACAATGATAAAAACGGAGTAGTGATCAATACCCAAACTCCTAATGGCTTTCAAACTTTCGGATATTCTGTGAATGTGGATTATGCCGTGATGAAAAACGTAGTATTCCGTACAGAAGCCAGAAGTTTAACTTCTAAAGATGCCGTTTTTGTACATAATGACCAGATGAAACAGGGAAACTTTTTCATTACCACAAGTCTTGCAGCTTGGTTTTAATAATCAATTCAGACACAGAGAAAAGTGTTTAAAGTAAAATTAAAAAGGATAAAATCAATGTCATCAGCAAAAGATTTTTTAGAACTCATTCAGAAATCCCGTAAAGGAAAATTCAAAATCTATATCGGTATGAGTGCAGGCGTAGGGAAAACCTTCCGTATGCTTCAGGAAGCCCATTCCCTGCTGCGAAACGGCATTGATGTAAAGATTGGCTACATTGAAACCCACGACCGGGAAGAAACGGTAGCCCTTACGGAAGGAATTCCTGAGATAGCAAGAAAATCAGTTTTTTATAAAGGAAAAAGTCTGGAAGAAATGGATCTGCAGGCCATCATCAACGAACATCCGGAAGTTGTTCTTGTAGATGAGCTTGCCCATACCAATGTGGAAGGATCCAAAAATAAGAAACGCTGGCAGGATGTACTGGAAATTCTGGATAACGGAATTAATGTCATCAGCGCAATGAATATCCAGCATATCGAAAGCCTGAATGAGGAAGTAAAGAAAATAACCGGGGTAGAAGTCGCAGAACGTGTTCCTGATAAAATTCTCGCACTGGCGGATGAAGTGGTGAATATAGACCTTACCGCAGATGAGCTTTTAACAAGATTGAAGGAAGGGAAAATTTATAAAAAAGAAAAAATACAGACGGCGCTCAGTAATTTCTTTCAAAGCGGACATATTCTGCAGCTTCGTGAGCTTGCTTTAAAAGAAGTGGCTACCCACGTTGAAAGAAAAGTAGAAACAGAAATTAAAACCGAAAATTTTAAACCTATAAAATTCCTGGCGTGTATCAGCAGTAATGAGAAAATTGCTAAAACCATCATTAGGAAAACGGCCAGATTAGCCAGTTATTATAATAGTCCGTGGACTGTTTTATATATTCAGAAACCGTCAGAAAATCCTGAAAAAATAGCTCTGGATAAGCAGCGGTATTTGATTAATAATTTTAATTTAGCACAGGAATTGGGCGCAAAAGTTGTCCGTGTCAAAGAGAGCAGTGTTCATAACGGAATACTGGAATATGTGATTGCTCATAATATCACTACAGTCTGCATAGGTAAACCTCATGCGAGATTCTGGCATCGTCTGTTGGGATATAGCTGGATTTATACCCTGATGAACAGACTGAATGAAAGACAGGTAGATATTATTATTTTATCTTAAAAATAATGAAACTTAAAACGAAACTTACCTTAGGCGTGGGCCTTTTATTTCTGCTGATTGTTCTACTCTCGGTGATCGGTTCTGTATACATTAATAAACTGAAGTCTGATACAGAAAAGATCCTTACTGCCAACTACAATAGTCTGGAGTTTTCTAAAAATATGCTTTTGGCTCTGGATAATATCAGTACAGACAGTACCATTGCAGTAGCCGATTTCCAGAAAAACAACAAACTTCAGGAAAAGAATCTTACCGAATTTGGAGAAAAAGAAGCCACCCAGAAGCTGAATCTTCACTTCAACAGCTATCTGAAAGAGCCTACAAACAGTAAAGAAAAACTCATCAGAGAAGATCTGGCAAAAATTATGTCTTTAAACATGAAAGGCATCGAGCGGAAGAGTGATATTGCCATCATTACAGCAGAAAATGCCACCTTTTGGATTGTCAGTTTAGGAACGGTATGCTTCCTGATTGCTTTTACACTGCTTTTCAATCTGCCACAGACCATTGCAGAACCTATTAATCAGCTTACCTTCAGTATCAGACAGATTGCCGATAAAAATTATAATGAAAGAGTCCATTTCAAAGGAAGTGAAGAGTTTAGCAGCCTTGCAGAATCATTTAATGTGATGGCAGAAAAACTACAGGAATATGAAAGCAGCAGTCTTTCTAAACAGCTGATGGAGAAAAAAAGGATTGAAACGCTGGTGAATAATATGCATGACGCTGTTATTGGGCTGGATGAAAATCATTTTATCTACATGATCAATGATGAAGCTCTGAAAATTACAAATCTCCGTAAAGAAGAAATTATAGGAAAAACCGCTCATGAAGTGGCTATCAACAATGATCTGATGCGCGAACTGCTTAAAAATATAGACCATCCGATTAAAGAACCTATTAAAATTGTTCGGGAGAATAAAGAAAATTATTTTGAACAGGATATTATCCCTATCAACATCGTAAAAACTGGAGAAAAAGAGAAAAAATACATCGGAAAAGTAATTTTGTTGAGAAATATTACACCATTCAAAGAGTTGGATTTTGCTAAAACCAATTTTATTGCTACGATTTCTCATGAACTGAAAACTCCAATTTCTGCAATAAAAATGGGCGTACAGCTGCTTGGAAATCAAAAGTTCGGAGCATTGAATGAGCAGCAGCAGGAATTGTTGAAAAGTATCAACGATGACGGTCAGCGTTTGCTGGATATCACAGGAGAACTGCTGAATCTTTCTCAGGTAGAATCTGGAAACATCCGTTTAACAATAGAAAAATGTTCCCCAAAAGAAATCGTACAGGCAGCCGTAAAGTATGTTGAAAAACTGGCCGAACAGAAAAATATCTTCATCAGTACAGAATATCTACTTGAAGACAAAGATTTTGTAGCAGCAGATTTTGACAAAACGGTTTGGGTCATGAATAATTTTCTGACGAATGCTGTGAAACATTCTTTTCAGGATGAAGGCATACGGATTGTTGTAGAAAAGCTGAATTCACAGATTCAGTTTAGTATTACTGATACGGGAAGCGGTATTGATGAAAAGTACCACCGTCAGATTTTCGACCGTTATTTTCAGGTTCCCGGAGAACATCAGAATGGAACAGGGTTAGGGTTGGCGATCTCAAAAAACTTTATTGAAAAACAAAATGGTGAAATTGGAGTAAAGAGTTCTCTGAATAATGGAAGTACGTTTTACTTCAGATTACCACTTTTATAAGGATAATTGTACCATTAAAAGAAGAAAATACTATTATTATAAAGAAAATAAAGACAGCGGTATTATTATTTAAACTACCTCAATTTAAATATAAAATAATACTAAATTGTGTCAATAAGATTTTCTATTATGGTAAGATTTGAACAGATATGGAAAAATCATCCCGGATGGGAGGCTAATCCATTTAATTGATATTACAATGAAAAAAATAATTTATATTCTGGCAACAGGAATCGTTACTTTTTCTTGTTCTAAAAATAAAAAATCTGAAAAAAGCAAAATAGTAATAACAGATACAGCTGCTATTGACAATGTTTTATTAGAACTTGTAAATAATGATGGGAAAGGAGAATTAAGGATAAAAAACAATAGCAAGTACAAAATTTCAGGAAAGATAAGGGTTGCTGCACCTTGCTATTTTTATAGATGGGACGGAAATAAAATAGGTGATTTTAAATACTCTGATATAAATGTAGACCATACAATTGTTATAGTAGGAAATATAATTAATGATGATGAAAAAAAATACTATGATTCTTATGGAATCAATAAGATATGGGGAAATAAAGCTCAGGGAATCATATTTAAAAATGATAGTATTATCTTAACAAATAGAATAATGTTTGGGCATCCAGTTTCTACTAACAACATAGGTTTAGATGAAAAGAATTTCTGGGACTTTGCACATAATCCGAATAGGTGTAATAAATAACATTAGTACATGTAATATTAAGTCCGTTTAAACTAGCTTTAAACGGACTTTAAATTTTCGGTATTTTTAAACATAAAATTCGATTTCATTCGGCTATTTTTTTCATTTGGTTTCGCCGATTATATGATGAGCAGCAGCAGGAATTGTTGAAAAGTATCACCGCCAGATTTTCGACCGTTATTTTCAGGTTCCCGGAGAACATCAGAATGGAACAGGGCTAGGGTTGGCGATCTCAAAAAACTTCATAGAAAAACAACATGGAGAAATTGGAGTAAAGAGTTCTCTGAATAATGGAAGTACTTTTTACTTCAGACTGCCGGTTGTATAAGGATAATTGTTATACATTTGAAGAACAAAAATTCAATTAAAAACTTCGAATTCTATTCTTTTAAATGGATTTGTGGTGCTGGTTGATTGTATTTATTGTGATACGCTTCTTGATTTTAAAGAATTGAAAACAGAAGATCTTGATAAAATAAATACCTGGATAAGAAAGAAATCAGAAGTATTGGAGCAGGGATTCTTTTACTTTGAAAAGAGAAATAAATCTTTTGCGACGACTATTTCAAATGCTTTATTTATTCTTGAAAACAGTATAAGATTTAAACAAAATTAAAGGCGCTACAAAAATATTTCGCAGCGCCTTCATTATATAGATCAATTGTCTTAGTCTTTAATAAACTTCTGAACCGTCAAATTATCCTTGGTAAACATTTTTATAATATAGTTTCCTTTAGAAAGATGAGATACGTTCACAGAATTTTCTTTTGTCCCTGTAGAAGTCACAATTCTTCCCGCTGCATCATAAATTTCAACCTTTGCTATTTCACTTTTAGATTGGATAAATAAGGTCTCTTTTACTGGATTAGGATAAATGCTTATTGAGTTTTTATCATTTTTCACTTCAGAAGTGGCCAACGTAGTTTCAACTGCTGTAGTAAAAGTATTGGTAATGATAGGCGCATTATAATCGAAGTAGATTTTAGCTGTGTTGCTGAAGCTGTTTCCGGCAACTAAGGTAGATTTTGTTTTGATCTTAAATGATACATATCCGTCGTTATGAGCATCATCAAAAGGCAGCTGGATATTTTCGAAAATAAATTCAACTACATTAGGACTAGTCATTCTCGTGACAAAATTATGGCTGCCATTTAACGCAATTAATGAAGATAAATCAAATTTGGTCGTATCAATTTCATCTTTCACCACAATATTCTGTGCATTGGCGGTTCCTGTATTTTCAAATCGGATCAGATAATGTACATAATCTCCAACCTTTGTTTGTGCAATGGAAGTTCCTTCCAGACAGGTTTTATCATTAGGATCAAAAGAATTGACAACCGTTTGGTTTAATACAAAATTATTATCTGCGGGCGTTTCATCTGTAGCTCCGTTAATTTGTGCGGTGTAATGCAAAATATCACCACCATTAACAGGAGGAGTCTGTGTTGGAGTATTTAATTTTAAAGTGACGGTAATTTCTCTGGTTTCAAAAGGCTGAAGATTGGTGAAGTTCCAGCTTAGAAGACCTGTGGATTGAGAGTCTGGAGCAACGGTAGCATTTTGATAAACGGTCAAATTATTATTGAAATTAAAAGTAATATTTCCAGATTGTGAAACTGTGCCTTTATTTTTGTAAACAATTTTGTAATTAGCATTAAATCCTGGAACTGCATTGGTTACAGGCATAATAACAATTTCTAAATCTTGGTGTGCGCCATTAGCTGTAAGGCAGAAGTTCTGCGTTAAAGGACTTATTTGTGCTGGGAAATTTACAGTCAGGTTTGCGGGAGAAACTGTGATATAATTTGGATTTTCTAAGATAGGAGTGATAATATGTGTTCCAGCTCCTACAGCAATAGAATGATTTCCTGAATTGTTGGCAACAAAAGTTCCTGTCACAGATCCATTGGTAATGCTGAATTGTTGTAATGCTTTATTTAGATCATTAACATCACATCCATTGTTATTACTATCATATTTTGTATTTCCTTGAATAGTATAAGAAATTCCGCCAGGAGTGAAAGAGCAATAAGAATTTACTATAGCAGAAGAGTTGCCATTATAGTTGGCGTAATAGATGAAATCATTAATTTTATCTGCATCACAACAAATATATTTTAAGTTGTTATTAGAACTGAAATTACACATATGAGGTAGTATTGCCCCGTTTTTTAAAAATAGAGATTTCAGATTATTGCTGCTACAGTTCATCCCTTTTAAAAGCGGATTATGGGTAATATCTAATGACTGTAGATTATAATTATTTCCACAACCCAGACTTTCCAGTTTTGGCAGCATTGAAATGTCCAGAACAGAAAGGTTGTTACTAGTACAATTCAGTGAACTTAATTGAGGTGATTGCTGCAAATTGATGTTTTGCAGGTAATTCGACGAGCAGTTAAGTGTTATTAGACCGGGTGTATTTTGAAGATTAAGACTGGTAATATTATTAGACCCACAATCTAGACTTTCAAGGAGAATGTGATTGCTCACATTCAGTGAGGTCAAGAAGTTATTATTTATATTAAAGTCCACCAGATTATTAAGAGTACTGACATCTATAGTAAATAATTTATTGTTATTTATTATTAAAGTGTTGATATTGTAGCTGTTATTGGTATTTATGGTTTGTAAATTGTAGCCGTAGGTGCAATACACTTTTTTTAAAGAAGGTAGATTCTGAAGATTTAAAGAAGGTAAAGCATATATTTTTGTAAGCTGTATTTCATCCAGCATATTACAGCCTTGTAAGTTGAGAGAAGTCAAAATATCCATTTGCTCCAGTCGTACATTTTTAAGAGCTGGTTTGTTACTCAGATCCAGAGAAATTATAGGTGCATTAAACATCATTACAGTCTCTAAATTAGGAAGATTCTGAAATGTCATAGTAAACGGATTCGAATTGACCCCAACAACAATGTTTTTAATAGAGGTACTTTGTATATCTAAAGCGGAAAAACCATGATTAGAAATGTCCAAATTTTTTAATTTGGGGCAGTTTTGAATAGCAAGGGAGCTAACGTTATTATTGTTGACAACTAATTTTTCAAGATTAGGAAGACTTAAATTAATAGTGGTGAGATTGTTTCTGTTAAGATCTAGAGAAATGACATTAACAAAACTCTCAATTCCTGAAAGATTCGACATGTAGTTTGTGTTCGGAGAAGATGATAAATCCAGATAACTAAGATTTATAGCTTCTGATACTTGAATTTGTCCGTCATTATTTAGATCAACCTTTGTCCATGCCCCTCCTAAATTTTTAGCTATCTGGTTGGTAGTGCTGTTAGCACTTAGTAATTTTGCCTTAAAATTAGCATCAGGAATATTGACAATCTGTGATTGAAGCACAGAAAATATAGCTATGAGAATAACTGAGTAAAATTTTTTCATGGATTAGTTTACAAGTTTTAGTTTTTTTAGTATTTGATTACAAATACAAAACAAATGTAATCTTTTAGATGAATAACTTATTATTTTTTTTTAATATTGATATATTGTTGAATCTTAGTTTTTTATAGAATAAATTATACAAAAAAGGCTGTGAGATCTATCACAGCCTATATTAGTTTTACAGATTCAATTATTATTTTTTACTGTTTTTCAATCAGATCCAGAAACTGCTGTTCATCAAGAATGACAATGGTTCCGATGTCCTGAGCTTTTTTCAGCTTGCTTCCTGCTTTTTCACCTACTACAAGATAGTTGAGGTTTTTGGATACTGCAGAAATATTTTTTCCACCGTGCTTTTCTACCATTTCCTCAGCAGATTCTCTTGTGAATAAAGATAATTTTCCGGTGAAAAGGAATGTTTTTCCTTCCAGAACATTAGAAAGTACTTCATTGGTACTTTCTCCTTTTTCGAGCTGTACTCCGTAAGATTTTAAACGTTCAATCATCAGGAGATTTTCTGTATTTTGGAAAAACTCAACAATGCTTACTGCAATTTTAGCCCCGATGTCTTCAACCTGGCAAAGTTCCTCAGCGGTAGCATTTTTCAGGTCTTCTATTGTTGGGAAGTTTTTTACCAGCTTTTTGGCAACCGTTTCTCCTACGTGTTTGATCCCGATTCCGTACAATACCTTTTCAAAAGGAATTTCTTTAGACTTTTCAATTCCTGTAATGATGTTTTGAGCAGATTTTTCTGCCATTCTTTCCAAAGGAAGAAGCTGTTCTTTTGTTAAAGCATAAAAATCAGCCGGGTTTTCAATTAATTTCTCCCTGTACAGTTGCTCAATCGTTTCACCACCCAGATTTTCAATATTCAGAGCTTTTCTGGAAACGTAATGAATCATTCTACCCACTACCTGAGGTGGACAATGAAGCTCGTTCGGACAGAAATGAATCGCCTGATCTTCAATTTTTACCAGTTCTGTACCACATTCAGGACAGTTTTTGATGTATTCAATCTCTTTACTTTCTTCCGTTCTTTTATCGGTGTTTACCCCAACAATCTTGGGGATAATTTCTCCTCCTTTTTCTACATATACAAAGTCAAACTCATGCAGATCCAGCTTCTTGATGATATCTTCATTGTGCAGAGACGCTCTTTTTACAATCGTTCCTGCTAATAAAACCGGTTTAAGGTTAGCAACAGGAGTGATAGCACCCGTTCTTCCTACCTGATAAGAAACACTTTGAAGCTCAGTTTCCACCTTTTCAGCTTTGAATTTATAAGCCATTGCCCAACGCGGAGACTTCGCTGTATACCCAAGCTGTCTCTGTTGCTGTAAAGAATTAACTTTTAACACAATACCATCAATTTCAAATGGCAGATTATGACGTTCCGTATCCCAGAAAGTGATAAATTCCTTTACCTCATCCAGTGTTTTGCACAATTTTGCCTGCTGAGATGTTTTGAAACCCCAGCTTTGAGCTTTTTGAAGCAGTTCCCAATGCGTTTCTGCCGGGATATCTTCAGAAATAAACTGATACAGTACAGATGACAATCCTCTTTTTCTCACCTCACCGCTGTCCTGCATTTTCAAACTTCCACTTGCTGTGTTTCTAGGGTTCATGAAAGGATCAAGACCTTCTTCCTCACGGAGTTTGTTGATTTTGTCAAAGTTTTTTCGGGTAAGATAAATTTCTCCACGCATAAAAAATGAAGCAGGGAAATCACCTTTTAAAGTCAGAGGAATATCTGAAATTGTACGTACATTCGGTGTAATTTCATCTCCCTGGAAGCCATCTCCACGGGTCACTGCCTGGGTAAGCTTTCCGTTTTCATAAAGAATAGAAATAGAAGCACCGTCATACTTCAGCTCAGCAACAAATTCAACGGGTTCATCAATGGTTTTGATGATTCTTTTCTCCCAGTCTTCCAGATCGTCAAAATCATAAGAATTATCCAGAGAATACATTCTGAATTTATGTTGAATGGTAGGGAATACCTTGGTAATTCCGCCTCCTACACGTACGGTAGGGGAGTTTTCATCATAAAATTCGGGATATTGGGCTTCCAGACCCTGAAGTTCCTGCAGAAGCATATCAAACTCAAAATCTGTAATCGTTGGAGTATCCAGAAGATAATAATTTTCGTTATGCTGGTGAAGCTCTTTGCGGAGCTGTTCTATCTTTTGTTGAATGTTTTCAGACATTGCTATTCTATCTTTTTAGCAAAAATAACTAAAGTAATCTCATTTAAAAAATAACAGAATTAAATATTACAGGAATATTAAAAATACGTAATGCCATCCAACAGGTTGATCCTGTAGAGAATAAAGTGGGTGTTTATAATAATTTAACATAATATTCCAATTTATTTAAAAAAATGTTAAAACTCCCTTAAACAGGCAGCTCCCAAAGTCAAGATACCTTTGCACATCTTATTTATATAAAATCTCTGTATTCAATAATAAGTCAACATGATTATAACAGAGACTCCTAATGACCATAAAAAATTAATATAAAGACTTCGGAAGAAATGAAAAAAGTAAAGATTGTACTGGGATTATTGTTTTTAGGGCTTGGAACGATAGCTTACGCACAGACTACACAGGCTTCTATTGTAGGGAAAGTAACCGGACCGGGAAGTACGGCTCAGGAAAAAGTGAAAGTAACGATCATTAATGAGTCTACCGGATTCAGAACTGAAACACAAACCAATTCAAAAGGAGAGTATATCTTTAAAGAAATTCCTCTGGGTGGTCCTTATACCATTATTGTAAATGATGACAAAAAAGAAGGTTACAATGTAAACTTCGGAGATCAGGTAACGGTAAACATGGATTTAAGTGGTGAAAAACACATTGAAGAAGTTAAAATTACCGGAAATCTTAAAAACAAGATCGGAAACCTTGGAGCCGCTACCGCTATTTCTGCAAAGAATATCAGTATGCTTCCTGTAAACGGGCGAAACTTTGCGAATCTTGCCGAACTCTCTCCTTTGAGCGGAAAAAATGGAGGAAGTTTATCCGGACAGCTGGGATCTTCTACCAACTT
The DNA here is from genome assembly GCF_050632815.1 of Chryseobacterium sp. JK1. Taxonomy (NCBI): domain Bacteria; kingdom Pseudomonadati; phylum Bacteroidota; class Flavobacteriia; order Flavobacteriales; family Weeksellaceae; genus Chryseobacterium; species Chryseobacterium sp. JK1. Next base: position 29,993 of record NZ_JBODRU010000009.1, on the reverse strand, counting down.
TACGATCGACGGGATGACAGCTAAGAACCCAACGTCAGCAGGAGCTACCACCAGCCGAAGCGGTGCCCCTTTTTCTATTTCCATAGAAGCAGTACGTGAATTCAAAATTATTACCAACCAGTACGACGTTACACTGGGTAGAAGTGGGGGAGGTACAGTAAGTGCCGTTACGAAATCCGGAACGAACAAATTTTCCGGGAGTGCGTGGGAATATTTAAGAACCAACTGGCTTTCCAGTCCATATGACATCAGAGGAAACAAAAGACAGAACGATTTCTCCACCTCTCAGTTCGGATTTTCATTGGGAGGGCCTATCATAAAAAATAAATTACACTTCTTTGTAGCCTGGGATCATCAGTTGGATTCAAGACCTTTGATCATTGCCGATATCAAATCGCCGGACGATGAGAAAAGATTCAGTACTACAACAGCAACGCTGGACAAGTTTTTAGATATCGCAAGAACGAAATATGGAGTAGGTAATACACCACAATTCGGAACTTTTGATAAAGTAAGAAACTCGGACGCTGCATTCCTGCGTTTAGACTGGCAGATCAATGAGAAGCATTTATTAACCCTTAGAAATAATTTCACCTATGATCTTAATAAAAATGGATTAATTGATAATACGAACATCAATTTCTTCGAATCTTACGGAAATGATAAAAACCTGGATAACAGTTTGTTGTTAACCTTAAGATCCAATCTACAGCCTAATTTAACCAACGAATTAAAGGCTCAGTATCTTTATACATTCCAGAACAGTTACCAGAATGATGAATTGGGCAAACCGGTTCCGAGAGCTATTGTTGAAAGTGTTGCTTCCCCGGGGGTAGGATCTACCAATATTCAGTTTGGGGGACACCGTTTCGGGCAGGAAAGCTTTAGAAACAATGTATTTCAGGTAGTAGATAATTTATACTACAATACTGATAAAGTAAAATATACTTTCGGTGCCGATCTCATGTACACGACCTCAAAATCGATCTACGGAAGTGAAGTGAACGGAAGATTCCATTTTCAGGGGATGAGTAATTTTGAAGCAATGACTCCTTACAGATTTTACAGGGAAGTTCCTTTGATGGCAGATCCTTCAGTAAGATCTAATATCTGGAATCTTGGGGTATACGGACAATTCCAGACTAAAATTGCAAAAGGACTTGATTTAATGGCTGGTTTGAGATTAGATTATGGAGGATATCCAAAAGCAGAATTCAACCAGAAGCTGTATGACGAAATGGGAATCAGAACCGATAATAAGATCAAATCATTTGTTATTCAGCCGAGATTTCAGTTTGACTGGAATATCAACGAACAAAATAAAGACTTCGTGAAGTTTGGAGCCGGAATATTCTCTTCAGATATTAACAATTACATGATCATCAACAACCTTGTATTCGATGGAAAACATTTGGCTACAGTAGATGTCACTGCTAAAGATGTTCCGTTCCCGGATTTCATCAGCTATAGAAACGATTATGCTAATGTTCCTTCACTGGCACAATATCAGATCCCGACCATCAATTATACAGGGAAAGATGCCAAAATTCCAATTATTTATAAGGCCAATATCTCCTATACACACTTCTTTAACGAAAGATTCAGAGTAGGAATTGCAGGATATATGGCGTTGGGAAGAAATAACTATTACTATTATGACCGAAATATGGTATCAAGCCCATTCTTCACTTTGGATAATGAAGGAGGAAGAGGAGTTTTTATTCCAACAAGTGCAATTACCAATAATGACAATACGAAAACAGTAAGTTTTGACTGGAAGAAGGGAAGAATCAACAATAACTTTGGAAGGGTATTGGAACTTGTAAGTGATGGTAAGGTAAATCAGTTCTCCTGGGTTGTGGATACAAGTTACCGTTATTGGAAAGATGGAGAAATTACAGCAAGTTACACATGGTCTGATATTAAAGATAATACTTCTTACAATGGAAACGTAGCGAACTCTGCAACACTTTCAACCATGATTCAAAGTGATCCGAGAGATTTAAGAATGACGTATTCTGATAACCAGTTTAGAAACAAAGTCGTTATTTACGGTAACTCACCTACTGTGGCCGGATTTACATTGGGAATTAGATATTCAGGAATTGGAGGGACACGTTTCTCTGCAACAGCAGGAGGAAACATCAATGGGGATTTCGTAGATTCTAATGACCTGGCGTATATCTTCCCGAATATTGCCCAGACTATTTTAGACGATCCGCAGGTAGGACAGGCATTGAAAAACTATATCAGCGAATACAACGGCAAAATTGCAGAGCGTAACGGTGGTAAAAATGGTTTCTTCGGTGTTTGGGATGTACGTGTTGCCAAGAAATTGAAATTTGACAAAGTAGGAGCATTTGAATTATCAGTAGATATTTTCAACGTAGCGAATCTTCTTAATAAAGAATGGGGAGTAAACAAATCTTATGGAAACACTTCTTTATACAAAGTAACCAGGTTTAACCCGGATACCAGACAGTTTGAGTATGTTAAAAATGTCAGCGGAAACGGTCTTCCTCCTTTGTCTGGAAACCCATACCAGATCCAGATTGGAGCGAAATATACTTTTTAATAGAAAAGACTGAATATGATAAACCACAAAAGCCCGTATTAATAAGACTTTTGTGGTTTACAATTATTTTAATACTTACCTTTATCAAAAAGTTCCTGAACTTTATTTTAATTATCTAAATTATATTATGAAAAATTTTATCTTAGGGTTAGCAGTTTTAAGTACAGTTTTGATGAAAGCACAAACCCAGATCATAGCACACAGAGGATATTTCCAGGCTCAGCCTCCTACAACGGAAAACTCAATTAAATCTTTAGAAAATGCCCAGAAACTAAAAGTATACGGGTCGGAATTTGATGTAAGAATGACAAAAGATGGGGTGTTGGTGATCAATCACGATGAGCATCATGGCAACATGGAAATTTCAGATGCTACTTTCAAAGAACTGGAAGCGGTGAAATTGTCTAATGGAGAAAAATTTCCGACTTTAAAAGATTATTTAAAGCAAGGTAAAAAAGACCCTTCTGTAAAACTGATCGTAGAAATAAAGCCTGCTAAAACTCCGGAAATAGAAAACGAGATCACGCAAAAAACGATCAAAATGATCAAAGATATGAAGCTGGAATCTCAAAGTGAATTTATCTCTTTCAGCCTGAATATCTGCAAAGAAATTAAAAAGCTGGCACCTTCCTTTAAAGTACAATATCTGAACGGAGAATTGTCGCCGGAGCAGATCAAAAAAGAAGGATTGGACGGTTTAGATTATCATTATAGTGTTTTCCAAAAGAATCCCACATGGATTTCAGAAGCTAAAGCATTGGGACTTATCACAAATTCCTGGACGGTAAATGATACTACAGTATATGATCAGTTAAAAAATCAGGGGATAGGTTTTGTAACCACCAATATTCCTGAACAACTGAAGAATAAATAACAGATTTATTCATTATTCAAACAAAAGTCTGTCCTTTCATAAAAGGGCAGACTTTCGTTTTTTAAGAAGAAATATATTTTAATCTTTCCAAAACCATTAAAAAACTATTAAATATCCCTCTGCAATCTTTCGTAAAAATGTTCTTTCGTAACTTTGTATAAAGAAAAGTATTATCACTATGAATATAAATGGAAAAAATGCCATCGTAACGGGTGGTGGAAGAGGATTAGGTAAAGCTGTCGCAATGGCTTTAGCTCATGAAGGAGTAAACGTCGCTATTACAGGAAGAAATGAAGAAAATCTTAAAATGACTGTTGAAGAAATCAAGAGATTAGGAGTAAATTCTTACTATGCAGTTTTTTCCGTAGACAATGAAATTCAGGTAAAAGCGGGAATTGAATCTTTAGCAGAACAATTGGGAGGAATTGATATTTTGATCAATAATGCGGGGATCGGAGACTTTGGTTCCATCGAAGAAATGCCTTCCGAAACCTGGGAACAGGTCATTAAGACCAATTTATTCGGAGTATATTATGCCGCAAAGGCAGCGCATCCGTTCATGAAAGCGAAAGGAGAAGGTGATATTGTAAATGTAGCTTCTACAGCAGGATTAAAAGGAGGACCTAATATGTCAGCGTATGCAGCTTCAAAAGCAGCCGTTGTTTCTTTATCTCAATCCATGATGGCAGAATGGAGAAAACAGAATATCCGTGTCATTACCCTTACTCCAAGTACAATTGCTTCAGATATGAGTATCCAGGGGGGGCTTACAGACGGAAATCCTGATAAAGTATTACAACCGGAAGATTTCGCAGAATGGGTAAGAGATATTTTAAAAATGAACAGAAGAGCATTAATTGCAAATGGTTCTATTTTCTCTACCAATCCATAAGAATTTGAAATTTTTCAACGATAGAATTCAATGTAAGCAGGTTTATCCTGCTTTTTTTGTGTGTGAATGGTATTAAATAATTATTTATTTTACGGATTGGATTGTTGTAATTGTTAATAAATGCGAAAATTATTGCTATATTGAAGTGTTTTAGGTTTTATTTGTAAAATTTTTGTATGTTTATTTCTAAACTATTAATAACCATGCCAAATGAAAAAAATACTAATTCTATTAGGGAGTTTTCTCGTTAATAATGCTTATTCACAAATAAATGTTGCTGCAACAGCGGGAGCTGTTTCAGCAAATTATACCACATTAAAAGATGCGTTTGATGCCATTAATTTTGGAACACATCAGGGCATAATTACTATTCGTATTACAGGAAATACCACTGAAACAGCTACTGCTCAGTTAAATGCTGTAAATACATACACTTCCATCCTTATAAAACCTGCCTCTTCTGCAACACCTGTAATCTCCGGCTCAGTAGAATTCGGTGCATTGATAAAAATTTTGGGAAATAACGTAACAATTGATGGTTCTAATATTTCCGAAGGAACAAGTAGAGATTTAACAATCAATAATACTTCTGCAACTTATCCGGTAGTTGCTTACCTGGGGTCTTCGTTTAGTGGTGCACCATTACATGAAGTTATTTTTAAAAATACAGTTTTTATCAATGGTTCAAATACGAGCTCGGCTATTGTTTTGGGTAATGGTTCAGCAAACAGTGCTGGGTATTTTAAGAATGTTATTCTGGAAAATAATGACATTCGTACTGCCGATACAGGAATCTATATTTATGGAAGTTTGACAGATCAAACAGTAGGAACAGGACTTACCGTTAAAGATAATCTCCTGACTTTTGGTATTCGAAATATCGGAATTTATTTACAGGGAGTAGGAGGGGCTGCTACTATTTCAGGAAATACAATTGCCAATATTACCAACTCTATTCCCGGAGCATCAGATGAGACAACATATCAAATGGGAATCTGGCTTTCCAGGGATACTAATAATACAGTAGTAAAAAACAATATCATTTCTAATATTTCTAATACAGGGGCAGGAATCAATACGATTACACGGGGTATTTATGTTTCAAGTGGTGCTACTGCACAAAATATGGAGATTAGCGGTAATACGATCTCCAATATTATATCTCCCGGATTGTATTGGGATAGTGTATGTGGTATTGGCGTGGCATCTACTAATACAAAGGTTTCTTCAAATAAGATCTCAAATATTCAAAATACTGCAGTATCTGCAGCTTCGGGTATTTGTCTGGCATATCCTGTATCGAATGCTGCATCTATTGTATCTAATAATTTTATCTCCGGAGTGATTTCCTTAGGAAGTCCTTCTATAGCCAGAGCAAATGGTCATGGGATCTATGTGATTACAGGGAGAGGATATAAAATATACAATAATACTGTCAGTTTAAATATCAATCAGGTTAATCCGGGAGTGACTTCCGCGGTGTATGTAGAGGATTTTGTTAATGAAACAGGAGCTATAGACTTACGAAATAATATTTTGGCAAATACCCAGACTACAGGAGCCAGATATTCTGTATATGCTACTTCACCCAACAGTATTTTTTCAAATATAGATTATAATAATTATTACAGTTCAGGTAATTTAGGCTATTTGGGGGGAAACGTTGCTTCTACATTATCAACGATGCAGTCCAGCTTCGGAGGAAATACAAATTCTAAAAATATTGCTCCCAATTTTGTATCCGCTACGGATTTACACTTAATTAGTGCTTCCAATTCTGCATTGGATAATTCCGGAACTCCATTACCATCAGTGATCGTGGATATCGATAATGAAATTCGAGATGTAATAACTCCCGATATAGGAGCTGATGAGTTTTCATCCATTTTAGCGGTTTCAGAATCTATTAAAAACAAGTTTTCCGTATACCCCAATCCATTTATAGAAGTCTTATATTTTTCTGATATAAAAGGAATTGAAGGAGTCATAATTTATGATATTTCAGGAAGACAAATTAAAAATTTGAAGCCCGCTCATGCTATTAATCTTGAAGATCTGAATACCGGGACGTACATTCTTTCCGTAATAGGTCTAGATAAAAAAAGAGAGACTTTTAAGATCATTAAAAAGTAATATCAGAACTGAATGAAGAGTGGGGCATTGTAGAAGGTGTTTGGAATTTTATTTTTATGTTGTTTTATCAGTTACAGTCAATAGTATAATCCGTAATTTTGCAGCAAATTACTCATATGCAAAATTATTTAGAATTCAATTTCAAAATTTCTCCATTACAACCTTGGAATGAAATTTTAATGGCAGAACTTATAGAAATAGGTTTTGACAGCTTTACAGAAGAAATTGATGGAATTTTAGGATATATTCAGACCGGTTTATTTCAAGAACAGCAATTGAAAGCACTTTCCATCTTTGAAAATGAAAATGTAAAGATTGAATATTCCTTCGAAGAAATGCCCAACATCAACTGGAACGAAGAATGGGAAAAGAATTTTTCACCCATCAATATCGATGATAAAGTGTTGATCAGAGCAGAGTTTCACGATTCTGTACCGGGAATGCATGAAATTATTATTCAACCTAAAATGTCTTTCGGAACAGGGCATCACCCAACTACTCACCTGATGATTCAACAGATGATGGATCTTGATTTAAAAGATAAAAAAGTGTTGGATATGGGATGCGGAACTTCTGTATTGGCTATTTACGCCAAGCAGCAGGGAGCCGGAGATACCAAAGCTATTGATATTGATGAATGGTCTGTAGAAAATTCAAAAGAGAATGCTGTAAGAAACAATGTGATACTTGATATTGAGCAGGGAACAGCGGATAACTTGGGCAAAGAGAACTTTGATGTTATTTTGGCCAATATCAATAGAAATATTCTGATCTCAGATATCCCAACCTACGTATCTGTGTTGAATGAAGGTGGAAAACTATTGCTGTCAGGACTTTGCTTCTTTGATGTTGCAGATATTCTGGAAGTATGCAAAGAGAGCGGCCTTGAACTGAAAAAACAGTTACAGCGTGAAGAATGGGTGAGCCTTCTGCTGGAAAAATAATAAAAAACAAACAACAAATATGAAAACTTTATGGACAGCTTTTTTTTTACTGCTGCTGCAATTTTTTACAGCACAGGAGAATGAAGTATATGCAGATGGTGTTTTTGGATTTGAAGAGAATAAAATCCAGAAGATTTTTACAGATTGGACGCGTGTAAGAAAATCACCGGATGCCAATTCACCGATTTTAGATTCATTGCAGACCAACCAGTCAATCATGATTCTTAAGAAAGAAGAAACCCTTCCTGCTCTGCAATTGGGAGAAAGAAAGGCCAATTGGTATAAAGTTTCTTATCAAAAAGGAACCGTAACCTCTGAAGGGTATGTTTGGGGAGGAAATCTTTGTATAGTATACCGTAACAAGAATGGATATGATTTTCTTTTTGGGCTGTCCAAAACCATCAATAAGAAAAATAAAGGATCCGATGGCTTCGAAAAGCAAAACATTGCAGGATTAAAAGCCATGGAAGGAAATACGCTGATTGATGAGGTATATTTTGATACCGGAAAAGGAGAAGAGCTCAACAGTGGAGGTTTCAATATCGAAAGCGGTCATAAACTTCAGAATATCGAATTCACTCTAAGAGCAGTGGTTTCTGGTGATGCCTGCGGTATTGCAACTTATGATCAGTATGTTCTTTTTAAAGACAAAAAGCTGATTGCCCTTCCACAACTGACCAATATTATAGATGCTGGAGTATTTTATCATGACGAACGATATATTTTCCCCAATGATAAAGGAGGAATTCCCAATGCATTTATCTTAAGAACGGAAGATATGGAGGTTGATGATAAAGACCGGGAGAAGAAAAAGAATTCTTCTAAAACCTACCTATGGAACGGAAATTCATATAAGCTGAAATAATCTTTTTATTAAAAATAGAAATCCCTCAAAACTATAATTTTGAGGGATTTTTTATGTATTTAAACTTACTTGCTGTATCCCTATTTTATCCATTCATTTACTGTAATCACTTCAGCCTGTCTCGGGAAAACCTTATTCATGAGGAGTTGATGTACTTCTTCATCTCCATCTTTACAGCAGTCTTCAATGATTGTAAGGGTATAATCTTTATCTGCAGCCTCTCTTACTGTAGACAGAACCACACCGCTGGTAGAAACCCCTGTCAAAACAAGATGCTGGATATTCAATCCTCTTAATACAACTTCAAGGTCACTTCCGGTAAAAGCACTGATTCTCCTTTTAGTAACTACAATATCCTGCTCTTCAGGAGCCAGCTCAGGATGAATCGTTACCCATTCTTTCATATTAACATCTATCATATGTTGTTTTAATGAAGAGAATATTTTATTAGTGGCATTTATTTCAGGCATTCCCTGTCTGAAGCCGACTGTAACATAAATGATAGGAATCTGGCGGGCTCTGGCCGTTTTGATCACTTCCTGTGTTTTGGAAATTAAAGGTGCTGCGTCAGATAAGGTTCCTAAAATTGATGACTGCATATCCATCACCAATAATGCTGTTTTTACTTTTTCCATTTTTGATTATATTTTATTAATGAATTGTTCCTCAGATTCTTCTAACAGTTGTTCATCAACCTTTTGTGTTTTATGATATTTAAATAATAGTTTTCTGAAAATAATAGCAATTAAAACACCTGCAATCCCTTCCAATAATAAGGTTTGGGGAGCTCCGATCTTTTCTGAAATAAACCCGATAAATACACTTCCTAAAGGCAGCATTCCAAAAATAGCAGTCAGTAAAATACTGATTGCTCTGGACCGCATTTCGGGAATCACTTCAGATTGTACAATAATATTACAGGTTGTAAACTGGGCCACACCTCCTAAACCTGTAAGGGCTGCGAAAAACATAGACCAGTAAAAGTTGGTGGCATAAGAAAAACATATTAACCCGATGCTTAGAATGACTGTACTCAAAATAAGAATGTTCCTCATAGACGCCCCTTTCTTCATAGAGGCCAGAAATACAGTTCCAAGAACGGCTCCTATTCCTATAAAGCTGGATATATAACCGAAAGTTTTTGCATCTCCTTTAAAAATTTCTTTAGCGTACACCGGAATTAATGTATCATAAGGTAAAATCAGGAAACCTGTAATTCCCAACATGATAATAACCAAACTGATGGAAGGTTCTTTTTTGAGATATCTGAAACCTTCTGCCAGTTCGGTAAATGTTCCTTTTTTATCAGATTTTTTATGAATGACTTTCACTTTCATCAGTGAGATGGAAAGCATTACAGCCGCAAAACTTGCGGCATTGATTAGAAAACAGGTTCCCGCTCCAAATTTTTGTAATATAATTCCGGAAAGGGCAGGACCAGCTAATTTTGCGATACTTGCCATTGCCGCACTTAGAGAAAGCGCACTTGGAAGATCTTCATCCTCAGTTACCACTTCATTGATCATGGCTTGGCGGGCGGGAATATCATAAGCATTGATGATCCCAAGGAAAACACTCAGTATCAGAAAACTCCATATATTTTGATGTCCTGTCATCACCAGAAATGCTAATAATGAGGCCTGAATTAACGATAAAATTTGAGTGATCTGTATAATTTTATAACGATTGTACCGGTCTGCAGCCACCCCTCCGAATGCTGAAAAAAGAAAGGAAGGAAACTGTTCAGCAAAAATGGTGAGTCCAAGCATGAACGGAGATTGAGTCATACTATAAACAACCCATACTACTGCGGTACGCTGCATCCATGTTCCGAATTGTGAGACAGAACGACCAAAGAAGTATAAGGTATAATTGGTACTTCTAAAGGCCCGGAATGTACTTATGTTGCTAAGTTTGTCCATATTTTAAGAAATAAACTTTTTGACAAATAATGTAAAAGTGTCAAAATTATGATAAAAAATTTTAACGGATATGTTTAATAACCATAGACGTCAGTGTATCTACTGTTGCCTGTAAGTTTTCAAAATTATTTTTTAGACCCATTTCGCGCCTTATTCCTCGGATACTGCTCTGTAGAATAAAGATAATGGTTTCCTGTTCTTCAATAGAAACTTTTGGGATAGCTCCTTCATTGCTGCCCGTTGCAAACAACTTAAGGAGAAGAGTTCTTTCTGCTTCCATCATCCGGTTGTGGGCATCGGTAATGTGTTTGGATTTTTCTTCATTATCCATTCCTGCTTCTATAGCTCGGAAAAATGATGATCTTTCCTCCGATGTCTTTACTTTAGCCAAGCAAAACTCCTGAATTTTTCCTTCGAAAGTCTTCCTTTTCTTCATATTGAAGTCGATTTCAGTAATAACTTCTTTGATTAAATTTTCCAAAACCGCCTGAAAAACCTCTTCACGATTCTTATAATAATAATAAATTGATGTTCTGCTTTTGCCTAAAGCTTTTGAAATATCATCCATTGTTACTTTCTTCAAGCCATACTTCAAATAAAGCCCTGAAGCGGTCTCCAGGATTTGTTGTGAAAGTTGATCTTGTTCTGTATGAGATGACATTGTTGAAAATATGGATACAAAAATAAATCATTTTTGACAAAAAAACAAATTATGTCAAAATGTATAATTGAATTCTTTTCAAAATTTAAATTAAACTCCCGTAGTTTCTGAAATCTATTGGCTTTTGCTTTCTAGAAAAAACAAATTCAATGAGCCGCAGAAGGATTCGAACCTTGTAGTCTGAGAATTATAATAGGGTTGTTCTTCTGATCAGTCTCAAAATTTGATGAGAAATAAAAAAACTTTTACCTGATCTGAATATAAAAAATGATTGTTTTATAAATTCTTGAAGTTTAAGGTAAGGTTTTTATTTAAAATAAGCTGTCTTTTTAAAGACGTTAAGAAAGCAGTCGACTGGGAATTGATTATGAAAAGGTAGATGAATATCATTCGCTTTATCGAATCAACGGAGTTGATTCTTTTCTTTGCACCTTAAAATTATATCATAAGGAAATAAATCTTTGCGTAGTCCCAACTTTTACGTATGATCCGGTTGTTCTATATATTGTTATGTTTAATATAATACATTTATAAACCTTGAAAAGAGTATGGTATAAATTGATTATAAACAAAAAACCTCACAATAGGAATTGTGAGGTTTTTGTGAGCGCGAAAGGATTCGAACCTTTGACCGTCTGCTTAGAAGGCAGATGCTCTATCCAGCTGAGCTACGCACCCATTGAGTAGTTTTGAGAAAACTACTAAAACAGTCGGGGCGGCAGGATTCGAACCTGCGACCTCCTGGTCCCAAACCAGGCGCGATGACCGGACTACGCTACGCCCCGATGAAGTCATCACTAGCGAATTTTATTTCGCGTATTGATTTTGTAAAATATTCCACTTAACAGTGAAATAAAAAAACTCACAGCATGTTGTGAGGTTTTTGTGAGCGCGAAAGGATTCGAACCTTTGACCGTCTGCTTAGAAGGCAGATGCTCTATCCAGCTGAGCTACGCACCCATTGAGTAGTTTTGAGAAAACTACTAAAACAGTCGGGGCGGCAGGATTCGAACCTGCGACCTCCTGGTCCCAAACCAGGCGCGATGACCGGACTACGCTACGCCCCGATGAGGTCATCATTAACGAATTTTACTTCGTTTTTGCGGTTGCAAAGGTACAATACTTTTTGAAATAAAAAAATAAATTGAGCGGTAATTTTTAATTAATTTTTCGTGAATACTTTATTATGAACTTTACTGGATTAATAACCATTGTTTTAAGGTGATCAGGGAATAAGAGTTTTTGAGATCTCCTTTACTTATTTTTTAGATGGAAACTTAACTTCATTATTATAGTTGAAAAGACATTTCAAAATAATTTGATAAATCACAAGTTTTAAAACAAATTTTTATAAGATTTTTACCGATCAACTTTAGATAAGATAGGCTCATTCTTGATAAAATAGAATGTATAGCTATTATATAAATTGACAAATTGTTTGTGTTATATTTCTTAAATTTTGTTAAATAAAAAAATGTGGTATGTGTTTATTTTAGTATTTTTGCCAAAACAAAAAACTAATACTTGATTTTTCCATGAAAAATTCAATCATCTTTTTTACTTTTTCGCATTGCTACGTTATTGCGGTTTCCACTGTTTTCGGATTTACTACATCCAGTTTATTCTAAAGAAATATAAATTCAGGTATTATTTGTTAGAGGTGAATCATAGTAAAAATATTAAAACATGTATAAAATTTCTTATTCAAGAGTGTTCACTATAATTGCATTATCGTGTTCTGCTTCTTTTTATTCTCAATTGGTTGGGGCAGATGCCCAGCTATGGGAAAAAGTTAATCCAACACTTCGTGAAGGTGTGAAGTGTAAAGATGAAAATTTGCTCAATTTTCATTGTGGTATTAAAGATAAAATTTTCAAAAAATATATAAAGTACAGTAAAAATAAGAGCCATACCCTTACTGCTGTACATCGTTCTAAAGACGATGAATTGATTTGGGAGAATACTGAAAAAAAGATTTCTCTAGGAAACAGTAGTTATAATACGGGAAGTAAAAAAAACATAGATATTAAAAAAGCTCCCAGTATTTTTTCTTATCTGGCTTCTTCTGACCCTAACCATGAAAAGTCTGACAGTCTTAAAATTAAATTTGAAGATCAAAATCTTTACGAACTGATATTTATAGCAAGAAAAGCAAAGCCTGTAGAACTGAATAAAATTCACTCTTATCTTTCTATAAAATATGGAATTTCATTAGAAAAAGGAAAATATTACAGTAGTGACGGGAAAATAATCTGGGATCCCGAAAAGCATAAAGAATACAGATATAAGCCGACAGGACTTGGAAGAGATAATGGAAATGAGCTTTATCAAAAGCAGTCTTCCAACCAATCAGATCTTTTTTTAACAATTGGGAAAAATTCAATTGAAAGAACGAATGTAGAAAATCAGGCAACTTTTGATAACTATCAATTTGTGATCTGGTCGGACGACAATAAAGATCTGGCATTGAAAAATGATGGTACTCTTAATGTATTACAAAAGAATTGGGAGATTAATTTCATTGGTAATAAAGTTCCTAAAGATAATTATAGTGTAAGAATTTTAAAAGAAACAATGAATCCAAGGACTTTGCCTTTAACGTATTGGATGCTGTTAAAGAAGCCTGATAACTCTGTGCAAAAGATTCAGGGAGCTGAAAATGACAAATACATTATTTTTAATAAAGTAGATTTCCTTAATGATTTTGATAACGGAGAAACAGCGCATTTCACTTTTGCAGTAAGCCCTGTGAGAGAGCAGAAGGCAGAAAGTGCTCATTCAAATCAAAGCTCAGGATCATCTGTTAATAGCACTGAATTATCGTTGAATCAGACTCAAATCAATCTTTATCCTAACCCTGTTAAAAAAGGACAAACTTTTACTGTTACTTTTCCTCCAACGGAAGGTCTTGAAATTTCCATTTATGATGGCACAGGAAGACTTGTGAAGCTTGATAATATAGATAGAAAGTCGAGTCATTATACGGGGCAGTTGGAAGTTCAGGGAGCATATATTATTAACCTTACCCAAAACAAAAAAATCATAAAAACGTTCAAATTAATCGTTGATTAAAATTATACCATGAAAATAAAGACGAATCAATTTCCTGTTACCAAGAAATCGTTTCTGCTAATGTGCTTCTTTGCGTGTATGTTTGTTTTTGCAAGCTTCACAAGAGAAGATAGGCAGAAGGTACGGAGATTTAAGAAAGAGCTGATGAGTAAATTGACTGATAAAACAGTGGATTTACAAGGTCAGAATCTAAAAGAAAATTTTTCTACCCCATTAACACAATCAAAAAAATCAGAGCAAAAGAACTTCTTGAGTAATGATCACTCATTACCTGTTAATTTAAAAAGTAACAGTAAAGAGGCTACTGAAATTAGAGATGAAATTGCTAATAGCGGAAATGTCTTTTATGCTTCTAAGGAAAAAGAAGGTACAATAGGTGCTTTCACAGATCAGGAAGAGGATGAAGTTTCTGATAACTTTTTCACCATTGATGTTTCTAATGTAGAAGGGAGCTTAGTTGCTTATCTGGAATATGACTTATTTGGATTAGCTTCTCATGAATCAGTTTCCAGATCAATCAATCATAATGTTGCTATTGGTGGTGGAATTATTGTTCCGAGTGCAAAATGGAGTCATCAAAAAGAAGCACTTAATTTGGACCTTATTAAAACGGGTTCCAATTCTATATTATTTACTTCACCAGCTGTGGGAGTGAAATATAAGGTGAAAAACTTACGATTTGTTTTTGAGAAAGATAAAAAGTTGGGCAGCAGTCCTATTGTTAGTTCTATCCTTTCGGATAATCAGCTTTATGTAAAAGGAAATACAGGAGCTTTGTCGGAAGTAATTGTGAACAATGAGGCTGTACTTGTAAAAAAAGGAGAATTTGAAAAAGTAATCAAGCTTTCGGAAAAGAATATCGCAGATGGTGAATTTTCTGTTATTGCAGGTGGAATGACAGGTACTTACAAAATTCCTGCTTCTACAAAATCTTTTAAAGTAGTTGATCATAATTATGTAAAGCCAAAAGGAATTGAAGTTTCAAAAGACAAAGAACTAAGTATAAGCTATGAAAATATGAATGTTTCTATGGAAAAAGGAACATCTGAATCTGCTTATATAGAAGTTTTAAAACTAAGAACAAAAGATATTCCGGCAGTTTCTCAAGGACTTAAAAATGTAACCTTGAATAATGCTGGTTACAGATTTTCTGTTCTGTCAGGGAAATTGGAGAAAAAAGCAAAAATCAGCATTCCTTATGATGCTAAAAGACTAGGGTTATTTTCTCCAAAAGACATTAAAATCTTCCATTTTGATTATGCCAAAAGACAATGGGTTGCTGATCATTCTGTAGTAGATGAAAAAAATAAAACAGTGACTGTTGAAGGAGATGGAGATCATGATTATATTAACGGAATTATTTCCGCTCCTGAATCTCCTCAAACAACTGCTTTTTCACCAACGAGCATCAGCGGACTGAAAGCTGCTGATCCAATGGCTGCAATGCAGATGATGAGCGCTCCTACTGCAAGCCAGAAAGGAGATGCTAATATGAATTATCCTATTAAAGTGCCAGCAGGTTTGGGAGGGGTACAACCTTCATTAGCTATTGGATATAATAGTGGCGCAGGCAATGGCTGGATGGGTGAAGGATGGGATCTTCAGGGCTTATCAGCAATTACTGTAGATACCCGATGGGGAACTCCTATGTTTGGAGGTGAAGAAACAGAACTTTATACATTGGATGGAGACATGTTGGTGTATCCAGGTGGTTATTTGCCACACAGACATAATAATGTAAGTGAAACGTCAATAGATATTACAACAGCGCGACAGCCTCGTAATCCTAGTGGAAAAAAACAGTTTTATCTTAGAAAAAATCATGACTTTACTCTTATAGAAAGGGAAGGAAACAGCCCGACGGACTATTCATGGAAGGTTACTTCTACTAATGGTACCAAAAGTTATTATGGTGGAAGTGATAATACAGTCATCAAAAATAGTGCAGGTCAAATTGTTCACTGGGGATTGAGAATGGTGGAGGATGTACATGGTAATAAAATGATGTTTACGTATCAGAATAATACGAGCGTAAATATTGGCGCTGGAAATAATGCTAATGGAGGAACGTATTTCCACATTCAAAAGATTACCTATGGAAAAAACTTAGATTATAATGTTAATTTTGTTACTGAAAGTGCAGTAAGCAGACAAGATATTAATATTAATGCAAAACAAGGAGTAAAAAGGGTAGAACCGTATCTTTTAAAAAGCATTGATGTTAGCTATAAAACCCAGAAAATACGCAGCTACAAAGCAGAATATGAGGATGGACAGTTTTCAAAAACAAGACTGAGAAGACTTTATATTCAGGGATATAATATTAAAGATCCAACTCCGCTTCCTATTGTTGACGATTATACATTTGAATATTATAACGAGGTAGAGAATAATCAGATTTTTGGACCTGATAAAATAGTTCAGGTTAATAATAACGTTCCCAGTCCTTATGGAAGTCTTATAGGAGATCTATTAAAGCCATCAAAAATTAACGGAAACATTTCCACTGAAAGCGGACTGAATTTCAGAGCTGCTGCTGGACTGAATTTTTTCTATTCCTCAAATGATGCTTATGGACATCTTATGTTTGGTTTTCCTTTTGGATATTCTACAGCAGAAGCCAAAAATGTTCAGCAGCTTATTGATTTTAATGGTGATGGGATACAGGACATGATCTATAGAACGTCTTCAGGACTTCGTTATAGTGAAGGGAAGTTGAATTTATATGGCGAACTGTCATTTTTACCACCTAAACCTATTCTAAATTACAATAGTAATTTTTCTTTTACCGAAACTAAAACCAATAACTCAGGATGGGATATGGGGGCTATTGTATATAGTAAATCTTCCATAACCTCAACCTCTAAAGGAATAACTTCTACTTATTTGATTGATGCTAATTCCGATGGATTGGTGGATATTGTGAATGATGGTAAAGTTTGGTTTAATAAATATAATCAGGGTGGAAGCCCTGAAATGACTCAGCATTCAGAATATACTGAAAATATGGTCGTTAAAGTTAAACCTATAGCACCCCCACTTATACCCCCTCCAGGACCAAAAGTTCCTCCTATTGTGGAACCGGATTATCCTCCAACTCCTATTGCCGATGTGGTAAAAGTTTGGATTGCTTCTCAGGACGGGTACATTACTATTAGTGATAATGTGAGTATAAGTGGTATAGATCCTTTAAACCCTGTCATTGTGTTAAAACCAACGGCTAAGGCATACTATTCTGTAGAGATAGCGAATCCTGATTATGTAGTTGGAGATACCCAGCCTAATAATTTCTATCATGCAAGGGTCTTTTTAACGCAGCTTAATCCTAATAATCTGTCACAGTCTTTCACGATTTCCAGATATAATGATTATTATGACCAGATTATTAATGTACCTGCAGGAAATACCCAATATAATGTACATGGTGCCATTAATAATGCAAATAGATTATTTGTGAAAAGTGGAGATAAAGTGTACATAAGGCTTCATAAGAATTCGGATGACAATCTGCAAATAGACTCTGATCCAACGGTTACTTATATTGATCCTGCCACCGGATTGGCATTGAGAGGAAGAAACCTTGAGCAGGATCAGTTTCGATTGAATAATGGAAGTTATGGAAACAATTTTTTCCTTAATAATCTAATAGCACCGATATATTTGGATGCTGATGGAATGGCAAACATTGTTGTTTCCAGTGTTGATTTCCCTTCTTCTAAAGATGATTTTACTTTTAAGGTGATCAAGGAAAATACAATTACCGGTGCTGTAACTGTTTTGCATTCCGATAATTATATTCAAAGCGACACACCATTCAGTACACAGGAATATGTTGGTTCAATATCTGTAAGTGCAAACGAACCGGTTTATTTGAAGTTTATTGTAGAATCTGATTCATATACAAATTTCCTTACTAACAACTGGCAGAATTCCATTTCTGTAGGGTATAATGCAACTACATCTACAAATGGAAATATCAGTATGAGTTTTAAGCCTGAAGCTCAATATCCTTCATTTGCAGTTACTAAACTTAAGGAGAAGCTTGACATTAGATTAACGCCAACAAATCCTCCGGTTACCGGAATTCATGAATTTGGGGTTCAGATTAATAAGAATATAGCGAATGCTACTACCCTGGGAACAGGAAGTTTTTATTATGTGATCAAAAAGCAAGGCCATGTTCTTGCCAAGAGAAAAGTATCCATTACAGCAGCACAAGGCACTGTGCCAACTTTGGTGGAAGAGAACATGTTTACAGGGCAGTCTGTTCCGGGAATAGATCCGACTACGATTTATACAGGGAGCTTAACGCAGCCTACCTTTGATTTAGGATTTAATGTACAGGTTTATTGTCAGACAGGCGCTGAATATGCTTTATTTAATAAATACTCAGAGTATTTTCAAGGAAGACCTTTTAATATTTATTATGATACCACTAGCTTGTTGACTACTGTGTGGCCTACTTCAGTAAATACGGCAATGTATAATACAAAATCGGCTATTTATAATAACTGGGGTCAATTTTTATATAAACCAAACAATTTTGTAGATTATAGCTATGGAACGCCTATTGAAGCTGAAACATTCACAGGGGATGTTGCTTTGCAGAATACATACTCTGCTTGTCAGGGATTGACTGGTCAAGCGCTTACAGATTGTGTGGCAACAAACGGTAATTCAACTTGTCAAGGTTTAACCGGACAGGCTTTAACAGATTGTGTGGCATTAAATGGTAATCCTAATGCCGGAAATAATATGGTATCTCAGTATGCCTACCCTATGAAACCGTTCTCAGAATGGATTATTAAACCTCGCCCTCAGCCAATGGTTAGAATTGATAAGTGGATAGGCACAGGAGGTAGACAACAATTTTCAACGGCTACTTCTTTCAGGGATCATGAAGAAATAAATTATTTTACGAGTCCTGTTCCGGATCCTCCTGCAATGATTCCTACAACACTTGTAGATGGTGTATTGTCTTTAGATACCACAATGAAGGCAATCAGTAAGAAGCAAAGCAGCCGTTCCAAGAATACAACCAACGGACTTAGCGTAAGTACAGTAAGTAGTGGTAATTCTGAAACGATACAGCTTAAAGATGGTAATATTGAAACACAGACATTCTCGGATATGAATGGGGACGGATATCCTGATATGGTATATCCTGAATCGATACAATACACGAATTCTGTAGGAGGTTTGAACGATATTAAGCTTGTTGCAACTGGTGATTTTCCTACAAACACATATAGTTATTTAAAGGTTAATTCTTTAGGTGCTTCTTTTAATGTCTTTTCAGCCAGTGGAAGAAATAAAGTAAATGGTTCAAACGGAAATCAGGCGCATGCTAATAATTCAATGCCTTGGTCCGTTGCGGTAACTGCAGGGGTTGGAGCTAATGATTATTTTGATTCATATGATTCAGGAAGATCATTCTGGACAGATGTGAATGGAGATGGCTTACCAGATAGAATTATTGATTATGGTACAGTAATGTTCAACCTTGGAAACAGCCTGTCTGATCCTATTTATTATCAGAACATGATTCCTTACCGTTCTCGCCCTATTGGTGGCTTGAATTTTTCTATAGGAGGAGGTCTTGGATCTTTTGCTAATCTTAGTGCTTTGAGTAGTTTTGGTTTTGGAATAAGTGCCAGTGCCGGAGGATCAGGATCTAAAGGAACCGCTGAAGTTGTTTATGAAGATATTAACGGAGATGGTTTGATCGATATTCTTGAAGTGGATAATAACAATAAATCTGCGAAAGTTCGTTATAACCTTGGAAATAAATTTGCTAGTGCAGTTCCTGTGCTTAAAGCAGCAGGAAAAGTTGATTTTACAGAAGAAACCGGTTCATATAACGGATACGTTTCTTTCGGTGGAAATATGATGCTGAATTTTGGACCTATTCCTATTATTCCACCTGCTATTTTGGTTATTTTCATAAAAGCAGGAGCGGGAGCCACTGCCAATTTGGGGATTAATGTTTCTGAAACGAAAAAAGCTTTCAGAGATATGAACGGAGATGGATTCCCGGACCTTGTTGTGGATACAAACGATGGATTTATTGTCAATTATTCATTAATCGGAAAAACGAATAAACTTAAGTCCGTTACTCATGCGATAACCAAAGGGCAGTATACAGTTGATTATAAGTTTACTCAACCTAATTATCAGGATCCTCATGCCAAACTGGTAGTAGATAAAGTGAAAATTTTGAATCCTGATGTATTCAGTACCAACTATACTGAGTCTGATGAAACGAAAGATATTGTAACGAAATATACATTTGAGAATTCCAAATATGACAGAAGAGAAAGAGATAATTTTGGATTCGGAACGGTAACAAGTGAGCAAATTAGTGCTGCTGGAAGTACGTATAGAAAGACTATTGATACCTATTACAATACAAGTTACTTCTTAAACGGATTAATTAAAGAAAGTAAAGTAATTACAGGGAATGATGAGCTGATCTCTAAAGTTAATTATAATTATCATCTATACAAATTTAAAGACAATGTAACGAGGATAGATCCTAATTATTTGCCGGAAGATTTTGATACCGGAGGAAAAGAAGGCCGAAAAATGGCTATAGTTCTGCTGGATAAAAAAATCAATACAAAATATGAAATTGGAGGACAGATTGAAACCACCGAGAAAATGGAATATGATTATAATACAGGATTGATTTCGAATTATACATATGCCAGCCCTACTAATTCTTATAAATCTGTGATACAATATTGGGGGCAGCTTAATAACAATATTATTGGGGTGCCTAAACAGATTGATGTGTACGATGGATCAGGCTCTACACTTCTGAGACAAAGAAGCACACAGAACATTAATGCGAATACAGGAACCATAGGAAAATATGTTGTTTTCGATGGATCTCAGAATATTGAAACAGATTATACCTATGAAACATCAGGAAATGTGAAAACTATAACTTATCCGCCAGATGAAAACTCTAACAGATATTCGATATCTTATGAGTACGACGGTGAGACAGGTAAATATGTGGCGAGAACGACTGATGCTTTTGGGTATATTTCTTTTGGATTATATAATCCTCTTTTAGATGTTTTAACAAAAAGTACAGACATCACAGGAAACTCAATTGACTATGCATATGATGATTATGGAAGAATGGTTGCTGTAAATGATCCTTACAGCCTTGTCGGAAATTCTACTGTAAAGCACACTTACTATTTTGATCACTATGGGATTCCGAATTCAGATCAGAGTATTAAAATATTCCGAGCTAAGACTTCTCATTACGATGCAGATCATCCAAATAATACGATAGACACAGACTCTTACTCAGATTTCATGGGAAGAGTAATACAGGTGAAAAAGGATGTTGATATCAACGGAACGGAACGTAGAGCCATTTCCGGAAGACCGGTATTTGATGTTTTGGGAAGACAGGTATATCAATATCAGCCTCAAGAAGGAGATCTTCAAAATAATAATCTGAACCTGGATCTCAGCCAATATATGCTGGCAAATACCTATGACCGTTCCGACAGGATTACAAATGTTAAATATGAGGATAATGTAGAAAAATCAATTCGCTATGAAATAGAAGGGAATCTATTTAAAACGACAGAGGAGTTAGATGTTACCAAAACAGAAACTTTTACGAATGCCGAAGGACAAATTGTTGAAAAAGTAAATTATCTGAATAGCGATCCATTATCTACAAAATTTGAATACAATACAATAGGTGAGCTACTTGCGGTGAGTGATCCACAGGGGATTAAAACTACCTACAAATATAATCTTGCCGGAAGAAGAACTGAAATGCTACATCCTGATAAAGGGCTTACCACGTATGTATACGATTCTGCTGGACATATGATTAGGTTTGGAACAGCAAATCTTGCTAATGATCCTAATATCCAGACCCATCAGATTCATTATAAATACGATAAGAACAGGTTGACTGATATTGAGCTTCCTGATCTTCCGAGTAGTGCCACCAATCCTAATAATGTGCATTATGATTATATGCCAGCCAATTCAGGAAATAATTCAGGAAGAATTATTACAAAAACAGATGGTACAGGGTATACTACTTATACCTATGGTAAATTGGGCGAAGTTGTATCAGAAACCCGCAGAATATTCGGGTATAATATTCCAACTATGGAATTCAAAACGGATTATGTGTACGACAGTTGGAACCGTCTGAAAAAACTAACATATCCTGACGGAGAGCAACTGTTCTACAGTTATGATCTTGGAGGAAACCTGAATAAAATTACGAATGGCAGTTATAATTATATTCAGAATATAAAATATGATCACTATGAACAGAGAATAGCAGCCAATTATGGAAATGGAACGAGAACAGATTATTCATATATTATTACTAACAGAAGATTGGATCATTTCGGGCTTTGGAGTAATTCCGATGCATTTTTATCCAACAGGTATAAATATGATAACAGAGGAAATATCACGGAGCTTAATAATGATGTTGGGGTAACTCCGAATCAGATGGGAGGGACATATGCTTTTGGTTATAAATATGATACCTTAAACAGATTAATTAGTACAGGAGCAGATATGGGGCTTAACGATAAAGGAGGAACTCCTACAACGCCCAATAATTCTCCCTATTCACAAAGTAATTCCCACTTTGATCTTAAGAAGATGGTGTATAATGAAAGCGGAGGAATCTTATTAAAAGAGCAGGTGCATCATATTGATCAGCAGCCTGAACCATTAAATACGTATTCCAACAATTATAAATATATTCCTGGTACTCATAAAGTAGACGCAATTATTGATAATAATATCAGTGGTACACAACAATTTTTCGGTTACGATGATAATGGTAATACGATTAAACATACAGATGAATTTGGTGCTAAGCAGATGTTCTGGGATGAACAGGACCGTTTGAAAGCTTTTTACAGTGACGATTCCGGTGTATATCAATACTATGTATATGATGATAAAGGAGAAAGAACAATTAAGTATAATCTGCATGGAAGTTCGCAATTGTATCAGAATGGAGAGTTGGTAGACCCAGGAAGCTTAAGCCTAAATGATTATACATTATATCCTAATCCATATGTAACGGTATCCTTAAACGGGCAGTATACCAAACATTATTTTGAAGGAGCAACCCGTTTTGCAAGTAGAGTAATGGATGGAAACGGTATTTTTGTTCCACTAAATCTTAGAGCATCTGATCAGGGTACAACGATGAGAGAACCTGATCCTTCAGTTGATTTCAAAACATATCTTGAAAAAGCAGGGGTAGGTGATATTTCAGTATCAGAGCTGAATACTTTAAACGGACCAACAAGTCAGTTAGGATTATACTATTTACATAATGATCATCTGGGAACGGCAACATTTGTTACCAATTCAAGTGGTCAGAGTACTCAGTTTTTCTTAAATTTACCATTCGGAGAAACGATGTTGGAGCAGCGAACAGGAGTATATGATAATCCATATAAGTTCAATGCAAAAGAATTGGATAGAGAAACAGGGCTGTATTATTATGGAGCCAGATATTATAACCCGAGAGCCAGTATTTGGTATGGAGTGGATCCACTAGCGGAACAAACAATGGAGCCTTATATTTATTGTGGAAACAACCCTATTAGTTACATTGATCCTAATGGAAATTTTAGATTACCAGCAAATGCTACGAAAGAGCAAAGAAGATTATATAAGGAGTCAATAAAAACTATAAAAGCGATGTTTCGAGATTCAGAATTTCGAGGAGCGTTTAAAGACAGATTTAAGGTAGATGATAAAATGATACGGAAAATGCTCAAAGATGGAGATGGGCCCACTGTTATAATGAATGAAAGTATTGGACATTTGGGGTTATTTGATCAAAAAAAAGATCCCAATAATATTTATATTGATTCTGGCGTAATAAACACGGTTTCAAAAAATTCAGGAAATAAAAAGTATATTGATAATTTAGCAGAAATAATAATTCATGAAGGTGGTCATTGGGCAGACTATGCATTTGACCATATTTCCGAGGAATTTACCCCAGGTTTTAAGACGGGTTTTCATTCAAAAAGTGGTATGCCAGATGCGGGAGATAATTGGGAACTTATTTATTTTGGAACAGATACTCAATTTTCTGCTTCTGATCGTGATATAATTACTGAAAAGTTTGATAAAATTAGAAGTAATAATTTTAGAAAAGATTTTTGGCAACAGATTCGAAACAAAAACTCTAAATCAGAAAGAAATCCATCTAATTTAGAAATTTATAAAAAACCAAAAGATAATTTGCGAACAAGATCATGTTATTAATCTAAAATTTCCAAATAGTATGAATTTTAAGAGTAAAATATTTATAATTTTATTATCCTCTTTATTACTTACGAATTGTAAGGAGGAAATGAAAAAGTGTGTAAGCCAATCTACCGATACTAATGTAAAACTATATAATGATTTAACAGATCAGTTGATACCTTATTTTTTTAGAGAAGATTATTTAGGTGAAAAAAGATATTTTGATAGTTTAAGAGTTCATGATGATGATTTATATATCGAAGAGAAGACAAAAGCGCACAACGAAATTTTTAATCATCCTGAAAAATTTTGCAATTTGTATATAGATTCTATTAAAAATAAAAATACTGATTTTGCTACAGGTAGTACCGAAGATAATATAAAATACATACAAAGAAATAAGGATTTTTTTAAAGACTTTTCCAATAGTCCAGATATTATTAAAAATTTAAGCCTACGAAGTTCTATAAAAGCAAATCAATTTAATTTGTGTACCGCAAAAGTGCTGGATCTGGCAGAGTATGATAAACATACAAATGAATGTGAGATAGGTGTTGTCTATTTTTCAGAGATTGTATTCGATACTTCAAAAAAAAGAGCATTAGTTTTTGTTGACCATCGTATAAAAAAAGATTATTACGGTAGAAATGCTGTATTTAAACTAAGATTGCATGATAATTATTGGGAAATAGAAGATGTTATGTTAGTGTCAACTTCCTAATTTCCGGCTCTTTCCCGATAGCACGGATTTGTAATCCGTGCCTGTAATAGAACAAAAACTTTGCAATCTGCAAAGTTTTTGTTAAAATAGATATTTTTAAAAGGCTTTCCCCCCGCTCGTGCTTGTATATAAAGAAGAAACCCTTGCAAATTGCGAGGGTTTTTTAATTAAATAAACCTCACTAATTTCTATATTTGCCGCATGAAAAGATTAATGTTGATGTATGTATTTTTTCCGGTATTTATATTCTCGCAGACAACCGGAAAAGTGATCAAAATTGCAGATGGAGATACCATTACGATCCTTTTAGAAGGAAACCAGCAGAAAAAACTCAGATTGGCCGAAGTAGATTGTCCCGAAAAAGGGCAGCCGTTTGGAAAAAATGCCAAGCAGTTCACTTCCGATAAAGTATTTGGAAAAACAATTAGTTTTGTTGAGACAGATACCGATCGTTACGGACGTTCTATTGCCAAAGTATATTACGATAACGGCAAATACCTTTCACGCGAGCTGATAAAAGCAGGATTCGGATGGTGGTATTTCTCTTACTCTAAAGATGCTTCATTGGGAAAACTTCAGGAAAGTGCACAGCAGAATAAAAGAGGTCTCTGGCAGGATGTAAATGCAGTTGCTCCCTGGGAATACCGAAAAATGAAGCGTGACCTTAGAAATAAAAAAGCAGAAACAGTAAAAAACGAAACAAAAACAAAAAGAGTGGCCTAGAACACTCTTTTTTGCTTTTTATCTTAAGATCAATACTATTTTATCTTTCCTTTTTGTTGACAAATAGATAGAAGCTGGTGGCTGTGAATATAAAGATAGCCGCGATATTACAGTAATCCAGTCTTTCAAAACTGATATTCTCACTCAGTAAATGTTCAAGAGATCGGTATCCGCCTGTAAAAATTAAAAAATCAGTGAAGGCCTTCTGTTGAATAATGGTGGTGAAAAGAAGCATGAATACTCCAAAACCAATAGGGTAGATGAAGTTTTTGAAAAGCAGGCTTAAGGTCAACTGTACCATAGAAATTGCAGAAAGAGTAATCAGTAATTTAAGAAAAATATAAAAAATAACCTCTCTGAAATCATAATTCTGAAACCCAAGAACAGGGAAAGCAATACTTAAAAGATATCCGCTCAATAAAAATGCCAGATAAGAGAAAAGTACCGCAAAAAAAACTGTTATCTGAATAAATAAAGCCTTTGAAAAAAAGATCTTCGATTTGGAAATAGGAAGTGTAAAAAGAATTTTATAATTGTTATTTTTATTTTCAACATCACAGCAGGCATGTACGAAAAGAGCAACCAGAATAGGGAAGAGCAGATAATAAAACATAAATACACTGCGTCCCAATGACATTTTCCAGGGATTTATTGTCCCTTCTACACTGTCAATATCTGAGCTGATCGTATCATAAGCAATATACAGATCAATACCGAAAATAATCAGAACGGGAAGAAGCAGAACTCCGAAGATCTCTTTGTTTTTGGAAAGCTTATACTGCTCCGATGAAAAAGCTTTAGAGAAAGTATTGGTATTAATCATTTTTCTTGGAAATTAAGTTAATGAAAATCTGCTCCAAATTGGTGTTTTGAGAATCTATATCATAAATCTCAATACCATTCTGAATCAGGTTTTTTAAAAGAAGGTGAAAGTCTTTATCATCATTGATTCTGACCGAAATTTTATTATCACTGTTAAGCGTCGCTGTAAAAGATTCCTGTACAACAGATAATGCCTTTTCCGGTTGATCGGTTCTCAAAACAACATCTTTTTCAACTTGGCTTAAAAGCTCATTCTTTGTGCCCTGAAAAACCATCTCGCCACCTTCGATAATTCCGATATGAGTTGCTGTTTTTTCCAGCTCACTTAAAATATGGCTCGAAAGGAAAATAGTTTTTCCCTCATCATTCAGGTGCTGAAAAAGCTTTCTCATTTCAAAAATTCCCTGAGGATCAAGCCCGTTCAAAGGTTCGTCCAGAATCAATAGTTTAGGATCGTGAAAAATGGCCATGGCAATTCCCAATCGTTGTTTCATTCCCATAGACAAAGCGCTGGCTTTCTTTTTCTTTTCCCGCTGAAGATCTACCAGTTCCAAAACTTCATCAATCCTTTTTTGTCCTTTTCCGTAAACAATATCCAGGTATTTCAGATTTTCATAAACAGTCAGTTTTGTATAAAAACAGGGAGATTCGATGAGATTTCCAGTCGTGGAAAGTATTTCTGTCCGATATTGCTTTAAACTTTTATTTTGAATGAAAATAGGATCGCCATTCACTTCCAAAAGTCCCAAAAGAAGTTTGATCGTTGTTGATTTTCCAGCCCCATTCCTTCCGAGATAGCCATAAATGCTGCCTTCCGGTATCGTAAGATTGATATTATTTAAAATAGTTTTCGATCCTATGGTATAACAGAGATCTTTTGTCGTAATACTGTTCATCATTTTTTGATTGGGGTTAAAACGGTATTGGTATCAATGTAAAATATGCCGTCAAAGAATTGGCTCCATTTCTTTTTCTGATCCACACCCTGGTTGACTGTAGATACAAATTCCTTTTTTAAGAGAGAATTTTCAGGAATGTTTCTCAAATCAATAAAAAAGTAAGGTGTTTTCATCGCATGAAATGTATTTTCGATCGCAAATTTTCCGGGCTTGTTGAAAAAGCTTTTATTATCATTTAATTTGGCGTAGGATGAAAAATCAACCATGTAGGAAGCTTTCCCGTACTTTTTCTTAATATAAGAGCCTAAAGGAGTATATTCTTTATTGTATGGAGCAGAAAAAGTATGAATATTGGCACACCATACTATAATCTTTTGATTAGGGTAAACGGAATCGATCTGATGGATAAGGTTTTGGGTCATCAAAGAATCCCGGAACTGCATACTAGGCATCGACCCGGATTTATATTTCCATATCTTGGTTAAATTGTTTCTGATATCACGTAAATATCTGGCATACATACTGTTTTCAGTATTCTTTTCCAGTTTTAGAACCGCTTTTTCCAGTTGGCTGATCTCATTCAGAAGTTCATTTTTCTGATTTTCTTTTAAATTTCTTTTGGTATAACCTTCGTACATGAAATATTCGATCTTATCCAGATGTTTGTTGAAGAGGGGTGAACCTTTAAGGGAAATAGTATTTTTACTTAAAAAATCTTTCAACAGTTTACCTCGTCTGTTGTAAAGTGCGTCTCCAGAAAATTGTATATCAAACCCGCCAATTTCTATTGGTTGTGTAGTAGTTTTTGTTCTTTGATAATAAGAAATCAGGGGCTGTGTTTCGTTGTTATTCCACCAGAAATCAAAAAGTCCAATACTTCCTATGGAATCTGACGGAATTTTGAGAGAATGGTTTTTCATCTCTTCATTCATCATCCATGTGTCATATTGCCCTGCTTCGTACAATACGATGTTGTATCCGAGATTTTCGTGAAGATATCGAATCAGTCTGCTTTTGGCCTGCATAGTGGCTCCGTCATAATGAATGTTCTCGCCCAGCATGATAATTCTATTATCTTTCAATACAGAATCAAGGAATTTTAAATCCTTATTTTCTGTTGTTTCCATTGAAAGGCTTGTAATAGGATGTCTATGCTGCTGAATATCAATAAGAAGTGCCTGTTTTCCTTTTTCAGGGATTTCTTTAAAAACAATTGTATTCAGGGCAACAACTGCAATAAGAGAAATTATCAATAAGTAAAGTATTTTCTTCATTCACTAAAAATTATACAGTTGCTCAATAGGTGTTGGTTTTTATTTTAAATATAATAAAAAATACTAGCTTTCTGTAGGAATTGTAAATGAGGTTGTCGAAAATAGTGCCATATATGGAATAATGTCAATTCGTCACTTTTTTGCCCTTTTGAAAAATAAAATAGGCTATCAATCGGGATGAAACAAAAAAACTCACAAAAATATGTGAGTTTCTATTGAAAGATTACCTTTCTTTACTATCTATATCTTTATTCTAAGGATTAGATTTTACAGCATCATACATCATAGAATCCTTCTGCTGATCAGTATAATCGTACCTATAATTATAAAATGAAGCTTCCCAGTCACCATAGCCAACGTTAGGGATGATGATGAATTTTTTACCGAACTCTTTTGCTGAACTTTTTACTGCGGCAGAACGGTCTCCTTCTGTTTTTTTATCGAAAATATCCGCGAAATCAGCGAGGTTATCACCTAACAATAAAACGATCTCATAATTTTTGGCGATATCTTTTCTTCGGTTTTCCTTACTGCTTTCCTTTGATCTCAAAATAAGATGATCCTCTCCTTGGATAGGGAAGTTATATTTTTTCAAGTTTTTCAATGTTCCTGCTCGTTCCTGTTCAGTACGGTTCGTGATGTAGAATACCTGGATACCTTTATTGGCTGCATATTGGTAAAACTCCTGCGAACCGGTAAGAGGTTTTGCGATTCCTTTTGCGGTCCATTCTTCCCATGTTTTTTGATCGTAATTCTTACCCATTTTTGAACGCTCAACAGCGTAATAAGAATTATCCAGAAACGTTTCATCAATATCAGAAATGATCGCTAACGGTCTCTGAGGATTTTTTGCCAATGCTTCATCCAAACGAAGCTGAGCAATATTGTAAGCCTGCAGACATAGCGCTTCATATTCAGCAGCTCTCTGCTGATAGAAAGCAGCATATAGTTTTCCATGATGTCCAAGATCTTGGTAAGGTGCATTTTGAATAGCTGCTGTTGAAACTGGAGTGGCTGTTTTACAAGAGGTAACGAAAATAAGAAAACAGCTTGCGATGATAAGATTTAAATTTTTCATTGAATTTAAAATTGAGAATAACACATGATGTGAATATAAACAAAAAACCTCACAATAAAAATTGTGAGGTTTTCGTGAGCGCGAAAGGATTCGAACCTTTGACCGTCCCGATCACAAATCGGGATGCTCTATATTTTTCTGTTGTATTAATTTTTCGATTTTAATTTTGCTTTTCCAGTTTTTGATTTCCCTCTCTCTGTTATAAGCATTCTCTTTTGAATTGAAATCTTCTTTGTAAACAATAATCCAGTCTTTAGCTT
>NZ_JBODRU010000008.1:0-124640 GCF_050632815.1 Chryseobacterium sp. JK1 | reverse complement strand
TGGGGCAAAGATAGACACTTACTACACACCACGCAAGTTTATTTAACATAAATATTACATTTTATTAATATTAAACCTTAAAACACTGGAAGGCAGGGAGAAAAATTTTAAACATTTGTTTGGGACCGGCAGGGAGTGTGGGTTGGAGAGTGGAAGAATAAAAGAATGATTGGAGAAGGGGGTAATGAGTAGTGAATAGTATACATATATAATAGAAGGAGCTTTTTAAAACAAATATTCTTTATTTGAGTTTGGGATAAAGCCAATAAGGGAGGTTTTCTTTTATTAAAAGGGCTAAATCCCGTTTCTATTGAATCTCGAGATATCTATTAACCACAGATCGCACGGATTTACACAGATGATTGTGCTTTATTGTGGGATCGGGAGATGGGTTTTAGAAGGAATGAGGTATTTTGGCCGTATTTTTAATTCTCGACAAGAATTATAGCCCTGATAGGAATGGTTACCCCACAGCTTAGGTAGGTGCGTGAATGGGTCTGCGTGTAGGACAGCGCGGGAGCGAGGAGTAAAAATGGATAGCAGGAAATAGCTCCTGAGAATGTTGGAGAGCTTAGAGAGGTGAGAAAATCTGAATCTTTATGAGAGAAAAGGCATGAGATGAAGTGCTACTCTTCTCTAAAGGCTGTATTTTAAAAGAAACGTTTGATGAACAGCTTATAGGTATAGTATCCGATGAGACATCCAATGGTGTCTGCCACAACATCCAGAGTTTCCATAGATCTGCCCAGTCCCATCTCTTCCTGAAGAATTTCTGTGAGAAAGGCATAGATAAGAATGATCTGGAAAAAGTATGAGAATTTTATTTTGGGGAATGTCGCAATGAAACAGAATCCAAGGGCTGCGAATATGCTTAAATGTAAAAGCTTGTCGATACCATTGAACATAAACCAATATTCGTGGTTTTCTTCTCCCGGCTTGAGAAGCATATAAGTAAGAAATGCCCAATAAATGGGCAGTATCTTACTAAATATTTTTGAAATCTTATCCAATGATTGCCTGGTAATCTTCAGCAGAAAGCAACTCAGATTGATCTGCTCCATCAGCAATTTCCAATTTGATGATCCATCCGTCTCCATAAGGGTCTGTATTTAACAGTTCCGGCTGATCTTCTAAGTCTGAATTAAATTCAATAACCTTTCCTGCAATAGGTAAGAATAAATCTGAAACAGTCTTTACTGCCTCTACACTTCCAAAAACATCTCCTCCATTAAGGTCATCGTCTACAGTATCAATATCTACATATACGATATCTCCAAGTTCTCCCTGAGCAAAGTCTGTAATCCCGATTGTAGCTACATTACCTTCGATCTTGATCCATTCGTGATCTTTCGTGTACTTTAATTCTGATGGTGTGTTCATTTTTTAATTTTTATTTTGTACAAATGTATTCAAAAATATAGTAGCTTCAAATATTGGATATAAAAAAAGTCCTTCAAAACTGAAGGACTTTTAAGTTTATGTTATTTTTAGAATCCACCTCCGGAATCTCCGAATGTAAATGTGGCTGAAATACCTGCTCTGATCGTTGATAACGGGAATGCCGTTGAGATCTTATATTTAGAGGTCATCTGCTCGTAGAAGATTCTAAGGTTCAGGTTCTCGGAAACGTTGTAATCCGCAGACAGTTTGATATTCATCAACTTCTGCCCTCCTGTTACCTGGGAATCATTCAGAAGGATATTCATAATTGTGGTTTTGCTGTCTCTTAATGAAATATCTCCTCTGATATTAAGATCGCTTCCTTTTCCTCTGGTTCCTCTTCCTCTTACATTGGCAGTTCCTAATCTGAAGTTTCGGACAATATATCCAAGTCTTACTACATATTCTGTATTGGCATCTTCTGTAAGGGTCTGGTTTACCAATCCAAGGACTGTCATTCTGGTTTTGTTATACTGCAAACCAAACTGCATATTGTTTCTCATGGTAACATCTACTCCAATCAGCGGAGAGAAAGATTCTACATATCCTACCTGAGCAAAAGTATAAGGATTGATCTTATCTCCGTCACCTTTGATAACAGTACCTGCACTGTTTACCGCCTGATAATATCCATTTGGATTATCATGATAGTCTACATTTCTCTGAATACCTGTTGCGGTATATGTTGCGGTGTAACCATGCAGGATA
Organism: Chryseobacterium sp. JK1; assembly: GCF_050632815.1. Lineage (NCBI taxonomy): Bacteria > Pseudomonadati > Bacteroidota > Flavobacteriia > Flavobacteriales > Weeksellaceae > Chryseobacterium > Chryseobacterium sp. JK1. Next base: position 122,492 of record NZ_JBODRU010000008.1, on the reverse strand, counting down.
TCAAATTTAGTAAACTGTCCGCTGATGATCGGAAGGTTTTTCAATCCTGAATATGTTATTCTCCAGTTCGGCAATGGGAAACCTGATTTTTTAGGATTGCCCATCTTAGTTACCGATTTTCCTTCCATAGCGGCTTTAAATGCCGGGATCAATACATAAGCATTTCCGATACTATAATGTTTTGCAAAACCATCATTATCGATGTTAGCGGTGCCACCCAACTGTTGTGATAAAGTTCTTGCATTTTCTCTGATGGCCTGATAAATAGCTGTTCCATCTTTAAATGAAGTATTCAACAACATTGTGGTATTAGAATATGTTACCATTTCATTGGCGAACGTAAAGTCTGTATTCGGAACTCCATTATTTGTATAATTGAATCCTGTATGAGAGAAGTTGCTATTATAAGTATGCAATACATTAAGATCAATTCGGAAATCATTTAATGGCATCATCTGCAAATCTGCCCTTAATTCTTTGGTTGAAAGCCTAACGTATGGATCCGTCATATAGTTGGAGTCACTCACCCACCCATTTTCCATGACTGTTCTTCTGATATCCGCCTGTGATCCTAAAAGGAATCCTAATGTAGGGCCTCCTAATGTCTGTCCATATCCATACCAGTTTGGTGCAGAAATCAAACCTGGAAGCACTGTACCGTTAGTTTCATTATAACTTACATTCAATTGTTTGAAAGAAGTAAGGAAGAACGCAGCACCTTGAAGTGGGGTCAGTTTGTTTTTAAATTTATATTTCTTATATCTGTATCTGTTCTTTTCCCATTGTTTTGTAAATACGTTATTCAGGGAATCCATTTCCTGCTTACGCTTCTGAAGTTTAGCATTGATATTTTTAAAATATTTAAACTGCCCGAAGAACTTTGGAAGGTCTGCAGATGCGGTAGCCTGAATCACATTGGTATTTTGACCAATAGAACCTAAACTCACCTGCTTTTTCTGATCTGGATCATAGAAACCTAGTAATGAAGTAGATCTTGCATTCCAGTTGTACGTAAATCCGTAACCTACTTCCGCATCAATGAAATCCAGATAAGGCAGATACTGGAATGGCAGTTTATAATTTAACTGAACTCTATGGTTATACAATACGGGTCTTCCTGATCTGAAAACATTTCCGAAAATAGACTTGTTATCCATTATATTGGCATCGATATTATCATTAAGGGTTCTTGTCGCTGAATTGATTTCCAGTTTCAAAGATTTTGTAAAATTAAACCCTAAACCATACTGCCAGCCAAAATAGAAGTTTCTGTTTCTGATCGCATCAAAATCACTTCCTGTATTTCCATTTAAGATAGCTTCAACGTTTCTGAACTCAAGTTCGTTATAATTTCTGTCGATTTCAGTTCTGAACGATAACCTTGTAGGAATAGGATTGAAATTAAATTCTTTCACCCATCTCAGATACTTCGTTGATTTTGCCGTATCGCTGATCATTTTATTGAAAGGTTTCACTACCCAAGGTTTGAAAGTATAGTTGTAATCAACATATCCTCTCAGATATTGTCTATAATTTCTCTTGGTATAGATGTCTCTGAAATAATCATCGTTATACACAGCGGTTACCGAAACGTTTTCAATATCATAAAACTTAGGTTTCTTATTAGGATTCACCCTTTCTTTATGCATATTAACCACTCCAATACTTCTCTGTTGAGTATACGTTCTTGCTACTTTCTTCAACTGGTCTTTGTTGGCAGCTTTGCTAAACTCAACATCGGTATCCAAAGGATTATATTTCGGATCTTCGATGGTTTGTGAGTAAGAATAGTTCACCGGAATTTTAACTCCCGTTTTTTCAGGAAGGAATTTATCTACATTGATTGCAGTATTGATACTGAATGCCGACTGCGTAGACTGGTTTCTTTCTGCTGGTTTGGAATCTATACTTCCAAATCCAACCGATGTATAAGATGCATTTGTATTCACTGTTGCAAAATCTCCTAAGTTGAAGTTTAAGCTTGCATTTCCTGCATATCCACCATCATTTTCAATTTCAGAAAGACGGATTTCGTTGACCCAAAGAACTCTGGTAATACTAGTAGTTAATTCCCCATTTCTTACCCCAATTACTATCGTTGAGATATTTCCTAAGCTTGGACGTCCTTTGATATAAATCTTTTTAGAATTGATACCTCCATCTATTACTTTATCTAAAATCCTTTCCGTAATTTTTACACCCGACTTATCTCTTCTAATCTTTGCATCTACAAAATTCTGAATATCAAAATCAATGTCATTTTCCATTGGCCAAATTTCCATAGGAGCTGTTGAAGAATTCGGAGTCAGATTTAATGAAGATTCATATTCATAATAGTTATCTGTAGCATCAGTTCCGAAACGAATAAAGAATTTAGTTTTATTATCCATTCCAATTGTTTGTCTAACTGGATCATGAGCATGCACAAAAAGTTTTAGCTTCTTGTATCTTCTCATATCAAGGGATGTATTTTTGAATACCCCTCTAGCTTCTCCTCCTCTCAGCTCATTTGCTCTCATATAAAGAGAAGCTTCATTCTGTCTTTGCGCACCTGCGTTTCCACTTAATACTTGCCTGTCAATACCTGGAGGCAGCACATATGGAGGCTGGTTTAATGAATTTTCTTCAATATTAACACTTCCTACCTCAAGATCATCCGTATTTACTTCTGTACTTCCCTCATTCAAAGCAGGATCTACAATTGGAGTATTTGTTGAAGGGTCTATTACTTGATAAAGAGCAATATTTTTAGGGTATTTTCTCCAGTCTGATCTTACAAGATCCATTGTTGCGAATCTTAAAGTAGAAGTATCTTCAAATCCTGTTAACATTAATCTTGCAAACCTTACATTGTTCAGTACAGATGGATCTGCTGTTCCTTCACTTTTATCATAACTCGCAACAGGAATTCTAAACAGGTACCATTTCACATCTCCAGACTGTCCATTCTGGAAGCTTGCTTTTACTGTTTTTACATCAACAATATTATTTCTTCCTAATGCCATGTCAGCTTGATCCAGTTTTACAACATACTGGTTGTAGCTTTCTGTCTGGTCCAGGTTGTAATCTTTATTGATATCTTCGGCATCCGGTGTTTGAGAAGCCACATTCAGAGAGTTTGCTTCTGAGTTTCCGTCTGGGTTTCTAAAATATTTGTAACGTTCAACAACAGATGCTGCCTGACTTCCTGTAAATTTCTCTGAAAGATAGAATACAAAGTCATCTACAGCTGGGTCAACAATGTTAGTCACTGGATTTACAAATGTATTTCCAAATATTGTAGATTCCTGATCTGAGCTTAATCCATCATAACCAACATCCTGCTGCTTTCTATCTTCACCTTCAGTAGAGAATGCATATAAGATAGGAGGCTGCTTTGGCTGGATTCCCCAATTAGAGCTGGTAGTAGATGTTGGATTTCCTGGAGTTGGAAGACCATTTTCGTAAAGCATTTTACCATCTTTCAATACATCTTCAGAAACGTTACCCAGGTGTAATAAAAGCTTTGGATCAGTTCCAAGTTTTTTACCGTCAGCATAAGGATCCATCATCCAGAATTCAACATATTCGATATTGGATGTAACGAAATTGGGAACACTGATTGATCTCATAATCCCTGCCCATCTGCTTTGTGCCTGCTCTGTTGCAGTATTCACGTTGTATGGTCCTCTTTCTTTCGGATAGTAAGAGATATCAAAAGTATTGGTAAAGGTTTGTTCTCCGGCTACAAAATCTCTATTGTTATAAATTTCTGATAACTGAACTCTTCTTGATGCATGGTTGGACACCGCCTGAGGGGTAATTCCCGTTGGAGCTTTCCCTCCTACTCCCCAGAATCTAGGATCAATATTATACCATGATAATAGTCCTCTTCCGTATCCACTTGTTATGGCGTTATTATCAGGAACGGTACTAAATGGCGGAAGTTTATTTTTTTCCGGTTTTGAAGCTAAACTCCATGCTGCCGGTTCTTTTAATGATATCTTAGAAGTTGTCTGTTCAAAGTCATCAATATAAGACTGATCGTTGGTGCCTTTGTTCAATCCTGGTAATAAATACGCCGCTTCCATCTTAAAGTTGATATTGGATGGTGCTTCTGTTTTTATCATGGGAAGCTTGTTGGCAAATCTTGTCAGATAAGGAGCCTGATTGTTGTACATCAAGTTGATCCCTGCCATAGTATTATTTACAGCTTCCTGCCCATAGTTTACTTTTTGAGTCAATGGTGACTCTGAGTAATTCACTACGGTTCCTCCTAAAATAAAGTTCTCATTAAACCTTCTTTCTAAGTTCAATCCTAAGAATCTTTTTCTTTGGGTGTTAAAAGTTAGTTGGTTTTCTAATGAAATATTGATGGCCTGCCCGGACTGTTTTACATTTTCATTGATAATGTTAACTGTTCCCAGCATATAGTCTACGGTATAGTCTACCCCTTCGGTAAGCTGTACTCCGTTTGCAGAAACTTTTACAGATCCCTGAGGAACGTTTACTGCTCCCAAGGAAATACCTTGTCCCTGAACCCCTTTATAACGACCTTCCATTGTATACCTCTGTGCGAGGTTACTGGAAGTGGCATATTGCTTTTGTTTGGTATAAAGATCCTGGAATACATACTGAGGATCAAAAGTTCCTCCAAGAACCTTTTGCATGTATTTACCAAATGGCTGTACTTTGGTGAAAATAATTCTTCCTGTCTCCGGCCGGATTGTAATTCCGTTCACGAAGTCGAAAATACCATCCCCTTTAGTTCCATCTTTATTATTCTGGATATCCCCATTCATATTGAGGCGGTCCCAATTAAATAGCTTCAGTAAGTTTTGATCTTTTACAGGTGGAATATAGTTAATCTTACCTCCTGTATTTTGATCTCTGTAGTACACGTTTAGAATAAAGCCATCCTGAGACACCTGCCCCGCATCCATAGAATAGATGTTCTTCATCATCAGGTCCCACATTGGAGACTCTGTATTTACTCTGTTGTTTACTCTAAGTACTTTGGTAACCAGAACTGGGCTTTCTTCTGAGAATTCTCCTACTTTGTATACTTTATTGCTTCCGTTTACGGTATATGAATATGAAACCGCTAAAAGCTGATTATCATTAAGCTTTTGGTTTAATGAAATATATCCTAACTGCGGCTGGAAGGTAAATTCATTGGCGTTAAGTTTTCTGGCTTTTGTATTATAAATGAATTCTTCTCCATTATCATAGGGAGTTGCACTTCCCGGAAAATTCTGCCCCTGAAAAATCGTCCCATAGTTTTTACCTGCTTCTCTTGTTCCTGCAACATTTGATACCTGATCATATAAACCATTTAAAGAGTTATCCGGCAAAACATCTCCACCAGCCACTTCTCCTAGGTCCCTGATCCCGATAATACTTTTCTGATAAGCAAGATTACTATTCCCCTGGTCTAATACCCATGCTTCTATTCTGGTGATATTGATGGTAGAATTGATCTGTGGATAATTGAGTAAGGCATCATCATACTTGTTAAGGAAATAATGTCCTATAAAGAAGTGCTGATTATCTTCATAGTCAATTGCACTGACTTTAAAGTTATTCATCACCCCTCCTCCCTGTACTACAATATTACGAGCTTCTCCCTGTTGTTGGGAAAGCACAACGGTTCCAAAAGTTTTTCCCAGCTGAAATTCTGTTTTAACCCCGAATAAGGATTGTGAACCACGGATCAAACTTGTAGAAAGCGGCATTGTTACGTTACCGAATTCTACTCTTTTGATAATTTTATCTTCTCCGCCAGCATTCGGTTTATCAACTTCTCCAAGACCTTTCTGCTGAAGATCTTTCCAGCTTCCTTTTGCCTGCCATACAAGATTCATTCTATTTTCAAAGGCAAATCCACTTTGGGTGTCATAATTCGCTTTTAACTGAAGGTTCTCTCCTACTTTACCCAGTAATCCTAACTGAATTCTCTGATCAATATCAAAGGTAAAGCTGGTCCTGTTTTGTGGCAGGATAATTGGATTATCTATTTTTTGGTAAAGTCCGGCAAAGTCAAGAGAGGCATATCCTGAAGGAATGATTTCAATTTTATTACCTCCGAATATAGTTTCGAACAACTTGTTGTTGATAAGAAGGGAAGGAATTAACCCTTTTCTTCTGGCATCTGATCTGTCTCTTCTGAAAAGGAGATTGTATTTATCAGATTTTTCTTTATAGTACGCTCTTGTCTGATTGGCGAGCATATATTCTTTATACTCTTCCGGAGACATGGCGACTGGCGGCCCTGTGATGGTATTTCCAATTTTGGGATATACATAGTACATCCCTGTTTTTATATCGTAATAGGCTTCCTGCCTCGTGGGGTCAGCTACCTCATATTGCTTCCTTATGATCAGGGTATCTGTAGTTCTCTGCTGTGCAAAGGCACTCACAGACATCAACAGAAACGACAGGAACAGAAATATGTTAAAATACTTATTATTTGCCACCAAATGTTAAATGTTTTTTAAAATTTGTTTAACCAATTCTTCAACCGATATTTCAGAATTTTGTTTCAATATTCTATCGGCAATTTTTTCACTGGTACGTTTAGGAATCCCTAAAACTTCTAATGCAGATAACGCTTCATCCTTGATTTTATTATCCACCATCATAGAAATATTCGCAGCAGGATCGCTGAATTTCTGGACTTTATCTTTAAGATCTACAATGATTCTTTCGGCTGTTTTTGCCCCGATTCCTTTTGCTTTTTGAATCAATGCGCTATTACCTGAAAGTATCGCTGATGCTATTTCATCAAGGCTTAATGTAGACAGCAGAATAAGTGCAGAAACAGCCCCCACTCCGTTAACGCTTATTAACAGATTGAACATTTCTTTTTCTGAACGAGTGTTAAATCCAAAGAGAAGATGAGCATCTTCACGGATGATCTGCTGAATAAACAGAAAAGTCTGCTGATTCAAAACCAGCGTCTGTGAGGTCATTAAACTGATTCCCACGTAGTAGCCAACTCCTTGAACATTGATAACAGCGTAGGTAGGCGTAAGTTCTTGAACAGTGCCTTGTAGAGAAAATATCATTATTAATTTTTAAAACTCCCAAATATAGCAATTTAAACTAATTAATATTTTTATTTCAAGTACGAATGCCTTTTAACTTAATTTTTAAATAAGAATTCAAGGAATTAACATAAAAATAAAAGACTCCAAAATATGGAGTCTTTTTGTATATAAACACGAATAAAAGTGTTGATTTTAATGATAAGAAACTGAGCAGATTGTATAGGCTGCTTTTCTTTCTTACAAGGTTGAGAAATTATTTTTTCTCTCTTCTCTGAGCATCAAGTACGGCAACGGTCGCAAGGTTTACGATTTCGTCTACGCTTGAACGCATCTGAAGTACGTGTACAGGCTGCTTCAGTCCCATTAAGATTGGTCCGATTACCTGTGCTACTTTCATCCCTCTGATAATCTTGTAAGAAAGGTTGGCGCTTTCAAGGTTCGGGAATACGAATGTATTGGCTGGTGTTGTTCCCAGTTTTGAGAAAGGATAATCGCTTAAGTGATCAGCATTCATAGCAAAGTCCGGCTGAATTTCACCATCTACAATCATTTTAGGATATTTTTCGTGAAGAATGCTTACTGCCTTAGCTACTTTCTTAGAAGTTTCAGAGATCGCTGCAAAGTTTTCAAATCCTAACATCGCAATTCTTGGTTCAATAGCGAAAGATTTTACAGTGAATTCTGCCATTTTAGCAATATTCACCAAATCTTCAGCAGTTGGGTTCTGGTTGATGGAAGTATCTGCGAAGAAAATAGGTTTCTTTTCAGAAAGGATCATCATCATTGCTGCTACTTTGTCTACGCCTTTATCTTTTTCAATAACTTCTAAAACAGGACGTAATACGGAAGTATAGTTTTTAGAGAATCCTACGATAAGACCATCTGTATCACCATGCTTAAGCATTAAAGGTCCGAAATAGTCTCTCTGGCGAACGTATCTTTTCGCTTTGTACTCGTTCATTCCTTTTCTCTGGCGAAGTTTCCAAAGGGTTTCTCTGTATTTTTTTCTGTTTTCTTTCTGATCGTCATCACTTGGATCGATGATAGGAACGTCCAGGTTGATTCCGTAGCGCTCCATCTGTTCCTTGATGTATTTTTTATCTCCTAAAAGACTTGGATAAGCAATTCCTTCTTCATAAAGAATCTGAGCAGCTTTCAATACGTTGTATTCTTCAGCATTGCCAAGGGTAATTCTCTTTGGATTGGCTTTTGCACGGCTCTGCATCATTCTTACCAACTTCTCGTCTCTACCCATTCTGTCTAGCAGTTGGTGCTCGTATTCCTCGAAATCGGTGATTACTTTTCCGGCAACTCCGCTTTCAATAGCTGCTTTTGCAACAGCGCTGGATACTTTTGTGATCAATCTGTTGTCAAATGGCTTTGGAATGAAATAGTCTCTTCCAAACTGTAAACTTTTCAGGTTGTATGCTAAGATTACAGCTTCAGGAACCGGTTCTTTAGCAAGGTCAGCAATAGCGTGTACAGCTGCCATCTTCATTTCTTCATTAATTCCTGTAGCCTGAACATCTAGTGCTCCACGGAAGATATAAGGGAATCCTAATACGTTGTTTACCTGGTTAGGATAATCACTTCTTCCTGTTGCCATGATCACGTCTTTACGGGTTTCAAGGGCAAGATCGTAAGCAATTTCAGGATCTGGGTTTGCTAAAGCGAATACGATAGGGTTTTCGTTCATGCTCAACAGCATTTCCGGAGTCATTACGTTTCCTTTAGATAATCCTACGAAAACATCAGAACCTTTTACAGCATCTTCTAATGTTTCAATATCTGTTTCAACGATGAAGTCTAATTTTTCAGGAGTAAGGTTTTCTCTTTTGTGATTGATTACTCCTTTACTGTCGCACATCAGGACGTTTTCTTTCTTCAATCCTAATGATATATATAGTTTGGTACAGGCAATAGCTGCTGCTCCTGCTCCGTTTACTACCATTTTTACTTTATCAATATCCTTATTGGCAATCTGCAAAGAGTTGATCAATGCTGCTGCTGAAATAATAGCAGTACCGTGCTGATCATCATGCATCAAAGGAATATTCAATTCTTCCTTCAGTCTCTGTTCAATATAAAAAGCTTCAGGGGCTTTAATATCTTCAAGGTTGATCCCTCCGAAAGTAGGAGCAATTCCTTTTACAATCTCGATAAATTTGTCCGGATCTTTTTCATTGATCTCGATATCAAAAACGTTGATATCTGCAAAAATTTTAAATAGAAGTCCTTTACCTTCCATTACCGGTTTTGAAGCTTCGGCTCCGATATCTCCCAATCCAAGTACTGCTGTACCGTTAGAAATTACCGCTACCAGGTTTCCTTTTCCTGTATAATCGTAAACAGTTTCCGGCTTATCGTGGATTTCCATACAAGGAACTGCTACTCCCGGAGAATAAGCCAATGACAGATCTCTCTGAGAAGAGTGTGGCTTTGAAGGGATTACTTCAATTTTTCCTTTGGGTTCTGCTTTATGATAATCTAACGCCGCCTGGTTAAAGGTCTTTTCGTCGCGATGGTTTTTACTTGACATAAAATTTCGTTTTTTGTTAAAGGATATATTTAATGTGGTAATCTACTAAACTTTCAATTGGTTTCTGCACAACATGTCCCACATTTAAATTAAGTTCTGCTGCTACAGAACGTAGTATATTTTCATAATAATAAGCGATGGAGCCGATAAAGTTAATTTCAGCATCTTTAGCCTCCTCATAAGGAAGCACCTGATATTCAAAGAAATTTTTCATTTCCTCAAAAACCATACCTCTGAAATAAGGATGATCTTTTCTCTCGATCACAAATTTGGTAAAATTGGCCAAATAAGCATTTGGTCTTGGCGTATGATACATATTTTTCAATGCATCTTCTACGGTAAGCTGATAATCGGCCTGGAATTCGTTGTGAAGGTCAGAAGGCAATTTTTTCATAAAATATCTGCGTACCAGCTGTTTACCGATAGCACTTCCACTTCCTTCGTCTCCGATAAGGAAACCGAGTGAAGGAAGTTCTATTTTTAGGTTTTCACCATCAAAAAAACAAGAGTTTGATCCTGTGCCCAAAATGCACACGATAGCTGGTTTTCCGCTGTATGCCGCATAAGCTGCAGCCATCAGATCTTCTTTTACGATAATTTCAGCTTTCCCAAATACTTTGATAAGCTCTTCCTGAATGGTTTCGCAGTTTTTCTTCACACCGCATCCAGAACCATAAAAGAAGACCTTTGTAATTGAATTTTTCACTGATATCAGATTGCTATTCTTCTGTATTTCAGGAGCGATAAGTTCTCTGTTGATAAAATTCGGATTGAAACCAATGGTTTCAGTTTTCAGGAAAACTTTCTTAAAGTCATCAAGTATTACCCAATCCGATTTAGTAGAACCACTATCTACAATAGCAACCATATTTTAAATTTTAATTTAAGGATGCTAAATTATGAATTTATCTTCAATTAGCGTTTAAAAACAAGCTGGAAGCTGTCTAAAATCATTAATGTTTAATATTTGTTTTCTTTTCGTTAAACTGCAAAAGCCAATCTTCGATTTCGTCTTCCAGATAGGAAGTCTGTAATACCATCGCATTAATAAAATCATCAGGCACGGGTTCACCGTTGGAGTTTTCAAGATTCCAAAGTTCGTTGGACATATTTTCATATTCAGAATACACTCTTTTGAAGCGGGAATTTTCTTTTTCAAGAGCCTCAATATTTTTCTGTTGAAGCTGGAATTTTCTGTATTTGTTTTGACGTTTCATACAAATATTGTTATCAATTGGTCATAAAATAAGGGAGTAGTATGCTTTCAAACATGCATTACAAGATAGAAAAACCATCAACACAAGGAGTTGAAAATGAATTTATTATCAGGTCGTTATCATATCTTTCTGATTATTAAAATTAGAAATAATTTTTATTTAAAAAAATATTTTAACAACTTTTTTCAGTGTTTAACATATAGTTATAAATTTGCATATTCATATTGTTAAGGATCGTTATTATTTACAGACAAAAAACATTATCGGGAAGCGATATAAAGCTGATGGGTATTTTTTCTGATATTAAGTTTTCTTAATGACTACAATATGTAAACAGTTTTTTCAGTTTTTATATTCATTGAATGAAAGAAATACTCATACGCCAGAAACAGGTTTTGTTCTTCATCATAGCAGGAGGACTGAGCGCCATTGTAGAGATTGGCAGCTTTAAAATATTCAGCACCTATCTCCCTCAGTTTTTAGCAAGGGAAACCAATTTCCATGGTATACATTATCCTTTAAGCAATATTTTTTCTACCAGTTGCGGAATTATCACCAATTATTTTCTAAGCATCTGGTTTGTTTTTGAAAGAGGAAAACATTCTAAGAAAAAGGAATTTGCTTATTTCATGGCAGTATCTTTTTTTTCAACCTTACTCAGTTTAGCTTTTTTCCAGATTTTCTACAGTTTTATCTTTAAAGATAATATAAGTTTAATTTTTTATACCTTGAGTCCGGAAATGATCAGTAAAATTGCAGCTATTCTGCTGGTTTCCATTCTGAATTATTCGGTAAAAAAGAAAGTAATTTTTAACGGTTAGGACGTGACAAAAATTCTAAACTATCTCTGGAGATTCTGGTTGCTTCTGTTGGCATTTGTCCTGACGGTGAGTATAGGGATCCCTGTTTATATTTTATCTTTTAGTAAAAAACATTATAAATACGCTTATAAGCTCATCAGGCTTTGGTGTTTTGGAATGTTCTACGGAATGGGTTTCCGATACGACCTGATACGGCTATCGGAACAGAAAAAAGACAGAGATAAACCCTATGTCTTCATTTCCAATCATACATCTATTATGGACATTATGCTTACCTGCATTCTGTTTCCTCATCATCCCATCTGTTTTGTCGGAAAAAAGGAACTTGTAAAAATTCCTATTTTCGGAACTATATACAAAAGGATATGCGTAATGGTAGACCGAACAAGTGCCCGAAGCCGTGCTGATGTATACCGCAGATGTGCAGAGAAAATGGAAGAGGGCAACAGTATTGCAATCTTCCCTGAAGGAGGTGTACCTGATGATACTTCTATTATTCTGGATGATTTTAAGGACGGTGCATTTATGCTCTCTTCCAAGCACAACTCCCCTATTGCCGTTTACACTTTTGTAGGTCTGAAGGAAATGTTTCCTTTTGAAAGCGGTAAAGGATATCCAGGAAGAGTAAAGGTTTATTTCAATGGAATAATAGAGCCCGGCGATTCTCCAAAAGACCTCAAAGAAGAGGCTTACCAAGTCATTAAAAAAACGCTCCTGGAGCATTCTATTTAAAAGAATTAATTATATTTGTTTGCGAAATTTTCAATAAAATATGTCAAAAACCAATCAGCCGACTAATTACCCGGCGCTGTACACACTTGTACTTGTATTTTTCTTCTGGGGATTTATTGCTGCCGGCAATAGTATTTTCATCCCTTTCTGTAAAAACTATTTTTCTCTCGACCAGTTTCAGTCCCAGTTAATAGATTTTGCTTTTTACACTGCTTATTTTCTGGGAGCACTGCTTCTGTTTATATTCAGTACCATAAAAGGAATTGATATTATTGGCAAATGGGGGTATAAAAAGAGTATTGTTTACGGACTTCTCCTCTCCGCCATTGGAGCAGCTATCATGATTATTGCTGTGAAGAGCAATGTGTATTACGGAATGCTTGTAGGGCTTTTTGTAGTAGCATTAGGTTTTTCTATTCAGCAGACAGCAGCCAACCCTTTTGCGGTCCTTTTGGGAGATCCTAAGACCGGAGCAAGCCGACAGAATCTTGCAGGAGGAATCAACTCTTTCGGAACGTCTATTGGGCCTATTATTGTTGGTCTGGCTCTTTTCGGAACCACTGCTACGGTAGATGATGATCAGATCAAGCATCTGGCATTAGACAAAGTTATTTTACTGTACACAGCGGTAGGAGCGCTTTTCCTTATTGCAGCAGGAATCTTTTATTTTTCCAAAAAACTTCCGGACGGTATCTCTACAGAACCAATGGAAAAAGCAGGGAAAGCAAGAAAAACACTTATTGCGATGACAATACTTGTTATTCTGTTTTTTATTCCTGTATTCAGCAGCTACAATTCTGAAGAAGCAAAAACCATCGAGAAGTTAGGCAGTGAAATAACAATGCTGGAAAATACTTCCGAGAAAGAAACAAATGCAGCAACAGTTGCAGCGTATCAAACAGAAATCACCAAAAAGAAAGTAGAACTGGAAACCGTAAAGCATCCATTAGAAAAAACAAGAATGATCTATCTTGGAGGAGCTTTACTTTCTGTTATTATTTGTTTGGTTTTTGCCAATACCAGTGCTAAGAAAAATTCTGAAGGTTGGGGAGCAATGAGATATCCGCAGCTTGTACTGGGAATGATTGCTATTCTGGCTTATGTAGGAGTGGAAGTTGCCATAGGAAGTAACCTTGGAGAACTTCTAAGTATGCCTGAATTTGGCGGACATCAGTCTTCCGATCTGGCTCCTTATATTTCTATGTACTGGGGAAGTTTAATGATTGGGAGATGGACAGGTGCTATTGCTGTTTTCAACTTAAATAAACAACAGCAGACTATCGCTACTATTATTGTTCCCTTCATAGCATTTTCAGTAATTATTGGAATCAACACTCTTGCACAGAAGGATATGTCTCATCTTTACTTTTATGCAATCTGCGTAGCGATACAAGTGATATTATTTCTGATCAGCAAAAACAAACCAGCGGTAACATTGATTATTTTTGGATTGTTTGGTAGTGCTGCCATGATTACAGGGTTACTTACAACAGGCAATTTTGCCATCTATGCATTCCTTTCAGGAGGTCTTGCCTGCAGTATTATGTGGCCTTCTATTTTCACTTTGGCTATTACAGGATTAGGAAAATATACTGCACAAGGTTCAGCATTCCTGGTAATGATGATTTTGGGAGGAGGTATTATTCCACCGCTTCAGGGGAAACTTTCTGACATCATTGGTATTCACAGTTCATATATTATTCCTGTGATCTGTTTTGTTTATATTACTTTATTTGCATATCTGGCTAAAAAATCTTTATTTAGACAAGGAATTAACGTTGACGTTTTAGAATCCGAAGGTGCTCACTAAAAATATACAACATATATATAAGAAAAAGAGATTTTGGGCAGGTGTATTACTTGCCCAATTTCTTTTGTTTTATGGTTTTTCAAAATCACGATTGATGATTTCTTTTTTTGAACATTTTTTCGAAGTTCAGAAAGGAGTTCATCAAATGCTTTTCAGCTGGCTTCCATTTTCGATGGGAGATGTTTTGTATATTCTATTGGGAATTTTTCTGTTCTTCTATCTTATTTCTTTGTTCAGAAAAAACAAAAGAAACCGTTCTATGATTAGGATCCTGATGATCATCAACGGATTCTATTTTGTTTATCAGATATTTTGGGGAATGCTCTATTTCCAGACTCCTATTATCAAAAAACTGTCTACCCAGAATGAGCCGGAAATTAGCAAAGCAAAAGAACTTGCCCTTCGCTATCTTGAGAAATGTAAGGCAACAAGAGCCAAAGTACAAGAAGACTCCAAAGGGGTATTTATGATCACCAATCTAAAAGCTGTACAACAGGAAATCCTTCATCAGCAAGCACAATTACCTCCATACATTTCAAATAAGAGCGCAACTCAAATTTCTGCGATCAAGCCCAGCTTGTTTAAAAATGTTATGAATTTCACCGGAATTTTGGGTTATTACAATCCTTTTACCGCAGAGGCACAATATAATTCCGAGCTGCCTGCTTCTTTTATTCCTTTTACCACCGCACATGAGAGCTCTCATCAATTGGGGTTTGCCAGAGAGCAGGAAGCCAATTTTATAGGGTATCTGATCGGGGTGAATTCCAGTAATACAGATGTAAGATACAGTACAGAATTTTTCACCTTAAAAAGTCTATTAAGATTTATTGTTGAGGAAGATCCTGAGTTTGTAAAATCTGTTCTTAGTCATTATTCTCCAGCGATGAAAAGAGACCGTGCCCATGAGAAGAAATTTGTCATGGATCATCAGGGTTGGCTGGATGATCTTTTTGGCTTTACCAATAATCTGTTTCTCAAAAGTAATCAGCAAGAAGGTGCGGTTACCTATTCTTACTTTATAGATCTTCTTTTGAACTACGAAAAATAGCTTTACCTGATTTCCAATCTGTTTTATAATCCTTGAGATCAATACAAGAGATCTACAATTGTCGGCTTTTAAAATCTTATCCAGATTTCAAATACCTATCTGCGCTTTTCAGAATAGAATTAAGAAAAATTAATGAAGTTTTTGAGGCGTTTTTCTCTATGATAGATATAAAAAAAGAATCGTATCAGGCGATACGATTCTAAAAACACAAATGATGAAAAAAAATTTATTACCTTGACTTGTTCCCTCATTCAAGGCGATGTAAAAGTACAATATATTTTATAAATACAAAAACATTTCTATCCTTTTTTAAAACTTTATGAAAACTTTATGATTTTTTAAGTTTATTTGAGTTCATCTCTAATTCAATTTAATCACAAACAAAACCAATACATTACACCAAAACGGCAAATAAACAACGTATAACGTACAAAAAAAATATAAAACAACTTATTTGATTGAAAACAAAATATTCCAGTTATCCTATCCTTTTTATCTGTAAAAAATTAGAGTTATTATGATTTTTAATGAAAATATTTCTACAATTCTTATTCTTTTTTATAGTTCCCAAATGAAGCTGTTTTTATGATCAAAAAATGCAATTTGAAAAATTATCATCATAACAAACTTCCCCTAAGAATTATTATCTGGTTTTACTTTTAGGCTGATAACCGGGATGTCCCAATTGCCAGAAAGCAAAAGAAAATATATCCGAAAAATTTGAAAAAATATGATCCGCCGTTGTATTTCCTCCATGTCCGCCTTCATAATCCACCTTAAGCAATACCGGATTTTCTGATGTATTATCAGACATTAATTTAGCAGCAAACTTCGCAGGTTCCCAAACCTTTACCCTCGTGTCGTTGATCCCCCCTGTTATAAGGACTGCAGGATAGTTGGTCCCTTTTATGATATGTTGATAAGCATCCATTTCCAATACACCTTTGAACTCTTTAGGGTCTTTTAGAGAACCATATTCTTCGGCATCGCTTCTCGCTGTAAGTACGTCTCTCAGTGGGTTGGTTACGGGAACTTCCAAAATTGCGGCTTTAAACAGATCTGGTCTTTCGGTGAGTGCTCTTCCCACGGTGATTCCTCCGGCACTGGCTCCCCAGGCTGCTACTTTATCTTTCGAGGTATATTTTTCATTGATCAAGTATTCTGTACAATCTATTAAGTCTCTCCAGGAATTGGGTTTTGTTTCTTTATACCCTCCTAATCTCCATTTCTCTCCTTTTTCACTTCCTCCTCTGACGTGAGCCACCGCAAAAACACCTCCTTCTTTTGCCCATAGCATATACAGCTTTGCAAAGAATGGATTCTGAGAGATTCCAAAAGCTCCATAAGCATCTATGAATAAAGGATTCTTACTGTTCTTTTTTATATTTTTATGGTAAATGAGAGATAAAGGGATCTCTTCACCATCTCTGGCTTTTACTGTAATTTCCTCTACGATAATATCCTTAAATTCCGGATATTCTATGATCGGAATAATATTTTCGGTAGAAAAAGAATGCGTTTTTATATCATATTTAAAGCGTTGTTCTTCATTTACCCATCCTGAACAACTGATCCATATCTCTGAAAAATCTTTTCCTCTGGCCTGTAGACTAATACTTCCGGATGGATAAGGAAGTTTTATAGATATATCTTTTCCGTCTTTCAATAAATATAACTTTGCTTCTACTCCATTTTTTGTTGTTGTGTAGTAAATTCCATCTTTCGTAACTCTATACTGGCCAATCACCTCATCTTTTCTTTCAGGAATAAGGATTTCCGGATTTTTGAAATTGGGTTTTTCAACATTGGTTTTGCACAAGGTATAATTCTGAGCATTGTATTGAGATAAAAAGTATACATCCTGACCCGCAAGCTGCAAAGATCTTACCTTATCTTCTTTAACATAAAAAGGAGACCAGTTCTTTTTGCCTTCCAGCAACTCCTGTTTGGAGATTATAAATGTTTGCCTGTAATAACTGTTATCTACCAACATTCCTATATAGTACTTTTCATTAGAGTCCAGCATAATGGGCGCCTTTTTTTCATCCAGTTTCAATTCAGGATTATTTTTTGTTGAAAAAATCTCTGTTAGGCTTTCGGGGTTTGTACCCAGCTTAGATAAAATAACTTCTGTATTTTCATAAAATCCCGGTGCTTTGGAATCACTTAACGGAAAACGGGTGTAGAAAAAGCCGGAGCCATCGTCCAGCCATTTTATACCTCCTATAGCAGCAGGCATTGTATTGGTGATTATTTCAGGAAAAACCGTTTTAGTCTTTACATCCATGATGACGACCTCAGACAATTCTTTTCCCTTTTCTGTCATAGCGATGGCCACCTTCTCTCCATTCAGGCTTGGACTTATGTAATTAATTACAAATTCACGATTATCACCGTGAATTTTAAAATCTGCCGGATCATAAATAAATTCTTCCCTCCCGGAAAATCCTTCCCGGAAATATAGCTTAGCTGTTTTTTCATGTCCACCTTTTTTCAGGTAAAAATATTTATCATTAGTCGTTATTTTCAAATCTATGACAGAGTATCCCTGCCTTTTATCCAACTCTAGTCTCTGTTCCAGGTAATAACGTCTTTTAGGAATCTTATCTAGGACAGCATTGGTGTAATCTGTTTGAGATTTCATCCATTTTTTTGTTGAAGGATTATCCAGATCTTCTAAGTTCCTGTATTCATCAGTAATTTTAGTTCCGAAATATTCATCTACAACAGGAACTGCAGGCGCAAGGTTTGTCTTTTGTGCCTGAGTAAGGGTCAGAATAAATAAAGGAAAGCTTAAAAATAGTTTATGTTTATAGTGCATTAATGTCTTTTATTAAAAAATATCCCATTTCAGGAATTATGTATTGGTAAAATTAAATCTTTTTCCTTCAAATGAAATCAATTTTACCATTCCAAGGACTAAATTTATTCAGTGGGTTAAAACATAATGAAATTCCTCAAATATTATTTTTTAGCAGATTTAGTATTATAAAATAGGAATGAAAACATTTAAAAACAGGATTGTAACAGCTGAGACTGAGAATACGGATATCCTATTCTATACTCTTTGAAGAACCTTAATCAGATAATAAAAAACAATACCAACGTTCTTATAAAAGCTTTTCAAACCTTCCATCAGAAAAATAAAATATTGGAAGTCAAATCAAATGCTCCAACACCTGATTATATCTCACTAATTAAAGAAAAATATTTTTGTATATTTAAAACATCTGTGTATTTTAGATAAAAATATTAATATGATTTTTGACAAACTAATTAACTATCTTAAACTCGATAAACAGGAGTTCATATTCCAATTTAATTCTCATCCAAACTACCCGTCAGCACTGGCTTTTAGTGATACCCTGAACTTTATGGGAGTTAAAAATGATGCTTATGAACTTGATAAAGAATATTGGGACGAACTGCCTGAAGAATTTATTGCTATTGTCGAAAATTCTTTCTCTCTCGTAAAAAAATCAGGAAGTAACTACTCAGTATATTCAGAAAAGGCCAAAACATTTGAAAAGGAAGAACTTTATAAAAAGTCTACCGATTTTGTTCTCCTGTTCGAAAAATCCGAAAATGCAGAAAGCAAACTGGCATTCAATTTCAAGCCGATATTATATGGTATCTTTGCAATTGTACTGGCCTATTCATTCATAAGCCAAACCATCTACGAAGCGGTATTTAATCTCCTTTCGTTGGCTGGAGTTTATATTTCATTAGAAATTTTCAATCAGAAATTTGGGAATACCTCTACAGTGATTGGAAGCATCTGTGGCGGCGGCGATGCAGCGGCCCAAAGTGTAAATGCCTGTGATAAAATCATCAAACAAGATAAAACCAGCATTTTAGGTTTAAAATTCTCTGACTTTTCTTTGATCTATTTCGCGGGACTTGCCATATTGGGGCTATTTTTGCCAGCAACAGCATATCTCGTAAAAGGCTTTACTTTTGTTTCTGTAATTGCTATTGGATATTCTGTTTATATTCAAGCTTTTGTAGAAAAAACATTTTGTAGAGTTTGTCTTATTATCATTTCAATTCTGGTAGCTCAGCTTATTATGAGCATCACATTCTTTCAAAATCTGTCTTTTGGAATTGGAGCGTTGCTGTTAACAATTATTCTATGGGCGCTTGTTTTTTCAGCAGTGATTTACTTTAATACTCTTCTTGCAGAAAAAGAAACTCTTCAAAAATCAAATGCGAAAAATCTTAGATTCAAAAGAAATTATGAGCTTTTCAAAAGCCAGTTACAGCAAAATGATAAAATAAATTTTGTGGATAATCAAACTTTCTCTGTTGGGAATAAAGATGCAAAACTTCGTATTTCTATTGTTTCTAACCCTTATTGTGGTTTTTGTAAAGATGCCCACAAACTCGCAGAAGGTCTTCTGGAAAAATATCCTAATGATGTCTCACTACAGATGCGATTCAACTACAATCCTGAAAGAACGAATGAAAAGTATACACAACTGATCTCCGACCTTACTCATATCTATCACAATAAATATGAAAAGGATTTCCTTCATGCTATAGAAACATGGTTTGAAACGAAAGACGAGAGTAAAATCAATGCTCTTTCCGGCGGGGTTACAACATCAGAAGATCTGAATCCATTGGTTGAAATGTCCGTGGACAACAGTAATGCAGGATTAAGTTTTACTCCTATCTTTATCATTAACGGTTATCAGTTCCCTGATAAGTATGACCGTGAGGATCTTTTATTCTTTATTGATGAATTACTAGATGATGAGGAACTATAGTAAATAAATCTCATTCGTTTAAAAATTTTACTATCTTAGAAAAACAAATCGATATACAAAAAACTAATACAACTAAAAAACTATTGATTATGAAAAATCTTAAATTACTTTCGATAAAGGATTTAAGAACATCAAAGGAGGAAGATCTCCGGGAATGTTCGAGAATTCATAGCGAAGCAAGCTATTATGAGCCTAAAACCCAATCACCTGGAGAAGGAGCTATTAACAAATGGTGCTACTAGCCAACCTTTCCATTGAGTTAGAATATTGAATACAATTAAAAATGTCGTCATCTACTGACGGCATTTTATAATGAGAATTAGTTTTGAAAAAATTTCCTTTTTATAAGCAACCAGACACTAAAGACTGTGGCCCTACCTGTCTTAGAATCGTAAGCAAATATTACGGTAAAAGCATATCCCTGCAACAAATCCGTAATCTCTCTGAAACGACACGTGAAGGAAGTAGCCTCCTTGGGCTAAGTGATGCTGCAGAAAACCTGGGCTTCCGTTCAATGGGAGTCCAAATCGACTTTAATACGCTCACAGAAGAAGTTCCGTTCCCTTGCATTGCCCACTGGAACAAAAACCATTTTGTGGTAGTTTATAAAATTGATAAAAATAACAAAGTATATATATCAGATCCCAGTTATGGCCTGATTACCTATTCCAGAGAAGAATTTATCAAATCCTGGATAGGGGAAAATGCCAATGAAAATACAGAGGAAGGTATTGTACTGATATTGGAAACAACTCCATCATTCTTCCAGACAGAATTTGACAGCGAAGAGAGTAAGGCCAGTTTCTCTTTCCTTTCCAAATATCTACTAAAGTACAAATCGCTGGTTATTCAGCTTGCAGTAGGATTATTGGGGGGAAGTTTACTTTCTCTTATTTTCCCGTTCCTTACCCAAAGTATTGTTGACGTCGGGATACAAAATCAGGATATCAACTTTATTTATATGGTTCTTCTGGCTCAGGTCATGCTTTTCCTGGGAAGGATGGGCATAGAAACAATCCGAAGCTGGATTCTTCTTCATCTTTCAGCAAGGATCAATATTTCAATTATTTCCGATTTCTTCATCAAATTGATGAGACTTCCTATCAGCTTTTTCGATACAAGAATGACTGGAGATATCATGCAGAGAATCAATGACCACCACAGAATAGAGCAGTTACTGACGAGTTCTTCACTCAACACTCTGTTCTCCCTGGTTAACCTTATTATTTTCAGCATTGTATTACTTCTTTATGACTACAGATTATTCATTGTATATCTTGTGGGAGCAATATCTTATATCGGATGGATCACCTTCTTCCTGAAAAAAAGAAAGGAACTTGATTATAAAAGGTTCTCTCAGGTATCTCAGGAACAAAGTAAAGTGATAGAGCTCATCAACGGAATGCAGGAAATCAAAATGCATAATGCCGAAAAACAGAAAAGATGGGATTGGGAATTTTTACAGGTAAAACTGTTTAAGATCAGAATAAAATCTCTCTCTTTAGAACAATGGCAGTCGGTAGGAGGAAACTTTATCAATCAAATAAAAGATATTTTAGTAAGTTTCCTTTCAGCAAAACTTGTTTTAAGCGGAAACCTTACTTTGGGGATGATGCTATCCGTGCAATATATTATCGGACAGCTGAACAGTCCTCTTCTACAGCTTATCGATTTCATCAAACAGACCCAGGATGCTAAAATTTCCCTTGAGAGATTGGGTGAAATTCATGATAAAGATGATGAAGAAGATAAAAACGAGCACTATGCTACGGATGTTCCTCAGAAAGATCTTCAAATCGTAGATATGTCATTCAGATATATTGGTTCTGATGTTCCTGTTTTCGAAAATCTTACTCTTACCATTCCTTATCGCCAGACTACAGCAATTGTAGGAGCCAGTGGAAGTGGAAAAACCACACTCCTTAAGCTTTTAATGAAATTCTATGAGCCTGATAAAGGAGAAATTAAAATCGGAAGTACCAATCTTAAGAATGTTTCTCCCAGATATTGGAGAGATCATTGCGGAGTGGTGATGCAGGAAGGATATGTTTTCAACGATACCATTGCCAACAATATCGCGATAGGTGAAGATCATATTGATAAACAAAAACTGAGACGTGCGGTAGAAATTGCCAACATTAAAGAATTTATAGAAACTCTTCCATTAAGCTACAATACAAAGATCGGAAATGAAGGTGTTGGAGTAAGTGGCGGCCAAAAGCAAAGACTCTTTATAGCCAGAGCAGTATACAAATCTCCGGAATATATTCTATTTGATGAAGCTACCTCTGCATTGGATGCCAATAACGAGAAAGTGATCATGGAAAACCTTGAGCAGTTCTTTAAAGGTAAAACAGCCATCGTTATTGCCCACAGATTATCCACCGTGAGACACGCCGATAAAATCATTGTGCTGGACAGAGGAAAGGTAGTTGAGGAAGGCAGCCATGCCGAACTGGTAGATTTAAGGGGAGAATATTACAGATTGGTAAGAAACCAACTCGAATTGGGGAGCTAACCGAAGAGAATGAGTATACAGCGGAATCCGAAAAGCTTATAGAGTAGGAAATTAAAAGCATAATGCTGATTATGAAAAACATACAGAAGCTTTCAATAAAAGATCTGACATTAGCCAGCAGAGGAATAATAATCCTCTCGTTTTTTGGCATTTGGTTGTCATTTCATATGAAACATTCTGCTTGTTCTGCAGATAGTGATACCCCTCTCTCTTTATGGATAGCGGACATTGCACATTTGCCTAAATCTGACTTCCCCTTGAAAAATGGTGGAAATTTTACCTTAGAAAAATGAAAGAAGACATTTTAGACAATATTGAACTCCGTTCAGAAAGCGTACAGGATATTCTTACCCAGCCTCCTCATTGGATGATACGCTGGGGAAACACCGTTATATTTATTATTCTCCTGCTTATTCTGGTCATGAGTTACCTTATTAAATATCCGGAATTTGTGCCAGCTCCTATTATTGTGACCTCTCAGAATCCACCGGAAAAAATTGAAGCAAGAACAAGTTCAAGGATAGAAAAAATATTCATTAAAGACCATCAGCAGGTAAAGAAAAATGAAGTGCTTATGGTTATGCAATCTGCCGCCAATTATAAAGATATTCTTGCACTAAAACACATAGTAGATTCTATTAGCCCCAATCAGCTTCATTCTTTTCCTCTTTCTCAGACTTCAAAATTTAAGCTTGGCGAAATTCAGGGTGAGTATAATAGTTTTGCAAAAGCTTTTCAGGATGAAGAACTTTTTACAAGATTACAGCCTTATGCTCCAGAAAATATTGCAACCAACCAAAGCATTTCTGAAAACAGAGTAAGAATAGCGACTTTACTGCAACAGAAGAAACTGGAGTCTGTAAAGTATGATCTTACCAGAAAAAACTTTAACAGGTCTCAGGAACTTTTTAACCAAGGTGTGATCTCCGCTATGGAGCTTGAAAACGAAAAGATAAAATATCTTCAGGCTCAGCAGAATCTTGAAAACATTAATATTTCAATCTCTCAAACGGAGGAAGGAATATCCAATCTCAACAAAACAAGAAGCGGAACAGCCATTAATACCGAAAAAGACAGAATTACATACTCTTCACAAACCTTACAGCTCTTTGAACAGCTAAGAAAATCATTAAAACAATGGGAACAAAGCTACCTGGTGATATCATCTATTGATGGAGTTGCCAGTTTTCAGCAGTTTTTCGGCGAGAATCAGTTTGTAAAAAGTGGAGAACCTATCATATCCATACTTCCGGAAAATAAAGAAAAATTAGTGGGTCGTATGTCCGTCCCTACTACAAACTCAGGAAAAATCAAAGCTGGAGAAAAAGTATTGATCAAGCTTGATAACTACCGTTTCCAGGAATATGGTATTATTGAAGGAAAAGTTCAGAACATTTCTTTAATTCCCGACGATAAAGGAAATTACTATGTAGATGTTGTATTGCCGAAAGGATTAAAAACAAGCTATAATAAAAACCTTATATTCGATAAAGAGCTTCGGGGAAGTGCGGAGATCGTAACCCAGGATTTAAGGCTTATTGAAAGGTTTTTCTACCAGATCAGAAAGTTACTGGGATATCAATCCTAATATTGAGCTATTACATACAAACTATAATACCTTTGAAGTTCAAGGGTATTGTTTTTTTATACAACAAATACAGAATGATAAAAACTACACCAATTATACCATGTTAAACCGAATTTTTCTACTACTACTGATGAGCTGCTTTTTCACCTCTGCACAAACTCATCGCTTTGTTTACGAACTGCAATTCAAAATAGACTCAACTTCTGCAGATTATATTAAAACCAAAATGGTTTTGGATATCAACTCCAAGGATGTTAAATTCTACGAATATAAGTTTCTTAGAATGGATTCAATAAATAAGGCCAATCAGAACTACGGTTTTAGAACATGGGGCTTTCAAAATATTATCACAAGGGAACGGGAATCTTTTAAAAACAAAAATTTCGAAAAATCGGATGACTTATTTGTTTATCAAACAGATGATCCTATGAAATGGAATTTAAGCAGCGAGACAAAAACGGAAGATCAGTATCTTCTGCAAAAAGCTACAACATTTTTTGGAGGAAGATCCTGGACGGCATGGTTCTGCAAAGAGATCCCTTACAACGAAGGTCCTTATAAGTTCAGAGGCTTACCTGGATTGATATTCCAAATCTATGATTCAAAAAGTCTGTTCAAATATAACCTGGTGGAATCAAAATTATTTGATAAGACTTACGATACAGCAGGCTTTATAGAAAACTATGCCGGCACGAAACCTCTGCAGGTTACTGAGCAAATAGTTCGGAAAAAGAAATTAGAAAAATTCAATGATCCTTTTAAAGAATTCATGTTTCAATTGGACAAGCAACCAGGAGCAAAGTATTTCTACAAAAATATACAGATTACGAGTAAAGACCAATTAAAAGCATTAGAGAAACAGGCGCAAGAAGCAATGATAAAAGAGAATAATCCCATCGAGATCAATAAAGCAATTCCTTATCAAAGAAAATAATTTGTAGTTAAGTTATCTCTACTCTTTAAAGTTTAAATTAAAAAAAACTCAGATTACAAATCAGAACAGAGTGAAAGGTCTTTATCCTTTTTCTTATTTGAGAGAGATTTATTTCTTGTCCGCCTTTCATTTTTTGTGTATGATTAAAAGGAATCTTTAATAAAAAAGAGAGGCCTCAATCACTTGATTGCAGTCTCTTGAAATTATGCCAAAGAGTATAAAAAAGCTTTTTAGAAAAATACCATTTGGTTAAAGTTAAATAAAAAATTCCCAATATTATGTGGACTCTTATTTAGCACATGAAGTACTTTATAATTTTTGATTCTGTCTCCAATGAATAAATTTACTAGTTGATTGAGGATCGCTTTTAAACCATAAGTCCATATCTTTTAAAAGCGCTGCATTTTCTTTAGACATGATCACGCCATTTTTAGAAAGTTGATTTTTATATTCTTTTATAGAACTTGCTTTAGTTTCTTCTATTTTGGAAAAAACAAAAAAGAAAACCATAAAACTAACAATGAGCATAGCAAAAGAGGAAACCCATAAATAAAGGCTTAGTTTTGGGGCTTTTAAACGTGAATTAAGACGTTTAATGTTTTCTTCGGTTCTTTCCTTGTAAAATGAATTTAAGTAACTCAAATCAGGTTCAATCTTTAAGGTTTTAAGTTCAACAATTTTATATTCAAGCTGTGTAATAGCATTCTCAATTTCTGCAGATAGTTTCTGATTTATAAAATCTTCCATTTTAATTGATTTATATAACCAAATTTAGAATTAATTATTTAACCATTACGGATTATCCTATTTTTTTATACGTCTATTCTCAACAGCCACATAACCAAAAGAGATAAAAGCATTTAACATAAAAAATTAATTATCAATTAGTTATAATTATTTTATACATTTGGATTGAACTAAAAATAAGTATTACTTATCAAAACAAAAAATTATAAAAAAACAATTTTATTAGGTGATTTATTGGTAGCAGGTGTTGTTTCAGCATTCCCTTTCAGAACTTCTTGTGGAAAAGTTCTACAAATTAGCCAAACAATTGCTAATAATATGTCATTAGATCAGCTCGGAAATTATCTTGGTGATGTAAATGGCCAAACTTGCCCGGGTTCTGGCGCGGTAGCTGTCCACATCTACTATCATTAAAAAATATTATAAATGTTTGGCCACCATATATTTGGTGGTCTTTTTTATATTAACAAAAAATATCAATGAAAAAAAATTTAGTATTATTTCATCTATTAATTATTACCATCATTTTCTCACAAAAAAAATTTGATGTAGTTTATGAAGCAGACTATAAGCTAAACTATAAATTGTCAAACTCTAATAATTCAAAAAAAGAGACAACTTTTGCACTACTTATAAATGAAAATTCTTCTTTTTTTAAAGATTTACGAAGGTACTTTTCAGATTCTTTGATGATAGAAAAAAGACTTAATACAATTGAAGAAGCAATGAAGTACAATACAGATTTTCGTGGTTATATTGGGACAACATCCGCCAAGCTATATGTTACGGACGAAATTAACTATTCTTATTTTGGATATCAAGAACGCAATAGTATTAATTGGAAAATTAAAAATGAATTTAAAACCGTTGCAGGCTATAAATGTCAAAAAGCAGAAACAACAAAATACGGTAGAACTTGGATCGCTTGGTTTGCGACGGAAATTCCTTTTACTTTCGGGCCATATAAATTTAATGGTTTACCTGGCTTAATTGCCGAAGTGTATGATACAAAAGACGATTATCATTATACACTCTATACCTTCAGAAAAAGAGAATATACATGTAAATCGGCTAATATTGCAACCAATGTCAAAAACATGACCAAAGAAAAAGTAGCTGAAGTCTTTAAAAATAGACTTGCTGGCAAATTGAGGTTAAATGAACAATATATAGAAAATGCAGAAGATCGAGAATATATAAGACGAAATGCAGAAGAGGCAATAAAAAATTACAATCCTATCGAATTAAATATTTATTAAAAATATATCTTATAGGTGTTTTTTATTCGTAAAATATATAATCATGGATTTTTGCTAAATAAAGAAACCGCCCTTTATAAGGGGCGGTTTGTAGCGAAGACGGGAATTGAACCCGTGACCTCAGGGTTATGAATCCTGCGCTCTAACCAACTGAGCTACCTCGCCGTTTTGGTGGTGCAAATATAGAAAATATTTCTTTACTACCAAAATTATTTTAACTTAAAATATTCCAAAACATCTCCAACGTGATCTGGTTTACTGATTATCTTATTGTTAGCATCTAAAATAAAATACGTCGGAGTTGCATGAATATTGTAAGTATCTACATAACTACTGTTCCATCCTCTCAATTCTGAATCGTTGATCCAAGGAAATGCAGCAATCTTTTTAGAATAAGAGCTTTTATCCACATCTAAAGAAAGGCCTACAATCTGAATATTTTTCGCTTTAAGATCATTGTATTTTTCCAATAGTTTTGGAAGTTCACTTTCGCAGTGTGAACATGTAGAAGACCAGAAAACAACAACCTTTTTATCCGCTTTTACATCATAAAGAGACTTAGCGGTAGAGTTAACCGGTGACTGGAACTTATAATTAGGAAAAGCAGCCCCCATTTCCACGTTTGCATTAGATTTCAATGTAGAAGCCAGCCTGTCATTGATAGTACATTTAAGGCCCTTTGCAAGCCCAAGGTATTTCGTTTTGAATTCATCCATCTGATAGACATCAAAAATATCGATCAGCTCGGACAAAACAGTCTGCCCTCTTGGCGTTTCAACTTTCAAACGGTCAAGAAGTTTATCCACTGAAGCAGCAACGTTAGTATTTCCTCCTGCATTTAAATAAGCCACCAATAATGGTCTCAGTAGTGATGAGCTTTCCAGCATATCTCCCGACTTATCCAGAAAGTCTACAATTTCGTCCGGATTTACCTTTTTGGAGGTATCCATCTGATTTCCTAAAAACTTGCTGTAATTGGTATTATAATAAGCTATAAACGGATGTTTTGCTGCATCAATCGAATTAGCGGAACCAGAAAGCCTGTCAATCTCTATTTTCAGCGCTTTTCCAAATTCTGTATTATCTTTATAATATTCTTTAATCTGGCCTAAAGCAGGAAGGATAAGTTCTTTTTTTTGCGAACCTTCCTGTTGCTTGCTCATCAAATCATTAGCTTCATCAAGATAGATAACATCTTTAATCTTGCTATTCTGCATATCAAGTTTAAAGCTGATATTCTTATTTTCAGAAATAAAGCTTACAGTATTATTGGAGGATGGGAAATAGACTTTCATCATTCCCATATAATTACTCGGATATTTAAAGGTCCATGTATTATTCTTACTTTGTTCTTTGGTAACAATAATATCTTTTGAACCGTTTAATGTATATAGTATAGCATCCTGATCTTTAAATTCTGCAGGAGTCTGAACTGTAACTGTAAATTGAGCCTGCAAAGCAAATGCAGTTAAAACTGCAGATAGCATGTAAATCTTTTTCATAGAGTAAAAATAAAAAAACTCTCCGATTAATCAGAGAGTTTAATATTATTTTAATAAAATTTTATGCTTTTACGCTTTTATACTTCCTTGTATAGAATATAATGAATGCGATTGCTACAATAGAAAGTACATATACATACATATCGATTGGCGATGCAGGTGCACCTGGTCCACCACCTCCGGTTCCTCCCCTAGCTGCTGAAGCTGGTGCTGGAGGTATTTCCTCTGCATATGCAAATGACATCACAAAAAGGAAAAGAGTCAATACTAGTTTATTAATAGTCTTCATATTATTATTTTAAGATTTTGGTGTTAACAATTACTCCTTTATCAGAAACCACTTTTACAACATAAGAACTCTTCACTGAACCATCAAGTTCAATTACAAAATCCCTAGATGCGTCTACTGCTTTCTTAGAGATAATCAGTTTACCACTCATATCATAAACTTCAATATCTGCTTTTTTCCAGCTAGGATCAAATCTAACTATATAGTTGCTAACTGCCGGGTTATACACCACCACGGTTTTAGCCAATGCTTTAGTTGTATCATTAGTTGCCAGTGTACCTTTAGCAGGCTCTCCATAGTAAAGGTTATACATCTTGGAACCTACAGGAATTACCGCTCCCTGTTTAGCTTCTTCCGGATTTCCGGTAGCCGACTTATAGTAGAAACCAGTTCCTGAAGATAGCTGATGTGCTCCCGCAGCAATCATTTCAGCATTTTCTCTGATCTCAAATTTATAAGAAACTATTCTCTGACCTGCAGTACCGTAATCAAAATTATCCATTACGATATTTTTCCCTAGGAAGTTACTTTCGTTAGCTTCGTTGATGTACAGTTTGTACTGCCCGGAATAGTTAGGATCTTGTCCTCCGTTTAAAGCTTCTTCATAAGTAATAATACTATTGCTATTATCTGTTGCTACCTGTAGTGTAGTTGCATTAGAAATCTGGTGACCTGTTGTAGCATTTGGAGTAACAACATAGTATACTCTAGCTACTTCATTACCCGCAGCATCTAAACCAATTACTCCTAATTGTTTTACCGTACTGTTACTTGTTTTTAAAGCAGATCTGCTGGCACTTACGCTGTAGTCTGTGGCAGCTGCTCTTGCTGTATTACTAAATCTTCTAAGGGTGTTAAAGTTTAAAGTCTGAGAAGTATTATCTCTTAACTTCATCACAAAAATTCCCATTGGTTTTACGATCAGGTTATTCACGTCTCCTACAGGAACATGTGTGTTAATATCAAATGTTATTGTAAGTGGGTTCGTAAATGTACTTCCTACGTTGTTCACATATTGTACAGTTCCCGGTGAATATTGAATTCCCCAAATATTGGTGATAGCATTACCATCTGTAATTCCTCCATTTTCAACATATCCGATTCTTGATAAATCTAAGTTTGTTAAAAATGGGTTTCCAAATTCGTAAATGTTTTTACCAAAAGTTCCCGCCCAAAGGCTGTTGGTTTCTTCGAACTGATCCCAAAGATAAGTATTGTACTTCTCGTTATAAGAGTTTTTATTATTACCTCCTGCTCCAAAATCGATTCCATTAGCAGCATTCATTAAAGTTGCTGTAGCAAGGGTGGAAAAAGGCTTACCGTTGATATTAAATACCGCATTGGCACCTCCCGGAGGAGCACTAAGATCCAAGTTATTATTACTTGATCCCAGCATGTAGTAGCCATAAGGCGCAGTCGTTGATGTAAGTGTTTTTGTATCACTCACAGCGGTTGCATTATTCCATGCTAAAATTTCATTTTTGGAGTATCTGGTATTACTGAACGTTTTATTAAGTTCTCCAGAAAGGGTAGAAAGTACTTTATCACTAAAAGGTAAACCTATCTGCTGATAGAAATTTCCATCACCATGTTTAGCATTTCTGTACTCTTTAGTAACGACACCAGTAATATTGGATTGGGATAATCCATCTACATATAACTGGCCATACGTAGAAGTGGCATAGGAACTAGGGGTATTTAGTCTTAAAACGATATTTCCTCCATCAGCTTTATCTGCGCCTCCGGCATCTATCGTTTTAAAAGAGTCAGTGGCTGTACCTACAACCATAACATTACCATGCACATCCAAGAGACCATTACCTCTTGTTTGTACACCACCACCGCTATAAACTAGGGTGCCTTCGCTCACATACATATTAGCGTTAGTGTCAACATGACATAGAACATTCTGCGCCTGAACAGAATAGCTAACGGCTAAAAGACCTATAGCAAATAAACTTTTTCTCATTGTATAAATTATTTGTGTGTTAATACAATCTTCACCCGCAAAGGTATTATTTTTTTCCAAAAAAAAAAAATATTTTATCTATTAATCAAAATATTATCTTCTGTCAATACAATTTCCTTTTCCTCTCCGATGGAAAACATATAGTCTTCCAAAACTTTTTCAGTAGTTCCTCGTAGTCCTCTGGCACCCAATCCTTTCTCAATAGTTTCTTCTACAATTCTCTCAATGGCACCATCCGTAATGGTTAAATCCGTACCATCCATTTTGAAGAGTTCCACAAACTGATTCACGATCGAGTTTTTAGGCTCTTTCATAATTCTTACCAACGTCTCTTTTGTGAGTTTATCGAGGTAAGTAATGATTGGAAATCTTCCTAAAAGTTCCGGAATTAATCCGAAAGAACGAAGGTCGATTGCATTAATATTTGTTAATATGTATTCATCTTCATCCGTTTTGTTAATCTTTTCAGAGCTGAAGCCAATTGCTTGTTTGTTCATTCTTCTTTCGATAATCTCTTTGATCCCGTCAAAAGCTCCTCCTGCAATAAAAAGAATATTCTGCGTATTCACCTGGATATATTTCTGATCCGGGTGCTTTCTCCCTCCTTGTGGCGGCACATTTACAATACTTCCTTCCAGCAATTTCAAAAGTCCCTGTTGTACTCCTTCACCGGAAACATCTCTTGTGATACTTGGATTGTCTGATTTTCTTGCAATTTTATCAATTTCATCAATGAAAACAATTCCTTTTTCTGCTTTCTCCACATCATAGTCTGCTACCATCAGCAATCTTGAAAGAATACTTTCCACATCTTCACCTACATACCCGGCTTCGGTAAGAATAGTAGCATCTACAATGCAGAAAGGTACATTAAGTTCTCTTGCAATAGTTTTGGCCAACAGGGTTTTTCCTGTTCCCGTCTCGCCTATCATGATGATGTTTGATTTTTCAAGCTCTACCTCGCGGTTTTCATCCTTAGCATGAAGCAATCTTTTATAGTGATTATAAACAGCAATCGAAAGTTGTTTTTTAGCCTGATCTTGTCCTATAACATACTGATCCAGGAACGTCTTAATTTCTTTAGGCTTTTTAAGATCTGCCATACTGTCTGCAGGAGAATATTCGGTTTTGGAAGCGCCGTCTTTTACTATAGCGTGCGCCTGCTCTATACAATTTTCACAAATAAAACCATTCTGCCCAGAGATCAGCATCTGTACTTCACTTCTTTTTCTGCCACAGAAAGAACATTGGTTTGAGTTCATATTATTATATGTATATGTTAAAGAAAATCGTAAAAAATTACTTTTTTACGATTTTCTGGTTTTTAAGAATTAATAATTGAGTGTTGAATCTCGGTATATTCTTCGTTCGTTAATTTTAATCTTTCATTTCTGAAATTCATATCTTCCACACTGTTTAAAGGAATCAGATGGATATGGGCATGAGGAACTTCCAATCCTACGACTGCCACTCCTACTCTTACACATGGAATTGCAGTTTTGATCTTCTTGGCAACCTCTTGGGTAAATCCCCAAAGGTTTTTGTATTCTTCACTTTCAAGATCAAAAATCAAATCCACTTCTTTTTTCGGAACTACCAAAGTATGTCCTTTCACCAAAGGCATTGCATCTAAAAAAGCTATAAAGTTTTCATCTTCAGCAATTTTATAAGAGGGAATTTCGCCATTGATGATTTTTGTGAATATAGTGCTCATTATATAGAGAAGTTAGAGGTTATATATTAGAAGTCAGAAATAAAAAAGAGTATCAGATTACAGAGAAATGTCTAATACTTCGAAAGAAAGTTTGTTTCCGTTTGGCAGTACAATTTCTGCAACTTCGCCAATAGCTTTTCCTAACAGACCTTTTGCAATAGGAGTGTTTACGGAAATTTTCCCTGTCTTCAGGTCACTTTCGTTATCCGGTACCAATGTAAATACCTGTTCTTGCTTGGTAGCATTATTTTTAAGTTTCACTGTTGTTAAGATTGAAACTTTTGAAGTATCTAATTGGCTTTCATCTATAATTTTAGAAACGGAGATTACATCTTTCAGCTTGGAAATTCTCATTTCAAGCATCCCTTGAGCCTCTTTAGCCGCATCATATTCTGCATTTTCAGACAAATCTCCTTTGTCTCTTGCTTCTGCGATCTGCTGAGTAATTTTTGGTCTCTCTACAGTTTCCAACTGTTCCAGCTCAGCTTTCATTTTCTCAAGGCCCTCCTTTGTTACATAGCTTGCCATAATTTTCAAAATTTAGTTTTGGTATAAAAAAATAATCCGACATTTGCCGGACAATGTTTTCGTGTTGTAATCGTTTAATTTTTACAAATATATAAAAATTTAAATTGAAATGAAAAAAACTTCTTTGATATTATCTATTTTCATTTTACTGATTTTCAGTAATTTAACTATAAACTCATGCTCCACTAGAGAAGATACAGTGAATTGCTTTCCCAATAATCCAATTAATGTAACCTTGAATCTGAACCTTCCGGCATACAACAATCTGAACTATGACAGCGGCTGGATCTACGTGAATGAACAGCAGTCCGGAACCAGAGGATTGATCATTGTTCGTGTAGGTAATTCTTTCAAGATCTATGACAGAAATGCCCCTCATATCTGCCCGGATAACAACACAACTTTGGAAGTAAAGGATAATATTGCCATTCTGTGTCCTAAAGATGGAACAAGATGGATATTAAGAACAGGACAGCCGGAATCCGGAGCCAAGACGTCTTTACCTCCTAAAACCTATACCAATTTTAACTTTGATCCGGCCAGTAAAATTCTAAATGTTTATTATTAAAAAATGAAGATTGTCATACAAAGAGTCTCTGAAGCCAGCGTAAAAGTAGAAGGGAAAACAGTAGGAGAAATCAGGAAAGGATTAATGCTTCTGGTGGGTATAGATGAAAATGATGAGAAAACAGATGCAGACTGGCTTGTACAGAAAGTATTAAATCTCAGGATTTTTGGTGATGAAGATGGTAAACTCAATCTTTCGGTAAAAGATATTGCAGGGGAAATTCTCTGTATCAGTCAGTTTACCTTAATCGCGGATTATAAAAAGGGGAATCGTCCTTCATTCATCAAAGCGGCAAAACCCGATAAAGCAGTTCCTCTTTTTGATTATTTTAAACAAGAAATAGCCCAATCCGGCTTGAAGACTGAAAGCGGAATTTTTGGAGCAGACATGAAGGTATCCCTGATCAATGATGGCCCTGTTACGATTGTTATGGATTCGATTACTAAAAACTAATCATAAAAAATGAAGAATCAAAACATCGTTGTTGCCTATCTTATCATGACTTCCATCTTTCTTTTTGACGTTGTTTTAAGTTTCTTTGACTATAGCTTTTCAGGATATTATATTGATAAAATCATTAACTGGCTCTGGCTTGCTATGACTCTATTTATCATCATACGGTTCTGGAAAAAAAAGGGTATTAGAATCTACTTCTGGTTATTGATCTCGGGGACTGTCCTGAGTATTTTACCCATGATGATTCCTTTTTTCAGTATGGTTCTTTATTTTTCAACCGTTGGATGCACCCAGCAAATTGCACTGGATGACACGTACAGAATAGAAAGAGGCCGCCCCGGAGTAATGTCTAATCCAATGATCACGATTTATAAAAAAGAAGGAATCTTTGAGAAAAAAATTTCCAGAGATCCCTACTTAGATACTATAGAAAAGATAATCCCTCCTTCTCAGGAAATATATGTTGACGAAAAACAACTGCCCATTCAGGAAGCAAAACTGATCAATGCCAATAACGACAGTATCGGTATCGAATACCAGATTATGAATAAAAAGAAAGTAATTTATCACAAAAACAGGCTGAACTGGTTTGACGACAATTAAAATAGCATTTCCAGTCTGCCTCTATTAATACAATATAAACACCTTAAACCCCACAGATTTTACCCTCTTTGGGGTTTATTTTTTCGTATGAAAATTATTTATTAAAATTCACGAAAAAGTGATTTTATTATGTTTTTATTATTATTTTTGATATAAACCAAAACACATTCACAACCATTTAATAAAAATAATATGAAAACAAAAATTCATTTTTTCGCATTATCTGTGCTCTCTTCCACCCTTTCTTTTGGACAGGACAACCATTCCATACAGTCCAATGATATGAACAGTACAGTGTATGTATGTTTCTCCAAAGGAATCAATTCTGAGAAAATGGCCTTCACAAGAAACGCCGATTTGGAAAAATTTTCAAGGGAAAACAATATTTCATTTACGTATGATCTTGCCTTCACGGAAAGTAAACTGGAGGAAATGTCCAGAAGCAGCCAGGCCATTGGTAACTCAGGAGAATCTGTAGAAAAGCTGAAAAGAATCTATAAAGCTGAGCTTCCTTTTCAAAACCTGGAATATTCACAGAAAATTATTCAGACACTGGAAAGATTTCCTGAAATAGAATATGTTTCAGTGATGAGCAGTACGCCGGTAGAGCCACCATTGGTGAATATGTTTGTGGCTACACCAGATTTGGAAAGTG
The DNA here is from genome assembly GCF_050632815.1 of Chryseobacterium sp. JK1. Taxonomy (NCBI): domain Bacteria; kingdom Pseudomonadati; phylum Bacteroidota; class Flavobacteriia; order Flavobacteriales; family Weeksellaceae; genus Chryseobacterium; species Chryseobacterium sp. JK1. The sequence continues at coordinate 87,195 of NZ_JBODRU010000008.1, read as the reverse complement.
TACAAACCTATCTGAATGACAATCCTGGAATTAACGCAAAATATGCCTGGTCAAGAGGAATTACCGGGCAGAATATCAGGGTTCGTGATGTAGAATATGGTTTCTATAAAACCCATGAAATGCTGGCCAATCAAAATTCTATACAACTGGAACCGGGATATAGTCCAAATTCTGGTTTATCAGCCAATAACTATCGTGATCACGGAACTGCAGTGACAAGTATTTTAGGGTCGGTAAAGGATAATATCGGACTTACCGGAGCGGCTTACAGTGCTTCCGAAATCAAAGGATATTTGGAATGGACAACTTTAGGGTATAACCGGGCTTCGGCAGTAAGCAGATCCATCAATGCTTCGCAATCCGGCGATATTATATTGTATGAAATGCAGACAGGTGGTAAAGATGGCCAATATTGTCCAGCAGAATATGATAAAGTAATCTGGGATCTTACCAAAGCGGCTACAGATTCTGGAATTATCATCATTGCAGCAGCGGGGAACGGAAATCAAAACCTTGATGACCCTTTTTACGCGACATACAATGCAAGAGGAAACAGTGGGGCGATTATTGTAGGGGCAGGTTCACCGAATACAACCCATTCAAAGCTGAGCTTCAGCACCTTCGGAAACCGGGTAGATGTACAAGGCTGGGGAAGCAATGTTTTGGCAGCAGGTTACGGATCCTATGCCAAATATGATAATGATGACAACAGAACGTATAATTATTTCAGTGGAACCAGTTCTGCAACGCCTACTGTAGCTTCCGCAGCGATACTTATCCAGTCTTTTTACCGTCAGAATACGGGGCAGAACCTTACTCCGGCCGCCATGAAAAACCTCTTGATTTCTACAGGAATTCCTCAGGGTGGTACGGTGGCTAATCAGAAAATAGGTCCTCTCCCAAATGTAAAAAATGCAATCCTTCAACTGGAAAGTAAATTCGTAAAACCGGTTAACACATTAAGTGCTCTAGAGGTTAAGATCTATCCTAATCCTACTTCCAGCTATATTGCTATTCAAAGTAATGAAAATAAAAAACTGGATTTTGAAATTGTAAATCTTCAGGGAAGAACGGTGATCAGAAATTCTGTTTCATCGGATGAGAAAATTGATGTTTCAACATTGCCGACTGGTCAGTATATGATCAATATCAATGACGGTTCAAGAAGAGTTGTGGAAAAGTTCACTAAACTATAATGTATTAAAAACGCCTTTCAGAAATTCTGAAAGGCGTTTTTTCACAAGTTTTTATAAATTATTTCGCAGGGACGCTGCTGAAATTAAGTGCCACTTTAATGTTCATGTCAGAAGAAGTTTGATTTCTCAGTTCATAAACAGTTCTGATGGTAAGGCCTGAACTTTTTACAATTTCGTCCAGGAATCCTGTATCATTCAGATCCAGATTTAAGCTGGAAGTATCTGTAGATATATTGGATCGTGAAGCAATAAGCCTTTCTCTGGTTCCCGCCGATGAAACATAAATTTTAACAGTTTTGAATGCACTTAGATTTCCTCCTGAAGGTGATGCTACAGAAATCTTGGCATCAGAGATTCTTACATCTTTAATCTTGGCATTATTATTTCCTCCAAACCAAGTTTGCACATTGGTTGCTGTTGCAGTGGAAGAAACTTCTTTATCTGCAGGTACTCCTGTAGACACTAAAACATTCGTTGTGTATGGAAACGTATTCTGAACCAGCGACTGTACAGTCCCGCAACTTACGAGTACAGATGATGCGGCCACTGCTGTTAGAACGATATTTTTCATAATTTTAAATTTTAAACTTCTCTATATAGTTTGCAGAAATTGTACCAAATTTTTGCAGGCTTATTCTACACTTACGGTAAAGCTTCCTTTGGTATTTCCTGAAGCCATATTACTTTTTCCGATAATTAACCATACTTCTCCTTTCCCGGGAGTTTCATAGGTAATGTCTCTTCCAAAAGGACCGTCATAGTCTCCATTTGGCAATTTTATCTGATTGAAGCGTATATTAAAATCTTTTTCTTTTGTTGAAATCTTAGCTTTGAGGTTGGGCTTCTCATAGTGAGTCAGTTTCAATACCAATTCCTGATTATCATCGGTAAATGCTTCACCTAAGGTAAATGGTAGCTGGGAAGCATCTGCTGTTCTTACAATTTGTCCTTCTTTTTCACTTCTCATCACTCCTTTACGCAAAACTTCTTTAGTAGCCGGAGCATTGTTAATAATTGAATCTTTTTGTCTCACTGCTACAGAATCTCTTTTATAAGCAGAATCCGGCATTTCTGTTACTACAGCAGAATCTTTGCCTGATACTTCAGGAACGGCAGATTCTTTTTTACATGAAAGAATAATCAATGGGATCAACAACAGGCTTTTTTTCATAATAATTAATTTTTAGAATGTTTATGTATCATTCTGTTGATCCTTTTAAATGCTAAAACTGTTCCAATTTCATTTAATGATTCATCTTTTTGGGCTGCATATTATCATGATTCCCTGTTTCCATCCATTTAAATGTAAAGTACATAAAATTCAGCATCACTCCCATCAGCAGGGTAACACCCCATGTTTTAGTATATTCAAGAGGATAAATTAATCTGACAACGATATCATTAAAAAGGCCAAAAGGATTATTGAGGACATCCCAACTGTTCCATCTCAAAAATCTTCCCAGGTATACTCCGAAGCTGCTCATAAAAAGGAAAAATATAATCAACCCATTCACAACATTCTTTTTACCATAACTGAAGAGTCTTTTTTCTATATCATTAAGGCTTATAAAACCACAGATAAGCCCTGTCCATGCATAAGAAAGAATAACAATCAGATCATACCAGATCGGTATTGCATTTCTTGCCCTCAAATGAAAAAGATCTGTGAGGATATAGGGAGAATTGGGGAAAAACAATATCCAGATGATGATAATGAATGCCAGAGATATTTTACTTTTAATCTTAAAAATCACAATAAAAGAACTTAATAATAAGGGAATCCAAGCCAAAAAAAGATTCCAGTTGAGAAACAGAAAGACCTTTGCTTCACTGATATAATATCTGAAAACAGAAAGACTGAAACAAAACAAAGTCATAAATATAAGCAGCATATTCATTTTGACTCTTGGAGATCCAATTATTTTTTTCATGACCGTACTATTCTATAGTTTGATAATAAAGGATTTTGGAAAGATTTCTTTTGTTTTGCTCTCTTTTTATCTTCGCCTGTATCGTTTTTTTAAGTTGCAGATCATTCTTGGCTTCAGCATATTTCAATAAATCTTTTTCGCTGAAGTTGACGGTCGAAAAATAGTAATCGATCACAAAATTTTTCCGTTTCATATTTTGGGAAATGATAAAACCTCCCCAATTGATATAGCTGCATAACAAAACAGTTCCGTAGAAATACCACACCATGGTATTGAACAGAAATGCATTTGTTTTTTTGTTCTGAATTTTAATAAAAGTCAATGCAAGACCAATCAGCGATAACGCAAGGAAAGCAAAAACGCCCAGCCTTTTGTAGGTAAAAGCATAATGAACGATATATTCATAGTTTTTCACTGCGGCAGATAATACAAGAATAGCATTCAGGAAAATCCAGATTTTTGCCAAAATTTTCATCAATCCTGCTTTAGGATCGAAGTTAAAGCCCGATTTGAAATAGAACATGATTACCAAAATGGCCATAATAATTGAAAGGATAACCGCCTTTACCCTTTCATGAGTTTCTTCGGAAAGCTGGGCCGGTGTTTTAGATACTTCATAAAACTGTTCATAATTGTAAGTGATGATGAAGAAAATCAATAAAATATTCAGACAAAGAAAGGAAATTACGCCACTCATTCTTTCAGAATCCAGATCCAGAAAAGAATAGGTAGCCTTTGGAATTTGGGAATCTTTCTGAAAATTATTGCTTATCATATGATTAGTTTTATAAATCATTCTTTCTACAGCATAATTCCAATAATTAAAAGCGATAAAAAATCCTAAAACAAAAAGACAGAATACCTGCCATAGGTTAATATCCAACTCATAATCGGTAAAAAGTGAGGCAAAATGATTACTCCCTACAGAATACACTCCAAAGAATACAGAAACCAGCAATAGCGGAATCAAGATGAAAGCCAATGTTTTCTGCCACAATCCTGGAATTTTTCTTTGAGGAAGCCAACTATCAAAATTTAAAAAGCGACAGAGCGAAATACAGCTGTTTACAATAAAAACAGGAGCCAGAAGGAGGATTTTCATTCTTTTATTTTTTGATTTATAAGCAAGCAAAAGAAGTGAACTTACCACTGCCAGAAAAGAAGGAAAGTCTCCGTACCATGCAAAAGCAGCCCCCGAAAGAATACTTGTGGCAGAAAGAATATACACCAACCTGGTTCTGTTTTTCTTTGGTGTTTTAAACAAAGTCAGGACAGCATAAATGATTCCCAGAATTCCAAGGTTCAGCCCAATATCCTGATCATAGAAAAGAATAACAAAAAGAAAGGCTGTAAGAAATATATAGTGATGTGTTTTCATAATATTTAAAAATTAAAGGGTTAATGACATATTATAATGAAGCTTAGCAAAAACTGAAAAACAGGTTCAGGTATACCAGTACAATAGGAATATTGACCAGCATCAGCAAAACCGAATTTCCGGAGCTTTTCTTTTCGGATATATTGCCAAGAAACTCCATCAGTTCATATAGAAGAATAAGCAGATTAACAACTGCTGCAATAATGACATAATAAAAGCCCACTATGACCAGAAAGTTGGCCTTTGTAATCCAGTACAGGAATAGTAAAGAGCTTCCGGCTAAAAAGGAGATCAAAAATGTTTTTTCTCCTAACGGGCTGAATTGTATTTTTTTCATAGAATCAGTGTTAATAAAGTACAGCAGTATCTTTCTGGAAAATAAAATCTTTCACATGATCAAAATTCTGCCACAAAAGACCTTCAAAATCCCAATGATGAAAAGCTCTCATGCCTTGTCCTTTTCGATAAGCCTTGATATAAATTGACACATACTCAGGTAAGATTACTGTTCCTAAAACAATTGCTGCCAAAAGATGGGCATTAAGCTTTCCGTTCCCCAGCAAAAGATATTGCATCGCGATTTCGTCTTCGAAGTTGGTTCCGCAACCCGTGATCAAATGATGAACATCATGATTTTCCATTTTAGGGATCATAGAAAACCCATGTTTTTTATAGAACTCTCCCAATTTTCTTCCCAGAGAATCTTCCTGGAATTCAAGCAGCTGTTTTTCATTGAACTGCCATTGTCTTTTTTTCTTTTTAAAGTATTTTCTGTATAACCTTTGAGTTTTATCATACACAAAAAGCAGAAACTGAACGCGTATTTTTTTCATAATAGTATGGATATTAAAAGAAAAGACTAATACCTATAACAGCGTAAATAAATGCGATAGGAATATTGGCAGTCAAAATGAGTATGGCGGTCATACATTCTTTGAATTTTGATGTATCTATAGCACTATATATCAAAAGTCCAAGTATACACAATAAGTTGGCTGGCGCTCCAAAAAAGATTAAAAAATAGCCTGCTCCGGCAAACCAATCATCCTTTGTAATTAATGCTCCTAAAAGGCAAAAAGTTCCCACTGAAAAAAATACTGCGAATACTGCCTTGCCTAGATTTATTATTTTTGAATCTTTCATCATTATTATTTAGAATTAATAGCAAACTTAATTTTAGCTTCCTGCAAACGGACTTCCGAAAATACCTACTGCCAGCTTGGGCCAAATTAATGTGAGAGCCAGCAAAATGAAAATAGTAATCAAGACTTTCTGACTTTGTTTCTTTATCCTGTTTCTGACCAGATTGATGAGAAAAGCTGTTGTAAAAAGCAACACTTCTGCAATCAGAAAATCTGCTCCAGACGAGTTAACTTCCTTAGAAAATAGATTTCCAAGCAATGGAATACTGAGTACAACCAATGGAATGGCATATACTGTACATGTTTTTTGTTTTTGCGTCATCATATTATTTAATTTTAAAATAAAAAGCACTTTGTAATTCAAAGTAAATTTTCAAAAAAATATAGGACTAGCGTCCCAATAATTTTTCCAGAGCATCCAGATGTTCGGTAAAGGCCTGTCTTCCACTTTGTGTAACACGGTAAGAGGTTCTTGGTTTTTTCCCTACAAATTCTTTTTTCACTTCTATGTAGCCTACTTTCTCAAGAGCATTGCTATGGCTGGCCAGATTACCATCCGTAATTTCTAGTAAAGCTTTCATTTCGGAAAAATCAACCCAGTCGTTAACCATAAGAACGGACATAATGCCCAATCTTACACGGCTTTCGAATTCTTTATTAAGTTGGCTGATTTTGATCATTTTAAATTTATCTTATTTATATTGAGACAATTTACACAGCAGAAATTATCATTTATTTTTAAATTCTCAGTAATATATAATCATGGTTACAGTTCAATTTTTTCTCTATCACAGAATAGACTTTCCGAAAAAACCATGCAAAAATAAGGATAAAAAAACAGTCCATTTTCTCATACGCTTATTTTAATTTCCTGGCGAACATTTCACCGGTGAAAAAGACAATATGTTTGGTCATATTAATTGCACCAACGCTTATCAGTAATGAAAAAACTGCAATTGATATATATTCCCAGGTACTGATCAATCCACTTTTTTTCTCTGAATAAAATTTGGAAACATTCATCAGTTTAATTTCTTTATCATTGCTGGCTGCTTTCAGTTCAGACTCCGTATTAAACTCATGAACCTCATTTGTTTGGGTGTCATAAGAAAAATACTGATTGTTTTCTCTTTTCCCTACAACCTGATTTCCTTTTTCTTCAATTGCCACAACATCCCAAACTACAGATCTCCCACTCTTTTCAACAATAGCTCCCGGTTCATCCAATTCCAGAAATGAAAGAATATGGTTATTCTCTAAAGGAACGTGCCAGTCATCTCCAATTCCTATATCAACATTTTTCCTATCAGCAAGTATTGATACCCCAATAAGGCCGCCAATATAAAAAGTATACAAAAAGGCAAACGGTGCCATGAATGCCACTACTACTTTTGATCTGCGTCTTTCTTTTTTACCAGCAAAATAAGTAACCACCGAACTTACAATACCAACAATAAAACCAACAACAGACAATAAGAAAAGGTGCAGAACAATGACAAAGCCTACCCCCACTATTTATACTTTTTATGCATGATCAACCCATATACGATATGCAAAACACCAAAGCCTATTGCCCAGAAAACCAATCCCCAACCCAGGATGAATAAAGAAATTAATCCTAAAATAATTTCAAGATATCCAAGATACTTCAGGTCTGTTAAGGTGTATCGTTCTGCACTCACTAGTGCTAATCCGTAAAAAATCAAGGTAGCTGGTGCTACAAAAACAAAAAGATGATGGTAAAGAAGTGCCAGACAAAAAAATCCTCCAGCAACCAAAGGCACTGCAAAAGTAATCAGCAGACGTTTTGTAGTAGCATCCCAGATCTTCAACCCTTTCTTTTTACTTTTATTGGCCGTAAAGAGATATCCACTAAGAACTGCTGCAATAAGAATTATGATTCCTATCCATACAAGTTCTCTGACTAAAGCAGGTTTAAAAATATTTCTGTCGCCATCAAAATAATTGATCCCTTCCCTCTGAAAAACATAATACACATAAACAGCACCAATAATAGCCGCCAATCCGGCAACCACTCCCGATAGACCGCTGAGCGAAATAAACCTTGAAGACCGTTCCATCATAGATCGGATATGTGATAAGTCTTCGTGATAGTTTTTTGAATTCATAAAAAGAACTTTGAATTACAAAGTTATTGTTTTTTATCAACCAACAAAATAATTTTATAAAAATTCTCAAGAAATTTTTGCAGTTGAGCCATCACTCGAAAGAAATAATATTTTTAGAAAAACAAAAAAGCCGATGAACAAATCAACGGCTTTGTATTTTTATGAGATGAAAATTATTTTGCTCTCAGTCTTTCTTTGATAGATTCGATATTCTTTTTGGCAGAATCTTCTAAGATAAGGCTTGCGCTCATATGAATTCTTGCAGGCATCAGGTCATTGAAATGATCCGTTCCTTCCCATGATACCTTTTTGATTAAAGCTAAAGCATCACTGCTTCTGGAAGCCAATGTCTGCAAAAATACTTCCAGTTTTTCATCCATTTCCTGAATAGTATCTGAAACAGAATGATAAATATTGTGTTGCTCTGCCCAATCTGCAGATCTGAAATCAGCATCAATAGCCATCGCTGAGAATTGAGACTTTCCGATTTTTCTTTCTACATAAGGACCAATAACGAAAGGTCCAATTCCCAAATTAATTTCAGTAAGAGCAAGCGCAGAATCTTTGGTTGCAAAACAATAATCTGCTCCACAAGCAATACCAACTCCCCCACCGGTCGTTTTTCCCTGAACTCTAACTACTACTATTTTTCCACATTGTCTCATGGCATTCAAAACTTTGGCAAACCCTCCGAAAAACTGAGTGGACGCTTCCAGTTCCTCAATCGCTAAAAGTTCGTCGAAGCTGGCTCCTGCGCAAAAGGCTTTTTCACCTTCACTTTTCACTACAATGGCTTTCACCTCATCTTTTGCACCTTCTTCAAGAATAGTTTGGGCAAGTTTTTCTAAAATAGCCCCTGGAAGAGAATTACTTTTAGGAGTTCCGAAACTGATTTCGGCAATATTATTTTTAATTTCTGATGCTACAAATTCGCTCATTTTCATTTTTATTGGATTCTTACAAAAATACGAAATACCGCTCGTTCCGAGAAACTTAAAGAAGATAAAATTGTAAATTAATTAGGCTTCCTCTTACAAAATTACGTAGAAATACGGAGTGTTTAATTTGGTATTTTCTACGCTAGTATCACTTTATGATAATTTGTTCCTTTGGATAAAGAAATCAACAACCAAAGGCGGAATCTGAAAAGCCGGAAAAGAGTAAGAAACTATACACTAAAAAAAATTTACCATGGACGAATACATTGGAATTGTGAAGCTATTTGCAGGAAACTTTGCCCCTAGAGGATGGATGTTTTGCGACGGAAGCTTATTAAGAATCGCCAATAACAGCGCTTTATTTTCTATACTAGGAACGACTTATGGAGGTGATGGAATCACCACTTTCGCAGTTCCCAACCTTAAAGGAAGAATGGCCTTGGGAGCTGGAAATGTAAATGCTAACGAATTCTATCCTTTGGGAGTAGTGGCTGGTACCACACAAAACACACTTTTAGCATCCAATATGCCAAGTATCGGAAGCGGATTTCAACTGAAAGTGGCTAACAAGAATGCCAATTCATCAACTCCGAGTGCGGCAACATCTATCGCTATTACAGGAAATCAGGTAGGAAGAGATTTCAATGCTGTTACAAGCTATGTAAACAATGCCAATCCTGACACTGCTATTAATGGTCAAAGTATTGCTTTTGTAGGGCAAAATATACCCGTAAACAATATGCCACCATACCTTGGCTTAAACTATATTATCTGCGTGGAAGGTGTTTATCCTCCAAGAAGCTAATATTTATCATAATAACCTAACATTTAAAACCAAAATCATGAAAAGCACTACTTTTTTAACAATTTGTAGTCTGCTCATTTCAATTTTTTCATTCGGGCAGGCCTCTACAGAGACTTTTGAAACGGAACAAAATGGAAGCACAAACTTTACTGACAATGGTGTGACGTTCAACATCATTTCTCATGTAAGTGTTTTTGATATTCAGGCAAACTTCCCGGGAACGGGCTGGAGCGGAACAGCAAATGACAATAGATATATTGATAATTCTAATGATTCACAATCTCCACCATCATTCAGTATTAAGACTACTTCCAATCTGTTTAAGGTAAACAGGTTCTGGATGTATCTATCCGCATTGAATCTTGATCTTTCTGTAACAGGAAGCATCACCGTTACAGGAAAATTGAGTGGAATAACAAAATTCACACAAACTAAAACAACCGGATTTGCAACAAGCTTAGGTGCAACCAACGGATATACATTGATTGATCTGACTAATTTGAACGGACAAAACTACTCAAACATTATTATTGACGAGCTTCAAATTACGGCAAACGGAGGTTTCCGATATGTAGCACTGGATGCCTTCACTTGGGTAAAAGACAGCAATCTGGTATTGGGCACTTCAGAGGCTAAAAGCACTAAAAAAGACTTGGCTGTTTATCCTAACCCAACCAATGGACCTGTTTCTATCATCACAGAAAAAGCTAATGAAGCTAAAGTTTACAGTCTGGATGGTAAAATGCTGAAAACGGTACAAACTCAGAAAGGAAATAATGAAATCAATATTTCGGATCTTCCAAAAGGAGTTTACATCATTAGAACAGCAACAGAATCAACCAAAATTATTAAAGACTAAGACCAGGAAAGAAACCCCGATATTTGTTCCCCATTTAAAGATTTTAATTTATAACTCCTTAAAGGCTGCCTCATTACGAAGCAGCCTTGTTTTTTAAAGTTTTGAAAGATATTTTTCAGGGTTTATCTTGTCCATTTGTGCAAATGTTCTATCCTTCCGTTTCTCTTTAGTAATGTTTCAAATCTTAGTTTAAGCAAAATTTTCCTGCCTTCCACTGTTCTTGTAAATACCAGTTCAGATTCTCCAACAGCTTTTTCCCATGATTTCTTAAAAAAATCTGCACTTTTTTTGTTTTTGGCAAAAATCTCGGGTACCGGGAAATATTGATCTTTTGCTTTAAAAAAACGTCTTCTCTTTTGTTTTATTAAATATCTGGGATTATCCACTTTGGAAATCAATTCCTGTAAGGTTTGGATAAACTGGGAATTCTCATATTGGCTTCCTCCTTCCAAATAGCAGAACGCGTTTTTATGATTATCTGAGGAACTTACAATTTTAAGTTTTTCAAATGGGGTTCGGATTATTCTTTCATAAATAAGTGCTGATACAACTACCTCAGCCAGAGAATCAATCTGTTTGGCAGTATCTTTATATCTTAAATATAGTTTGAAAGATCTGTAGAATTTCACTCCATACACCAGAAAACCTACTCCTCCTAACAGAGATGCAAATATAGAAAAGCTCTTTATAGACCCCATTGACTGTACGTTTCTCAATAAACCTAACAAAAGGTCCTGCCAGAATAAAATAAATGAAGAGATCATCACTTTACTCAAATTTCCGGTCATTTTCCCCAGATAATCCATTCTCATCTCATCCATTTCAGTCATATTTCCTGAAGGAATTTTTATTTCCTCCACTAAGATATCTCCTTTGTCCAAAGCAGTCTTCCAACGCTGAATCAGTGCAGGTCTGTTTTCTGCCAGAGCAAAAGATTCCCGGTTGATCTTGGCAATCTGCTCTTTATTTTCGATAATACCGCTATTCAGCCTTTCAAAATTATTTTCAATGGTAGGATTTTCTTTATTGGAAATTCCAACAAAAGTTTTGAATCTCCTTTTCATGATATTCAAATCCTGTCCACCACTGGAATTATGAGAATCGAAACATACCAAATGCCAGATATTCCCGGTTTTATGGATATTATCTTGCTCTGTTCTGATCACTCGTCCTCTCATCTGATTGGAAAGCACAAAAGAACTTACAAAACTGGCAAGAATCAGTGTATTCATTTTGGGCGCATCCCATCCTTCTCCGAGTAAGGATTTTGTACCGATCAAAACATGAATTTCACCGTTTTGAAAAAGCTCGGTAATGATATGTACAATATCATGTTTTATCTGCTCGGAAAGACTGACGATCAAATAATTCTCATCACAGGTAAGCGGAATGCATGAGACACGTGAAACTCCTTTTTTTGAAGATAAATCATCAAATATCTTTTTTGCACTCACGGGGATGATAACGAGACTGCCCGTAAGCACTCCTATTTTTTTATTTTGAGTGTTTTCTCTTCTGAGTTTTTCAAAAATCGGGACAGCTCCTATTTTATCGAGAAGAAGATGATTCTGAGATTCATTATTCAGATATTCTTTTTTAATAAAATCAGTCAGGATTACCATTTTGAGGTCTTCCTTCAAGACTGAAAACTCAAAGTCGGTAATTTCTTTTATTCCCTGAAGTTTACCAATGCTTGAGTTCAGAATTTGGCTCAGGTTTTTAGTATTATAAAAGCTGATCGTTTTCTGTTCAAAAAAGCCTTTTCTTTTTAATCTGTTCCCAAGATCGGTACGATGTTCTTCAAAGTTTTTAAAGTTTATCACATCTACGATCAGGTAAAAATCCAGAAGTTCTTCCATCCAGAAGAAATCGAATTCAGGGATATATTTTTGCTGATCGCCAATAATTTCGAAATGAATCTCAGGAATTACTTTTCCTCTGAAATTAAGATACACCAGCCCGGAAGTATAAGAAGATATATTTTCATAGATCCAATCCAAATGCTCTATAGGATTTTGATAGATTGGATGCTGCTCAATAGCGTTTAAAAAGGTATTATCTTTTTTAATTTCTTCAAAAAAAGAAGAGACCTGTGTATGGTAATACTCAATTTTTTTCTGTTCTTCTTCTGATGGAAGGGTAAAGTAAACCAAATCCTGGTGAGGGCACAAATCTCCTTCAATCATTAACTCGGGAACGGATATTTCAACGTCAATTGGGCCATTTAGCTGGATATATTTCTGCCATTCTGTACCTGAAACATCGAAAGGAGGAGTTGCGGTAAGTGCAATAACGGTAGGGTTAATGTTGCTTTTCACTTCCATTAAACTTTTCCACCAGGCATTTTTCAAATGATGAGCTTCATCCAGGATGAGAGTGCCTACTTTTTGCTTTGTAAGCCTTTTGAGCATTTCTGCAGCAGAAATTCTCGTAGATTTCTCCGACGATTCTTCTGATTCGTTAGATTCTGAAATAGAATGAAGTCCCTGATAGGTTGTGACAGTGATAATCCCTGGGTTTTTAATATCTGAGGAAATCCATTCCGGGATCGATTCTGTATCCAGAAATAGTTCGCAAAACCTTTGAATCCATTGGTTTTTTATGGCTAATGTGGGAGCAACAATCAAAGTAGGTTTCCCGAGTCTGACCATCATTTCCAGTCCCAGCACCGTTTTTCCCGAACCCGGAGGTGCAGAAATGTGAAGATGATTGTCTACGAGATATTCATCAAGGTGATCCAGAAATTTTTGTTGATAAGTCCGCCAACTGTATTTAAAAGCAGTGTTTGTGGGGAAAACGTTCATAAGGTCAATTTAATAAAAAACATGATCATGAAGGTCATTGAAGAAATGGTTTACTTCTTCAAAGCCAGAATATATTTGTCTATGTACAATTGCTTTTCTTTGGACTTGTATTGTTGAATATATCTTGGATGTTCCAGAACTGTCATCTTATCAAACAGCTTTGCTTCTTTGTTTAATTTTGAAATAAACTCGGCATTCTTTTTACCAAGGATGAAAACTTCAGAGGTATCCAGATTGAGACTTATGTGTTTCTTTAAAGATTCGATCATAAAATCCTTTACGGCTTCAAACAGCTTTTTGTCCTCATAATAATTGGCATTAAGCCAACCGCTTTTTGTTTTTCTAACGATCGCCAACGGAAACGGAGAATTGATATAAATATCCTTGTAAAAGATTTCTGCGCCGCCGTATTCTTCAATCATCTCATACATAAACACGGAAGAAACTTCGTGGGTGTGGGCCGTTTGCATTTTAATTCCACAAATGCTTTCAAGCCTTTTTGTATCGGTAAACGGAACTCCCGTAACACCTGCTCCATGGCGGCTTGGATTGATTCCTACAATAAATTTCCTTTTCTGGGAATCATGGTAATATTTATGATAAAACTTTTGCATGATTTCCATCGTTTCAGGATTATCCAGATACGGATTCAGGACTTCGAAGCCTTCAGGTAGAGCTCCTGAATAATTCAATGTTGTATTGAATTCAATGACTTGATCTGCAAAAGTTTTATTCATGAAAAAATTATTTTAAAAAGATAAAATTATCCGGCTGATCAGAAACCTCATCGTCTTCATCTTCCTCTTCCTCTTCTTCGTCCTCTTCGGACAGTGCTAATTCAATATCAATAAATTGAATATAAAGACCACATATTTTTCCTTGTGCATCATAAGCAAAGTAAACCGGATACGTCCCGTCTCCTACTCCACTAGCAAACATTGGAATCTGGTATTCCGTATGGGGAACGGTCCAGCTGATCCAATCCCCCAACTCTCTCTGATTTGCAGGGTTTTCTTTATAGCTTTTGGCAAAAAGATCTGCAAAATAGTTGTCATACATATTGTCTACATTTAGTTCCTTCCTAAACTTATCCACATATGGAAGAACTTCAGGGTCGGTAATACATCCTAATCCTGCATCTACAGAAAATCCAAAATAATCTCCTTCATTAATGTCTTCCAGTTTTTCTACACCAATCAATGCTTCTCTGTACACAACAGGTTTTTCTTTTGAAAACTCTACTTTTACAGCAGCATAGCGATCGCCCCATTCTTCAAGTTTTACTACAGCAACAGTTACAGGGAAATTTCCTTTGGGAACTTCTACAAAATAAGGCTGCTCTCCTACCTTAAGGAAGACTAACGGATCTCTTACAATTACTTTTCCTGATGGAAGAGAAACATTTCCGATTGCCATCGTTTCCATTTTCTGTCCCATAATTTTATCAGAAGTAAAATAGGTTTCCAGATCTGTAGGACAAGTCAAAATGTCTTTTACTTCTTCCCACTTTTGCATCCAATTTTCGTTCATTATTTTTATATTTTATGATTTGAGGTTTAAAGATACTATTCATTTACTCATCGTCAAAATCGCCCTCTGTTTTTAATCCTTTGATAAAAGTTTCAAAATCTTTGGCAAGGAAGGTTTTCCTATAATCATCTTCCTGATCTATGTGTACTACTTCCGGCTCTCCGTCTTTCCCACAATTGGAATAATCCAGAAGGATCATATCATGTCCGGCAGAAGGGCAATCCCCCACATAAATACCATCATTGGGATATCCCCATTCTTCAATCATAAACTGACTTCCTAATTCTCCACAAACAGAATAGGTTTTCTTTCTTCCAATACCCATAATTCCTGTCATCGCAATATGGTCGTCTGCCCAGGAAGTACCTTCTGTAGTTGGAAAGCAACATTTATCTACCAATCCTCCATTTTGAATTCTCATCAGTTCGATATAAGATGCAGGAAGTTTATAGCCAAGCTCTTCTTCAACAGAAGCGATCATTTCATCATCCGGAAATTCTTCAATATAATCTCTTTGTGAATAGCTGCTTTCATCCCAGAAGCCTGTAAAATCAAAGTCTTTAAAAAATTGTAATTCCATACTATTTTATTTATTATATCAAGAACTATTCAGTCCTTACTTGTGTAAAGTTAATATTCTAAAGGTTTATAGTTTCTAAAAGTCTTATAAAAGTCTTCATCATTTCCTTTGAATGGTTTTTCTTCGAGAATCTTGAACTTACCTGTGGAATCTTTTTCTTTTATTATTATTTTATCGGAAACATCAACTCGTGCAAATTCATCCAGAGAATCTTTCCTGATTTTCAGAAAAGCGGTTATAGTAGTACCTGTTAAAATTAAAGAATTGATACAGTGTAATTTTTTATTATAGGTTAAATTCGGATAGGATTCAGAATTTTTAATGTGAATAAAGTTTTTATTATTCGGATCATAGACAAATAATGTCATCACTATATTCCCTCCTCTTCCAGCGATAGCACTTTGATAGGTTATATCATTAAAACCATCATTATTGAAGTCACAGATTTGAACATCCAGATCAGATATTCCATCTTTATCAAATTTAAAACCGTTCGTCAGTCGCCAGATGTCAATATCAGTTTTTTCACCTTTTACCCACTTCTTTTCTAATTTATAAAAATTAATTGACACAAATACATCTCCGTTACCTGTATGCCTGAATTTCTCAAATTCAACTTTAGTTTTTCCTTTTACTCCAGTATTCAAACTATCAACAAATTTCTCTTCAGAAAAATAGCCTTCTTTATCAGGTTTCGGATTTCCGGAACAGGACAAAAAGAGTAAAAATGAAAAAGCAAAAAAGACAAACGTAATTTTTAAAGATTTCATGATTAAAAGAATATGTATGAATTTAACTATTTCCTGCCAAATTAAAATCCCCTTCAGAATGAACCTGAAGGGGAAATTTTATTATAATTTTGAATTAAATCAATCCAAATTGTTGGAAATGATGCGTAAAATGCTTTCTGTGCATCAATTCCCACATTTCTTTATTCAGTTTCCCGAATACATAATTCATGTGTTCTGCCTGTGGATTTTCTTTGTAGTAGATTACAAATTTCTTCAGGTTATCCATGAAAGAAGTTTTTGCAGCTTCCAGGTTTTTGTGGGTAGGTTCCGGAAGAGATCCGTCTTTTGGTAAGAATGGAGCCGTAAATTCTTTTGGCATTGTTCTGTGGTTGTAAAGAGAATCCTGCCATTTTTCAAGGTTTTCCTCAGGAGTGAAACATTTTTCAGCTTCAGGTTCTCCAAAACTTACCAATACTGCCTGCTCCAAATGCTCAATCATCTGCTGCGGAGACATTTTGCCCCATTGTGGAGAAGTACTTTCTGTTAATCCATTAAGCATCTTTTGAATATTTTTCACATTCAGGTCGATGAAAGGGGATTGTTTTGCCACCAATGTTAAGATCGTTGCTACGCAAACCACCTCATCTCTTTGATTAACGACTTCAACCAGCCATTTTACAACACCGGAAGGAATGTTTCTTCCTTTTACTCCTCTGTTGATTTTTTCTTTTGCTGTTAAATAAACCGTGATGGTATCTCCGGCGTATACAGGTTTGAAGAAGCTGCAGTCTTCCAGTCCGTAATTGGCAATTACAGGTCCTTTTTTACCTGAAACAAATAATCCTGCTGCCGCTGAAAGAATGAAATATCCGTGAGCTACGGTTTTATCAAAAATGGTCCCTGTAAGACTTGTAGCATCGGTATGTGCATAGAAATGATCCCATGAAACATTGGAGAAGTTGACGATATCTGCATCAGTAACTGTTCTTCCTGCTGTTTCTAAAGAGTCTCCTACTTCTACTTCTTCAAAATATTTTTGGAAAGGATGTTTGTCTGAGAATTTCTTCTCTGCTCCTTGTTGATAAATTTTAGTAATTGCCTTAAGTACATCCGGTGATCCCTGAATAGCAGTTTTCTGTAAGAAGAAATGAAGACCGCTCAGTCCGCCCATTTCCTCTCCTCCACCTGCTCTACCCGGACCTCCGTGCATCAATGTCGGAAGTGGTGAACCGTGGCCTGTACTTTCCTTGGCGTTATCTCTGTTTAACACAAAGATTCTTCCGTGCTGGGAAGCCATTTTCCAGGAAGTTTCTGCGATAAAGTTCTCGTCATGAGATATGATAGATCCTACCAGACTTCCTTTTCCTCTTTTTGCCAATGCAGCTGCTTCTTCGGCATCTTTATATGGCATTAATGTAGATACCGGCCCGAAAGCTTCTACATCGTGAGAGATATTTTTTTCGAAAGGCTTGTCGTTCAGGAATAATTTTGGACTCATAAATGCTCCATTTTCATAGCTGGCATCTACCAGTTCGTGTTTTCCGTCATAGACAAGTTCTGTTTCTGATTTTAAGATGTTTACTTTTCTCAGAACTTCTTCATACTGCTGTCTTCCCACCAAAGATCCCATTTTGGTTTCTCTGCTTAATGGGTTTCCGATTTTCGTTTGATCCAAAGCTTTAGACAAAGCATTCTGTACATCACCTATTAAATGTTCCGGAACGATAATTCTTCTGATCGCAGTACATTTCTGCCCTGCTTTTGTCGTCATTTCGTTACGAACTTCTTTGATGAATAGATCGAATTCAGGTGTTCCCGGTTTTGCTTCCAATCCAAGGATAGAACAGTTCAAAGAATCTGCTTCCATATTGAAACGAACTGCATTTCCTGCCACAGAAGGAAGTGATTTCAATTTTCGTCCTGTATGGGCTGAACCTGTAAATAATACAGAGTCTCCGTCCTGTACATAATCTAAAATATTTCCCGGCTCTCCGCAGACTAACTGCACGGCACCTTCAGGTAAAACTCCACTTTCAATCATATCCTGGAATACAGCATTCGTAAGATAAGATCCGAAAGGAGATGGTTTTACAATAGAAGGAACACCTGCTAATAATGAAGTAGAGAGTTTTTCCAGCATTCCCCACACCGGAAAGTTATAGGCATTAATTTGTACAGAAACTCCTTCGCTAGGTGTTAAGATGTGAGTTCCCAAGAAAGTTCCGTTTGCGGAAATCTTCTGAGTGTCTCCATCTACCCAGAACGAAGTATTAGGAAGCATTCTTTTTGCCAATCCGGAATAAGTAAAGAAAGTTCCGAAACCTCCTTCAATATCCACCCAAGAATCTACGTGAGTTGCTCCTGTTTTGTATGATAGTTCGTAGTATTTTTTCTTTCTTTCCAACAGGTAAAGTGCTACTTTTTTCAGCATTTCCCCACGATCGTAGAAAGTCATTGAAGAAAGGTTTTTATATCCTACGGTTCTTCCGTAGTCAAGAGCCTGCTCAAAATTAAGCCCTTCAGTATCAGAAACAGCTACCTGCTCTCCTGTAACGGCATTGTACAAAGGAACTCCGCTTCCTGTACCTTCTACCCATTCTCCGTAGATATAGTTTTTTAACTTTTCCATATAGTTTTTTACTTTTTGCTTATATTATTCTTTTTAATAAAGTTTCTAATAATCAAATAAGGGATAAATAGTGCCAGCCAGCCGTCTAAAATGATAACAATTTCAACAAACAACATGTAAAAATTGTCTTTCTGCTTTAATTTAGCAATTACCTCATCTGATTCAACATGTTCCAAAACATCTGAAATTCCTATTGATTCTTTTACCAGATAAAGTGCAAGAACATTCATAATGATTATAAAAATCAATATTACGATCCAGTACTTCTTCAGAATGTTCATTAACTGAAACTGATTTATTTCGGTTCCTGATAAGGAAACATTTTCACCAATCCTTCATACAAACTTCTGTGAAGAATGGTTGCGTGGTTGTCTGTTTCCATCATTTTATATTCTAATGTCCAGTTTTTCTTTCCTGCTTTTTTCAAAACATCATAGAAAGCTTCAGCATCTTTTATCATCACCGGATGTTCTCCTTTTCCTACAGAGACATAAACAAACTTTTTTGTATCTGCAGATTTAGAAAGTAATTGAGGAGCCTGCTTTAAAAGGCTTTCATCATCCCACCATAAGCTTGGGCTGATGATAAAATAGTTATTGAACATTTCCGGTTTTTTCAAAAGGATTTCTGTTGCCAAAAGTCCTCCCAAAGACTGACCGAAAAGATATTTGTCTGTAGTTTTAAACTGACTTTCCACATAAGGCTTTAGTTCTTTTTCCATGAATGTAATAAACTTATCAGAATGTCCTGTTGTAGGATAGTCTTTCTGTAAATCCTTCAAATCTGTATGAAAGGTAAAATCTCTTTTTCTATCTATATTAGCTACCCCCACCACAATGGTTTCCGGCATGGAATACATTTGATTAAAGAATTGTACTAATCCTGTTACGTGAATAAAATCTTCATTCATACTTCCATCTAACAGATAGATCACCGGGTATGATTTTGTTTTATCATATCCCTGTGGAAGATAAATATTCAGTGTTCTGTCTTCATTTAACGTTTTGGACTTAATAGTCCTCACTTCTCCTATGGTAAGCGGTTTTGTCGTAACCGTCTGTGCTGACAGCGTACAACCCACCGCAAACATTATGCTGCATACAAGTGCAATTTTTTTAATCATATTTAATTTTATTAAACCTAACGGGTTTTAAAAACCCGTTAGGTTTGATTATTAGCAATTATTCAAAATTTAAAAAATCATATTCAATAGTCGACTTATGATAATTTCTAAAAACTTCTAGCGAATCAAAATACTGCATGATTTCCTTTCTATTCAATTTACTTTCTTTTTTAGGATTCAAATATGAATTATACGAAGAATGCTTCCATTGATCAATTTTATTTACAAATCCGTGATTTATTGGATTATTATGGATGTAATGGAAAACTTTCAATAAATATTTTTCATCAGATATTTTCTTTCGTTTTACCGCATTCAGAAAAAGAGCTCCATTTCTATTATATTTTTTGTTGTAAGCTTTAGCATAAGCATTCAATAAATTACCAAAATGCTTCATTAAAAACTGATGTTCATTTTCACTATTCACATCATCAAAATTCTTAAATCTTAACAACAAATGAAAATGATTAGGTAACAGACAATAAGCATAAATATCAGCGACCTGAAGAATATATTTTTCTACCTTTTCCAGAAAAAATTGATAATTTGATGGTTCACGAAAAATAACTTCAATCCCATTTACATGAGAGAAAATGTGATATGTACCTTCAAATTCAAAATTTTCTGTATTATTAGCCATTTATTTTTCATTTTGTGTGTTTTTATTTTGGTAAGTTCAAACCTTATAGGTTTTTAAAACCTATAAGGTTTGAACTATTATTTTACATCATCCCAGATGCTGTAATCCACAATTTTGGTTGGGATTTGCTGAACATATTCTGTAAAAGGTTCACATGGCAGAATAGCTTCTTTTCCTTCTCTTGCCAGCTCCTGATATAGTTTTGTTCCTTCTGTTTTCCAGTGAATCATTTCATCAGAAACATCACGGATCACTTTTGCAGGGCTTCCTACAATCAGTTTTCTTGGCTCACATCTGAAATTGGCAGGTACAAAGGCTAATGCTCCGACAATACTTTCGTCACCGATATAGGCTTTGTCCATTACCACAGAGTTCATTCCGATCAGACAGTTTTTTCCAATATGTCCTGAATGGATAATTGCTCCGTGCCCGATGTGTGCAGATTCTTCCAAAATGGTTTCTATATTTGGGAAAACGTGAAGGGTACAATTTTCCTGTACGTTGGCTCCGTCTTTAATGATAATTTTCCCCCAGTCCCCACGAATTACCGCATTGGGACCAATATAGACTTCTTCGCCTATTTCTACATTCCCGATAATCACTGCCTGCGGATGAATGTAAGCAGTTCGTTTTATAATGGGACGAATCCCGTGGTATGAGTAGATGTTCATTTTTTTTAAATTTGAAAATTTGAGAATGGAATAATTTGAAAATTATTTTTAACACGAGGTTCTTTGAGCTTTTTGAAAATATTTCTGCATATTTTCCGTATGCAAAAGCATTTTACTCAAAAAACGTAAAATGTTAAAATTAATGAGCTAATTTGAAGCATGTTGAATATCATTTTCAAATTCTCAAATTAGCACATTTTCCTATTAAACTCTTTCAATCACCATTGCATACCCCTGTCCAACTCCGATACAAAGGGTACACAATGCATATTTTTTATCCTGCTTCTGAAGTTCCATTGCGGCAGAACCTACAATTCTAGCTCCGGAAACTCCCAGTGGGTGACCAATAGCGATAGCACCACCATTTGGATTGATTCTTGAATCATCATCTTTCAGCCCTAAGCTTCTGGTTACTGCCAGTGCCTGTGCAGCAAATGCTTCGTTTAATTCGATAATATCCATATCTTCCAGAGAAAGGTTTAACCTTTTCAATAGCTTTTGAGTTGCTTCTACAGGTCCGATTCCCATGATTCTTGGTTCCACACCTGCTACGGAAGATCCCAGAATTTTCGCTTTTGGTTTTAGACCATATTTTTTAACAGCTTCTTCACTTGCTAAAATCAAAGCTGCAGCACCATCATTCATTCCTGAAGCGTTCCCTGCTGTTACTGTTCCTTCTTTTCTGAAAGCCGGACGAAGTTTCCCCAATCCTTCCATAGAAGAATTAGGTTTAATGAATTCATCTTTTTCAAAAACGATTGGATCCCCTTTTCTCTGAGGAATTTCAACTTTTACAATTTCTTCTGCCAGCCTACCACTTTCCTGAGCTTTCGTAGCCTTCTGCTGAGACCAAAGGGCAAATTTATCCTGATCTTCTCTGTTGATCTGGTGCATGTCTGCTAAATTCTCTGCAGTTTCACCCATTCCGTCAACCCCGTATAATTCTTTCATTTTAGGGTTGATGAAACGCCATCCGAAAGTAGTATCAAACATCTGGCTGTCTCTACCAAAAGCTGCACTTGGTTTTGACATCACATAAGGAGAACGCGTCATATGCTCTACACCTCCTGCAATATAAATTTCTCCTTCTCCAGCAGCAATGGAACGAAACGCATTCGCTACAGCTGACATCCCTGAAGCACACAGTCTGTTAACAGTCTCACCTCCAATTTTGTAAGGAAGACCAGCTAATAAAAGTCCCATTCTGGCAACGTTTCTGTTATCTTCACCTGCCTGATTGGCACATCCGAAAATAACGTCTTCAATTTCCTCTACAGGAACTTCAGGATTTCTTGCTACTACTTCTTTAATCACAATAGCAGCCAGATCATCGGCTCTTACTTCTGATAACCCTCCCTGCAGTTTTGAGATGGGAGTTCTGACATAGTCTATGATGTATACGTTGTTCATAAATATTTTAATATAATAATCCAGTAATGTAACCGTGTAACAATTCCAGATTTATTTGTTTTTATTTCTTAATTCTAAAACCTGTTTTAAAGTATAAGGTTCATATTTGAAATCTGGGCCAAACATTCTTTTGACATTTTCTTCAAAGGTGACATCAAACCCTGCTTCTTTTCTTCTTTTATTAACATTCTTAAGATCTTCCACCGGCCATACGAAATTCACAAAGATTTGTTTTCCGTCTTTATCTTTTGTCATTTCGCCTTTTCCTTGTGTTCCGTAGATCTGTTCTTTGTCTTGATTCATCAGATACCGGTCTTCCATCATCGCAACCAAGGTAAAAGGAATTTCTTTCTTTTTTCCGGCTTCCTTAATGAGAGGCAGATATTTTCCAATTTTGGTAGAATGTTGAATCACATACCAGGCAGCTGTATTGGTAGGCTCACCCACAAGTGTTTTCCCAGGATAACCATATTGAGAAATAATACGTTCGATTGTCTTTATATTCAGGCTATCATGTTCTGCTACCATTTCCCATCCTCTCTTTTCAAATTCTTTTTGATCAATATTTAAATCTTTCAGAATCTCGTTTCGTTTCTCAGGTGTTGTATCAGAAGTGTAAAGCATTCTGAAGCCCTGATCCTCCTTCATGATTCCATCCAGCTCTTTTTTTAAAGTTTCGTTTACTTTCTGCTGAGCGTTGATCAGAAGCGTTGAAATTCCGAAAAGCAGTGCCACTATTTTTTTCATTCTGTTTAATCTGGTGTCTGGTTTTAGTTTTTTATAAGTCGGTTACTTTTTTCCCGATTTTGTAGACTGTTCCTACAAATTTTGCAATCAGCTCCTGATTTTGATTGGTAATCTGAATATCATAAACAGCTGTTTTTCTCGTATCATTCACCAAAATACTTTCTGCCCTGAAAACATCACCTTCTTTTCCTGCTTTGGTAAAATTGATGATACAGTTTAATGCCACGGCAGCATCTCCGGTATTGTTGGAAGAAAATGCCAGCGCAGAGTCTGCAAACGCAAAGGTAACTCCACCATGAACTGTTTTAAGCCCATTCAGCATCTCCTTCTTGATTGGCATTTCTATTAAACAGTAATTTTCTTTTACTTCAATCATTTTGATATTCATCCACTGGGAAAACTCATCCTGATTGAACATATAATCTGCTACTTGTCTTGGATTCATTTCTGTTAATTATATGTTTGTTATTTCTTCATACAGTTCATCGGATAATCTGTCGTAAACGTTCATGGTTTTCCCCAGAATGATCTGCCCGTATGAAAGGTTTTGTGAATCTGATGAATTTTCAGAGGGATAGGATTCGTTTAAATCAATTCCGTTCTCGTTGGCTAATCTTTTAATCAGCTCTTTATATTTTTCATTAAACTTTCCTAATAACTCAAGTCTTTCCTGCTCATCAACAGAGGAAGCTTCCTGAGTTAAATACTGTTTCTCAATTAAAAGCCTGGTCTCCAGCTCTTCTCTGAATTCATCTATATTCATAATCTTAATTTGAAAATTAAATAAATTTGAAAATTTGAAAATGAAAACCTTTTATAATCAATTTTCAAATTGGGGCATTTTCAAATTATCTAATTCATTTTCCTTAGCAAAGGACTTTGTCTGTATCTTTCTTCCTGATATTCTTCGTAAAGATTCTGAAGAGTTTCGGAAATTTTTGCATACCCTATTTCTTTACCCCAACTTAATAATCCTTTTGGATAATTAACTCCTTTCTGCATTGCCAGTTCGACATCCTCGTCATTGGCAACTCCTAATCTTTTAGCTTCAACCGCTTCGTTGATCAGCATAGAAATGATTCTTAAAAAGATCTGTTGGTATAAAGCATCATCTTTCTGAGCAACAGGTTTTTCGGCTCCTTCACTATAATCGTAGAAACCTTTTCCAGTTTTTCTGCCGTGAAGTTTTGCTTCAGACATTCTTTGCTGCAATAATGATGGTTTGTATTTCGGATCGTAGAAATAATCTTTGTAAACTGTTGTTGTTACGGCAAAGTTGACATCTACTCCGATAAGATCCATTAATTCGAAAGGTCCCATTTTGAAGTTACCCAACGTTTTCATGGCTTCATCCACCTGTTCTGGTGTAGCAATGTTTTCTTCAACAATCCTCAGTCCTTCTCCATAATAAGGTCTGGCGATTCTGTTGACAATGAATCCGGGAATATCTTTGGCAATAACAGGCATCTTCCCCCATTCTTTCATGAGATTATAAATTTTTTCCGGTAATGATTTTTCTGTTAATAAAGAAGGAATCACCTCAACCAAAGGCATCAATGGAGCCGGATTGAAAAAGTGAATTCCGATGAAACGCTCCGGCTTCTTTAGTTCTGCACCCAGAGAGGTGATAGAAATGGATGAGGTATTCGAACTGATCACACAGCTTTCTGAAACATAGTTTTCAAGCTCTGTAAACACTTTGGTTTTGATCTCTTTGTTTTCGATAATGGCTTCTATAATGAGCTCACAATCTTTGAAATCTTTCAATTCTGTAGCAATGGAAATATTAGCCAAAATTTCAGTCATTTTCTCTGCCGAAATTTTTTGTTTATCAACCAATTTGGTCAAGGTTTTTTCCAAACCTACCGTTGCCGTTTCTACTTGTTTTGCGTTGGCGTCATACACCCATACTTTGCATCCGTTCGTTGCGGCTACTTGTGCAATGCCGATTCCCATCGTTCCGGCACCGATAATTCCTACATTCATATTTTAAATTTGAAAATTTGAAAATGAGTTAATTTGAAAATTATTTTAATTTTGAGCTTGAAATAATTTTAGACAGAATTAATAGCATTTCTTTTAAATCAGATATTAATTTTTCGTTTGGAGATTTCAAATATGGAGACTTTAAGCATAGCAAAAGTCAATATTCTGTTTCATCAGCTTCTTTAGCTGCAACTTTTAATTTATGAATAAAATCTGCGTTACTTTCTGCATTTTGAGCTTCTCTAACATTGGCTCCAATCGAAGTTCCTGATTTAAAAATTTGATTTGCCAAAGGAAATTTTTTCGCTTCGTATAAATCTTCTGAAAATTCAATAATATTGAGTGCAAAATCAAAAGTCTTATTTACAATAATATTTTCTTTGTCATTTCTCATTTTCAAATTCTCAAATTAACTCATTTCAAATTAATTATCTTCCTTTATAATTAGGTTTTCTTTTCTGTAAAAAGGCATTTACCCCTTCGAAAAAATCTTCTGTTTCTGCTGCTTCCTGCTGAAGATCTCCTTCCAACTCAAGCTGTTCTTTCAAGGTGTTGTTATAAGAATTGGCAAAAGCTTTTTTCGTAAGCTTAATGGCTGCTGTTGGCATATTTGCCATTCTTTCAAGAATTTCCATAGATTTCGGAACGAATTCTTCTTCTGTGAAAACTTCTGCTACAAGACCATGAGCTTTAGATTCTTCTGCAGATAATTTTTTACCTGTAAATGCTAAATAATTGGCCAATTGTCTGCCTAGAAGCTTCGGTAAGAAATAGGTACCTCCTGTATCAGGAATCAATCCGATATTTGAAAACGCCTGTGCAAAATATGCTTTTTCATTGGCTAAAACAAAGTCTGAAATTAAAGCCAACATCGCACCAGCTCCTACTGCAGGACCATTTACTAATGCAATAACCGGTTTTTTGCAACGGGTAACTTCCATTACCAAAGGGTTATAATAGTCTACCACAATTTTTCTGATGATGTCATGATCGTGGTGTTCTTTGCCTACTACAAAAGCTTCATCCAGATTCTGACCTGAGCAAAATGCTCTTCCTCTTCCGGAAATGGCCACACATCTTACCGTTTCGTCTTCGCTGCATTCTTTAACAAAATCTTTAAGATCTGCTAAAGCCGGCTTGGTAAGGGCGTTCATGGTTTCCGGTTGATTAAGATAGGCGATTTTAAGCTTCCCGTCAAAATGCGTTTCAATATCAAGTTGTGTATACATAGTTTTTATTAATTTATTATTTAACAACGCACTAATTTAACAATATAAATTAACGTAACCGTCTAATAATTTAACATTCTAACAATTCCTTCGTTATGCTTTGCATAGCCGTAAAATTTGTTTTGGATTGATGAATAACTCATCAATGACATTTAAAATAATCAAAAGGTTCCAGGCAGTCTAAACATTGGTAAGATGCCTTACACAGGGTAGATCCAAATCTGCTGATCTGCTTGGTATGCTCGGAACCACAACGCGGACATTTTTTCGGTTTCCCGATGTGATGTTCGTCTGCTCCTTTTTCGGGAGGTGTAATTCCGTACACCCGGAGTTTTTCTCTCGCTTCATCAGTAATCCAGTCTGTTGTCCAGATCGGAAACATCTTGGTTAATACTTTCGCATCCCATCCATTTTCTTTCATCATTTTGATAATATCCTCCTCAATGGTAAACATGGCAGGACAGGCAGAATAAGTAGGCGTAATGATGACTTCACAGGTATTTTCTCCTGTGACTTGTGCATCTCTTACAATTCCTAACTCCACGATATCAATGACCGGAATTTCCGGATCGGGAATTGTTTTTAATAAATCTAAAAGGTTTTTCAAAATCTTTCTATAAAATATATTGAATTATTTCCCATTATAAGACTATCCTTACTTATAGGATCTTTTGCCATTACAAATTCACTAAAAGCGCCCGCAAGTTCATCTCCCTTTTGAAAGTCAAATTTTATATTAGTAAGATATATTCCATCTTTATTGTTTTTGTAAGTTAAAGAATCATCTTTTAGAACTTTTGAACCTCTTAATATTCTATATCCAACTTTTGCTTCTTTTGAAACTTCCTGCTCCATTTTAGGTGAAAAGAACTTTAGTAGTATATGTCTAAAAGATTTTTCTTCTGCTATATAAAATTTACTTTTTGAAGAATCAATTTTATTGTGTTCTTTAAAAATAATTTGATTTTTAAAGATATCACCCTTACTAAAAATAATATAATCAATCAGAATTTCCTTAGAATTCAATTTATTTTTCAAAGTCCAGATTCCTGTTCTATTATTCATTTTAGTGTCGAAATTACCTGCTAAAGTGAAATTATGCCATTGAGCCGTTATATGATCTATAGAATCATTAACTTTTAGCCTAACCTGAGTCTTATAGTTTTTTAAATTAAACAGATCATTTAAATCTGAGATATTTTTAATTATTTTCGTTTTTCCTTGCTCTTTTGAACAAGATGTAAGTATTAAACTAAATAATAAAAAAAACAAAAACCGCTTCATAGATTTTTCATTACCACGTGCATCCAGGATACGCTCTCTGCATATACTGAAGTTCACAAAGGATAAATCCAAAATACTCTGTATGGTATCCTGTTCTTGATTTTGGCTGCATGAACGGGTTTTCAGGATATTCTAAACCGAAATCTGCAAAATCTTTCTTCGTAATGGCAAGAAATTCTTCGTAAAGAGCGTCTGCATTGGGAACAATATTTAAAGCAACAAGATCGTCTTCACCTTCTGTCTTAGCAAAAAGACCTTTTGTATATTCCCAGATATTTTCAATGCCTTTTACCAAACGTTCACGACTTTCTTCTGTTCCCTGAGCGAAGATTTTCATCCAAGATGATGAATGCGTATAGTGATATCTTACTTCTTTCAACGATTTTTGAGCAATTGCCGAAAGTTCTTCATTAGCAGAATTGGATAATGCCTCATACATCAGTTTCTGGTATACGGATAATACATATACTTTAAGAATAGTTTGTGCATAATCTTCATTAGGAAGTTCCACCCAATGTGCATTCACATATTCATGCTCATATCTCAAAAATGCGATATCATCTTCACTTTTTCCGTTGTCGATCACTCTTGAAGCGTAAACGTAAAAGTTATTCGCCTGACCTAGCTCATCCAATGCAATATTCGTTAATGCAATATCTTCCTCTAAGTAAGGACCTTCACCGCACCACGCAGACAAACGTTGTCCCATAATGAAACTGTCGTCTGCTAGTTTTAATAAATAATTATATAATGGGTTCATTATTTTAGCTTTTGGCTTTTGGCATATAGCTTTTAGCAAATTGCAAGCAGCTAACAGCCATTAGCTATTTTACATATTTTTTACGTCGTTTGGAATGTCGTAGAACGTTGGATGACGGTATAGTTTATCATCAGCCGGATCGAAGAATGCTTCTTTATCAATTCCTTCTGAAGTCACAATATATTTGCTTGGAACTACCCAAACAGAAGTTCCTTCTTTTCTTCTTGTATAAACGTCTCTTGCGTTCTGCAAAGCCATTTCTGCTGTTGGTGCCTGTACAATTCCAACGTGTTTGTGAGATAATCCCGGTTTAGTCTGAATAAACACTTCCCACATATCTAAATTTGCCATAGTCAAATTAATTTAACAATGTATCAATGTACCAGTTTAACAATGAGATGCTTCGACAAGCTCAGCATGACAATGATTGTTACATTTCTACATTGGTATATTGTTACATTATTATATTACTTCTTTTTGTTGTTTCTCTGCAAAAGCTGCCGCAGCTTCTTTTACCCAAGAATTTTCTCTTTGCGCTTTTCTCTTGGTTTCGATACGCTTTTTGTTGCAAGGACCGTTTCCTTTTAAGATTTCCATGAATTCTCCCCAAGGAAGTTCACCGAAATCGTAATGTTGTCTTTCCTCGTTCCATTTTAAATCTTTATCCGGAATGGTTAATCCTAAGAATTCAGCCTGAGAAACCGTAACGTCGATAAATCTCTGACGAAGACTGTCGTTACTTTCTCTTTTCACTCTGTAATTCATAGAAATTTTAGAGTTTGGCGAACTGTCATCATTAGGTCCGAACATCATTAGAGCCGGCCACCAGAAACGGTTTAAGGAAGCCTGGGCCATTTCTTTCTGTTGTTTTGTACCACGGCACAATGCCATTAGAATTTCATAGCCTTGTCTTTGGTGGAAAGATTCTTCTTTACAAATCTTCACCATGGCTCTTGAATAAGGACCGTAAGAGTTCCCCATCAACATTACCTGGTTCATAATCGCAGCACCATCTACTAGCCAGCCAATAGCACCGATATCAGCCCAACTTAAGGTAGGGTAGTTGAAAATACTTGAATATTTTGCTTTTCCTTCAAGCATATCGTCATAAGTAGCGTCTCTATCAGCTCTGATGCTTCCGTCTCCTAAAGTTTCAGTAGCTGAGTAAAGGTATAAACCGTGACCAGCCTCATCCTGAACTTTCGCCAAAAGAGCCATTTTTCTTCTCAATGAAGGGGCTCTGGAAATCCAGTTAGCTTCCGGCAGCATTCCTACAATCTCGGAATGGGCGTGCTGTGAAATCTGACGAACCAATAGTTTTCTGTAATCGTCTGGCATTACATCTTTTGGTTCTACTTTATTTTCTTCGTGAACGTATTGAACAAATTTTTCTAAGTCCATAATTTTTTCAATTTGAGAATTTGAGAATGAGTTAATTTGAAAATTATTTAGAGAAACTGCTATTACCAATTTTCAAATTTCCAAATTAGTACATTTTCAAATTGAATTAAACATCATAATTAAGCATCACCACATTGGTTGTCGGGTGACATTGGCAGGTAAGAACGAAGCCTCTGGCTACTTCTTCTTCGGTAAGTGCATAGTTTTTCTCCATGAAAACTTCTCCTTCCAGAACCTGCGCCTTACACGTACAGCAAACGCCTCCTTTACATGCGAAAGGAACCGGAAGCTGATCTTTCAATGCTTTATCTAAGATACTCTCTTTTTTGGAATTAAGGTGGAACGAATATTCATCATCATCAATGATTACCGTTACCATACTTTCAATATTGGCAATAGCCTTGAATTCATCACTCATTTCCTCCGTATTTTCTTCATCCGGAGCGGTGAAATATTCAAATAATACCTGAATAGCAGGTACTTTTTTATCTTTCTTCAGATAGTCTGCAATTCCCTTAATCATTTCCGAAGGTCCGCAAATGAAATAAGTAGATTCTTTTACATCGATATCTGTATATCTTTCAAACAGTAAATCTAATTTTTCAGGAGAAATTCTTCCTTCAAAAATTGGATCTTCGTGTTTTTCACGGCTTACTAAATAAACAACTTTCAATCTGCCTTTAAAAGTCTCCACCAATTTATCAATTTCGGCTTTCTTCATCACGTGATTCATGCTTCTGTTGCTGTAGAACAAGTAAGCATTTGAATTCGGCTCCTGATAAAGACTTTCTTTGATATTGGATAAAACAGGGGAAATTCCGCTTCCTGCAGCCAGACCTACGTAAGTTTTCACGTTGGTAGGGTGATAAGACGTGTTGAATCCACCCATTGGAGGCATTACTTCCAGCACTTCATCCATGTGAAGATGTTCATTGAAGTAACCTGATACTTTTCCGCCTTCAAGCAATTTCACCAATACTTCCAGCGTATTGCTTTTTTCACTTGGAGCGTTGCAGATAGAGTAAGAACGTCTTTCTTCGTTTCCGTTGATCATCATTCGGAAATTAAGATACTGTCCTTGTTTGAACCTGAACTTATCTTTCAGTTCTTCAGGGATTTCTACCGCTACATTCACTGCTTCGGAAGTATCTTTCTGAACCTTAACTGTTTTAAGTTTATAAAATGAATTCATTATTTTTTTAGTATTCTATTAATTTTTCCACCTTCGCACTTCGGTAGGCTGTCCTGAGCATGAACTTTTACTTTCGTTGTAATTCCTACTCTCTTTTTTATTTCGTTTTCTATATTTTTTCCAAAGTTGCCGACAAAATTAAAATAATCATCGGTATTGGCTTCTATTTTCTGAGTTTTTACCAATTCATCATCTATTTCAACATCAATATCCAAAGCAATACACATATGTTCTTTCTCTACCGGTGTCAAATAATAGTTGGGAACCACTCCTTTTACATAAGAGAAAGCATCTTCAATCTGACTTGGATATACATTTACTCCTCGTACGATCAGCATATCATCTGCTCTTCCAACGATCGGCTTCATTTTCACCATTGTTCTCTTAGCATTTTCATCGTAGTAAAGGCTTGTAATATCATTGGTCCAATAACGTAAAAGCGGCATTGCTTTTTTCGTTAAAGTAGTAATCACCAATACGCCTTCTTCACCGAAAGGAACCGGCTGTTTGGTAACCGGATCTAAAATCTCGGGATAGAAATGATCTTCCCAGATATAAGCTCCTCCTTTCTCTTCAAAATCTTCCATGGAAACTCCAGGTCCGATAATTTCGCTCAATCCATAGATATTGGTTGCATGAACGCCTA
Organism: Chryseobacterium sp. JK1; assembly: GCF_050632815.1. NCBI lineage: Bacteria > Pseudomonadati > Bacteroidota > Flavobacteriia > Flavobacteriales > Weeksellaceae > Chryseobacterium > Chryseobacterium sp. JK1. The sequence goes on along the minus strand of NZ_JBODRU010000008.1, from coordinate 55,454 downwards.
ATCTTTCTTCAATGTGACCTCTGATAATTTCCGTCCATGGTTCTGAACCCAGTACCGCATATTTAAGACTGATTTCGTCCGCAGTAATTCCTCTTTTTGCAAACTCATCTGCAATTGTTAAAGCATATGATGGTGAACAGCAAATCACTTCCGGTTTAAAATCTACAATCAGATCTACCTGTCTCGCTGTCATTCCTCCCGAAATAGGAAGAACACTCATACCCAACATTTCAGCTCCGTAATGAAGTCCTAAACCTCCTGTGAAAATTCCGTAACCGTAAGCATTGTGCAATTGCATTCCCGGTCTTGCTCCGGCCGCATGTAAAGATCTTGCGACCACTTCACTGAAAAGATCTACATCTTCTTTGGTATATCCTACAACAGTTGGTTTTCCCGTGGTTCCACTTGAGCAGTGAATACGTTGAAGCTCACTTTTAGGAACGGTAAATAATCCGAACGGATAGTTATCTCTTAAATCCTGTTTGTAAGTAATAGGAAGTTTAGCGATATCCTCAATCGACCTTATATCCTGTGGAGATATTTGCAATTCATCAAATTTCTTTTTATAAAATTCCGACTTCTCTCCTAAATAGCTGATCAGGTTGATCAACCGGTCGGATTGAAGCTGTCTCAACTGACCCAGCTCCAGATATTCAACTGAAAAATCCATAAAACTAACTAACATTTGTTAGGTGTAAATTTAAAAAGATTTTGGAAGCTGGCAAAATTTTTATGACTTTTGTCATATTTTGAATGATTCTAAATAACAAAATAAAAGCTAAATGCTTTTTTTTGTAAAACGTATAATGTAAAATTGATTAATGATCTTCTTTACCAAAAGCCTAGGAATGCTGGTTTCCTAGCAGGCCAAAAAGAATTTTATCTCTAATTTCATCGGTAATCTCGTCAGTAGAATCACTGCTTCTTTTGAACCAGAAATAGGAATTATTTAAAGTATGAAGGATAAATCTTGTGGTAAATGAAGGCGATTTCAGTTCCCAGTTTTCAGCTCTGTAAATCTCAGAAATCAGTTCTTCAACTTCTTGTTGATAGTTTTTTCTTAATTCTACAAATTCGGGAAGCCTTTCTTCAAGATGCTTCCATTCATTAGAATAAATATGGGTAACATCGCGGTTTTTTAAAACCACAGATAAGTGTTTATCCAGTAAGAGATTCAGTTTTTCTCTTGGAGCAATATCTGTATTCTTTACTTCCTGAAGCTCATCGAAAAACTCCTGAGCAATGCCGAAACAAATCCATTCCAGAATTTCTTCCTTTGAACGGATGTGTGCATACAGCGATGCTGCCTTTATATTAAGCTTCGTAGCCAGGTCTCTCACAGAGCTCCCCATATAGCCTTTCTCTTTGAAAAGTTCTACTGCAACGTCTAATATTTTTCTTTGTTTTTCTTTAAGTTCCATTTGGTAAAATGCAAAAGTAATTATTCTGAATTAAACTGCCCGTTTTTTATGATAAAAACAAATCAACACTTCTTTACGATCAGGTTTTAAACTCTCGCTGTTTTTCTGATATGACTTTTTGTTCATGGATTTCAAAGAAATAATTACGAAATCGGAAATTTTGTCAAGTTAAATTTCCGTTAAAAATACAATATCCGGAAATTTTGTCCTATTTTTTTGTAAATTTAATAATTGAACAGTTTTTGCGATACAGTCATCGAATAAATGATTAAATAATTGATGGCATTAAGAAACTGAGCCTCAAAATTTGGTTTCTTGATGTTTTTTAAAAACTAAACTTTAAACAAACCATTACCAAAAATATATAAAAATATGAACTTAAACCAATATACTGTAAAATCACAGGAAGCCATCCAGGCAGCACAACAGGTTGCTATGGAACTGGGCAACCAAAGTATCGAACCTCAACATCTCCTTGAAGGTATCTTCCAGGTGGATGAAAATATATCGCCTTTCCTACTGAAGAAATCTGAAGCAGATGCCAATTTAGTAAGAGAGCGCAATCGTGAAAATTTAGAAAAACTTCCAAAGGTACAGGGAGGAAATATTTACCTTTCGCAATCTGGCAACAAAGTATTGCTGGATGCACCCAATATTGCCAAAAAGATGGGTGACGAATATGTAACGATTGAGCATTTATGGTTATCACTTCTTGAAACCAATTCTGAAGTATCCAAAATGCTGAAAGATATGGGCGTAACCAAAAACCTATTGGAAGGCGCGATAAAAGAATTAAGGAAAGGAAGCAAGGCCACTTCTGCAAGTTCGGAAGAAACGTATCAGTCTTTAAATAAATATGCTAAAAACTTCAACGAGTTGGCAGCAGAAGGCAAGCTGGATCCCGTAATCGGGCGTGATGAAGAAATCAGAAGAGTTTTACAGATCCTTTCCAGAAGAACCAAAAACAACCCTATCCTTATTGGAGAACCGGGTGTTGGTAAAACAGCGATTGCTGAAGGAATTGCCCATAGAATTATCAGTGGAGATGTTCCTGAAAACCTGATGGACAAAACCTTATTCTCATTGGATATGGGAGCTTTGATTGCCGGAGCCAAATATAAAGGTGAATTTGAAGAACGTTTGAAATCTGTTGTGAATGAAGTAACAAAATCTGATGGGCAGATTATTCTTTTCATTGACGAGATCCACACTTTGGTAGGAGCCGGAGGTGGTGAAGGAGCAATGGATGCTGCCAATATCTTAAAACCAGCTTTAGCAAGAGGGGAATTAAGAGCTATTGGCGCCACTACTTTGAACGAATATCAGAAATATTTCGAAAAAGATAAAGCGTTGGAAAGACGTTTCCAGAAAGTAATGGTGGAAGAACCGGATACCGAATCTGCAATCTCTATCCTTCGTGGAATCAAAGATAAATATGAGGCTCATCACAAAGTAAGAATCAAAGATGAGGCAATTATTGCTGCGGTGGAAATGTCTCAAAGATATATTTCAGACCGTTTTTTACCGGACAAAGCGATTGACCTTATTGATGAAGCTTCTGCAAAACTGAGAATGGAAATCAATTCCAAGCCGGAAGAGCTAGATGTTCTGGACCGAAGACTGATGCAGTTGGAAATTGAATTGGCTGCCATCTCAAGAGAGGGCAACCAGACAAAAATTGATCATCTGAAAGAGGATATTGCAAAAATTTCCGAGCAGAGAAATGAGATCAATGCCAAATGGCTGAAAGAAAAACAGAAAAGTGAAGATCTTACCCAGATCAAAAAAGATATAGAATCTCTGAAACACGAAGCAGAAAGAGCTTCCAGAGCAGGAGATTATGCCAAAGTAGCGGAAATCCAATACGGGAAGCTCCGTGAAAAGGAAGATGAACTTGCCAAGGTTGAACTTGAAATGCAGAATCATCAGAACGAGCTTATTAAAGAAGAAGTTACTGCCGAAAATATTTCGGAAGTGATTGGTAAATGGACAGGTATTCCTGTAACCAAATTATTACAGTCCGAAAGAGAAAAATTATTGAATCTTGAATCTGAGCTTCACCACAGAGTTGTGGGACAGGATGAAGCGATTCAGGCAGTAGCGGATGCTATCAGAAGAAACAGAGCGGGATTAAGTGATGATAAAAAACCTATCGGTTCATTCTTATTTTTAGGAACAACCGGGGTTGGTAAAACTGAGCTAGCAAAAGCATTGGCAGAATTCTTATTTGATGATGAAAACAATATGACCAGAATTGATATGAGTGAATATCAGGAACGTCACAGTGTTTCAAGATTGGTAGGAGCGCCTCCGGGATATGTAGGATATGATGAAGGTGGACAATTGACTGAGGCCGTAAGAAGAAGACCTTATTCCGTAGTGCTTTTAGATGAAATTGAAAAAGCCCACCCAGATGTGTTCAACACCTTACTTCAGGTTTTGGATGATGGACGTTTAACGGATAATAAGGGACGAGTGGTGAATTTCAAAAATTCAATCATTATTATGACTTCGAATTTAGGTTCACATTTGATTCAGGAGAATTTTGAAAATCTTACGGAGGAAAACCAGGATGAAATTGTGGACAAAACAAAAGATGAAGTTTTTGATCTTTTAAAACAAACGCTTCGTCCGGAATTCCTGAACAGAATTGATGAAATTGTACTTTTCCAGCCTTTAAGAAAAAAAGAAATCGGAAAAATCGTTCAGTATCAGTTGAGAGGATTCAATGATATGTTAGCCAAACGAAACATCATTATGACTTTCACTCAGGATGCGGTAGATTATCTGATGGATAAAGGATATGATCCTGCTTTCGGAGCCAGACCATTGAAAAGAGTAATCCAGCAGGAAGTATTAAACAAACTGTCTAAAGAAATTCTTGCCGGAAATGTAAATGATGGAGACAGAATCACATTAGATTATTTCGTAGAAACAGGTTTGGTTTTCCGACCTACTGAACAATAAAATAGTTTTTTTTCATATACATTATTTTTGTGGATAAGTGCTGTAAAGAAATTTGCAGCACTTATTTTTATTCAATACATTTTATCCACAACTAGTGAAATATTAGTATATTTACTATTCAAATCAAATACTAACTAAAACAAAATCAGTATGAAAAAGTTAAAAAGAAAAGATTTAAAGAAAATCGAAGGTGGATTAATTCCTGCTCTGGCTATGTGTGATGAGAATATGAACTGCCGTAATGGACTCTGCTGCTCAACTGGAATGGTTTGCAGGGATCCTAAAAGATATCCATGTATCTAACACTAAACCGGAGGTTTTCTCCGGTTTTTCTTTTATAGCTTATCTTTTCCTTACAATCCGTAAAAACACGGTAAAACAATCAGGGAAATTCCCCGTCTAATCCTATTTTTTTTTACGAAATTTGCATATTAACTGAGATGTATATTATAAACAACTAAGCTATGAATGCAGAATCAAACAATCCGCAACAACCAGGGGTAATGTCAACCAGCCTTATTAAGAACCTGATTGATAATTACCGCCAAAATCATTTGAGTACGATCAATAACAATTTAGGAATAGAAGATGCCCATTCAATATGGTTTGATCTTCCTAAACTGAAAAAGTTTATTTCTATGATCGAAGAAGAAGCGTTAAAAACCAATCCTGAGACGAAAGAAGAAGATCTTGGTATCAGATTCTATTATGCTTCATATCCGAAAGTTGAAAACTGGAGCATTATGGATTCTCATCCTGTACCTCAAGAATATGCAGAAAAGCATACACTTGTTTTAATACCTACGCTTAAAAAAATAAATGAAGAAGGTATATCGAATCATTATGACTTTAATTCTCTTCAAGCAGATGGGAATGATAAAGTACTTGGACTAAGTGCTGCCAAAAGAGGAGGACCTATAATTCCAACAGGGCCTACAGGACCTTCTGATGATGACGGAACGATTGGAGAAAATAGTGGTACACTTATTCCTCCATCTCCTCCATTTGGCGAATCTTACTAATTGCTATTTATATTCTTAAAAACAGTATGACTGAGATTCAAAAAATTTTTTCGTCATTCATGTATTGGGGTGAAGCTATAGCTGCTTTAATCTCATTGATTTATTATAACCGTGTAAAAAAACAGCCATGGAAATATCTGGCTATTTATCTTATTATCATCTTCTTATGTGAATCGGCTGTAAAATGGGGTGAAAAACCGCTTAAAATAGACAGAATCATTTTTTATAATTACTTTGTGATTCCATTGCAGTTTATATTTTTTTATTGGCTGTATGCAAAAGAATCTCTAAAGAAAGTAAATCTGTTCTATATTATGACGGGTGCATATCTTTTGACATATGTTCTCAGGGCTCTTTTTTTCCCCGAAAAGAAAGTAATTTTTTCTTTCAATTATAATATAGGCTGTCTACTCTTAATGGCTTTGGTAATCATGGAATATTATAAACAGGTTAACTCATCTGAAATTCTAAATTTCAGTAAAAATAGAATGTTTTATATTAATCTGGGAGTAACACTTTTTTATATAGCTAATCAGCCATTCATGGCTTTTAACTCTCTTCTATGGAAATACATAGAAATCTGGGATATCTATTTTATATATTTTCAGGTCTCGGGAGCAGTTATGTATATTTTATTCGCAAGTTCATTCATATGGGGAAAACAGAACTCTTAATAACCTTTATTTCGTTCAACATCTTTTTTTTGATGTTTGTAATAGCCATATTTATCTATATTCGAAATTACAGACAACGAAAAAGAGAGTATTTGAATGAAATTGAAAGGAAAAATGAAATTCACCAGAGGGAACTTCTTGCTACCCAACTGGAAATACAGCAGGCCACCATGCAGCAGATTGGGCGTGAACTTCATGACAATATTGGCCAAAAACTAACCCTTGTAAGCCTCTATGTACAACAGATGCTGTATGAGAACAAAGTATCCGAAGCCAGTGAAAGAATTGATCAGGTATCACAAATCATCAATCAATCTCTTCAGGATCTCCGAAGTTTATCAAAAACATTAACGGATGATAATATCAACCAGAAAGAAATAGTAACCTTAATACAAGAAGAAGTTGACAATACCAACTCTTTAAAAAAATGCTACATAAGTTTTAAACACAATTTTAAACAGGTTGACTTAGGTTTTGTTCATAAAAACATGTTACTCAGAATAACGCAGGAATTCATTCAGAACAGTATAAAACATTCCAACTGCAAGAATATTTATATTACGCTGAGCACTTCTGAGGAAACACTTTGGGAACTGACTATTCATGATGACGGAAGTGGTTTCGATACCTCCCACATCACCTCCAATGGCATTGGTCTTACCAATATGAAAAACAGAGCTGAAATTATTGGTGCCCAGTTCAGCCTTGAAAGCGAAAAAAACAAAGGGACTACACTTAACATCATTTTAAAGAAACAGTCATGAAAAAATCTATAGTCATTGTTGACGACCATATACTTATTGCCAAAGCACTAGAGGGAATCATCAGTAATTTCAGCGAATTTGAGGTGATCTATGTTGCTGAAAACGGAAAGGATCTTATTCAGAAATTTGAAGAAGGCAATACCATTCCTGATATTATTCTGTTGGATATCAGCATGCCTATTATGGACGGGTTTGAAACAGCGGCATGGCTTACAAAAAACCATCCCAGTATTAAAATTATGGCACTCAGTATGCAGGGAGATGATACGAGTGTGATTAAAATGATTAAATGTGGAGCCAAGGGTTATCTTCTGAAAAACACGCACCCAAAAGATTTGGAGACAGCTCTTTCCAGATTAAATACAGATGGCTTTTTTTATCCGGAATGGGCTTCTAAAATCATCTTCTCCAATCTAACCAAAGATCAGGAGGCTGAGGTCGTTATAAAAATTTCAGAAAGAGAAAAAGAATTTCTTAAATATACGGTTACAGAACTGAGTTATAAAGAAATTGCAGACAGAATGTGCTGCAGTCCGAGAACTGTAGAAAGCTATCGCGATCAACTTTGTGAAAAACTTGATTTGAAAACCCGGGTTGGTCTTGCTGTTTTTGCTATTAAAAACGGTTTTGCAAATTAAAATTATGCGTAAAAATTTTCTATAAAATCAATCAAACACGAAATTTTTTACACTAAAAAACACACTAAAATGTGAAATATAAAATAAACTATTGATTTTAATTAAAACCCAACATAAATTAAAATACCGTATCAAAAACGCAACTAAAATACTTATTAAATAACGATTTGATAAATAAATAATAAAATTACTTGCATATCAATTTCAAATAATATAATTTCACATCCCCAACCTAAAATATTAACGATATGAAAAAACTATTGTTTGGAGCTTGTATGCTCGGTGTAATGTCAGCTTGTAACAGCGACAATATTACGAATCAAAATGAAGCTCCTGCCAATGAGCCATCAATTTCTTCCAGCCTTGTTCAAAGAGGATGTGCTTCCGAAGCCATAAGACAGGAAGCATTAAAAAACAGTCCGGAACTTAGACAAAGATTTGCAACGTTGGAAAACAGCACTGAAAAATTCACTAATGATTTGAAACTTGGAAAAGTACTTGCTGACGGAACTGTAGAAATTCCTGTAATTGTTAACGTTCTTTACAGAACTTCTGCAGAAAATGTTTCTGATGCCAGAATTGCTGAACAAATTGCAGTACTGAATGCCGATTATTCGGGGACAAACAGTGATGTTACTAAAATTCCTTCAGAATTCAAACCTGTAAGTTCAGGAGATACAAAAGTAAAGTTCAGACTGGTTAACACCGTAAGAAAATCGACTACCAAAACAAGCTGGGCTACTAATGATGCAATGAAAAAAGTATCTACGGGAGGTATTGATGCTACCAATCCTACCAATTACCTGAACATCTGGATTGTAGGAAACATGACCAGCTCAGGACAAACTATCCTTGGTTATGCCACTTTCCCAGAATCTGCGGGATTATGGAACGACGGTGTTGTAATTGGGGCTCCTTATTTCGGTAAAACAGGTGCTTCCTCTCCTTTCAACTTAGGAAGAACAGCTACTCACGAAGTAGGTCATTATCTTAACCTAAGACACATTTGGGGAGATGCAAATTGTGGAAACGATCTTGTAAGTGATACTCCTACACAAACTACAGCGAACTATGGAAAACCTACCTACCCTCAGTACAATACATGCAGTGGGGTGTCAAGATCTATTATGTTTATGAATTATATGGACTATGTAGATGACGGTGCTATGTTTATGTTCTCTGCAGGACAAAAATCTAGAATGCAATCTGTTGTGGCTTCTTCGGGTGCAAGATCCGGATTAAGAGTTCTTTAAAAGTAAAATTTTTTAAATATTTAAAACCTATCCCAAGTTGGGATAGGTTTTTTTTATATTTTTACGCCACTTAAACTTGAGGGTCACTACGAATGAAAAAACTAGCATTAGCATCAGGAATACTATTGCATTTATACTGTTATAAAGCTCAGGACACTATTCAGTCCAGAAATTTACAAGAAGATCTGGCAGCAATCAGTTCCGACAATATTGTTCAGAATAAAACTCCTTTTCTGAAAAAAGAATGGGTAAAAAAATCAATAGCTCCAGCGATACTTTTTACGGCAGCAGCAGCTACATGGGGTGAAAAGGAAAACATCCGGGAAGTCCGTAACCGATATCTTCCTACCTTTAAAGCAAAATATGATGATTATCTTCAATATGCTCCGGCTGCTACGGTTTACGGACTAAAACTGGCAGGGGTAAAGGGCAGAAACAATCTCGGCCGGGCTACTTTATCTTACGGAACCAGTTTAGTTATTATGGCTATATTGGTAAATTCTATAAAATATACCGCAAAAGTGGAACGCCCGGATGGATCCAAAAACAATTCATTCCCTTCAGGGCATAGTGCGATGGCTTTTACCAACGCCAGTTTCCTTCATAAAGAATATGGAATGGTAAATCCAGCATACAGTATCGCCGGTTATGGAAGTGCTGCTCTTACAGGACTTGGAAGAAATTTAAATAACAGACACTGGATTCCTGATGTACTTGCCGGAGCAGGTATTGGGATCATATCTACAGAATTAGGATATTTCTTTATTGATAAAATTTATAAAAACAAAGGAGATAATCTGGGTATTCTCTCCAGAATTCACGGAAATGACAACCCCTCTTTTTTAGCTTTAAAAATGGGAGCAGCCTTCGGAACAACTAATTTCCTTAAAGAATCTGAACTGGATGATAAAAAACAAACTGGTTTTGAAGGAGGTTTGGAAGGGGCTTATTTCTTTTCAAAAAAATGGGGTGTAGGTGCAGATTTAAGCTTCAGCAGTTTCCCTGTCAAACCTGTACATGTTCCTTTGGAAAATGGAGAAAGTTTTGGAGATTACAGCATTATTACACAGTCTTTAGGATTTTTGGGAGCAGGAATCGGGCCTTACTTTTCTCATGATTTTTCAGATAAATGGCAACTGATGCTAAAAGCTACAGGAGGATACTCTGCCACAGCAAGTGGTAAAGTTTTTATCAAAAGCGATCATGTAGATTCTCCAAGTCATGAGCTACCAATAGCGAGATATAAACCTACACCGGCTTTCCGTTGGAATACTGGAGCTGCACTTACATACAAGTTCAATCCCGAGCTGGGAATCACTCTATATTCTGAGTATAACCACATCAACTCATCTATTCGTTATCATTTCAGTGATGCTGTAGAAGAAAATGAACAATTGGATAATGAACTCAATAACTTAATTGCAAAAGAAAGGATCAATTATGTGACTTTAGGGTTACGATTGACGGCTTATTTCTAAGCTCCTTCAAAATAGTTTCAGCCAGATATTCTCACTGAGACAAAAAAAGCTCTATCACTGAGGATAGAGCTTTTATATTTTATAAGGTTTTACTGTTGTCTTCCGGAGTATAATCCATAAAGAGATCTCCATCCAATTTCACAGATTTTACTTTTTTCTTGATAGGAATAGCCAAATCTGTCATTTTCTGATCTTTTTCCCAAACTGAAGGAGAAAAGTGAAGTTTTTCCGTAGTTCCATCTTCATAAGAAAGTATGGCATCAAACGGAATGGCAAATCCGCCTACATTTGCAACATTCACGGTTAGTAGATCATTCATTTGAGAGACTTTTGCCACTTTCAGGTCGATATAATTATTGGTATAAAACCAGTTGTGGAAAAACCAGTTCAGATTCTTACCCGATCCGGCATTCATCGAATTGAAATAATCCCACGGAACAGGATGCTTTCCGTTCCAATTATCCATATAATGATGTAATGCTTTCTTGAATAATGCATCACCCAGGTAATCTTTCAAAGCAAGGTAAGATAAGGAAGCCTTTACATAAGAATTATTACCGTATCCTGCACCACTTACCTGTGTACTCATTGTAATAATGGGCTGGTCCTGTTCTGCAGAAGGATCAGTGATCCATTTTTTTACACGGAAACCTTTGTAAAATTCTTTAGCCGCTTCTTCTCCATTTTCATCAATACCAATCAGATATTCTAATGTTGTAGCCCAACCTTCATCCATAAAAGCGTATCTAGTCTCATTGATTCCCATGTAGAAAGGGAAATAGGTATGAGCAATTTCATGATCAGCGGTCAATCTTGCATCCCGCAGATCGTCAGGAATACTGGTATCGTTAATCATCATTGGATATTCCATATCGGCATACCCCTGAATGGCAGTCATTACATTATAAGGATATTCTACTCCAGGCCAGTTTTTTGAAAACCAATCCAGATTATAGCGCATCCACTCCACATAATGTTCAAAATCTTTTGCTCCGTTTTTATATCCTGCCTGAACGCTGGCTCTTTTGGTTTTCAGCTGAACACTTGATGCGTCCCAAACATAATGATTACTCATTGCAAAACAGAAGTCTGTGATATGACTGGCTTTAAATTTCCACACATTCCATTTATTCTGTTTTGTTACTTTCCCTGACTTCATTTCCTGTTCGGAGGCGATGTGCATTACCTGGTCACTTTTTAAAGAGGCTTTATATCTTTTCAGATATTCCGGTTGCAATACAGCTTCGGGGTTCAGAAAGTCACCTGTCGCCCAAACCACATAGTTTTTAGGAGCTGAGATAGTAAAATTATAATCATTAAAATCGTTGTAAAATTCCTGCCTGTCCGAGTGAGGAAGCATATCCCAACCATTATAGTCATCGTACACCGATATCCTTGGGAAAGAATAGGCTACGTAAAAAGTTTCAGGGTCGATCTGTCCTTCCCTTCCACTTTGTACGGAAAGAGGATACTCCCATTCTATTTTGACTTCGGCTTTGGATTTTGACTTTAAAGCAGATTTCAGCTTTACTTTCTCAACCGTTCCCCAATCGTCGCTATTGATATCATATTTCTCACCATTTACGATGAAAGATTTAATTTTCAGTCCTGAGGATAAAAAATCTTTGGAAACAAATCCTGATCTCGGAGACTGTGGCTTGTGAAGGTTGTTCACAAATCTTATCGCCAGTTCATTAAGATTATCAGGGCTGTTGTTGGTATAGGTAATGATTTCCTTTCCGGAAACCACTTTTGTACCTGCATCCACTTTCACTTCTACATTGTAAATTCCCTTATTCTGCCAATAGTTTTTGCCTGGTGCACCAGAAATATCACGTGTTCCTTTATCAAAGGCTTTCTTAATATTTCTTGGCATATAAAGTTCCTGCGCAGATAGCTGCAACAATGAGACAACCATCAGCATTCCGGAAAGAATTTTCTTCATAACGCTCTTTTTTAAGATAGGTATCAAAAATAGCGAAAATGTGACATTAGAATTTACATTCTTTTATAATAATGTTTTATGGAAGATCATATTGATTACATTTTTCAATTATTCCCCATTCTCGATCCAAATTAAAATAATTCCAACCTCTCAAGAAATTTTTAAAATTGCCCGAAAAATAATTTTATGCCGAATTAAACTATAAGCGTTCCTGCTCTGCAGCTTTTTTAATTGTTTTCACATTTTTTACGGATTGATTTCCAAAGTTAAATTTTAACGAAAGCGTAAATCCCTGTGTATCCATATAATCCAGGAAGTAATTATCCTGATTGGCATATTTTGTACTTACTTTCTGTCTTGTACTTCGGAAAATATCATTTACGATGAGACTTCCTTCCAATCTTTTATTGAAAAACTTCCTGTTCATCACAAAATAGGCTGACCAGTTTGAAGAAATCCTGAAAGTTCCCTGTATTCCCGGAGAGTAATAACGGTGTCCCATTTCCATTTTCCAGTCACTGTCTTTGTCTAATGTAAAGCTTGTAGAAATATTAGAGTTCCAATTCCAGACTTTATTTTTATATAGCATCCCGTCTATCCCGGTAAAGTAATTTTCGTTGTGTTCCAGATTTTCGGATATGATGATATTCCACCACGGTTTTACCTGAAAGTTCTTATACAGATTCAGTCCAAATGCTTCTCCTTTTTCAATATTGGTAAAATGATAAATAAGGCTATTGGTACTTGGTTCCTGATATGAGATTTCCATTGATGGGTATATTTCTTTTCGGTAATATAAATCCAGATTCCAATTCTTCCATGAATAGGTCAGATTAAGATTATGAGCAATGGTTGCTTTTAATTTTGGATCTCCCTGATAATAAGAAAACAAATTGTAATAAGATTTTGCAGGATTCAACCATGAATACGATGGTCTACTGATTCTCTTTCCATAGGAGAAGCCGAATTCCTGTTTGTTTTCAGTGGTATATTGTGCAAAAAAAGTAGGAAAAAACTTCCAGTAATTGTTTTTATTAAGTTCATAAGGTTCAGAAACAATACCTTCAAGAGCTGTTTTCTCTGCTCGAAGCCCTCCTTTAAAACTCCACTTTCCAATATGGTAGGAAAGCGAAGAATACAAAGCAAAATTATGTTCTTTATAATCAAAAATGCTGCTCTTTTCTGGTCTGTATTGGAACTGTCCATTTTCATTATCCAAAAAATCAAGCTGGCTTTTGGTTTTTACAAAGCTGTACTTGGATCCGGATTCAAATTCCAGTTTATCATTTTTCCACTGGTAATCCAACTGAGTAGAATACAGCTGAACATCTGCTTTATTTTGAGTGACAAAATTATCTTCACGAGGTTGTTCTCCGGCAAAGTTCAGATGGGTGATTACATTCTGATATTTGTCGGCATTATTCCCCGTAAAATAATTGATCCACGACAGGCTGCTTTTTTTATTCAGTTTTCTATCTACCTGAAAGCTTAAAGAATTATTGATAGACCTTGAGCGATGATCATTAATCGTTCTATATTCAGATTCAATAATATCCTGACTGTTAAAAATATGGGTAGGAACATCATACGTTCCGTAAGATTTCGGAGAAAAATACCCTGAATAGTTGAGACTCAAATTGGTTAAACTGTCCAATTCATATTCTACATTAAAGTTCAGGGTATTCTGGTTAGTGTTTTTATCCTTCCTGTTCATGATACTTACCCATCGGGTTTGGCTTTCCGGATAATTGACATAGTCTGTCCCTTCCCGGTAGTATGTTCCCAAGCCTTTATAATAGCTTCCCATAATGGAAAGTTTATCCTTTTTATAGTACTGCGAAAGGCCAAAGACCCCTTTCGCATATTGTGTCTGCACATATTTGGAAGATATAATACCGCGGTAACCTTCAATTTTGTTCTTTTTCATTACGATATTAAGAACAGCGCTTCCTGAGGCCTCATATTTTGCCGGCGGATTGGTAATTACCTCTACAGATTTAACTTCATCGCCTTGTGTATTTTCTAAAAGGTTTTTAAGCTCATCTCCTGTCAGCATTACTTTCTTATCATTAATGGTGACCAAAATTCCGGTACTTCCTTTCACCGTAAGTACATTATTATTTACTGTTACACTAGGAGTATTTTTTAAAATCTCCCAAGCGCTTAGTGAAGAGATATTACTGTTTTCTACATTAAACTCGAGACGGTCTACCTTTCTTTTTACCAATGGTTTTCGCTTGGTCATTACAACTTCTTCTATTTGCTGAGATTCTTTCTTCAGAACAATCTGCAAAAGATCAGGCTTTTCAAAATCAAGCGTTTTTTCATATAAAGAATATCCTTTATTCTTTACCATCAGTTTTACCGTTGTGTCTGAAATACCTTCCAGGGTAAAGTTTCCGTTATGATCAGTTTTTAATTCTCCGATCAATTCATTTTTTGAATTGTATAACAGAACCTTTACTTCTGAAAGTTTTTCATTTTCTGCATTCTCAATAGTCCCTGTCAGCTTTTGTTTCTGAGCAAATAGCAGTATCGGAAAACACAGAAAAAGAATAATTTTTTTCATGATGATTAATGTTTTTTTAATAAAGCAAAACAGAGTTCCGTTTTGTTTTACTTTGCAAAATTCTATATTGAAAGCGAGAAATTCGGTTAATAGAAGGTTAACGCACGGTTAATGTCCAAATACTGTTTTCAGAAAATCCTTAAAGCATTATCTTTGTTTCAATGGTATCCAAAAGCAAACATCTTATCCTCCTTTTTTCTACATTATTCCTGCTTCTTCTGGGAATTCAGGCTTATTTTATGTATAAAACCTATCAGGTGAAAGAAAGAGACATTTACCGTTCTGTAAATAACCAGCTCACGAATTATTCTGATAAGCTGGAGAATATTCATGACGCAAAGGAGGTAAAAAGTGATACACTTCAACGCATTATCATCAGATACTATAATAAAGAGATCAGCAAAAAAGAATTTATAAGACATTTTTCTGAGGATAGAAAAGAGGTAAGTAAAAGGTTGAACAATTACATCAATTATCGTCTTAAAAAAGATGGATATCAAATTTCCGCAAGGATCAGGTACACCTCAATCATTCATCTTCCGGATAGCGTTAAGGTGATCAACAGTCCTATTACCATTTTTGAAACAAAAGATCCGGTAAAGAAGCCTAAAGTATCCAGTACCGGAACATGGAGAACCTCATCAACAAGAGAAACCAAAGGCATTGAAACGCCTGAAAAAAGAGATATCTTTTTCATCACCAGCCAGAGTGATTTCGAGATCCGGAATATCAAAAGTATCGTTTTTAAAGAGTTGGCATTATTAATAGTCTGCTGTATACTTTTGCTGGGTAGTGTACTTTTGCTGTATATTTTCACCATTCAAAATTTAATCAAACAAAAGAAACAGGTAGAAGTTCTCCACACCGTTGTGGATAACATTTCACATGAGTTCAAAACGCCTATTGCCACGTTAAAAATTGCTTCAAAAACTTTAAAAAAAGAAATGAATCCTGAAACTCTTCCTCTTATTGACCGGCAGATTTCAAGACTGGAAAGCCTGATGCATCAGCTTCATAAGGACGAAATGCCCGATGAAATGAGTCCTGTAAAACCTGAAGAATGGAGTTTCTTTATTCAGGATCTTGCTTTTACATATTCTCAAACCAATTTTAAGTTTGAAAATAAAATATCCCAGGAGCTTCCTTTTGATAAAAATCTCATGGAAACAGTCATCAAAAATCTATGTGAAAACAGTGTAAAATATGGTGCGTCCGATATTACAGTAACCTTCACTACTGATTCTCAGCAACTGGAAATTGAAGTCTCCGACAATGGGCAAGGGATGGAAAACAGCGAACTAAAAAACATTTTTGAAAAGTTCTACAGAATACAGTCCAATAATATCCACAACAGCAAAGGGCTTGGGCTTGGACTTTATTTTGTTCAGAAAATCATTTCAAATTATCACGGTAAAATAGATGTTTCCAGCCAGCGCGGCGTGGGAAGTACCTTTAAAATATCAATTCCTTATGAAAACTAAAATTCTTCTGGCAGAAGACGACCCGGACTTCGGAATGATTCTAAAGCAGTATTTGGAACTGGAAGATTTTGAAGTCAGCTGGTTTCAGAATCCTCAGGATATTGCCAGCCTCGTCTCTACAGATTTCCCTTTCCATATTGGTATTCTGGATGTTATGATGCCCAATATTGATGGTTTTTCTCTGGCTAAAATGATTTTGGAAGAGAGAAACAGTTTCCCTTTATTATTTTTAACAGCAAAAAATCAGAAAATTGACCGATTAACAGGATTGAAGATAGGAGCAGACGATTATATTCCCAAGCCCTGCGATCCCGAGGAACTGGTATTAAGAATCAAAAACATATTAAAAAGAACGGCTCCTGCAACCACCGATCTTCATATAAAAATCGGACAGTATCAACTAGATACCCAGAAACTTCAGCTTTCCCATCCAAATGGCAATGTACGATTGACTGCCCGTGAGCAGGAACTTTTACTGTATCTTCTAAAACATAATCATACAATGATCACAAGGGATAATATTCTGGATCATATCTGGGAGACCAACGATTATTTTACAGGAAGAAGTCTGGATGTATTCATCAGCAGGCTCAGAAAATATTTCAGTAATGATGAGGAAGTAAAAATCCAATCCCTGAGAGGAATTGGATTTGAGATTGATTTTCCAACCGTTTGATTTTTTTATAGAGAAAGATTCACAATAACCGGAAAGTGATCCGAAGGATAGAGAAGGTTCTCTCTTCTGTCGTTGATGTGTCTGTGAGTCTTTATTTTGAATCCTTGAGTAAAAATATAGTCGATTCTTTCTTTTGGAACTTCATTTACATTGAACCCAGTAAAAGTTCCCACAGGACCATAATGCTTGGTTTCCGAATGGTAAAAACTGTCTTTCATATTCTGAGAAAGAATTTTTATAGGTTCAGAATCGTCTGTAAGGTTAAAATCTCCACTCAGGGTTACCGGAAGGTTTTTAGGATTAAGCTCTTTGATCTTTTTCAGAATCAGTTCAGAAGATTTTACCCGTGCCACATTTCCTATATGATCAAAATGAAGGTTCATTGCCAGGAATTCTTTTTTTGATTTTTTATCCTTAAAAACAGCATAAGTACAAATTCTGTTTAAGGCAGCATCCCAACCTTTTGAAGGTTTTTCGGGAGTTTCAGACAACCAGAACGTTCCTGACTTTACAATATCAAGCCTGTTGACATCATAAAAAATAGCAGAGAATTCACCCTTCTCTTTTCCATCATCTCTTCCCACTCCGATGTAATCATAGTTTTTCAATCCGTTTTTGATATCTTTCATCTGTTCAGGAAGCGCTTCCTGAACACCGAAATAATCGGGATGATAATACATTAATAAATCGGCAACATCCTGTTTTCTCTGTGGCCACGCATTCTCCTTATCAGAATCTACATTCAGTCTGATATTGAAACTCATTACGGTAAAATCCTGTGAAAATCCCCATGCAAAAAATACAAGGAACATCATTGAAAGTCTGAAATTCATATGTTATGTTATCAATAAGAGACAAAAATACGGCTTCTCTTTGACAGAGAAGCCGTATTGGTATGATTATATTGTTAAATTACATGCTTTAATCATGCTTTTTGTGAAGTTCACTCTATGAATTTACATTGCATTTTACATCTAACTTATGGTTTTGTACCGGAAGATACCCAGATATTATTATCCAGATTAGCATCAGGAAGTAGAGAATCCGGATCCAGTTTCACCTCTTTAATTTCTTTATTTGAATCTAGCTGAATGGTCCATTCCTTATTTCTTTTCCAAACCTCAATCGGTATTTTCACGGTTTTTACCGTTGCGTCTTTAAATGTAACCTGAACGGTGGTAGGCATTGGAAGTTGTCCAATATTTTCAATAGTAATCTGAGCGCCATTTATAAAATCGTTTCCCACATATTTTACATTTTTCACCGCCTGATCTATTTTCCATTTATTGAAAAACCATCCTCTCCAAAACCAGCTCAGTTCTTCTCCGGAAACGTTCTCCATACTATGGAAAAAGTCCCAGGGAGTAGGATGCTTAAAAGCCCAACGGTTGATATAGGTTCTGAATGCCTTATCAAATTTTTCAGGTCCGAGAATAGCTTCCCTTAATATAGATAATCCTGCAGCAGGTTTATAATATGCCAAAGCACCAATATTATTTTCGGCCATATTATCAGGGCCTACCATAATAGGCTCCAGATTGTCACTCATCAGAAAATTGGAAGACTGAGTCATTTTCAATTTTCTGAAGTATTCCCCTTTGTTAAATGCCTCTGTTGAAAGACTGTTGATAAATGTATTAAACCCCTCATCCATCCAGGCAAACATTCTTTCGTTGGATCCTACGATCATAGGAAACCAATTGTGTCCAAACTCATGATCTGTTACTCCCCATAACTCTGATCCTTTTGAATTCATGTGACAGAAAACAATTCCGGGATATTCCATTCCGCCTTCATTTCCTGCTACATTGGTGGCTGCGGGATAAGTATATTCATACCATTTTTCTGAATAATGTTCTATAGCAGCCTTGGTATATTCTGTAGATCTTCCCCATGCTTTATCGCCGGCACTTTCCACGGGATACGCTGAGATGGCGAGAGATTTTTTACCACTTGGAAGATTAATTTTTGCGGCGTCCAGTATAAATCCTGCTGAAGATGCCCATGCGAAATCTCTGGCCTGTATAATTTTAAATTTCCACGTTTTTGTTCCAGAAGGTTTATTTTTTCCAACTTCAGATTCAGGTCGTATCATGACAGTTTTATCACTGTTTCTGGCCTGATTCCATCGATTGATTTCTTCTTTACTGTACACTTCTTTTTCATTGAGAAGTTCTCCCGATGCGACTACATAATGACTTGCCGGAACTGTAATATTCGCAGTGATATTACCGTATTCCAGATAAAATTCTGAAGCCCCAACATACGGCAAGGTGTTCCAGCCCATTACATCATCATATACACACATTCTCGGATACCATTGTGCTATGGTAAAAATCCTGCCATTTTTTGTTTCCTCTACCCCCATTCTGTCTGAACCATAATCGGGAGAAACGAAAGAGTATTCGATCACTATTTTGGAGACTCCTCCTTTTGCTCTTAACTCTTTTGATAAATCAATCTGCATCCTGGTATCGGTAATGGTATATTTCACCTCTTTTCCATCAACTTTTACTGATTTAATACCATATCCTCCATCAAAATTTTCACCATGGGCGCCATTTCTACTTCCATTTAAGGGAATTACAGCATTCCCACGGGAATCTTTCGCAAATAAGTTCTGATCCAGCTGCAACCATAGAAAATTTAGCTTGTCCGGACTGTTATTCGTATAAGTAATTTCAGCAGATCCTGTAAGCTCTTTTTTATCCTCATTTAAACTTACATTCAAATGATAGTCTGCAGAATTTTGCCAGTATGCATGACCTGGCTGACCACTGGCAGAACGGGTTTCTGTACCGGTCTGGGGATAAAAGAAAGGTTTGAATGCTTCTACATAATCATATTTTGGAGCCTGCTGTGCAAAAACAGATCCTGAAAAAAGAAAAACACTCATTGCAGAAATAAGTATCGGAAGTTTACTATTCATAAGAGAAATTTTATACATAGATAAAAAAAACTCCCAAGATTGTTACAAATCCGGGAGCTTTTTTATTACTGTTTTTGTATTTAGTTTGATTTTTTTGCTTTGATCATCGCTTCCAAAGCATCCCACATTTCACTTGGGATAGCTTCCAGCATATTAAATTCTCCTGCTCCCTGAAGCCATTCACCACCATCTATGGTCACCACTTCCCCATTCATATAAGCTGAATAATCTGAAACAAGATAGGCCGCAAGGTTAGCCAGCTCCTGGTGTTCTCCTACTCTTCTTAACGGAACTTTTTTCTTCATATCGAATTTTTCCTGAAGATCCCCCGGAAGAAGTCTGTCCCAGGCTCCTTTTGTAGGGAATGGACCCGGAGCGATCGCATTGAAACGAATTCCATACTTGGCCCATTCTACCGCCAATGATCTTGTCATAGCCAATACACCCGCTTTCGCACAAGCTGAAGGAACGACATACGCAGAACCCGTCCAGGCATATGTTGTTACAATATTCAGTACTGTTCCCGGAGATTTAGAATCGATCCAGTGTTTTCCGATGGAAAGTGTACAGTTTTTTGTACCTTTTAATACAATATCCAAAATAGAATCAAAAGCGGAATGCGTTAATTTTTCTGTAGGAGAAATAAAGTTTCCGGCAGCATTGTTTAAAAGGATATCAATTTTACCAAACTCTTTTAAAGCGGCTTCTTTCATTGCTTCTACTTCTTCCCAATTTCTAACATCACAAGCTACACAAAGAACTTTCCCGCCTGTTTCGTCTTCCAGTTCTTTTGCCGTGGTTTGGAGTTTTTCCAGATTTCTGGAAGTAATTACCACACTGGCTCCCAACTCCAGAAAATATTTGGTCATTGCCTTACCAAGGCCACTTCCGCCTCCTGTTACAATTGCTACTTTATCTTTTAGTGCCCCTTCGCGCAGCATTGGTTGTGTATATAAGCTCATAATTTAGTTGTTTTAATAAATATATAATATAAATTCTACAGACTGAGAAAAGATTCCGTAGAAAATTAATAATACTGTGTATGTAAATTTAATATAATTATTCTTCCTGTCATTTTTAAAAATTATGCAGGAGATAGTAATCATAAAAAAAGCCGTTCCACAGAGAGTGGGACGGCTTCTTGTTAATATTGAAATATGATTTATTATGAAGCGACTGTTCCTTTAAAAGAAAGAGTCTTCGGAGTTTTGCTTTCGCTGGTTGTAACGTTTACCGTTTTCATAAACGGACCTGCAGCAGCGGCATTATAACTTGCTTCTACAAAACCTTTTTTCCCTGGTTGAATAGGTGTTTTTGTATAATCGGCTGTTGTACATCCGCATGAAGGCGCTACATTCTGGATAATGATCGGTTTTGAACCTGTATTGGTAAATTCAAATCTGATGATTTTTGGTTTTCCCTGAGGAATGCTTCCCACGTCTATAGATTCTGACTTCCATTTGATAGCATCAGCAACCACTTTTACGATGGAAGGAGCTTCTGCAGAGAATACATTTGCATAAAATGGAGAGAAAGCTAAAACTGCTAAAACTGCTGTAATTTTTAATTTTTTCATGAGTATAAATTTTAATGGTTAAGGATAATGAACTAAGCCTACATCCTTTTTATTGATATAACAAATATAAAACAGAAAATAGCTGCGACTTGTTAACCGCTGTCAAACATTTGTTAACAAGTTGTTAATGATAAAAGATTAATAGATATTTTTGGATAATATTGTTCTGGAAAATGAAAATCAAAAAACTCAATATTATTATTACGCTGGGGTTTGTAGCTATTATTGGAATTTTAATAGCTCAGCTTATGTGGACCATACAGGCTTATAACCTGGAAGATAAAAAGTTCAACCAAAAAGTAAATATTGCGTTACTTGAGGTAGCAGAAAAATTATCAGGAGGAAAAAGTTCTTTTACTGAAAACCCTGTACAGAATATTGCCAATGATTATTACGTAGTTAATATTAATAATGAATTTCATCCCGTCGTTCTGGAATATTACCTGAAAACCGAATTCACCCGTTTTCAAATCAATACAGATTATGTATATGCCTTATACAACTGTCACAGCGACAAAATGATTTATGGGAAATATATGTCTACACACCAGGAAAATCCTAGCAATAAAGTCATTAATTTCCCGAAACATAAGAACCTCATCTATTATTTTTCTATCCGTTTTCCTGATAAAACCACTTACCTGATCAGCTCATTAAGATTTTGGTATCTTCTTACTTTTGCGCTTATCATTATTCTTTTGGTGTACGTGTATTCTATTTATACCATCATTCAACAGAAAAAATTCTCAGAATTGCAACGTGATTTCATCAATAATATGACGCATGAGTTTAAAACACCCTTATCCTCTATCCTTTTGGCATCAGAAGCGCTCAGTAAACAGGATCTGGTAAAAGAAAACACGAAGCTACAAACCTATACTTCCATTATTATTGATCAGAGCTACAAACTCAACAGTCATATTGAAAAAATACTGAATCTTGCCAAAAATGACGATTACGGCTTATCTTTAAAATCTCAGAAAATCATATTACTTCCTTTCATTCAGGAAATTGCAGATGATATACTGCAAAAAGACCAAGAGCTCAGTATACAGATAGAAATTGACAACAGCACTTCGGTCATGGCTGATGAATTTCACTTTACCAACATCATTTACAATATTTTAGATAATTCCATTAAATATTGTGAAACACAACCTTCTATTCTTATTTCTTCACATAAAGATTCAAAAGGGGTATATTTAAAGTTTAAAGACAACGGAATGGGGATTCCCGTTAAAAATATTCCTCATATTTTTGAAAAATTTTACAGAGTAAGTACCAAAAGAAGTGAAGAGGTGAATGGGTTCGGATTAGGGCTATTTTACGTAAAAAAGGTAGTGCAACAACATAACTGGAAAATTTCGGTTGAAAATAATCCTGACACCGGCATTACAACAACCCTCTTTTTCCCTTTTTAAATTGATTAAGCAAGTATGGAGAAATCTAAAATTTTATATGCAGAAGATGATGAAACTATCGCTTTTCTTATACAGGACAGCCTGGAAACCTACTATGATATAAGCTGCTATTCGGATGGCAGATCTGCCGTTGAAGCCTTTAACAGTAATACTTTCGACATCTGCCTTCTGGATATTATGATGCCTGAAATGAATGGTTTTGAAGTAGCACAACACATACGCAGCAAAAATTCAGATATTCCTATCATATTTATTTCTGCAAAGGCTTTAAAAGAAGACCGCATCAAAGGTTTGAAAATAGGAGCCGATGATTATCTGGTAAAACCATTCAGCATAGAAGAACTGATTCTGAAAATTGAAGTCTTTCTGAAACGATCAAAGAAAACCAATACCTATCCCCTACATTATAAAGTCGGTAAATACGATTTTGATCCTAAAAATTACACATTACAGGACAACCTCAACACCATCAGTCTTACCCAAAGAGAATCTGAACTGCTTTCCTATTTCATCCGCAATAAAAATACAA
This sequence comes from Chryseobacterium sp. JK1, assembly GCF_050632815.1. Lineage (NCBI taxonomy): Bacteria > Pseudomonadati > Bacteroidota > Flavobacteriia > Flavobacteriales > Weeksellaceae > Chryseobacterium > Chryseobacterium sp. JK1. The sequence continues at coordinate 32,111 of NZ_JBODRU010000008.1, read as the reverse complement.
TCCTAAAAAGACAGGAGATATTGAAAGCCATTTGGGGAGATGATGATTACTTTATGGGACGCAGTCTGGATGTCTTTATTTCAAGATTACGAAAAGTATTGGCAGACGAAGAGAATATTTTGATCGAAAACATTCATGGAATAGGCTTCCGTTTCTCTGAAAAGCATCAATATTAAACGAATTTCATGTAAAATAAAACAGTAAATGATGATTTTAATTAATTTTAACCTTTGAAAATTTGTCATTAATGAAATATCACAAAACCACTGTTTTTCTGTTTCTTTTATTTTTCAGCGTATACTGTAATGCTCAAAAATTTGAAAAACTGATACAATATGTTCATCCCCTCATCGGGACTGAAAAAATGGGACACACTTATCCCGGAGCAACTGCACCTTTTGGAGCTGTGCAACTGAGCCCGGAAACAGATACTATCTCCTATGAACTCAATGGAAAATATAACGGAGAGGTTTACAAATACTGCGCAGGCTATCGGTATGAAGATAAAACGATTGTAGGCTTCAGTTCTACCCACTTCAGTGGTACGGGCCATTCCGATTTAGGAGATTTTCTCATCATGCCTACTGTAGGAAAGCTACAGCTTAATCCTGGTACTGCTTCCCATCCGGAAAATGGCTACAGAAGCAGCTTCTCTCATCAGAATGAAACATCAGAAGCTGGATATTACAAAGTAAAACTGGATGATCATAATATTTTAGCAGAACTCACAGCAACATCAAGAGTAGGGGTTCACCGTTATACCTTTCCAAAGTCTGATCAGGCTCATATCATTCTGGATCTGATGGCCGGAATTTATAATTATAACGGAAAGAATGTTTGGACGTACGCTCGTGTAGAAAACGGAAATACCGTTACAGGATACCGCCAGACCAATGGCTGGGCACGAACAAGGACTGTTTATTTTGCTATGAAATTTTCAAAACCTTTTAAAAATTATGGCCAGCAAAACTATGATGGAAAACAGGTTTATAATGGATTTTGGAGAAAATTTGATCAAACTAAAAACTTCCCGGAAATTGCAGGAAAGAATCTGAAAATGTATTTCGATTTTGACACTCACGACAATGAAGCTATTGAAATCAAACTTGCCATTTCCCCGGTAAGCCAGGCCAATGCAATGGAAAATCTTGAAAAAGAAACCGGAAATCTGTCTTTCGACCAGGTAAAAGCTCAAACACAGGACACCTGGAACAAGGAACTGAATAAGATTATCATCAAAGGTTCTGATACAGAAAAGATCAATTTCTACACTGCAATGTATCATACTTTTATCAACCCTACAACCTATATGGACGTGAATGGAGAGTATAAAGGTCTGGATCAAAATATTCATAAAGCAGACGGTTTTACCAACTATACAACATTTTCTCTATGGGATACGTATAGAGCATTACATCCATTCTTTAATCTTATTCAGCCTAAAAGGAATAATGATATGGTAAGATCTATGATGGCTCATTATGATCAGTTTTCTATGAAAATGCTACCTATCTGGTCACATTATGCCAATGATAACTGGTGTATGAGCGGTTATCACAGTGTGAGTGTGGTGGCGGATGCCATTATCAAAGGGAATTATAACGGTGATCCTAAAGAAGCCCTGAAAGCTTGCGTAGAAACGGCTAACAAAAGAGATTATGAAGGAATTGGGCAATACATCGACTTAGGATATATTCCGGCCGAAAAAAATGGAACTTCAGTTTCAAACACGCTGGAATATGCTTATGATGATTGGGCTATAGCTCAACTGGCCAAATATCTTGGGGAAACCGAAATTTATAATCAATTTATCAAACGTTCTCAAAACTGGAAAAATAATTTTGATCCTGCTATTGGTTTTATGCGTCCTCGTCTGGCTGATGGAAGTTTCAAAAAAGATTTTGATGTTTTAAGCACTCACGGACAAGGTTTCATTGAAGGTAATTCCTGGAATTACAGTTTCTTTGTTCCTCAAAATCCAGATGACCTTATCAAAATGATGGGAGGAAAAAAGAAATTCTCCTCAAAACTGGATGAGTTATTTACTATGCATCTTCCTGATGAGTTCTTTGCAGACACAGAAGACATTACAAGAGAAGGAATCATCGGTGGATATGTTCACGGAAATGAACCGGCACATCATGTTGCCTATCTTTATAACTGGGCGGGCCAGCCATGGAAAACCCAAGCTCAAATTCGTCGTATCTTAGAAATGCAATATAAATCTACTCCTGATGGATTAGGAGGAAATGACGACACGGGACAAATGAGTGCCTGGTATATTTTAAGTTCGTTAGGCTTTTATCCTGTTGCCCCGGGATCGGAAGATTATTCTATAGGAAGCCCTGCCGTTGACCATGCTATATTGAATCTGGAAAATGGAAAAGTTTTTGAAATTGAGGCAATCAACCAAAGTCCAAAGAATGTATATGTTCAGAAAGTTCTTTTAAATGGTAAAGAGATTAAGAATTTTACGTTAAAGCATTCTGAAATTATGAATGGCGGAAAACTTACTTTTTATATGGGCAGTAAAGCAAAAAAGTAAAATGGTGAACGAATGAAAAGAATGAAGTGACATTCTTATAAAATACAAAAGCGGACTTTATTTAGTCCGCTTTTCTTATTTATTGATTTGAACATTTTTCTTTGAAAAGTTTAATTCCTTCCGCTTGTTCTAAATCCGTTAACCTTTTCAGTGCAACACAGGCAGCTTTTGTATTATTCTGTGCTAAAGAAAGCCCTACAACATTATACAAAGCATCTGTATTTGTATTATCATACTCATGAGCTTCATTAAAAAACTCAATTGCCTTATCAAATTTATTATTATTAATAGCTTGTACTGCTTTACCAAAGCTTTGTATTGATCGCTTTTTATCTTTTACATACACAATAAATTTTTGTACAAAATTAACATAGTTATTATTAAAAAAAGAAATTCCCTTAGAATTAAGATCTCCGGCACCTTTTTTTAATGTACTTGAATAACTATATGGAATAATAATTTTTTCATACTTTTCAAATCCAGTAAGCTCCCATAAACTATAGCTTTTTTCAAATGTACTTTTAAATAGATCAATACTTTTTTGGTCTTTTTCAAATTCTTCTTCCTTATCAATTTCTATTTTAACGAGGTGCTTCTTTGGAAAGATTACAACATTTCCTTTAAAATTCAAATCATGAGAATATTCTGTCCTTACATAGGTATCAGTAAGACCAGAAGTTATATTTATCTTTAATGATGGTGTAAAGTCTTTAGTTGCTATAAGTGAATCACTCCTATTCTTATTTAAAAAATCGTTTATAAAAATAGATCTATTGACGAACCAAATCTTTCTTATTTTATCGGGTGTATCTTCTCCTTTCACTCTTTGTGTTACAATCAAAGAATCCTGAGTTAACTTTTCGATTTGGTAACCTGTTTCTCCCGATGTTTTCATTAGCCTTTTGTCCAATTTAAAATCTACACAACTTTTCCAGTCAAAGAAAATTGGATGAGTATATTCACAAAGGGTATTTCCATTAATTTTCCATAGTAAAATATTGGAATCATTTTCTGCTAAATCTCTACTTCCGTCAAGCATACTAAATTTCACCCTTACCCATGATGAATTAGGGAGTAACTGCGTATTAACTTGTGAATTGAATTGTAATGAAATGGATAGAAATAGAATTAATAAAAATTTATACATAGAAATTAGCTGTTATTTTTTCGGTACAAAACTACATAAATTCGGACTATCTAAGAGATCATAAAAGAACGATAAACATCATGTTTATAAAAAATTTTTCACTATTTCAAAATAAAAAAGCGGGCTAAAGCCCGCTACTATTTTAATTTTCAGTAATTATTCTTTTACTTCAAAAAGTAAACGCTCTCCAAACTTCTCATCGGCAATTTTCCCATTCTCATACACAAGATGTCCGTTTACGAAGGTATGAGTAACTTTAGAATGAAAATTCATTCCTTCCAATGGGCTCCATCCGCATTTGTATAATAAATTATCTTTAGAAACCGTCCAGTCTTCATTAAGATCTACCAAAACCAAATCCGCTTTATACCCTTCTCTTACAAACCCTCTCTTTTCTACTCTGAAAAGGATGGCTGGGTTATGAGACATCTTCTCAACGATTTTTTCCAGGGAGATTTTTCCATTTTTATAATTCTCAAGCATTACAAGTAAAGAATGCTGTACCAATGGTGCTCCTGATGGGCATTTTGTATATACATTATCTTTTTCTTCTGCAGTGTGAGGAGCATGATCTGTAGCAATCACATCAATTCTGTCATCCAGAAGAGCTTCCCAAAGAGCATCTTTATCGGCCTGAGTTTTTACTGCCGGGTTCCATTTGATAAGCGATCCTTTTGTTTCGTAATCTTTATTGGTAAAAGTAAGGTGATGCACACATACCTCAGCAGTAATCTTTTTATCTTTTAACGGAATATCATTTCTGAAAAGTTCCATTTCCTTGGCTGTTGAAAGGTGGAATACATGAAGTCTGGCTCCTGTTTTCTCAGCAAGCTCTATCGCTTTGGAAGATGATTTGTAACACGCTTCGTCGCTTCTGATCAAATGATGGAACTTCACCGGAATATCATCTCCATATTCCTCCATATATTTTTGAGTATTGGCTCTGATGGTTGCTTCATCTTCACAATGAACGGCAATCAGCATTTTTGTATTGCTAAAAATATTTTCCAGCGTTTCAGGATTGTCTACCAGCATATTTCCTGTGGATGATCCTAAGAATAATTTGATTCCGGGAACATTTCTTGGATTTGTTTTTAAGACCTCTTCAAGATTGTCATTGGTACCTCCCATCATGAAACCATAATTGGCATATGCTTTCTGAGATCCAATTACATATTTATCTGCAAGCAGTTCCTGAGTAACGGCATTAGGAACGGTATTCGGCTGATCAATAAAACTGGTAATTCCTCCAGCAATTGCAGCTCTTGATTCAGTTTCGATGTCTCCTTTATGCGTAAGGCCCGGATCACGGAAATGCACCTGGTCATCAATCACTCCCGGAAGAAGGTATTTCCCGGAACCATCAATGATCTGATCTGCATTTTCAGTAATATCAGAACCTATTGTAGAGATTAAATCATTTTCTATAAGGATATCGCCTTCAAAGATTTCTCCTTCATTGACGATTTTTACGTTTTTGATAAGAACTTTCATTTCAATTTATTTCCCGGTAAAATTAAGATTTTAAGTTTTAATTAACCTTAAAATCTCCAAACGAATGCTGAAAGTTTTACATTTGTAAAAAATTTCGACTTTGTATAAAAAACTATTAGGACAGACAATCATCTACGGAGCGGGGGCTATAGCGCCAAGAATCATTCTATTTATCCTCAATCCACTTTTGATCTATAAAATCCCGAATGAAGGTTTTGCTATTTTTACCCAGCTGTATGCCTGGATCTCATTTGTCAATATTATTCTTTCTTTTGGTTTTGAAACAGCCTATTTCCGATTTTCAGCAGAAGAAGACAATGAGAAAAAAACGTTCAATACTTCTTTCTGGTTTTTATTTTCAACGTCCACGGTTTTTCTGGCATTATGTTATTTGTTCAACCAGTCCATTGCAGATTATACAGGCTACCATGACAATCCCGAGTACATCAAATGGTTTGCAATGATTGCCTTTTTCGACAACTTATTGGTCATTCCTTTTGCATGGCTGCGTTTTCATAATAAACCCATTAAATATTCAGCTGTAAGAGTTGTTCAGGCTATATTTCAGGCTGTTTTCACCGCAGCATTATTTTTCTGGATTCCGGAAAATATTTCAAAAAGTTTTGGATTAGACCAAAATGTAGATTATCCGTTCTTCAGTAATATGGCAGGAAGTGCATTAGGTGTTCTGCTCTTATTTCCTGTTATACTAAAGGTAAGATTTCAGTTTGTTACCTCTTTGTTTGGTCGTATGATCAAGTATTCATTCCCTCTCATGTTAGCCGGGTTGGCATTTATGGTGAATGAAAATTTTGATAAATCTTTTCAAAGAAACTATATTTCGGATGAAGAAGCCGGTGCATATGGAGGATGTTATAAACTGGCAGTTCTGATGACCTTATTTGTTACCGCTTACAGAATGGGGATTGAACCTTTCTTTTTTAAACAAATGGATAAAGGTGATGCTAAGAAAACTTATGCTAAAGTGGCGGAATATTTTGCATTCTTTGCCTGTGCGGTTGCTTTAGGAATTATTGCTAACATTTCATGGCTGAAAGCCGTTTTTATTCCAAACAAATCCTATTGGATTGCTATAGATATTATCCCAATCATCGTTGTTGCCAATCTTTGTTTTGGAATTTATTACAATTTTTCCACATGGTATAAAGTAACAGACAGAACCAGTGTAGGTACGATAATTTCCTGGCTCGGCGCCGGAATCAATATTGCTCTAAACCTTTTAGCCCTCAACTATTATCACAGTATGATTGGTTCTGCTTGGGCTACATTCGGAGCTTATATTATCATGATGATTGTATCTTATCTGTTGGGACAGAAATACTATCCTATTCCTTACAGAATGAAGAAAATGTCTTTCTTTTTGATTCTGCTTGGAGTTTTCAGTTTCATCATTGTAAAGTATCTTCATTATAATATTATCACAAGTAATCTATTATTTTTGATCTTCGTCGGAATTCTGGTTTATTCTGAAAAAAACATGATTTTATCAAGAATCAGAAAGAATTAAACTTTGGTCTTTATTTTGATACCCAACAAAACTATCATTCATTTAAAAAGATATAAATTATACCATGACAAAGGTTTTAATTGCTATCTTTAACCTTAATATTTAACTAACTAATAAAACATCTTTTATATAATTTATGAAAATTATTGTTCCTATGGCTGGACGTGGCTCCAGATTACGTCCCCACACACTGACAGTTCCAAAACCGCTTATCCCTATTGCCGGTAAACCCATCGTACAGAGATTAGTGGAAGATATTGCTAAAGTTGCAGGAGAAAATATTGAAGAAGTAGCTTTTATCATCGGAGATTTTGGACCTGAGATCGAAAGATCCCTTATTCAGATTGCGGAAAAGCTGGGAGCAAAAGGAAGCATCTACTACCAGAATGATCCGCTTGGGACAGCACACGCAATCAAATGTGCAGAACAGTCTATGCAGGGAGATGTAGTCATTGCTTTTGCAGATACTCTTTTCCGTGCAGACTTTGTTTTAGATAAAAATTCAGACGGAGTGATCTGGGTGAAAAGTGTAGAAGATCCTTCCGCATTTGGGGTGGTAAAACTAGACAACTATGGTTTTATAACAGATTTTGTAGAAAAACCTAAGACTTTCGTTTCCGATCTTGCTATTATTGGTATCTATTATTTCAACAGTGCTGAAAAACTGATGGAGGAGATCAACTATATCATGGAGAACAACATCAAAAACGGAGGAGAATATCAGCTTACAACGGCATTAGAAAATCTTAGATCAAAAGGTGCCAAATTTACTTTAGGCAAAGTAAACGACTGGATGGACTGTGGAAATAAAAATGCCACCGTAGAAACCAACAGCAAAATTCTTGAATATGAAAGAGAAGAAATGACGCATTACCCAGCTTCTGCCGTTATTGAAAATTCTCTGATCATTCAGCCTTGCTTTATTGGTGAGAATGTAAAAATTTCCAATTCAAAAATTGGTCCCGGAGTTTCATTAGGTAATAACACCACTGTTGTGAATTCCAATATTGAGAACTCTCTGATCCAGGAAAACACAAGAATCAACCACGGAAATCTTTCCAACTCTATGATCGGTAACTCTGCACAGTATTTCGGAGTTGCCAGAGAAATTTCTTTGGGAGATTATTCTGTTTTAGATTTCCTTTCGAAGTAATTAAGATCAGATTTTTTTTAATATAAATAAGATATTGTCAGGCCACACAAAATGTTTTGTGTGGTTTGGCGTTAATATTGCTCGGTTTTTAATCAAAAAAGATAAATAAATGAAAAATTGGATCCCACTCTTTTTACTACTCCTTGCTTTAACGTCCTGTAAAACCCGTACTGCCATTCAAAACGACAATGCCAATGGGAAGGACAGTATTGCCACTACAAAAGATAATGGAGATCCAAAAGATGTAAACGAACCGGTAAAAGATAAATTCTCATTTTACGAACATGTATTGGTTCCGCCAAAATTTGAGCAGATCAAAATAGACAGTAAAGTACGTGTGGAAACCGGAAGCTATGTTCCCACTCTGGATGCAACCATCTATATAGAAAACGACCAGAAAGTTTGGATGAACCTGAGAGCGTTGTTCATTAACGCAGCAAGAGGTATTGCAACTCCGGAAGGAATAAAAGGCCAGGATAAAATAAACAAGACCTATATTGATTCCGACTTCGATTATCTTAATAATCTTTTGAACGTTAATTTCATTGATTATAAATCGTTGGAAAAAATCTTATTAGGCCGCACCTTTGTAAAAATCAACGACCGACAGTTTAATCTGACACAAAATGCACAGGGGTTCAAAATGACCTCCAACACCAATCAGAAAATTGTAACAGATGAGAAAAACAGAGAGTATAAAATAGAACTCCAGTACGATACCAATTACGATTTACTGAGCGTTAATCTAAAGGATATTTTATCATCAGACGAATTGGATATTTCTTATAGCGACTGGGATGAGTATAATGGAATACGTCTTCCAAAAAATGTTAAAATAATTATAAAAGGTTCAAAATCTAGTCAGATTTTACTGGAAAATACGAAATTTGACTTTTCGAGGATGGAAACACCTTATTCTGTACCATCCAGTTATAAGAAAATTGAGATTAAATGATTAAAAAATTTAGCTTTTTAATAGGTGTTTTGATGTTTGGACTGCACCAGGGACAGCAGAACAAAGAACAGCTGCAGAAGCAGAATGCCGAACTTAAAAAACAAATTGCACAAATAAATACCGATTTAGCCAAAACAAGAAGCGAATCTAAACTTTCTGTTGCTTATCTCTCCAGTGTCAATCAGAAACTGGTTTTAAGAGAAAAGGTTTACAACAACACGCAGAAAGAAAAAAGATTCATTGAGGATGATATCTACCTACGTCAGCTGGAAATCAACCGTCAGAACAAAGAACTGGCCGTTTTGAGAAAGAATTATTCTGAGGTTTTGGTGAACGCTTATAAAAACAAAGGAGTACAGAACAAAGTAACGTTTATCCTTTCAGCCAAAAACCTGGGCGAAGCGATACGAAGAGTTCAGTATTTAAAACAATATTCAGATTACCAGGATAAAAAAGCGGCCGAAATTACTGACGCGGCCAATCAGATCAAAAAAACCATTGCTCAAAAACAAAATTCTGTAAAAGCGAAAGAAACACTTCTTGTAAACCAACAGAAGGATTTGGCAACCATTAATGTAGAAAGAGCCCAGAAAGAACAGCTGGTAACAGAATTTAAAAAGAACGAATCTAAGCTGACTGCTGAGCTGAAACAAAAACAGGTTCAGTCTAAAGCTCTTGAAGGGCAAATCAGAGCCATCATTGCTGAGGAAATAAGAATTGCCAAAGCAGAAGAAGAAGCCAGAAGAAAGGCTGAAGCAGAAAAAATACGTCTAGCCAAGATTGCTGCAGAAAGAGAAAAAGCAAGAATCGAAGCAGAAGCCAAGGCACGAGCAGAAGCCCTTGAAAGAGAAAGAAAACTCGCTGAAGCAGAAGCAAAAAGAGCTGCTGATCTGGCTGCAAAAAGAGCTGAAGAAGAAAGAAAACGTAACGAAGAAGCTGCCAAAGCCGAAGCCAGCGCAAGAGATGAAAGCCGAAGAATTGCTGCTAAAAAAGCATCAGACGAAGCCAATGCAAAGGCAAAAGAAGCTGCAGATAAACTTAATGCCGCAAGAGCCGCCGAATTAGCACTTTCCAAGAAAAAAGAAGAAGAGAAAAAAGCTGCCGAAAGCAAAGCAATGACAAGCTATGGTGTTTCTACAGCTGCTGGAAATAATTTTGCAGACAACAGAGGCAGACTCGGTTATCCTGCAGACCGTGCTGGGCAAATTACACACCGATTTGGAAGACAGCCACACCCTGTTTTCAAGAATATTACAGAAGAAAATAACGGTATTAAAATTTCTGTTCCTTCAGGCACAAGAGCCAAATCCGTATTCCCAGGATCAGTATCATCCATACTGGCTAATAATGACGGAACAAAAACTGTTATCATTAAACATGGAAGCTATTTCACCATTTATTCCAACTTAGGAAATGTAAGCGTTTCCAAAGGACAGCAGGTTTCTTCAGGAACTCCTGTAGGTACTGTAGCTCAGGATTTTGATGGAGCATACACCCTTGATTTCCAAGTATGGAACGGAAGTACACCAGTTGATCCATTAGGTTGGATTTCCTATTAAAAAAAGTGTAACTTTGTAAAAATTTTAAGAGATGAATACACTCACAATACTTGCCTTATCTTGGCAACACATCCTTATCGTAGCAATACTTCTAGTATTACTTTTTGGAGGAAAGAAAATTCCGGAACTTATGAGAGGTGTAGGTTCAGGAATCAAGGAATTTAAAGATGCGGTAAAAGAAGAAGACAAACCAGGTTCTGAAAACAAATCGTCTTCCAACACTACCAACAATAATTCTTCAAGCAACTAAAATTCCTTAGAATTAATGAAATTTACTGAGACTGCATGGAAAGTCTTCAATCAATCTATTGAAGACTATCACGTGTCTGATGACGTTAACGCTCTAATTAATAACCCGTTCGAAAAAGATAGTTTGGAACGGATTTTGTATGCAAAGAACTGGATTGATACCGTTCAATGGCATCTGGAAGATATTATTAGAGATGAAAATATTGATCCGGCTGAAGCTCTTCAACTCAAGAGAACAATAGACGCCTCCAATCAGAAAAGAACTGATCTGGTAGAATATATTGATAGCTGGTTCCTTAATAAGTTTGAAAATATAACTCCTCAACCTGAAGCAAAGATAAACACAGAAACTCCCGCTTGGGCAGTAGACAGATTATCAATTCTTGCGTTAAAGGTCTATCATATGTCAATGGAAGCTAACAGGGAATCCGCTTCTGAAGAACACAGAAATAACTGCCAGGCCAAACTGGATGTTCTGCTTACTCAGAAAGAGGACCTTTCAACTTCTATAGACCAGTTGCTTGCTGATATTGAAAACGGTAATGTTAAGATGAAAGTATACAAACAAATGAAAATGTATAACGATGAAAGTCTTAACCCAATCCTTTATCAAAAAGGGCAACAAAAATGAAAAGACTAGTTTTTTTTGGAGTACTTATTATACTAACATCTTCCTGTGCAACGGAAAAGCTTAACCTTTCTCCGCTGTCTAGCAGCTTTTATAGTGATACTAAAGGTTCTGATTCTGAACGAGGTTCAAAAAAGAGTTTTAATATCAATATCAAAGAAAATGTAAATGCTTCTGAAATTTCAAACATTATCTCTACATTTCCTAAGTTCAAAAACAATGGAATGAATGATGAGGTAACCAACTTGAAGTACAGCCTTCAGAATTATTTATATGCCATTGATGCCAACAACTCTGCAGGAAAGAAAAGAGCACTGAAAAGCTTCGAAAAATCATACAAAAAAATTCAAAAGCAAAGACAAGGTCTCGGCAAAGATGACGACGAAGTTCTCAACAGATACCTGGTTAGATTGAAAACCAATATTTCTGTAATTGAAGATGCTTTACCAGGAAGTTAAAAACTAATTGAACGATTATCAATGATTAAAATTCAGGCGGAAGCCAATGTTCCCACAGAGCACGGTACTTTCCGAATGATCGCTTTCTCTGAAAACGAAAACGACTGGATGCCTCACATGGCTATTGTCGCAGAAAATACAGATTTTTCTAAACCTGTAAATGTTCGTTTCCATTCAGAGTGTATTACCGGAGAAGTCTTCCATTCAAAAAAATGTGAATGCGGCCAGCAGCTTGATGCGGCTATGAAATATATCCACGAAAATGGTGGAATTATCATCTACCTTCGACAGGAAGGAAGAAATATCGGAATCATCAATAAGCTTAAAGCTTATTCTTTACAGGAAAAAGGTCTAGACACTGTGCAGGCCAATCTTGAATTAGGATTACCAGCAGATGACAGAAATTTTGGAGTGGCCATAGATATTCTTAACGTATTGGATGTAAAAGATATCAATCTTCTAACCAACAATCCGGAAAAGGTAAAATATGTAGTTGAAAGTAATGTACATCTTAACTCAAGAGTTCCATTACAGATCCCAGCCAACGAAATAAGCAAAGGCTATCTTCAGACGAAAAAAGATTTCTTTGGACATCTTTTGGATGATAATGATAACTAAAATATAAATAGAAGCTTCAGAATTTTCTGAAGCTTTTTTTATTGATCAGCAAATACTAAACTATATACGTACGTCTTAAATTTTTATATTGAGTTTTGTAATCTGATGCTCATATTGTGTAGATAAATCAAAAGCTCCAGGATTTCTCCTGAAGCTTTCTTTAATTATAAAAAACTGAAAAGATATTTCTGACTTATTTGGCATTGATTGTCTGCACTTTGCTTTCGTCAAGATTATAGTATTTTACTACAGCATTGTAGTCACTATAATCTACAGCAGGTTTAGCACTTTTAGCGGCCGCAGACTTACCAGCATTAGCATACACTAATACAATTCTAAAAGTCTGGTTATTCAGATAAGTACCTGCCTCAGCAGAAGACAATGTAGCCGGGCTTACACCCTCTGTGAAAATTTCCACTTTTTGGCTATTAAACAGGAAATTATATTCTAACTCTCTACTACCCGCTAAATAATATGTTTTAGGGATAAGCTGCCAGGCATTACTCGATGCAGGGTCTTTTCTGTACACCAATACTACATCAGTATTCTGGAGATTAAGCAATTCGATATGTGAATAATTATTTGAGCTGCTCAAACTAACATTTACATCTTTCATAACAGGAAGTGTATCACTGTCTCCCGGGTTGGGATTAGGATTTACCACAACAGGATCATCATTACGATTATCACAGCTATATGATAATAAACCAATACCTGAAAGCAATATAAGGGGAAGAATTTTTTTCATTTCTACAAATGTTAAGTTATTATTTATATTGCGTATTCAAATCATATACCAAAAATTTCAAAAACATTGTTTTCGTCATTTTTTTAATCGTATTTTTGTTCTTATTCAAAAAAGTCATGAGGAAATTACTATATACTTCACTCTTTATTACAGCTTTAATAAGCACTCAGGTGAAAGCCCAGTATCAGCCTAAAAATGCCTCTAAAGAAGAGGTAAAGAAGGCTCATCAGTGGGTGGATAAAACGTATAAAAATCTTTCTCAGGATGAAAAATTAGGACAACTTTTTATTGTTGCACTTTACACCAACAAAGGAGAAGAGTATATCAACCAGGTAAGAAATATTGTCACCAATGATAAGATTGGTGGTTTGATCTTAATGCAGGATGATGCTGCAAGAGAAATCAATCTGGTTAATGAATTTCAGCAGAAATCTAAAATTCCTTTGATGATCGGTATGGATGCAGAATGGGGATTGTTTCAGAGAATAGCTACCGCGCATAAATTTCCTTGGGCAATGACGTTAGGAGCAATTCAGGATAAAAACCTGGTGTATCAGATGTCTGCAAAAATAGCCGAAGACTGTCATAGAATGGGCATCAATTGGGATTTCGCACCCGTTGTGGATGTAAATACGAATCCCAGCAATCCTATTATCGGAAACAGAAGTTTCGGCTCCGAAGTAGAGAATGTGATCAGCTCTGCCCTATCCTACTCTAATGGATTACAGGATAATAATATATTAGCAGCAATTAAGCATTTCCCAGGCCACGGAGATACCAATACAGATTCTCACCTTGATCTTCCGGTAGTTTCTCACAACATGGATCGACTTAATGCTATTGAATTGGCACCTTTTAAAGCTTTGATGAATAAAGGAATCGGAGGCGTAATGGTAGCTCATTTATATGTTCCGAGTTTAGAATCAGGCAAAGGAATTCCTGCTTCCGTTTCTAAGAATATTATCACAGGCTTATTGAAAGACAAACTTGGATACAAAGGGCTAATCATTACCGATGCTTTGAATATGGGTGCTGTAGCCAATAAATACAAACCTGGGGAATTGGATGCAATGGCTTTCAAAGCAGGAAACGATATTATGCTTTTCTCACAAGGTGTTTCTGAAGGGAAAAAACTGATTCAAAAGGCAATTGACAAAGGAGAAATTTCTCAAAACAGAGTCGAAGAAAGTGTCAAAAAGATTTTATTGACAAAATATTTCCTTGGACTTACACAATATACACCCAAAAATCCAGAAAACATTAATGCTGATCTCAATAACGATTCTCATAAAACATTGGTTCAGAATCTTTATTCGAATGCATTGACTTTACTAAAAGACGAGAAAAAATTACTTCCTCTTTCCGGAAAACAGATGTATTACGTTCCTCTTGAGGAAGCACCTTATCAAACTTTTGCCAACAGACTGGGAACTAATGTCATTCTTAAAAAAGCAGGAGAAATCAATACCATTCCAGCCGGTTCAACAGTAATTGTAGGATTCCATAAGGATAATTCTACAGCTTATAAACCTTATAAAATCTCTACTGAATCTAAGAAAGTTCTTGCTGATCTTAGCAAAAATCAAAATGTCATTCTGAATGTATTCGGAAGTGCCTATGCTTTAAAAGATATCGATATCTCTACAATATCAACAGTACTTGTTTCTTATGAAAACAATGACGACTCTATGAATGCCACTGCGGACGCTTTAAACGGAAAAACAAGAATCTGGGGAAAACTTCCTGTACTTGTTAACGATCAGTTGAAGCCGGGAATGGGATTAAACCTTAACCCTACCGTCTCAATAAATACAAAATAACAACATCAAAACAACAATAATCCAATGAAAATAGGCATACTTTGCTATCCAACCTATGGAGGAAGCGGAATTGTAGCAACAGAATTAGGAATGTCCCTTGCCAACAAAGGATATGAGGTACACTTCATCAGTTCTGCACTTCCTGCAAGGCTAGATATTACCAATCCTAATATTTTCTTTCACAGGGTAAATGTTCAGACCTATCCCCTGTTCCAATATCAGCCTTATGATATCGCTTTAAGTTCTATGATCTACAGGGTTGTAAATCTTTATAAACTGGATCTGCTTCATGCTCATTATGCCATCCCTTATGCATATGCTGCTTTTACAGCTAAACAGATGCTTCAGGAAGACAATAATGATATTCCTTTGGTAACAACACTCCACGGAACAGATATTACGCTTGTAGGGCAGCACCCAAGTTATAAACATGCGGTAGAGTTTTCTATCAACCAATCTGATGCGATTACTTCAGTTTCTGAAAGCCTGAAAAAAGATACGCTACAGTTTTTCAATATTAAAAAGGAGATCCAGGTGATTACCAACTTTATTGACAACTCTGAGTTTGATGACTGCTCCGAATGTCAGAGAACACAATTTGCCAATCCTGACGAGAAAATCCTCATTCACGTCTCCAATCTTCGCCCGGTGAAGCGTGTGGATGAAGTACTTCAGATCTTTAAGAATGTAGAAAGAAAGGTAAAATCTAAACTGATCATCATTGGTGAAGGTCCCGATATGGAAAAAGTGAACCAGTTTCTGGAGGAAAACCCTGAACTTATTTCAAAGATCCGTTTATTAGGAAAAGTAAATGATCTTTATAAAATCCTACAACTTTCGGATGTATTTCTACTTCCGTCCGAGCAGGAAAGTTTTGGTCTGGCAGCTTTGGAAGCAATGGCGGCTTACACACCTGTCATCAGTTCCAATGCGGGAGGAATACCTGAAGTAAATATCCAGGGAGAAACAGGTTACCTTGCTGAAATAGGAAATGTAGAAGCGATGAGCAACTATACGATAAAACTATTGAGCAATGAAGAACTTTTAACCAAAATGAAACAAAACGCGAAAGAACAGGCGATAAAATTTGATTTGAAAAACATTCTTCCTATATATGAAAAAATGTATAGAACAACGATAGAAAATTTTAAAAACGAGTTGACGAAAGTATAATATTTCTATTATATTTATCGTCATACTATGACGGAAAAATTACTTCAATATCTTTGGAACTACAAAGTTTTCAAACATTTCGACTTCAAGGATATTGAAGGTAATTCCGTTGAAATTATCCATTTTGGAAAATGGAATAAAAATGCCGGACCCGATTTTCTGGATGCTAAAGTTAAAATCAACGGACTGGTGCTGGCAGGAAATATAGAATTACACGTACGCTCTTCAGACTGGATTTTCCATCATCACTCTGAGAATCCCGATTATCAAAATATCATCCTTCATGTTGTATTTCAAGATGATATAGAAATCCAAGAATTTAGCCAAAATAATATTCCCACACTGGAACTTAATGATTATATTGATCATGAAATCCTCTGGAAATACGAAAAGCTTATCAATGAAAGTCAGTTCATTGCCTGTGAAAGCATTTTCAATACACATAAAATACCCATCCATTTTCATGAAGAAAATATTCTGAAAAAGCTGGAAGAAAAATCTCAAGAACTTGAACAGCGCTTAGCTCTTCATAAAAATAATTTCGAAGCTGTACTCTTTCATAGTTTTGCCTATTCTTTCGGACTAAAAATAAATGCCCAAATTTTCCGGCAAATAGCAGAAAGCATCGACTATACTGTTGTTAATAAAATCAGACAAAATCCGCATCAGCTTGAGGCCCTTTTATTTGGACTCTCAGGATGGCTGGTGCAGGCCAAAGATGATCAGACGAAAATATGGAAAAGAGAGTTTGAATTTGTTAAGGCAAAGTTTGCTATTCCCGATTTAACAATACATCCGAAGTTTTTAAGACTAAGACCTCCTAACTTTCCTACGCTTCGCCTATCTCAACTCGCAAATCTGTATTTTCAGCATCAGAATTTATTTTCAAAAATTATTTCCGCGCAGAGTAGTGAACAGCTTTATGAGATCTTCACCTCTATCAAAGCTTCTGAGTATTGGGACTCTCATTTCAATTTCGGAAAAGTTTCAAAAGTACAACCGAAAATGTTAAGCAAAGATTTTATAGACCTTATCATTCTGAACACAATTCTTCCTCTCAAGTATACTTATCACCGATATCATCATGAAGAGATTGCAGACGAGATGATCTATTTCTATCAAAATATTACTGCGGAAAAAAACTCTGTCATTCAGAATTGGAAGAAACTGGGAGTAAAAGTAACCCATGCTGTAGAAAGCCAAAGCCTGATTTATCACCATAAACATTCATGTGAAGAAAAAAATTGCTTAACTTGCAGTATTGGATTTAAACTTTTAAAAGAATCTTGAAATGCTAAGCAATATCCGTCATAAAATGGAAAGAGAATGGTTTGGAGTACTCACGAGAACGGGTGCCAAACTGGGAATTCCTGTGTCTAAACTGAGGATTTTCTTTATCTACTCTACTTTTGCCACAGCAGGATTTTTCTTTCTGATCTATTTAGGTCTCGGATTTACCATCTGGATCAAAGATATTTTCATTACAAGAAGACCAAGCGTTTTCGACTTATAATATTATGGAATTTTTACCAATTACTTCTGCGGAAGACCACAGAGTTCAGGAAATCTATACTTCTTATACCACTACTTTTCCTATCGATGAACAAAGAGATAAGGAACAATTTGCAGGATTGTTCTCTAATCCTCATGTAAAATTTATGTCTGTTGTACACGAATCCGAAACTGCCGGGTACCTCATCTTATGGGAACTTAGTTCTTTTATTTTTGTAGAACATTTTGAAGTATTTGAATCTTTCAGAAGTAAAAAACTGGGCTCACAGATCATGGGTTATTTACTGGAAAATTATCCTCAAATTATCCTTGAAATAGAACCTGCCCATCTAAACGAAGACGCAACAAGACGTTATTCTTTTTATCAGAGAAATAATTTCAGTCTGGTAGACAGCACTTATATTCAGCCAAGTTATGGGGAAGGAAAACGTTCTCTCAACTTATGGCTTTTGGCCAATTACTCCCCTAAAAATATAGAAGAGCTGAAAAAAGAAATATGTGATACTGTTTATCCTTAAAATATACAACGCCGGAAATTAATAATTCCGGCGTTATTTTTTTTATTTATTTTGATCAAACAATATTAAGATGATTTTCCTGTCTCACTCTTAATATTGATCAATTCACTTCATATTCCAGTTTTATGGTAATACTGGCTTCTTTTTCTTTTGAAGAAGTATTAAAAGTTCCGCCATAGGAATAATCTTCATTGGAATTCGGTGCAGTAATCTGAATGACTCCCATGGTTGCTTTTTTAAGATTTCCCAAGCTGCTTCCTGAATTTTCGGCAATCTTTTCGGCGCGTTCTTTAGCATCTTTTGTTGCTCCAGCAATCATTTCCTGTTTTACAGTGGCCAGTTTGGTATAAAAATAAGCAGGTGATGAAGACGTGAATTCAATACCCCGGTTGATAATTTCGGTGATATTTCTGGAGAGATTTTCAATTTTAGCAACCTCTTTACTTTCAATAGAAACTTTCTGAGTGAGGTTATACCCGGAGAACTCACCCTGTACATAATTTCCGTTCGCATCGTTATAACTTCGGAACTGCTTCTGAATATCTACAGAGGAAAATACGATTTCATTTTGCTTTATTCCTTTTGAAAGCAGATAATCGTTGATCACTTTTCTGTCCAGTGCCAGCTCATCATAGGCTGATTTCAGATCCATATTATTTTTGGAAAAACTACCGGACCATGTAATAAGATCTGAGGTAAACTGTTTAGTCCCAAGACCGGTAACGGAAATGGTATTTTCAGATTTGTTTCTGTTTTTGATGGCATTTCCAAGAAAGCCGAGGCCAAGGACAAACCCCAGGGCTCCTACTGCTACCGCAATAATGTTTTTGTTCATAAAATTTGTGAATAGAGGTTGGTTATATTTTACATTATATCAATTTCTATTCCATAATTTTAAGAATTCTTTAACATTATTGAATCATGATTTTTTATGACTTTGTATTCTTTAATCTTTCCAGAAAAAGGGGAATTGTTTCTTCCATTCTCAGCATTACTCCAGAGAGATTTTTGGCTTTTACATACGTTCGCACCTGTGGTTTTGTGAGGAATGAAAATTCTATGAACTCTGAAATTCTTTCGGCTGGAATTCCTGCTTTGGTAAAATATTCGTTGTCTACTCTATTCCGAACCCAAAGAATATGCTCCTGCAGATCATCATATCTATACTGTCTTTTCTGCCTTCGTGCTTTTCCACTAATCAGGTCATACATTCCCTGCACATTAAGATTTCCCAAAAGAATAGGTAAAAGGACGCTTTTTACTTCTGCGGGCCTTTCCCTCATTTTTCCTACAGGTTCCGGAAGTCCAACTGCATTCTTTACCTGATCTGCTTTATCTACTTTTGCTACAATCCGGGAATCTTTCTCAAGATCACCTGTCAGTTTTTTTACAATCTTTACTTCTCCAACATCTTTAGGAATCTGAAACAAAGTTATTAACAGTTGATAGTTACCCCCATTTCTAAGCACTTTTACTGATGCTCTTTTGAAATCTTCTTTTACAAACCTCAATTCATCATTGGGATTCGCTTCAATGGAAAAGAGTCCTTCGGAGTTTGAGTATACTTTTTTATCAGATGCTATATTAATAATAGTAACGGCACTTAAATTTTCTCCATTGTCATCCACCACTCTGCCACTTACGGTCTGTTGAGAAAACAAAAAAACATTACACAAAAGTCCCAGGAGAATAAGAGCCTTCTTCTCCCAACAGACAGTAATATGTTTAATCTTATTTTTCAATTTTGATTTTAATCTTGCTTATTAAGGGTACCCTCCAGATTATTCAGTTTTTTATACTCTCCAAACGCCACTTTAATTTCAAATTCTACCACATCATCTTTGAAATTTTTACGGTATTTCTTGGCAAGCAGACGGGTTTTATTTGCATATAAAAGGAATTTATCAATCTGTTCATCATCCATTCCGTATTTTTTCAGGAAATCTAAATTCATATCTCTTTTTACTCTACCCAGAAAATCCTGTGTTTCAAAATAATTAGCTTTAGTAATTTTGGGTTGAGTAGCCTTATTAATCAAACCTGAAAATGCTTTCAAAACACCCAGCAAATCCACCTGCCCAGCTTTGAAATCGTGCCCAGTAAACGTCTTTGAAATCGTATTATTAGGCAAAGGTTCATTAAGAGGTGTGTACATATAATCGGCCATATCAGATTTTAAATTCTGCACCTTACTGGATTCATTGAGGTGTTGGCTATCTTTTGCCAAATTCCCTGTGGGATTATATTTTATTTTTACTTCCGGAATTTCAATTTCCATTCTTTTAAGAGAAATAAGAAATGGAGTACTGAGGTCCTCTTTTGTAATTTTCTTACTGAAACGATAATACCCTTCTTTCACAAATCTGATCTCGTCATTTTCTCCTGCTTCAATCTCAAATCTTCCCGTATCATCACTCTGTACTCTTTCATTATTGGAAAGATTTATAACTAACACGGGATTGACATCTGCCCCTACACTCTTTACAATCGTTCCCGAAACTTTTTGTTGTGCAAATATCAGCGAGCCAACAGGTATAAGCACAGCACATAAACTCTGTTTTACATATCTCTCCATGATAACCTATCTTTGAGTTTGCGGCGCACGGTAAGAAGAAATTCGTGTAAGAACAAAACGTTGAAATCTGTTCAGATCTGCATCACTGCAAAATCCATATTTTAATATTTTTTTTCTTTCAAAACCGCCGGCAAAAACATAATAAATAAAATGATCGATTAGTGGTTTTTCTATTTTAAGATCTGTAAAATAATCATCACCAAGACTTTTTCTGATATAACTCATCAAGTCGACATCATCCCATTTATCTTTTGCTTTCCCAATACTGAAGCCCTGCCCTTTAGGTTGTACAAATTCACCAGGTCTTGCGGCCAGAATTCTCGGATCTGATTTCTGCTTAAGATAACTTGCTATATCAGCTTTCAGCTTTTCAACTTTTTTAGGTTTATTATAGGCTTTGCTATCAATTTTCAAATTTCCGGTAAGACCTTGCTTCACTTCCACTTCAGGAATCTGAATGGCCATCCGAACAAGGCTTACATTCATAGGAGCCTGTATATTTTCCAGAGAAACTCTTTTTGTGAGACGTTCGTAGCCTGGTTTTACAAAGCGCAATTCATCGCCTTGTTTTCCTGAAATCATAAAATGTCCGTCTCTGTTTGAAATGACCATTTCGTCTGTCCGGATATTGATCACATTTACATCCTGCATCTCTACTCCATCTTCAGAAGTAATCTTACCAAAGATATAAGTCTGGGCATGCGTATGAATGAAAAAAATGAACGATAAAAAAAAGAATAGTTTAAGTTTCACAGGTTATTTTTTATAAAGCAAAGCTAAAATTATTTTTAAATTTTACCATAAGTTTAACCACAGTTAACGTGTTTTAATATTTCTTTTTATTTTTTTATCCCTTTAACTGTTAAATACACAATCTAAATTGTTAAAATTTCATGTAAATTTTAGCTAACTTGCAGTCTCAATTCTCTTTTTTAGCAATGCAAAATTCTTATACAGTCATCAATGCTTCCGCTGGGTCGGGGAAAACATATGCCTTGGTTCAGAGGCTTCTGATGATCTGTCTCCGTTATCCTAATCAGCAACAGTCGATCAGGAATATTCTCGCACTTACTTTTACCAACAAGGCAGCCAACGAGATGAAGGAGAGAATTCTGTCCTGGCTGGGAAATTTTTCCACGTCTGCGTATGCGGAGAATATGGATCTTAAAAATATTCAGAAAGCTTTTGAAGAACAAGGTTTAAAAATTACAATAGATGAGCTTCATCACCGCTCCAAAAAGCTTCTTGATTATATTCTCCACAATTATTCAACATTGAATATTGGGACTATTGACCGCTTTAATTCCAGGTTGGTAAGAAGTTTTTCCTATGAATTGGGTCTTGCCAAAAATTTCAATCTGGAAATTGAAGCAGAACCTTACCTGATTGAGGCTGTTGATAAAATGTTGGATCAGATTGGTGAAAATGAAAACATTTCTAATTCTTTCATGGATTATGTGGATTATAGTCTTGAAAATAACGAAAGAATCAACCTTAATAAAAACCTTTATGACTCTGCGAAAGAGTTTGTAAAAGATATTCATTACGAACATCTGAAAAACAATAAAAGTTTTGATGATGAAAGTTATGAAAGCATAAAGAATACGCTCCGTAAAGAGATTGTTCAGAATAAAAAGAAGTCTGCCGAACTTTCTGCACAGTCTGTTGAACTGTTTAAATCCAGAAATATTGAGATTGAAGATTTCGCTCAGGGTAAAAATGGAATCGGAGGTTTCTTTACCAAAGTGATCGATTTTTATCAGCAGAAAAGAGCTGGCTTTCCTTTTCCAACCACTCAGGAAGAATCTGTTATCAACAATTACAGAAAAGGGGCTTCTTCAAAATCAAAGCACAAGGAATCTGAGATTTTTGAAATCCTTGATCAGCTCCTCGAAAACAGGATGCAGCTTATTCTGCTGTACATTGAAACACAAAAGAAAGAGAAAATTCTGTCTGCACTTCTTCCTTTAAAGGTAAATAAGGATATCCAGGACGAACTCCAAAAAATTGAGGAGGAAAACGATCTCGTTCTGCTTTCAAAATTCAATATTCTGATCAATGAAAATCTCAAAAATGAACCTTCGGCCTTTATTTATGAAAAAGTAGGGGCACAGTTTCAACATTATTTCTTTGATGAGTTTCAGGATACTTCTGAGCTTCAATGGCAAAATTTTGTCCCGCTGAGAGATCATAGTATTTCTACGGAATATACTTCATTTACATTGGTTGGGGACCCTAAACAGAGTATCTACAGATTCCGTGGTGGAGAAAGTAAACTGATGCTTGATATCATCAATAAAAAGGAATTTTCACCAAAGCAGGCAGATCTTCTTGTTTTAAAGGACAACTGGAGAAGTGCCAGAAATATTGTACAGTTCAACAATGAGCTCTACCGTTATCACTCTGAAAATCTTGAAGAGGAGCATAAAAATATTTTCGGTTCGGATGCGGAACAAAATCCTAAGTCGAAAATAGATGGCCGTGTAAAAGTAAACCTGATTGATAATCTCACCAATGATGAGTTTTATGAAGATACTTCGGAAAGGATGCAGAAAGATATTCAGGAATGTCTGAACAATGGTTTCAAGTTTTCGGATATTACGATTCTTTGTCGTGGAAACTTCGATATTTTCAGTTATTCACAAAAGCTTGGAAATTTAAAGGTAAACTACAGCGGTGAGGAGACAAATATTAAAACCATTTCCGATAAAGGCCTTACGCTGGAGCTGTCTAACACACTCAAGGCTGTCATTGAGTTTTTGCGATGGGAAATCAACCCTAAAAACAAGCCCTGCCTGATCATGATGATGTATCATCTGAATACTTTGGGGAAAATTCATATGGCAGATTTCACTTTGGAGATGAAAGAAATTCTGGATATTGAAAGTCATGAAGATATTCTTCAGTTCCTGCAACAAAGATATTCGCTGCAGCTTAAACAGGATAATTTTCCCAGATTCAATCTCTATAATTTTATTGAGTATTATATCAATGAGTTTTCTGTGGAAAATAAGGAAACGGACTTCCTCCTGAACTTTTTGGAAATGCTATTCAATTTTACACAAAATGCGGGTGCAAGTACGAAAGAGTTTCTGAAATATTGGGATGAAGAGGCTTCTTCCTACACTATTCAGGCTTCGGAAAATATTGATGCGATACAGATCATGACTATTCACAAATCCAAAGGACTGGAGTTTCCTATAGTTTTTATTCCTATGATGAATAAGAACCGGGATAATGAATTTACCAACTGGTTCGAAACCAATGAAAGTAATGCTTTAAAATCGGTCAACATCAATCAGTTCAGTAAAAACCTTGAAGTGTATGACACAGAAATTCAGTCGTTCAATAAAAAAAATTCTTATAAAAATCTGGTTGACAGACTTTGTCTTCAATATGTAGCCACAACAAGACCTGTTGAGCAGCTGTTTTTCTATCTTCAAAAAGCGAACAAGACTTCAAATAATCTGGAACTTCTGGAATTTCTTCAAACAAAAAATACAGAAAATGCGGATGAATTTGATGTGTATGAAGTAGATCCGGCAATGCTGAAAAAACATTCAAAAACAAAAAGTTCTTCTTTCAAGACTCAAAATATTCAGAATCTGAAAAATGTCAACGAAAAGAATACTTCGATCAAAATTGCCACTCCTTCCAAAAATTATCAGGTAAGAAATAAGAAAGTAAGAATCGGGCTCTTTGTTCATGAGCTTTTATCGAAGATCAATACGGAAAAAGATATCAACAGAGTGTTGGAAGGTTATGCACTCGAAGGCCAGATCACCCTGGAAGAGCAAACAACGATACAGACCACTTTACAAAATATTGTAAAAACGTATCAGGAATTCTTTGATGAAAAATGGGAAGTGATCAATGAAAAAGACATTATGATCTCTGAAAAAGGAGAAAGCCATATCTTCCGACCTGACAGAATCCTGAAAGGTGAAGAAGGTTATATAATCATTGATTTTAAAACCGGAGCTCAGAAAAGTAAAGATGAGGCTCAAATTGGAGGTTATAAAAATATTCTGGAAAGGCTAGGTAAAAAGGTTCTGAAAACACAGATTATCTATCTTGATAATTTTAATTCTTAAATAATAAAAAAGTTAATTATATTTAATGTGGTAAAATCAACCAATATTTCAAATGATTTATTATTTTTATTAAGTTCAAATAATAATACACCTATTGATTTTCGCTAAATATGAAAATATACTTAATTTCATTTATTATAAGCTTCTTCATGATGGCAATTTCAGGAGTTGTCATATTTAACATCCTTCAGTGTATAGACCCTCCGGTTACAGAAGAGGGGCATGTCTATATGCCCACGGAAAACTTAGTAAAATCTTTTTTCTCGAGCCTTGCTGTAGCAGCTGTTGTTTTTATTTCAGCAGTTAAAATACAACGTCATCAACAGAAAAAAAAGCATTAATATCCGCTTTTAAATTTTAGATCAACACCTGTCATATTCAAATTACATTCCTCATTATCAAACAATACAGATAAACTAAAAATATAGTTTATTAATTTAAAAAACCGCTATTCCATTTTGGACAGCGGTTTTATATTTTGGAAAGATTTCCTTTTTTAAGCAGTTGTATTCGGAGTAAATACTCTCTGAGATAATTCCTGATCGAAAAGATATAGTGCTGAAGGGTTATCACACACCATTTTAATTTTGGTCACATACTGAGAAGCGCTCGCTTCTTCTTCCACCTGCTCATTGATAAACCACTGCAAGAATGATGTTGTTGCAAAGTCACCTTCTTCATTAGCATTTTTTACAATATTGAAAATACTTTTAGTTACTATCTTCTCATGTGCCAATGCTTTCTCAAAAATATCTGTTGCACTCTCAAACTCATGCGGAGGTTTTGCAATTTCCCCGATAATGATTTCCCCGCCTACATCATTTAAATAATCAAACATTTTATCTGCATGCATCAATTCTTCTTTGCTCTGTACTCTGAAGTAGTTGGCAATTCCATCAAGATCTTTTCCTGAAAACCATGCAGACATTGATAGATAATATTGAGCAGCGTATTGTTCGTGGGCAATCTGTTCGTTAATTAATTTTGCAATTTTTTCGCTAACCATAAGTATTAAATTTATAGTCAAAAGTAGGGAATAAAAGCCCGAAATCAAAAGTTTTACGGAAAATTAATACAAAAAGGATGGAAAAACTTCCATCCTTTTCACATTAAAAAATCAAAATTACTGTCTATTATTTTACATCAGGTGCAGCAGTATTCATCGGCTTTTTCATCATTCTTCTTTCTTTCATGGCTACTTTTCTCTGCTCCATTTTTGCATCTCTGTCGGCCTGCCATTTATCATATTGTTGAGGAGTAAGAATTTTTTTCATGTCAGCATCCATTTGTACTTTTTTAGCCTTCATTTCTTCAATCTTCGCCTGTCTGTCGGCTCTGTTTTGTTCAAACTGCGCTTTCATTTCTCCTTTTCTTTTATCTTGAAGAGCTTTTATCTGAGCCACCTGAGATTGGTTAAGATTAAGGTCTTTCTGCATTTCTGCTAAACGTTCCTGTTGTTTTTGTTCCATTCTCTGTTTCATTTCAGCAGCTCTTGCTTGCCTGTCCTGTGGAGTTGTCTGTTGTGCCATTGCAAAGCTTCCCATTCCGATAAGTGCTATTGCTAAAACTAATTTTTTCATCTCTTAAAATTTTAATTAATTGTTGTTATATCTTTTTGATAATGAAAAAAAACAGAAGTTAAATTGAAATAATCACAAATAATGTTAAATTTTAACAAAAACATATCAATCATAAATAAAAAAAAGGACAGATTATAAAAACCTGTCCTTCACACCACTTAAATATAATATATGAAAATTAATTCTTAACTAAACTGGTCCTAAATCCACCACGGTTGTTTTGGCTAGGAGCAGAACTTTCGGATTTTTGTCTGAATCCGCCTCCATTGTTTCCTCTGAAGCTGCCATTGTTTTCTCTTACCGGAGCACTTTCTCTTCTTACTTCTGCATTGCTTCGGAAACCACCTCCATTATTACCTCGGAATCCTCCGTTATCTCTTGACGGAGCGGGAGTATTTTCGGGTCTTACATCACTGTTTCCACGGAATCCGCTGTTGTTATTTCTGAACCCGCCATTGTTATCTGAGTTCGTTCTGAAACCTCCGGTGTTGTTCCTAACGTTTCCATTATTATCGTTTCTGAAACCTCCAGTATTATTATTTTGATTACGGAAGCTCGAATTATCATTATTTCGGAATCCGTTGTTGGCTCTACTATCTCTTCTGATAATATTAAAAGTAGGATTATCTACTCTACGGAAACTCGATCTGTCTACTCTGTAAATATTGATATTGATATTTCTATATCTTGGCATTACAGTATATCTCGGAACATAATAGGTTCTTCTGTAGTTCTGGAAATAGACAATCGGACTGGAACCTCTGTAGAAATTGTTCTGAAAAACAACAAATACTCTTGGTCCTAAAATTCTTTCTAAGGCATAGAATCTATCATAATACCATCTGTCCGGATTATATTTGTAAAAATTATCCCATGCGGTGAAGCTTGCATACAGATTATTAAGTCTCATAATTTGATCTACCTGCCATCGGCTTAATCTGTTCTGTACAAAGAAGCCATTCCAGTCGATATTGATAATACTGTTTCTATAGTCGTTATAATAGCTTTGGTAATAGTTGCTAGGGTAATAATCCTGAGGATAATTGTAATAATAATCATCAGGGAAATAATTTCTATCATCTTCATCTGAATAATATCCTCCATTCTGAGAATACCCATCATCACCCCAACCATTGTTCGGATACCCCTGAGCAGACATCACTATGCCTAAGCCGAGAGCTAATCCTAAAAATATTTTTTTCATCTCTATAGTTGTTAATTGGTTAATATATAGTAGAATATCTCAATTCTATCTTTTTGATTCAAATAAAAAAAAGAAGTTAAATCCTTAGATTAAACTTCTTTTAAAATATATTTAAGTAATTGATAATCAAATGTTAAATTTACATTCTTCCGCTATCTTTTATCCACGCAGCAATTTTTTCATTGAATGGCTGCTGTTCTTTCAGATCTTCAAGCTTTATATGCATTCTGTAACGCCAGTAATGTGGGAAAACGGCTGGGTTATTAATTCTTTCATTATCTATTTTCTTATTTGAAAGTTCTTGATCCGTTGCCAAAAATTCCTGAATAGGGAAGATAGCCAACATAGCATCATTATATAAATGCTGTTTCATAATAATTTCGGCTAAATGAGGACTTAGGCTTTCGGGAGCTTTTCCATACTGAACCAACTGTTGATTGAAGTATTTCTGTGTTAAAGCAGGATCTTCTTTCCACCATTGTCTCAACGTTGAGCTGTCATGGGAAGAAGCTGTCACTACATTCATATAATTAGCATTTCTCGGATCATAGAACGGAATGTTTTCGGAAGGCATACGCTGAACTTTAAGGGCTATGATAGCCAATTCGTCCATTACAACTGGCACACATGCCGGAACCATTCCTAAATCTTCTCCACAGATGAGCATTTTGGTAGCATTTAAGATAACAGGAAGTTTTTCCATGGCTTTTTCATACCATAAGTGATCCTGCCTTCTAAAGAAGTAGTCGTGATACAGGTCGTAAATACTCTTTTGCTCCCATTCTGTAAGGTATTTATATGATTCTGTATTATAGACATTAAATCTTGGGTGATAAACGGTTTTACCGCCTCTCTCTTCTGTTAAAAACAAAACATTTGCGCAAAGGGAAATCAGTTTCTCTTCAAGAGGACCCCGTGGATTTTTCTTAAAGAAATCTACCAATTTTCTCTGGGTATCAAATTCTGCTTTAAATGAATAAGTACCATCCTGATTATTATCGATAAATTCAAGGGCTTTTCCGCTTTGTTCACCAAAGCTTTCCCATAAGATCTGTTTGTTGATAAACGGTTTACAGTATCTGTTAAAATTAAAAGGGATCTGCAGTGCTTTAAACTCATCTGCAACGATAGGAACCGCGGGATAGAAATATCCTAAAATACCCTGAGTCGCAGAAATCGGCATTCTCCAGATTCTGAAAAAGCCAAGAATATGATCAATTCTCATGGCATCAAAATATTGCTCTAATGCTTTGAATCTGTTTTTCCACCAGCGATAATCATCTTCCTTCATAGCTTCCCAGTTATAGGTTGGGAATTCCCAATTTTGGCCAAGTTCTGTAAACTGATCCGGCGGTGCTCCTGCCTGAAAATTCATGCCAAATAATTCAGGTTCTGTCCAGGCTTCAACAGAATGTCTGTAAATACCAATCGGAAGATCTCCTTTCAAAGAAATTCCTAGTTTGTGGGTATAATCAACAGCATCTTTCAATTGTACGTGGAGCTGATATTGTACCCATGCATGAAGCATTGAAAGATCGTAGTCTTTACTTTTAACTGCAAAAAACTGGGCTATTTTTCCGGCAATATATTTTTTATGAGTCTTCCAAGCGTTAAAGTTAGGTGTATTATATTTATCTCTTAATACACAAAATGCTGTATAAGGTACAAGCCAGTGCTCATTGTCTTTGATAAACTTTTTGAAGTTTTTGTCTTTATAGATTTTATCTTTCTGGGTATTGAAAACAGCATTTAAATACTTCCACTTTCCTGCGATCATTTTTTCATAATCTATCAGATCAAGAGCATTTAAAGCTTCTTTTTCAGCAAGATACTCACTGACTAATTCTTTCGGTAAAGAGAAATCCAGCTTTTCCAATGAAATATACTGAGGATGCAGAGCATATACTGATACTGCTGCATAAGGGTAAGAATCCGTCCAGGAATAATTTGCAGTCGTGTCATTAATCGGAAGGATTTGAATAATTCCAAGGTTAGTTTCTTTAGACCAGTCTGCCAGTTTTTTAATATCTGAAAATTCTCCAACTCCGAATCCTTCCTCACTTCTTAAAGAAAATACAGGGACGGCTACTCCTGCATCATGATACATCTGATAAGCCTTAAATCTGAAATAATGATTGGAAACAATCTGCAGAACATCCGGTAGCGGATTGGCTGCTGTACATCTATTTTCTCCAGTCTCAACATCAATTACCCTCCTTTCTTTAAGATCATAAATACAGTATTTGAACTGAACTGCTTCATTTTCCGGAATTTCAACTGATACTTCCCAAAGACCGAAATCTGTTTGGGATAAATGAATCACTTTTTCGTAGTCCCATTGTCCAAGGGATTCTGTATTTCCGAATAATACGATCTTCCAATCCGCGTTGTAGATGGGTGCTTCAATTTTAAATAAATGGGTATGCTTTTTTAAGATGGGTGCTTTTTCAGAAACGAAATCATGTAGTTTATTGTAAAGAATTTTATTATTCAGATAATTTTCCGGAAAATTCTTGTTATTCCATTCATCGAAAATAACAAACTCCTTATAATTATGGGGAAAGCTAAGATGATGCGAGACAAATTCTTCTCTTAAAACATTTCCTTTTTCATTAACAACACGGTATAAATAAGAGATTGATTTTGAAAAATAATCTACCTCCGCCTTCCATGAACCATTCTCAGCATAAAACATTGTGTGGATATGAACCGCAGCGCCTTCTTCACCAATTACCAGCTCAAGACTCTCTCCGGCTTTTACAATATATCCTACATTAAAGTATAGCTTCATCTATATTTTTTTATAAAAGTACATTTTAATATCGAAAAATAAAACTTATTAAATATCAAATAATCATTAAAAAACCCTTCCAACACACTTGAAAAGGTTTTACTTAATTCAATCATTAAATATTGTATTTATTGAAAATTGAAAGAATCAGATTATCTCGTAACCAAAACTTTTTTATTCAATATAACTTTACCAGAATCATCGGTAATGCTTATAATATATGCACCACCAATAAGTTCTTTTAAGTACACTTTTTGATCAAGAGAACCCTCTTTTACAGATAAATTCTGGCTCAACACATTTTTCCCGGACATATCGAAAACATTGATTTTAATATTTCCTTTTACATTTTTATTATTCACATGGACATTGATAAAATGTTCATCAATTCGGGTTGGATAAATATCAAGATTAGTCAATATATTCCCTGAAGTAGCTTTATCATTAATGAAATATTTACTCGCAAAATCATAGATATGCAAATCTTTTTCACCAGGTAATTCCTTTGCATCGAGAATATCAAAATCCACCTCATACAGAGCGGCACCTTTTGCGCTTCCAATTACCACTTTTCCCTGTGCATTTACAGCGGAACCGTTCACAGAATAGTTATCCGGAATACCAGAAATTTTGCCTACAAATTTTGCTTTTAAATCTTTGGTAGAAACTTTAAAAACATTTCCGGAAGCAGAAAAAATGTATAAATTATTATTGGCATCAACAACCATATCTCCTCCAAACCCTGTCTCAATAGCTGTAAATGAATTTTTACCATTGGAAATATCATCCTTAATAATTCCCAAATCATTCACCACATATTGGCTTCCTTTTTTGCTGATTTCTAACAATTGTGTTCCCGCATTATTTATTGCGTAAATATTTCCATTATATCCCGTAGCCATTCTTGTTATATGGGAATTGATATCACAGGAAGATACTCTTGCAACGTTATTCTCTACCAAAGTAATTTCTTTTGTCTGTGGATTGAATACATAAATGTTAGAAGAAAACATCGGCATATATACAAGATTGTTATTAGATGGATCATATGCGAGTGCCGCTATTGTCATTGCCTGAGAATGATTGTAAGAGGTTTTATCTTCTGACAAAACGGTTCTTCGCTCCTGAGAAAAGACTTTAGCAGAAGATTCTGCTGTAAAGAGTTTATCTCCTGAGATTCCATTAGCAGCATTGATTACACGAAAATCATTAAAGTTTATATTTTGAGTGTCTTTCCCGGCAATGGCAAAAAAATCCTGTTGGGCTTGCGCGTTAACACCTAAGAGTAATAAAAACAGAGGGAATAAATGTTTTTTCATAATATGAATATTTTAGATTCGTAAGCATTTTAGTATTACTAAGTTACATAATTTTCGCGTAAAAAAAATAACAAATCTATACAATTCAAGTTAATTTTATAACAAATTAAAACAAACGATATAATAATGATAATCAATATGAAATAATGTTGGTTAGGTTACAATAATGATAGACGAATTTTCAATGAAACCTTAATGCATCAGTAATGTATTGGTTTTGCCTCCTACGGAGTGAGAGTTTGGTGGAAGATCGATCAGTAATAAGGGTAAAGACAAGGAAGAAGCGGGAAGAAAAAGAACAGATTAGATCATAAACGACACATTCCTTAGTATTGAGATCTTTATAAGCTATAAGTATATAAGAGTGTAAGAGTACGTGAGTATATGGGTATAGAAGTGTTTAGGTATAAGAAAGAGAGGAAGGTAAGGGATTGTATGTATAT
>NZ_JBODRU010000007.1:0-211862 GCF_050632815.1 Chryseobacterium sp. JK1 | reverse complement strand
TACAAGTACAATGGTAAGGAGTTACAGGAGACGGGAATGTATGATTACGGTGCTAGGTTTTATATGCCGGATTTAGGTAGATGGGGAGTGGTGGATCCGCTGGCGGAAACTTCAAGAAGATGGTCGACCTATGCTTATGCATTTAATAATCCTTTGAGATTTATTGATCCGGATGGAAGGCAGGGAACAGATTGGGTTCATAACAGAGAAACAAATCAAATTTATTGGAATAATAATGCCACAAGTCAAGCTACAACAGGAGAAAATGAAACTTATTTAGGTAAATCGGGGACATATACAACGGAGAATGGGTCTACAACCGCCTTAAATTCTGATGGTTCATATACCAATAACTCTTTATTAGGAGGAATGGGGATAATGAATAATTTAGATCCTTTAATTCAAGCGGGTGATTCCGCATCAGCAATGAGTGTCGCTACTTTTGGTACTCCTGATAACGGTTCGTATATAAGAGAAACTCCTGCATCCAATTCAACGGAAGCAGCGATGGGAAATCCATCGGGGCAGTTAGCTGTTGCTGGTCTATATGGATTGCAAGGAGCAGCTACAGAAATTGGATTTTCTAAGGCATTAGGGGCAGTAGCAAAAGTTGCAACTACTTCAGATGGGTTCTTATTTGGAAGTATTAATATAAAAGCTCCTTTTGATATTCCTGCTCAAAGATTTGGGCAAATGTCTATTGGGAAGAGTGATTTTTGGGGTGTAAGAGTTGGAACTAGTGAATTTGCAAATAGAACAGTAGTGGCAATAAAGCAAGAGTGGAACCCTTTAACTCAATATACATCTGGTATAGTTCCTAAAGGAACTCCAATTAAAATAGGAATAGTTGGACCTCAAGGTGGAGGATTTTATACAGGAGGCTCTATCCAGTTTTTGACAGAATCTAAAAGTGTAGTAAATCAAGCAACTAAAATTATTCCTCGTTAAAAATTATGAAACTTGAAACCCCAATAAGTTTTAGACTAAAAATAAATCTTCCAAATAAAAAAGAAGTTTTATATCACGATCTATACGAAATTTGTCAAGGTTGTCCGGAAGTTGGAAAATTGTCTATTGATGGAAATCTGATAAAAAGAGAAATATTTGGAGGTCCGTTATTATATGAGAATGGATTTATTTATATTTCTTGCTTTAGAAAAAAATGGTTTAACTCTGGATTTTATTTGGTCAAAATAAATACTTCTACATTAGAATTTACTATAATATCAGATATGTATCAAATAATAGATTTAATAAAAATTGAGAATGATAGTATTTATTTTTATGATAACTTAGAACAAAGTGAGATTAGAGAAATCTCTTTAAAAAAAAGTACTCATTAATATTTCAAAAATGAAAAACTCATTGTTTTTTTTGACTTTAATATTAAGTTTAATGTTGAATGCACAAGAAATTAAACTTAATGATTTTAAGCTTATCGCTTATGATATTGAAGCCAAAAACGTTTCAATTTTATCATATTCAACATTGGATAAAAACGGAAAATTGAATGTCTATTTAAAAAGGCACAAGGATACTGTTTTTTATTCCTATCAACTTACGAATGAAGAAGTTGAAAAAGTAAATCAATTATCTTTTGGAAAATTACAAGATTTTGTAGTACGCAAAAAGCTAGATAAAAGTATGTATTATGCAGGAAATAGAAATTATATTAATTTTAAAGTAAAAAATAATAATGAAAAACTTTGTTTCATTCCTCCTTTTATGAGTTCTAGCTTCAATGATATTATAGATTTACTTAAGGAAAAAATATATAAACAAGATGATTCCGCAAGAATGTCAGAATTTGAAATTAATTTTGATCAAATTAAGAATGATATTCAAAAACAAAATGAGATAGATAATTATTTACCAGAAAAATCTCTTCCTCCAATGAGAAAATAAAATTACAAACAAAAAACCACTGCAATTGTAGTGGTTTTTGTGTGTTATATAATGTTCTGTTTTGTATTAGAAAACAGAACAATAGAAATAAATCTTTGGGATAGTGTTTAGAGCCAGAATAAAAGGTCTGAATTTGGTACTGAATAAAAAATCATGATGGAAAAGCTCAAGATTTTACGAAAACAGCGGGGTTACACCCAAGAATATATGTCCAAGATTATATCCACGGATGTATCCAATTACAGCCGCAAGGAAAGCGGTGATGTAAGGATTTATGATGATGAATGGGAGAAGCTTGCAAAGCTTTAGACCTTCCGGTGGAAGATATCAAAGAAGAGAAACCTTCCAGTATTGTTCAGAATAATGATAATCTGACGTTCAATGATAACTCCGGAAACTATAACTATTATTACAGTATCCCCAATCATATTTTAGATAACCTGAATGATTATATTGCACTGCTGAAAAAGCAGAATGAAGCTTTAGAAGAAGAAAATAAGAAGTTAGAGCCCAATAAAAAGAAATTAAACGCTGTCATCTTACAGCCTGAAGATATTCTGAAATAAAAAAATACTGCTTATCAAATAGGCAGTATTTTTAGTTTTTATTCAGTCCTGATGAAAGAGGCGAATTACTTTTTTATTATAGTGCAGCTACATTTTTATTAAAAAAGTCTTTATATTTTTGTTAGCATAGTTTTTATAATTTAAAAAAACACTAATTTTTCTTTATTATAATAAAATACTATCTTATCAATACAAAGATCACTTTGAAAATACCAGAAAAATATTCTTTATAGAATAATGTTCATTTTATTAAATCTTATGAAGGGGAATTTAGTAAATACTAAGATTATTATTGTATTATTTACAGTTTTAATAAATTGCGGATGTGCTTCTCAGAGTTCCAAATTAGAATTATCTGATTATTTGGATAAAATGATTCACAAAGGTAAATTTTTGTATTTAGAAATAAGGCTTAATCAAAAAATGCAAAAATGAATACTTATTTGGTATTGCAGAAATGGATTATAACGATCATCTTTCCAAAACCTATAAAACCTATGATTATAATGGTACTTTGATCATCTATGACTTAGGGGAAGAGAAGAATACAAAAGTCATTGATTTTTTTGATTCTTATTTTAAAAAAACAAATTCAGATATTTCAAATATTCCAAAGGGAAGACAATCTATTATTAATGAATATCCACTTTATTTTGTAGGTAAAGAATTTATTAAAGATCGGGGTAAAACAAGGAATTTTATGACCGCCCAATGTGGAGGTGAATGACTGTTTCTTACATCCAAAAACAATATCTCAGTTTCCTTGCTATTATATCCTGAGGATTTTATTTTCGAAGACTTTCTCACAAGATTTTTATGAAAGATGATTTAAATATTTATTATAAAAAAATGAGAAACTTAATGATCCTTTTATTTCTGCTTAATATGATTTTTTCGTGCAATTCATCCAAAAATATTGAATTGGATGGTATTTATGAAAAGCATGGTACAGGCTATCTTTATACTTTAAACTTAAATTCAGATAATACATTTTTATTATCTGAAAAATATTATGAAGGTAATCCTTCTTGTAAAGGGAATTGGGCAATAAAAAATGATACCATTACTTTTAAATGTTATGAAGAAGAGATTTTTGCGCAGATAACCTTAGGATATATGAATAAACGGGTATTTAACATGGTAATATTAAATCGGGAAAAATTAAAATTTGGCAATGTGATTTTAGAATTAAAGAGAAGATAATTTTCTAACTTTGTATCAATCAATATTTAAAACAAAATTATGTCAATCACCAATGACGAACAGTTAATCGGAATGCAAAAGGTAAGTGAAGCTGTTGCTTATACTTTAAAAGCGATGACCGATTATGCAAAACCGGGCATGACGACCAAAGACCTCGATGAGTATGGAGCAAAGATTCTCGAAGACTTTGGAGCAAAATCGGCCCCTTATCTTACCTATGGATTTCCGGGATGGACCTGCATTAGTGTAGATAACGAATTTTGCCACGGTATTCCCACAGATCAAAGAATTTTAAAAGAAGGTGATCTCATCAATATCGATGTTTCTGCAGAACTCGATGGCTATTGGGCTGATAATGGAAATTCCTTTATTATCGGAGAAGATATTCACGGTCATCAGAAGTTGGTAGATGCCTCAAAAGATATTTTGCTGAAAGCGATTGACAACATTAAGGGGGGAGTGAAAATAGCAGATATAGGTTTTTTAATGGAAACTGAAGCCCGAAAAAGAGGATTAAAAGTGATTAAAAATCTTGGCGGTCATGGAGTAGGAAGAAGTTTACATGAAGAACCGAATGAATTACTTAATTATAAAAACCGTTTTGATACCAGACGTTTTAAGAAAAACTCTGTAGTCGCTATGGAAACTTTTATCTCCACTTCATCAAACCTTGCCGTAGAATTGAATGACGGATGGACAATGGTAGGAAATAAAGGAGGATATATGGCTCAACACGAGCATACAATCATGATAACCGATGGGAAACCCATTATTCTTACTCAAATGAATGGAATTTTAAACTGATTTTATCAGAATATAGTACATCTTAAAAAGCTTTTCTCAACATAGAAGAGCTTTTTTTATATCAGGCAATTTCGTTTTCTGGTGATGAAAGCAGAACAAGATATCTCCAAATTTTATCTCAAAAAGGCTGAATAATGTCAGGGTAAAAATTATATTTGTCAGATAACTGATCAACCATGAAAAAAATACTGTTTCATATGGCTGTTGTAAGTTTTGCGCTCACAGCCGTTTCCTGTACAAATTATATCAAACCCATTCAGACAGAACCGTTGCCCAATGCGGAAAATATAACAAAAAAACTTTCGTTTAAAGAAGGAAGCTTGAGTATGAATTTTTACGCAGATTATATCTTTGATAAAACAGACAGTAAATTCATCTTCTTTACAAACCGTGAGATCAGTAATATTCTTAAAAATATAAAAGTGAAGCCCTCTTCACAGATTTTATTTACCTATACTCCTTCCAGTATCTACAATAATATG
The DNA here is from genome assembly GCF_050632815.1 of Chryseobacterium sp. JK1. Taxonomy (NCBI): domain Bacteria; kingdom Pseudomonadati; phylum Bacteroidota; class Flavobacteriia; order Flavobacteriales; family Weeksellaceae; genus Chryseobacterium; species Chryseobacterium sp. JK1. The sequence continues at coordinate 206,902 of NZ_JBODRU010000007.1, read as the reverse complement.
CTGGGATTTTATTATTCAGGGAAAAAATTGCAGGAAATAAAATCAGAACTTTCCTCAAAAAAGCCGGATAAACAAATGGAAAATGCCCTGATCTATACCTATCAGCACAACGGGCACGATATTATTGATATCTATAAGCAGGAAGAAAAAGGAATCATAAGACTTATTGCCCTTAATAACCCTGAGAAACAGAGCTCAGATAAATTTGAACTTGAAAATGATAAACTTCTTTTTGATGTTAATCCAGATTTCTGGACCGGTCAGTAAATGGTAAAAACTAACTACTGGAAATACTTGATTTTTAATGCCATTATAGAATATTTGTTTTTTATATTTGTGAGACATCCTATCACACAAAAAATAGCCATATGAAAAAAGTTCTCTTAACCATTTTTGGTATCCTTATCATTATTGTTGCAGTAATACTGATCAAGACGTATACCTATCCCTTTAAGAAAAATACCGTTGGTTCAGGTGAAGGATGGAAGCCTGTAAAGAACGACTCCGCAGTGATGCGCTTATCAGGAGGAATCAAAATTCCTACAGTATCTACAGGAAGTCTGGGGGAATTCAACTATGCACCCTTTGATCAGTTTAAAACCTATTTGAAAATATCCTATCCGCTGGTCTATCAAAATACTGAAAATGTAGAAGTGAATCAGTACGGATTGGTATTCAGACTCAAAGGAAGCAATCCCGCTCTTGAACCTATTCTGTTTCTGTCACACATGGATGTCGTACCTCCCGGAGATGCCGATATCAAAAATAATGAAACCAATATTTTCCGTCCGGATGATAAACCTTCGCAACCCGTTTCTAAAGTAGCTGAAGATTGGGACTATGCTCCTTTTTCTGGTGTGGTAGCCAATGGAAGAATCTACGGAAGAGGAGCTATTGACATGAAAGGAATGCTCTTTTCCTTACTGGAATCAATGAACAATCTCATCCGGAATAAGCAGACTCCAAAACGTGATATTTATCTCGCTTTTGGTTTTGATGAAGAAGTGGGCGGACAGAAAGGCGCCATGCAGATTGCTGATTATTTTAAGAAAAAAGGATTGAAATTCGATGCTGTATATGACGAAGGCGGACTGATTATGCGTAAAGGAAATGTTGCGGGAATAGATACTGATGTTGCCGTTGTAGGCTGCGCAGAAAAAGGATTTTTATCTGCAAAGATCAAAGTAAAAGGACTTGGCGGACATTCTTCTATGCCACCTATGGAAAGTGCCATTGGTAAAGCAGCGGTGATTATGCAGCGTTTGGAAGATCACCAGATGAAACCTACGATAACCCCGCTTATTAAAGAATTTTTTAACAACATCGGTGGTCAGATGCCTTTTGCCACAAGAATGGCTTTGGCCAATCAATGGCTTTTAAAACCTGTGCTGTTATCAAAACTTACAAAGAATAATACGACCAATGCCTTGGTACGTACCACTACAGCTCTAACAATGATGAAAGGCAGCGACGGAACCAACGTTCTTTCCCCGGAAGTGGAATTTGTCGTTAACTTCAGACTTCTTCCCGGGAATACGGTAAAAGATGTACGGGATCATATCGCAAAGGCAACCGAAGGTTTTGATGTTGAAGTAGAAGAAATTGATAATACAAGAGAAGCTTCTAGAATCTCTCCAACCAATACCCAGGCATTTAAGCTGATAGAAGCCGGAGTGAAAGAAATTTATCCGGGAGCTATTGTAACTCCTTACCTGACAATGGCAGGAACCGACGCCGGGAAATACGAAATTGTCAGCAAAAATGTATACCGATTCATGCCTATAAAAATCAACAGTGCAGAACAGCAAAGTATTCACAGTACCAATGAATATCTCAGCATAGAAAACTATCTGAAAATGATCCATTACTTTGAATATGTGATGAGTAACTACGATAAATAAAGAATGAATAGAGAGATGTATTCTTGTTTCAGAAACGGACGAAACAAATACATTCTACATAAAAAATATATTACGTCAAGTTTTGTCGCATTACGGTAATAGCTTTGTCTCATCAAAATTACAGAGCTATGGAATTGCCGTTTTACTTACACTTTAAAGACTTTGAAAACCATTATTACGATAATCTTGAAAAATGGTTTGAAGAATATCATAACACAAGCGAAATTGATTATTTGAAGGCACTTGCTGCTTTATACAGCCCTTATTTATATTATAATTTTGCAGAGAATAAACTGCAGGCAGACGCTTTTATAGAGGTGAAAGATTGTTTCTTTCCTTACCATGAAAGAATAGGAATTTCTTTCTGTAATCATTGTAATGACGAAAATTTTTCCAAAAAGAATCCGAATCATGTATTCGAATTTAAAAACATTTCAATGATGGAATACGCTCAGCATATTTTAGATAAAGTCAATAAATATTGCTCTAAGAATATCAATGCATTGAGTGGCAGTAAGAATATTCAGGATTATATTAACGATTATGATATTGTCACTTCGGTAGAAGGAGTAGGATACTGTATCAGCTATAACAGACATCAGAAAGTGATCCCCTTTTTGAAAGCTTATCTTCCTTATTATGGACAAATGGTGAGTATGCCTCTATACAGAGATTTTGTTTTCTCCATTGTAGATATTGCAGAATATATTGATAATAAGCTGAAAACAATGAAGGCTTTTGAACACTCTATCTACAACCAATCCAGAGCCGAAGCCAGATTCAAAGTACACATGAGCCGTCAGTTTCTGACGCTTTGTAACTAAAATTTTACACCATACATTCATACATAATTATATTGTCGAGAAACTTATGTTTTTCAAACAAAAATCCTGGCCCTTGTAGCCGGGATTTTGTGTATATATCATTCAATGTCCAAAGCCTAAAACCATATAATCTATCCCCAATCATCTGTGAAAATTCGCGTTATCTGTGGTTAAAAACAATCAACAATCAACATGTTCTAAAGCAAAATAAAACCCCACAAATTCACAATAAGTTTTATGAGAAACCATGTTCCCAATCATCTGTGAAAATCCGTGCGATCTGTGGTTAAAAACACAATAATTTAATGATGCTTTTGATAAGGAATATTCCAGATAAGATCAGCCGCCACATAATGAACCCCACCATGGCGAATACTCCTGCTGCCACGGATCAAATCATCCATATACCCTACATCTACCGTAAATGGCGAATGAGGAATATTGAACATATAATAAGCCGTAATACGCATCTCCCGATAACCAAAAGATTCCCATTGAGCATCCGGCTCATTGAGATGGCTGATAGAAAATAATGCTTCTGCACTAATCGCTAATTTTTGATTGTTCTTTGGAGATAAATTATAAGTCAGCTGACTTTTGATGCGGGTTCTTAGCTGAAAATCCTCTTCAACCTGATGAAAACCGGCATCAAAAAACTTTCTGAATTCCTGGCGCACTGTATTCTTAAGTTTGAATTTTTTTCCAAGTTCAAAAATATATGAATACCTTCCGTAGATCCTGAACTCCTGTTCCGTATTTTCTTTATCATAAGGTGCTTCACTCTCATATTTAGGCTGTCGGCGGTAGCTGATGGCATAGCTGTATTGCTGGTGAGGTGCAAAAGAATGAGATACTTCATGATTTAAAACCAATATGGCTTGTTTAGAAAATGGATTATCATTATCCGGACTGCTTTTTCGGCCAATAGCAATATAGCTTAGGGCCTGTTTTTTTCCTAAGGAATCCAGTTGTCTTTTTACCCCAAAAGCTGACCAGAATGCAGTATTGGCATCACCCAATCCTGGTGCACTGATCTGTGCCTTCATTAAAGTTCCTGTAAAACCCAATAATAAGAATACGATAAAAATTTTCTTTACACTAAATGTCATAGATAACTGCTTCAATATTAATTTAAAAAACTGCGAAATAAAGATGGTGAATAGAAATACCGTTGAAACGCAGAGGAAATAATGGTTCATAACGAAATTAAATACTTTATAAATGAATTGTTTATTTAAAATCTTGTAATACTGTTTAAAAACATGACAAAATAACCTATAGATTTAGGAATGATTTAGGGATGGTATATCGTTTTGATTGATAGTTGTTTACATGGATTTAAACTTTTTGCCTACTCATGTATTGTTAATAAAATGTTGATAACTTATCAGCGAATTGTGGAAAACTAAGTAATTTGAGTTGGATTTCTGATATATTTATCAATAAAAAATGATAGTGTGTTGATTGTCATATTGATATTCTGATAATGATAAGGATGTTTTCGCTGTAATATTTGAAAATGTATTAATTTTTAACACAATTTTTAAGTAATGATATAGAGTTTTAAAATTTATTTAGAATAGTTTAAATTAATGTTGTGAGATAAATTGCTATTCCTTTATTTTGCACTTTATTTATAATTATTTTAAATAAGGCTGAAAAAAATGATACAATCCAATGAAAATATGCTCCTGACGGGGTGTATGAATCATTCTGTAGGGACCAGGCAGGATGATACTTCAACAAAAAAAATACAGTGGTATAAACCATTTCTAATCTTTTTCTTCTCTTTACTGAGTGTAACCAACTTATTAGCACAGGAACAGCAAGGCGAAATTACGGGTAAGGTAAGCATGATAGACGGACAGCCCCTGAGGGCGATATCCGTTTCCTTAGTGGAAGTAGATCGTCAGACGCTAACGGATGATGATGGAAACTACCATTTTGCTAACCTTAATGCAGGAACTTACACCGTAAAGTTTCAGATCCTCGGAAGTAAAGAGGTCCGTCTTCCGGTTGAGGTAAAAACAGGTGAAGATACACAGCTTGATTACCAGTTGACCAAAGAAAATATTCAGGCGATTCAGGAAGTGGTAATCATGAAAAATACCAATAGATTTTCCAAAAAAGAAAGTAGTTTTGTAGCAAGACTTCCCTTGAAAAACCTTGAAAATCCACAGGTGTACAATACCGTTACCAAAGAACTTTTTCAGGAACAGGTAGCTGTAGACCTTGGAAGCATCTCTAAAAATGTACCGGGTGCGGGAGTTCCTATGATTGCCAACCAGGGTAGGGTAACATTCCGTTCAAGAGGTTTTGAAACAGAACCAAATGCGAGAAATGGGGTAGCAGGAGCTGCATTTTCAGTAATCGATCCTGTAAATCTTGAACGTATAGAAGCCATTAAAGGCCCTTCTGCTACACTGTTCGGTAAAAGTGTTGCCAGCAGTTATGGAGGAGTATATAACCGTGTCACTAAAAAACCTTATAATAAATTTGGTGGTGAAGTGGGCTATGTAGGAGGAAGCTGGAATTACAACCGTTTAACAATGGATGTAAATACTCCGATCAATAAAGATAGAACGGCTCTTTTCCGTCTGAATGCTGCAGGAACTTTCGAAAAAAGCTTTCAGGACCTTGGGTTTACCAACTCTTTAGCGATCGCTCCTAGTTTTTCTTATCAGATCAATGACCGTATGTCGCTTCTCCTTGATGTGGAATTCAATCAGGCAAAAGGAACATCTGTAGTGCGTTTTAATCCTTACACAGGAAGCAACAAAATTCAATCTATTGCAGATATGAAGTTTCCGTATTACAAGAACTTCCTGAGCGATGATCTTGCTTATGAGACGCAGATGATGAACATTTTTGCTCAGTTAAATTATAAGATTTCAGAAAACTGGACATCTCAAACCATCGTATCCCGAGCAAGATCTACCATTAATGGCTATATCTCTGCCATCAACGGAAAGACAGATTCTACGGCAAGTGCTCAGGTGATGGTAGGAACTACATCATTTATAGCAACCAATATTCAGCAGAATTTCATTGGAGATTTCCGTATAGGCCGTTTCAGAAACAGAATGGTTGTAGGATTGGATTATTATAACAATTCAAACCATTTCGACCGTTATCATACCAATACCAAAGTATTCAACTTTGTTCACCCTTCTGCAGATTTTAAAGTAAATCATTATACCATTGATGCACTTACGGCAACTTCCGCTTTCAGAAGAGAAAATAATAGTGATAACACGTATGCAGCTTACGTTTCAGACGTATTCAACATTACAGACCGACTTATGGTGATGGCGAGTTTAAGAGTAGACAGGTTTCAGTTTAAAGGAGTTTATGATATTACCACAGGAGAAATAAAAGGTGGATTGAGTAACAGCGGAGTGCAGACAGGACCTTACAGCCAGACCGCTCTTTCTCCTAAGATGGGAATCGTGTATGAAATCCTGAAAAATAAAGTTTCCCTATTCGGAAATTATATGAATGGCTTTAATAATGTAAGTGGTGTTGATATTAATGGAAATACATTCAGACCAGAGTATGCCAACCAGCTTGAGCTTGGGGTAAAAGCAGATATTTTCGATCACAAACTTGTAGGAACACTAAGTTATTATAACATCCGGGTAGATAATATTTTAAGAACAAATCCTGATGATATCAATTATTCCATACAGGACGGAACTCAGTTGAGCAAAGGGTTTGAAGCTGAATTAACAGCTAACCCATTTGACGGATTCAATATTGTAGCAGGATATGCCTACAATGACAGTAAATTTACCAACGCCAGTCCATCTGTTAACGGTTTAAGACCTGCATTATCAGGTCCTGCCAACATGTTCAATTTCTGGATCAGCTACCGTATTCCGGAAGGTAAACTGAAAGGCCTTGGAATTGGAGGAGGAGGAAACATGGGTTCTTCTTCTTATCAAACCAATACACAAACAGCTAAAGTGATTATTCCATCTTATAAAATGTTTGATTTTGGAATTTTCTACGATCAGCCAAAATATAGAGTAGGGTTGAAGTTTGATAATATTACCAACGAAAAAGCATGGTCTGTGCGTTTAACTCCACAGGCGCCATCCCGTTTCCTTGGAAGCGTTTCTTTAAAATTCTAAATTATAATTTCGACAGTTGATAAAAAAGTCCGGATCATGTTGTCCGGACTTTTTGTTTTATGGGGGGATCAATTGATCCAAAGACAATAATTATTTCGGTAACGTATTTTTCCATAAGAATTCCCCTGAAATGTTCCCGGAGTATTGTCGTACCAGTCCTGCCTGATCACATAAAGCCCCGGAAGCGTTGCTTTAAAAACTGCCTGATGGTTTTCATCCACCGGAATGTTCTTTTCCCAGTTTTCAGGATTAAAAATTCTCAGCATGGTTCCCTTTTCGACAGGTTTCATATCTCTGTAGGGAAAGATCGTGTAAACATTATCTTTTTTCTGAAGGCTGATGTCCATAAACTGTACAGGATCCGTTGCAGCCGAATGATTCCCGATATAATAAGCGCCACACATCAAATCGATGGGCCGTACATTTTCCTGTGGATTTTTAGAACGCAGAAGAACCGGTTGCTGATCATTCATTCCGAAAATTCGGTAGGCGCCTTCTTTATTTGGAGTAAAAGTGCCTTCCCAATGATCGCCATTAACTTTTAGGTCAAGGCTGGATTTTTTTCCATCAGCAGTAAGGACAAAGAATTTGAAGTTTTTGATTTCCTGAAACTCTGCTCCTGTAGTTCGGTGGCGTTCACTCAGATCATCAATAAACCCATAACATACCTGAACTTTCACGGGATCTTTTAATTTTCCAGATCCATGAATCTCCATCCAGTAAGCACTGGCTTTTGTAAGTTGAGGAAAGAGAAGAATTGTTGCAAATAACAGCAAAGAAAAGACTGTACGTAATTTATACATTTTATTCGAATCATATTAAGAAGCGAATGTAGTGAAAAAAGAAAATATAGAACCAAATAGGGCATTGATCGTATTAATCACAGGTAATGATGAAAAATTCAATACCTGAATTTCTTTATCAATTTCAACAAGTGGAATGTTCTAAAAGTGAATTGCTGCAATATTCAAAATACTGCGGCAATTCGGTTTATGGACTGTGTTTCTGTCGATTCTTTAGGACTAAGCTCCTGCTCCTGCTTTGCACATGGCATCCCATGTGGTCCAGAAATGAGCGTTAATAGCTCCAATAAGAGGATGGGTACTGTCTGCAACGATGCCTACCATCGAAGCACAATTGGAATTACAGCCTATCTCATTGTGGCTTCCAGGCTGAGGTGGAATTTGACGCCATGTACCGGTAGAACCGCTTAATAACTCTACCTTAATATCAAAGATCCCGGAAAGATTCGGAGTCTGAATCTGTTTTGTAGGATTTTCGCTTGAAATAGTATCACTCCAATTACCCTGCGAAAATGTGACACGCCACGCAGAAATCATTTTCGAAGTATCATGCTGAGGGGAAAGATACACCCAGAACTGTGCTCCTCCTCCAAGTTGTACCTGGCCGGAAGAATTTGCATTTACACTTGTAGTTGACATATTGAATGAATTTAGGTGATTAGTTGGTACCTCAAAGTAACAAACAACCTAATCATTATTCTATAGTATAAACCACCAATTGTGATTTCAGGTAGAAATACGCGGAATCAGTCTCAAAAGTTGGTAAGGAATACCATTCGCTTCATCAAATCAATGGAGTTGATTCTTTTCTTTGTGCATTAAAATTGTTTCATAAGGAAATAAATCTTTGCGATATATTTCAATACAGAGTATCATAATAAGGGGCACGGCTGATTACTATATAACAATCATTATCGGAAGACTACCGAAGACAAAAAGGAAAAGTCCAGTGAGGAAAAAACAAATATCATTCAGGAGCTGGCAAAAGATGCTGTTTCCAAAGAAACAATTAAAAAAGTAGCTACTGAAGTAGAGAAGAAAACCAATGATATTAAAACAAAAGGTTTTCAAGCCGGAGCCTGGATTGTTCTGGCAGTATTAGGAGTCGTTGCAATCGTAATATTTGGAATTTATAAATACTTAAAAAGAAAGAAATGACAGCATTAGAATTATCAACCAATTACAAAACGCTTCTCACGAAAAATGGGATTAATACCCCGTTGAGATTAGCGCGCTTTTTCGCGCAGTTGGATCATGAATCTAATTTGGTTCCGAAGAGAGAGAATTTAAATTATTCTGCGGAAAGATTACTGTAAGTCTTTCCTAAATATCTTACTCCAGTAACCGCTTATCAGTACGCGCGAAAACCTGAAGCTATAGCTCATAGAGTTTATGCTAATAGAATGGATAACGGAAACGAGGCATCAGGAGATGGGTGGAAATATCGCGGAGGAGGATTCCTGCAGCACACTGGAAAGGCTGAGTATAAGATTTTAAAAGCTAGAACTGGCATAGATTATGTTTCAAATCCTGATTTATTAGGTGGAGAAGCAGACGCTTTAATAGCTGCAATAGACTAGGCTTAATCGAATATTTCTTCATTAAAATATTTGAAAACTATAGAATATTATTCTTCGTCTTGTATGTGAATTTCATCATAAGATTCTTGAACAATTTTTTTTATTTTTCCAACTCTTTCAACTATGTGTTTAGTAGGAGACAATGTTTTTTGAGGATCAGAATAAATGTCATTCACAAAAACAATTCCAATTCCACTAACTTCCGGAAGCTGCATTAAAATAAAGTCTTCATACTGATTAAACATCTGATAGACCATTTTGTAATATAATCTAAATCTAATAGTGTTTTGAGCGTTTTCGATAGTATCTCCAGAAATGGATCTAGCTCCTACTGCAACAAAAGATGCTGTGGGATACTTTTTTTGAAGAATTGGCATAATTTGTATGCAAGATCTAATTATTTTATATGGTTCATGTGTATTGGTAGGAATGCTATATTTTCTTTTTGAGTCTCTATGAATTTTACAATAATATTTTATTGCAAAAAAATCTCCTTCATGATAAATTGCTTCTATACAATATTTTAGATTAGACTTTGTCGACTTAAAGAAAAACTCAAAACCCTCTTTAATAGAATGTCCAGCTTTTTCAGCTGGACACCCTCTATAATTATATATTTTATAATAATCTTCGTTCATTTACCAAGAAATTTCATGAGAGTGATTTCTTCCGGTTCTTGGGTTAAAAACGATGATATGACTTGCATCTGAAAGTTTAATAGGCTTGGAATCCTTAATGGTTGGCCAACCCTTTCTAATACCCTTTTGTGTTTGAGTCTTTAACTGCTTAGTTGACATATTTATAAAATGTTTATTGTTAATTTTACTATTTAGATTGTAACAAAATCTATGCAAATGGTTATTTAGAATGGTTCTAAAGTAACTATTTATGGTGTAAATATATGTATTTTATTGTGTTTGACAACAAACTACTCCATAATATTTATCAATTTTTATTATTTGTAATTAGTCTAAATAGTTGTTTAAGTCTTTTTTTTCATGTTTATATAGGATTAATAGTATTAGATAGGATTTAATATTTTTATTGTTTAGGTTAGATGTATTCACTCATATTTTCTTCATGCAAATCTATATGTAGGGAACGCCAAAACGTGTCGTAACATTATTTTACTTACTTACGGTTTTCCATAGAGTTATTAGTACGGAAGTATCTGGAAGAATACATATTGGTTTGTGAAAAACTTTTTAACGTATCAATTTCTTCCACTTTAATTATTTTAGCTCAGCCAGGATAATTGAAAATTTTCGAAGAAACAAAAAAAGGATGATTTTACAGAAAGAATCTCATATTCTTTAACGAATAGATAAAGGGAGATTTATTTTAGCAAAAAAAAACGTTATATATAGCTTTTGAAATGCTGATATATAACGTTTTATAAAAATTGCAGAGAGGAAGGGATTCGAACCCTCGATACAGTTACCCGTATACTACCTTTCCAGGGTAGCTAATTAGTTTTCTATGTAATTGATATATAGTGTTTTGTGAGATTTTATTTGTGAAAATGTGTAAATAATTTGTAAAAACTGTAAATTTTGTAAATCCCCAAAATTACCAATTGTCATCATGTTTTGAATATTTAGATACATCAAATAGTTGAGCAAATGAGTAGTTTACTATTCTTGATGCGCGTCCATCGAAAGCACTTTTAAAAAACTCTCTATCATTTGTTAGGGCGTAGGATTCTAAATTATCATCACCACTACTTGTAAAGCCTATTCCGCCTGAGAATATTGACAGGCTATCTCCTTTCAATTTAATATTAGTTGCTGTTACTCTGTATTTGCCTTCTTTGAATTCAATTTTAAAATTGCCAAAGAATTTGGAACTATTTTTTAGATAAATTGGAGTTCCCATACTCGTAAAGCCAGCTCCTTTAAAATCCATTATGAAGTCTGATATTTCTCCATTTAAAATATGAGTGTCTTCACCTGTAAATTTAATTTTGCCAGTAGATAGAAGTATATCTTTAACCTCAGCAATAGTCTTAGATGATTCGTAAACCCTTTGCCATAGTACTTGTTTATTAGAAATTACAAATGCTGATTCCTGAGCATGTGTAAAAATGGAAAAATAAATTATGAAGAATAGAAATATTTTTTTCATGATAAATATTATTAAATAATTTTTTATATAAATACTTTTATTTTTTATATATGTATACATTCTCAATTGTTACATTTGGACTTTTGGATACATTTGTAATAGTAAGAATATTTCCTTCGAAATTTACGGTTTCCCCATTAATAGAATTTGTGCTTATGTTATAATTGTATTTAAAATTTCCAATTAAAGAACACTTACCCGACTGTGCTCCATATACTTCAACATTTACATTGTTGTCTTCATTAATTAAATAATTTGTTTTGCCACTACATGATCCTTCATGAATGCTTTCGCTATCTTTAACTCCGTTTACTATAGCATAGTTTTTTACGAGAAAATACCGTCCTGTATAACTTGGTACAGTTTCTTCTGTGCTGCTAGAACATGACAGTATTAAAATGTTTATTACGGCTAATATTGTAAAGATTCTCATAGTATGTTTTTTATTAATTTTTTTTTCCAAAAAGTTTATTTATTTGACTTTTTATAAAAGGTGCAGTAAAAATTTTCTGATCATTAGAATCTATTCCAAATGAAACAGCATAAAACATAGTTCTAGAATTAAAATCCAGATATAAATTACCCTCAGGAAAAGTAAGTGTAACGACTTCTTTCTGCTTTGTTTCAAAATGGGAGTTTATTACATCATACAATTTTTCCAATGTGTCAGGCTCTGTTTTAAATATGAATTCATAAAATCCACTTTTAACACCTTCATTTCCTTTTCTAATTTCACTTTGCAAATTGTTTATATTTTGTTGGCTTTTAGTTTTAAAAGTAGATAAAGGATCAAAGCCCATAGTTTTGGTTCTAAAATCAATCAATTTTATTTTAGCAACATCAGTATTAATGAGTATTGATGTATCATTAACTTCTTTACCTAATATATGCCAATTACTTGATTGATCTGAAACAACAAATTGTCCAAATGCCATGCTAGAATTTAGAACAATGAATAGAAATATTTTTTTCATGGTTTTAATTTTACTCAAATATAATAATAATTAAAAAACTCATTTTTACGGGTTTCCGTAATGTCTTAATTTGATTCAATAAAAATTATATATTTGCTGATATATATCATGGTTTTATGAAATAATGTATTATATTAGCAAATCATGAATTAGTGATATAATATTGCGTAAGTCGTTGATTTAATTAGTATTTTTACCTGAATTTAAAACTTTTATAAATGAAGACAAGACTAATTATTTTAACCGCTGCAGCAGCAATGTTACTTTATTCATGCTCAAATGATCGTGATGAAGAGGTGAGAAAAGATGCAATTGAAGCGGTAAAAAACAGTAAACCAGAAAATTTAAAGTTAAACCCGAAAGGACTCAGCGCTAGAGGAGGTGATTTAGAGAGCAAAAGTGATACTATAGTTGTCAAAGCTCTTAACTCCGGGCCGCAAGATCCTATAGACCTAACAGATCCAGTAGATGGAGGAGATCCGACAACAATTACACCGCCAAAAAGGTAAAAATAAATTAATCATTTGGAAAATTACAGGCTCGATATTAGTAATAGTATCGGGTTTTTTGCCATTCTTAGATAATATTATAGTTTGGTTTAATCCTTCATTTGCTAATTATCAAAATACTATTGGCGGATACTTAAGAAATGATTATTGGCTTCTATCGCTATACTATACAACTATTGCAGTAATTATTGGTAAGTTTATGAAGGCTTATCATTTGACTTTCTATTTCCCTCTTTTTGCTTCAATTTATTGTTCAACAATGTATGTATTAATGTTTGTTCTAGGTATAAAATTTGAACCAGAATGGCCCCACAGAATAGGATTGATATTAATGATGATACCTGGTGCTTATGTCTTATTTAGATTTGTAAATCATGTCAAAAATCTAATTCTGGCTGACGAAATGCAGTATAGAACAATAGAGCGAATTTATAACCAAAATAATAAAACCGATGCAAAGAATTAATCGAGAACAGAGAGGTTTTATTAGGCAGCTACATTATAGAAATGAGGATTTTTTAGATAAAGGTCTCATAGAATATGATGAGTATATTAAAAATAACTTTTTATTACTAAGGCAGGTCCGGTTCTCTAATCTAAATAACGAACAAAAGTTGTTATTATCCGAGTCTGTATCGTTAGAAATTAATGTAGAGAAATTTCGTTTAGGAATCAAAATTGTTCAGTTAGGCTTTAATTAACTGAATTTCTATCTTTTTTTAACTTCTCATAATCATCCGCCTTTAATTTGAAATGCCTTAAAATTGGAGCTAAAGATATTTCCATCGTTAGGGTTAAGTGATCAATCATGTCTTTCAATTCTTCGTTTTCTTCCTTTAATTCCATAATATTATTATGTAATATTTCCATTTGTTTATCATGAGGAAGGTTTTTTATTTCAGAATTACTTGTTTTTGCTTCGCTTGCACTAGTTTTTTCTCCTGTAAGTAATATGGATTTGTTCAAACCATATAATTCAGATAGTTTTTCAGCAAGTTTTTTTCCTATACTCCTTTTTCCATTAATAATTCCGGATACATATTGTTGAGAAACACCAAGGTCACTTTGTATGTCTTTTTGAGAAATATTGTTTTCCTTAAAATATTCCTTAAGGTAACAACTTATTTGGTTGTTGATGTCTTTGTGTTCCATTGTTGTTTATAATAAAATAGTTTCCAGCTTTATATTAAATTATAAGGCGTTTGCAAAATTATATCTTTCGAATTCCAATAAATATCAGGGTTTTTACGGGATTTATTAAAGTTTCATCCGCATTGTAAATTTTACACCTGAAAATCAGATACTTAAATAATAACAACTAAAAAAGTTGTATTAAAACTTGCAAACAACTAAAAAGGTTGTATATTTGCTATATCAAAACGATAGAACAAAATGAAAAATCAAGCAAATATACTAAAACCTCGAAAAATAAGAGGTGAAGTGTTTCGTAAGATTCTAGACGATTATCCACTTAGGAAAAAAATCGCGGAAGAAACAGGGAATAGAGAGTCTACGGTAACAAATTGGGCTTACCGAGAGTCTGAGAAAGTGTCAAACTATTTCGCAATCAATGTTATTAAAAAACATACTGGTTGGAAGGACAATCAAATTTTTCAATCATGAACCTAGACTATCAAATAGCAAAGGATTACTTATTAAAACTTCCTTTAGATCAGAGAGAGGATTTATGTAAGTCAACATTATTAGGATTAAAGACAAGGAAAAAGACTAAAAAAGAGATTGAAAATGAGTATACGAGTTTTTTAAGTAAATCAAAGTCATTTCAAGATTTCAAAGCAAAATACGGTATAAAAAAATGAGCCGTCCTGCGACAACAGAACGACTCGGTCAAATCGAAGTAATCGCTAAAAATTACAACATGGCAAAAGTACAAAAAACAATCTTTGGTTATCAAATTAAATCATTTGAATTTTTGAGAACCTACAATTACAGATTTAGAAAGCATTTGATCTCCGGTGTTATCTGGCTGGAAGAATCAAAAAGAGTAAGAGTTGAAAGGGGGAGTTACTACCTCATCAATTTAGAAGGACAGAAAGAGGGAGTCTTATTAAAAACAAATCCGGGATATAAAAGGATCAAACGAATGATCGCCCGATGGTTCTCAGGTTATAGAAAAAATGGAAGTCTGCAGCATATGGGTTATTGGAAAAGCAGAATAATTGACGGACTTCACAATATAAATCTGTTTAAAACCTCATCTGTTAAATTCTCAGAAAACAGGTCTAAATTTTTAAAATTAGCCTCATGAAGACTTTATTATTTCTTATCAAATGCTGGTTTGTACAGCAAACAATGTATATAATAGAATACTTACTTAAAAAACAATAATCATGGAATTTAAAGGAACAAAAGGACGACTTATTTACAAACCAACACAAAAAACAAATGGTAAAGTAGATAAATTCAGAGTTTTTAAGGAGGATAAACAAGGGTTTTATGATTCAGGATTGTGTTTAATAGAAAATGATAATGACGAATCTGAATATAATGCATTGTTATTCACAAAAGCCCCTGAAATGCTTGAAGAGATAAAGAGACTTGTAAAAGCCTTGAAAATAGTGTCACCGTATCGTGTTACGGGATCAGTAATAGATCACGCTGAAAAACTAATCAAAGAAGCAACAGAGTTATGAGCATTACAGACTACCTCCAACGTCCAATTACGGAAAGAAAACAAATAATATCTGTACCGGTAGGGATTAAAGACCCTTTGTGGTTGGAAAGATTAAAAACTGCAGTATTAGACCTTAATCCTTTTGTGGTAATGTTTAATCAGGATTTAATAAACGAATACTGGAAACTTAAAAAATCACAAGCATGAAAAGATTAATCGCAAAAGTATTCGGTGAAAAAGTAACATTTCTAAATGTTAACACCCGAAAGTATCACACTCAGTACTGGTATAAAAATAAATTCTATTAACAATCAAATCAATAATCATGACAAAAGAACAGAAAATACAAGAAGCTTGGGGAGAATATTACAAGCAAATTAAAAATGAATTAGATAAACATGGTAGATATAGCTACAGTGATCAAAACACTAGCGAAAGAAAGCGCAAAATGTGGCAATTTGAAAATATAGAGTGTCATCAAATTAACGATATGGAATTAATAATTCCTTCAAGTATTAAGGGTATCGAAACCAACAACGGGTGGATTAAGATTAAAAGCGAGTATGACGCGCCTGATGAGGATGTATGGGTTTGCAATATTAATGGAAATAGAAGTGCCTTTATTCATGATGCAGGAGAGCTTTTCGGCCCCAATTCAACCCACTACCAACCGGTTCAAAAACCTAAACCGCCAATTTACTAACCAAAAATGAAGATATGGAACCAATTGACTACAGCAGAGGAAGGAATAACGCTAATTCCAAACTCGCATTCCAAAAAGTAAAAGATACTATTCCCTCAATGTGGCAGAGAGTATTAAATGAAGTAGACGGAATAAAATCAACAATTGAGATCGCAAATTTACTGAGAGTACCAATACACGCTATTTCCGGAAGGTTCTCAGAGCTAAAAGCAAAACAGAAAATCTATCAAACCTCATCAACAAAGATCGGCAGTAAGCATTACGCGGTCTATTCTAAAACAATTAATTAAAAATGGAAAAACAATCTAAAACACATTTCCGAAAAGTTTACAAATCTGACCATCTGGGGGTGGCTGATCTGGAAGACTATCTGGAAGATGGTAAAAGGCTTGTTTTCAAAATACGGGAAGTTAAACAGGAGCTGGGAGTAAGTGTTGCGGGAAAAAAAGGAAACTTCAATATCGCATATTTTGAAGAGCAAATTAAGCCATTAGTATTAAATGCAACAAATGCTGCAGTATTAAAAGGATTCTCAGGATCATCATTCGTAGAAGACTGGAAAGGACTTTTAATCGAATTATTCATTGACTCTACGGTAAAAATGAAAGGTGATGTTGTTGGAGGAGTAAGAATTGTAAAGAAGCAACCAATCATTGATACAGACTTGACAAATGAAATTAATTCATGTAAAGATGTTCCTTCTCTTCAATCATTGTTTACAAAGATGTCAAGGGAGCAACAACAGAAATATAAAGTATTAGTAACTGAAAGAAAAAAACAATTAGAGAATGTTAAGAGTGCATGATTTTTCAAATTACAAGTTTAGGCCACACGCTATAGGTAAACTTATGAAAGGGATTCCAAAGCCTTTGACAGAATCTCAAAAAGAAACATTGATTGGATTACTTGAAAAACAAAGTATAGGCAAAATAACCGAAAAACAAACAATTACCCTTGGCGATTTGCTTAAAAAGAAAAATGCAAAACCTATCCTTTCAGATGGTGCAAAAACATACTTAAAGTCAATTTTCAAAGATGAGATTTTCAACAGGAAAAAGGAAATTCATAACAAGTACTTATCAAAGGGAATTGCCGTAGAAGATGATAATATCAATCAGTACAATGAAGTACGAGGAACATTTCTAATAAAAAATGAAGTGCGATATGAAAATGAATTCTTTACAGGCGAAATGGATATTGAAGAAGAAGATGAGATTATCGATTTCAAAAGTTCATGGGATTACTCAACATTTCCTCTTTTTGAAGAAGAAGTTCCAAACGAAGATTATGAATATCAACTTCAAGCTTATATGGATCTACGACCAAATGTAAAAGTAGCCAAATTAGTTTACGGTCTAGTAGATACTCCAGACGATTTGATTTTGGATGAAAAGAGGAGGGCTGCTTGGAAGTTAGGATTTATTGACGGACTTCCAGAAGATCTAGATGAAGAAATTACTAAAAATATGACTTATGCAGATATTCCTAAAGAAGCTAGAATAAAAGAATTCATCATTTATAGAGACGAAAAAACGATTGTCCAAATGAAAGAGATGATAGTCATGGCAAGAGAATATCTAAACTCACTTACTACAACATTAGCAACACACTTAAAATTAATTTAAACTATGGAATTACAAGGAAGCATTAAAAAAATAAAAGATACTGAAACATTCGCATCAGGATTTCAAAAAAGAGAATTCATTCTATTAACTCAAGAACAATATCCTCAACCTGTAAGTATCGAAATTATGGGAAATAAAATAGACATATTAGATCCATTTAAAGAAGGCGATAATGTTAATGTAGGAATTAACATACAGGGCAGAGAATGGACTTCTCCACAAGGTGAGACTAAGTATTTCAACACAATAGTTGCCTGGAAGATCCAAAAGATTTCCTGATAATAAAAACGCTTAATCCGAATCGAAAACGACAAAAAGAAAACCAATGAAAAATCCAAAAACAAACCCAGCAATTGAAGCTATCAAAAAAAGACTAATGAGTGATATAGGGTATATTCCCGGAGATAACATTCCAAATAGCACAGTATCAAAAACAATCAGTTTATTAGATGCTACCGCCACACTGGAATACGCAAAATCTCTTAAACGTCCTGTTAGAATGGCAAAATCTGACGAGTGCCAGTTCTCAATTGAACTTCAGAAAAAAATGGAAAAAGAAGAAACAGGATTTAAAGATGTAAAATCCGCTGCTAAGTATCTAAATGTATCTGAGACGACCATCAATAAATTAAAGAGGGAAAAGCAAATCACAGAGGTGAGTAAATATGGAAAAGCTCACTTCAGAACTTCTGAACTCGACCTCATCGCAATGACAAACCCTTTTTTTATTGCCAGAGCCTAACTGAGCTACCGACTCAGAAACCCGCAAACCATGTAGAATGATGTGTTAAAATATACATGGTAATTTGAATGAATTTTTACTAATAAATAATATAGAAGAATGGAACGAGACGGATTTGTTTTTTACCGAAGCTTCTATGAAGGAATCAAAGATCTGCCGAGAGATATTCAGGGAGACGTGCTTACAGCCATAATGGAGTATGGTTTAAATGGAGTAACAACTGAAAATCTAAAGCCCATAGCAAGAGCTATATTTACTTTGATAAAACCTCAGCTAGATGCTAATAATCAGAAGTTTATGAACGGTAAAGGTGGAGGAAGACCACCTAAAGAAAAACCAAACCATAACCTAGAAGAAACCAAACCAAAACCAAACGATAACCAAACGATAACCAAACAGGAACCTAAAGAGAAAGTAAAAGTAAAAGAGAAAGAGAAAGTAAAAGAAGAAAGTAAAAGAGAAAGTATTCCCCCAAACCCCCAAGGAGAATTAATTGAGAATTTATTTTCAGAAGAAGGAATAGTTAAATCACTTGAACAAGTAAATACTGGTTCTGAAAAAAAAGAAAAAATCTGCGCCAAAAAAGAAAGTGAAATAGTTGATTATTTCCACGAAAAATGTAAAAACCTACCAAGAGTCCAGGTTGTAAGTGATAAGCGAAAAACGAGTATTAAAACGCGCATAAAAGAGTACGGAGAAGAAAAGGTATTGAAAGTAATTGAAATGGCAGGTGAGTCAAAATTCTTAGCGGGCGACAACTACAAAAACTGGACAGCTGATTTTGACTGGGTATTTAATTCTTCAAACTTCATCAAGATCATGGAAGGAAATTACAAAAATAAAGATACTGACAATGGAAAATCAAATTACCAAACAGGAGCCTCGGGAAATAATCCACCTTCACAACAGGCAACTTACAATATCCAAGACGCAGCTGGAAGGCTTGCCGAAGATTTTGCAAAGGGAAATATTCCTGGAGTCTATCGCTAAGTCTTCATCCGAGATCAAGGAAAAGCTTGTAAACGACATACTGACACTTTTTCAGGTACGGGAACGCCAAAGGGAGAAAGATGAAATGAAAGATACTTGGTTGTTGTTCATCATGGACTACCGCCTGACGGCTTCAGAGATTTTTCAAGCACACAGAATGGCATTAAAGCGTGAATTGTTAGACCAAAATGGAAACGAGATTGAATGTCTGCCAATGCTATCAACCAACACAACCGGAAAGATCCTTAAAGCGTATGAACGTTACAAGCAAAACGATAAGCAACTTGAAGCCGGAAGAGAACAGTTGAAAAAGATTTTAAATCCGGAGCCCGAAAGGTCCCCAGAGGAAGTAAAAGCCGAAAAGAAAAAAAATTGGGATAGTTTGGTTGAAGCAGTTAAAAATGGAGAAAAATGTGATCATGCATTTCTTTTTTACGAATTCGCAATCAAGAAAGGCGGGTTGTCGGGCTTTGTAAGTGACAAGGATGGGCAAAAAATCGCCATAAAAGATAAAATGACACAAATCCTTGCAAAAGAAAAAGCAAAGCCAAGTTCGGTCTTATTTAACGCTTTTGAATTAAAGCAGCTTTCAGAGTATTTTGAAGATAAGAAAAAAGCAATGACCAATGACATCGCTTATTCTTTTGACAGGCTTCATGCAATGGCAATAACTCATGTAAAAAACGATAAAGTTTACCAATGGGTTGAGGAGCAAATTAAATCCAAAAATCATGAAGACAAAAGTTAAACGCACTCCATCGGATTTGCTGGATGATCTTTCGATTTTCATTTATAAATTAAGACAATCAAGCTATACGCTTAAAGAAATTGCTCAAATTGTGAATAAAGATCATTCAACAGTTATATATCACTTACGTAAGTATGAAGGATTATCCCAGTTTAATCAGGAATTTAAAAATAGAATAATAAACTTTAACGAAGAACACTTTTTAAGAAAAATGAACATTGCAAAATTATTTAAAACACCTGTTAGCTCAATGCCTGTATCCGCATCGTTTATTGAAGCTAAAAAAGTCAATGCAAAACCGCTTATAAAACCTATTGCAGGGCCGGAAATGTACAATGAAAAAGACCGGGAGACAGTTGAAAAATGGTTAAGTTTCTGCGCTATCGGAACCACTATAGTAGATACTGGCACAAAGATGCTTAAGAATAAGGGTTTAATCCATTCAAGGGATGGTGTTTTTGATCTTATCACTGCATTTAAACAACTAAATAAGCACTTTACGGGAAATGAGAATTTCGATCAAAAAGAGATAGGTATTGAGGATTTTATTTTCTCTTTTCTAACATCATCAGAGGAAGAACAAAAGAGAGTTGTTAAGTTCCAGGAGTCGTTATTGAGGAAAAGCTAATTTTCAAACTTATTGATGGTATATACCTCGTCATTAATTGTAAGTTCAAATTTTGAATCCTTTGATCGGTAAGCTTTCATATACTCAGCATTGGAAACGTCTCTTTTATAAAGTTTTTCCAATAGATTTTTCAGGTTAGTGTCAACTGCCACAACCTTGCATTTATAAAGGGCTGTAAATATATTTTTCAATCTCTTATCCATTTTACAAATGTAAATAAAATAACAAATAATAACAAAATATTTGTTCATGTAAATAAAACGACGTATATTTACAAAGTCAAATCAAAGTAACAATCAAAAATTCAACAACATGAAAAAATCATTTAATCTAGAAAGCTTAATTATTCCAGGATTTGTTTTAATAATCCTAGCATTCTTAACAATTGCAGCTTTTCCATCCGGAAATACTCAAAATCGTGATAATAAAAAATTCGTTGGTGTAGATGCTGCAGGATTTAAGCATTATCCAAATGGTGATATTGAAAGATGTGGAACTCTTTAAAATCAATTGCATTATGAAAAATTTTGAGAAACTAAAAAAGAGAAGACCTGAGATAGCAAAAGACCTAGAGTCTATGACCAAAGAAGAGCTATTAAACCATTATGCAATTGAACTTGAAGAGAAGGATGGTTTGGAAGATTTTAAAGACACGTACGATGATTATCAGACCAATTTGGAATGTATTGTCAATTCAGCAAAACAGTGGCTTGTTAATAATAAAAAAACTAAGCATCATCTTTTTATCAGCATTGAAAAAATAGAGTTGATATACACTAATGTTGAAACAGAGTGGATTTAACCATTTAAAAATATCCCACCTGGCGGTCATAGATCGGCTGCCAGGATTTTAAAACAACAAAAAATAGAATATTATGGAAAATAAAAATAGAAGGCGTTGTGGGCCTGCAAATTCTTTCGATAGAAAATACTTAGAAGCAAATCTAGTTGGTGAAAATCATAGAGGCTCTAAAGTAACAGCTGTTACAAGCAAGTACATATATACTGAGAATACCAAGTATGAAAAGAAGGGTTATCGAATTTCTTTCATAGAAAAAGAAGGATCTGAAAAATACATAACTCCCGATACATCTGGAGACACAGAAGGAGATAGATGTTAAAACAAAATCATAACAATGGGAAGACCAAATAAAAATGTTTTTGAATATGATTTCAATGGAAAGTATCTAAGGAAATGGACTAGTGAAAATGATTTTCGAAAGCACTACTATACTGAAGATAAAGGTAATAGGCCTTTGTTCGTTGACGATATAAAAGGCATATATTACCACATAACACATAATGACACTATAGCTCTAATCGAGAGACCTGGAAGAGATTTTATATTATATATGCTTCGTGTTCACAATTCCGAACTATGTAATTTTAAGAAAAACGAAGGCTATTATAAACCAATTCAAATGTTTAATCTAAAAGATGAGCTATTAGCTGAATTTTCAAGCTTAAGAATAGCTGAGTATCTATTGAAAATTTCCAGAGTCAGTATATCAAATCAGTTGAAACGTGGAGATAGAAAAACAAGAGGACTGACGGGTGATTACTATTTTCAATATAAAAATACCGATCAAAAGCCAGATCCAGAAAACGAAAACAACGTGTAAAAATGAAAACAAAATTTAAAAAAGTATTAGTGTCGGAGAGACTGCCGGAAGGTGGACAAAATGTGATTGTAATTTCCGGCGATGGTAAAAGTGGAACATGTTATTTTCTTCGTGGATTATGGCATGGTCAAAAAAATGGAGAGCCTAAATATTGGCTAGAAGAAGTGACTGATAACGAGGAGGAGATGAGTGAGCTTATACATCATATTAGCGAAACAATGCCTTCAGGTAGTTCTCTACAAGAAAAAGCCCAAACATTACTTACCAAACTAAAAACAAAAGAATCATGAGTCACCAAGAGAAACAAAGAATATTTGATGAGTATGCGAAGAGCAACAGTTTTGATTGTTGGATTGGGTTACAAAAATCCTGTGATCCAATAATATTAAAACGACATGTTTTCAGAGTCTGCGATCTCGTCCAGGAGGAACAGCAGAAGAGAATAGCGGAGAGCGCCAGAACAAGAACAAATGACGAGTCTACTTCAATTATCGTTGACAGATCCTCAATCACCAACCCTGAAAATCTTATCAAATGAAACTAATATCAATGACAGAATTCGTTCAGCAACAGAAAGTAGGGAGAAGTGAAAATTACACACCCTTAGAGGATTATATAAGGTCTATTGAGAAATACGCTATGTTTCTACGACAACCCCTCACATTAGCAATGTTTGTTTCTGTAGATGAAACGGGAAATATTTTAGAAAAGCCAGTGCATTATGAAGAATGGTTAAGTGAGTACAACAGAGGATTTAATCATGATTTTGAAGCTTTAATTCAAAATGAATTTAGGAAGGCAAAAGAAAAAGTACTATTTGAAATACCAAGGGATAATATTGAAGTACATGAGGATGCGATTATGTTCAATGATAACAGATTTATTGTGAGTAGGAAAACTGGAAAGCTTATGTACTTCAAAAAAACAGCTTCTACGATTGAGGATATTGCCAATGATCCTGATGTGAAGTTTTACTTAACCCCATCAGCAATTAAACAAATAGGACTATGAAAGCACTAGAAGAACTAACAGCCGATATACGGGAGAAGCTACCGAGGCTGAGGATTGAATTGAATGTGACATTTAAAAGAAGTACTCAAAGAGTTGATGATTATTTTTTTAAATCTCCAATGCTTAACGATGTCCTGGAATGGCATTCAAAGTATTATTCAAAAAACAGTCATTTTGAAGTTTTCAATGTTGTAATGAATAATGAAAAGCATTCGGCCGGCGTTTTCCTTGATTATTCAGAAGAAGACACAGGACGATTTATATGGGATTTGTCAAAGCCTTACCTTAAAGACCAATCTCCTGAACTTATAGAATTCTTACATGGATTGATTAACTAAAAAACAAAACAATGACAGAACAGCAGAAAATAATACTACAGGCCTTTCAGTACAGTTATGGTAATTATAATGATGAGGGAAAGCTTGAACAAGTTTTGGAAGCTTTGGAAAAAGCGGAACGTAGCGAATACCTTCCACATACAATAAAGACAATTCTTATAGAAGTCGGTTTTTTGAATAAGAAACCTCAAAAAATTACATAATCCGGACTTAAATATTTAAATGAAAATAAGCCATGACAAACGAAGAAAAACTAAGAGTATACGCAGCGTATCTGCCGTATGGATTGCAACTTCAACACAAGTATAAAAAAGCTAAGCATAATGGAGAAACTGTATTGAGAAGTTGGGTTAAGCCTTTAGAGCATTTAGATTTAGGCTGTTTGTTTCCATATCGAAAGGATAGTTTTGACTGGAAACCAATTATTTATCCATTAGATTTTTTAACCAAGGAGATAGATCATGAGGGAAAGGCTGTTGTAATTTTTGACGAAATAAGAAAGGAAACGAATGCTGCCAACTTCGTGAACATAGAAAGGTATTTAATGAGTATTGAAGATGGCATGGCAGGACATCTCCCATACTGGGTAGTAAATACCTTAATACGTCATCATTTCAACGTCTTCAACCTTCCGGAATGCGAATACATAAATAAAGCAACTTTAACCAATAAATAAATTATACAATGGAAAAATTTAAAACACTAAAAAGTAACGAGAAAGGATTGACATGGAAAGAAGTAAAAGAAATTTTGAATTCTAAAAATGAAGAAGACCTTAATGTTCGTGCCTTCTTCTGGAAAATTGATGATGAAAACGCTGAAATATCAGGTTATTCAATTCAGGAAGTTTTGGAAGCAGAAGAAGACCATATAAACCCATCTGGAGAAGGAATTGAACCCGTTAGTACTTATGAAGGTGAAGATATTTCTGGCGAGCCTGTTATTTATAAAAAAGGCGCCTTACTTGGTCTTATTGATTAACCCCGTGCCATCTTAGGGTGGCACTTTAAAACAAGAATTATGGAAAAATACTTATTACAAAAACACCCGCGTCATACACATTGGTGGATAAAAGATGTCTATCTACATGAAAGTTACAATACTTTACGAGGAGTTAGATATATGACTATTTGCAAGGCTATTGGATTTGACGATGATGATTTTTGCAGTGATAAAAAAGCTGAAAGTATAATTAAAAACAAAGAATTATGGCAAACGGAAAAATAGAAACTTATGATGAGGCGGGAAGAGCTATTAATCTTTGGCTTAAAGATTATTGCGATGAAAATCTTCCATTTTGGGAAATGATAACACAAGCAAGTCGTACAGCAATTACACATATTAAGCTTCTGGAAGAGGAAAACAAGAAACACCGAGAAAGACTAAATAAAATACGAGAAGAAGGAAAGCATCTTTTCTCAATCATAACCCAAAATACTTAATAATGATAGCACCGAAAGAACTACGTTTAGGAAATTTGGCTACAATTGATAATCCGGATTTCCACAAACAAATGAAGGATATACCGGTAATAGTTAACGGGATCAACTTAACGCAAGATAAGGATTTCCCAGCATCATCAGCCTCTATATCTGTTACAGATGGAAAGTTTTCATACAGTCAATTCAACGAATTTATTTCTCCCATAGATCTAACAGAAGAGTGGCTCGAAAAATTCGGATTAAGAAACTCGGAAACTGGATATGAGATAATAGTAAAACAAACTAAGTTTTCAGCAATCAGAGCTAAAGGATTCTTTTCTGTTGGATTAGCCGGTCCATTTTGACTTTACTTAGTAAAGTTGAATTATGTGCATCAATTACAGAATTTGTATCAATCGGTGTTTTTGGAAGAACTTAAAATTAAAGAATTATGAATCTACAATTGTCTTTAAAAAAGCGATGGTTTGAAATGACTAAATCTGGCATTAAAACCGAAGATTATAGAGAGATAACGCCTTATTGGTTAAAACGATTGATGTTTTATTCTGCTGACGGATATACCCTCACAAATAGTGAATTGGAAGAAGCTTGCTCGGATATTCTTTCATCAAGTCAATCTTCATCTGATTACACAGAGCATTTAGAGTATCATTTAGATAATTGGTATTTGAAATTTAAATCATTCTCTATTAACACAATGACTTTAGGTTATCCTTCAAAAAAAGATACTGAAAGAATTTTAAAACTTGAACACAAAGGAATTGAGATCCGGGAAGGAAATCCTGAATGGGGCGCCGAACCTGGACGAATATATTTTGTAATAAAACATGGGAAAATACTATGAAAACTTTAGAATTAACAACAAATAAAAGACTCCTTATTGTGGAAATGACGGGAGAATTAGAAACTACAGATTTGTATGGATGGAATTTGCAGCCTGTAAAAAAGATCTGCAAAGGCTCCGAGCTTACTGAGGAGATTGCAAGTAAATTCGTTTTAGATCACGAATTTTATGATAAAAACATGGGCAGATCATACCATGGATACAAAGATTACAAAGAGAATGATTATGTATTGCAGTCGGCTTTCGAATCCTTCATATCTGCTATTGAGTCGAAGGGATGGTATTGGGATAAGAATGATTTAACAGATTCGATACTACCTCCTGAGATAGATGAATGGAAAGATGCTCAGTCCAAGACCTTAAACCCATCAAAATGTATAATATTTGAAATACTTTAGAAAATGATAACGCCAAAAGAAAAAGCAGAGGAAATTCGTGACAAGTTTCACCTGATTACACCTTCGCAAATTTCATTAGGAACCGAAAGTGCTAAAGTGTCGGTTGATGAGATAACCGAAATACTTTGCAACTTAGAACTTCTAGAAGAACTGAAGTTTTGGGAAGAAGTAAAATCAGAACTTGAAAAAATGTAATTACGGAAACCCGTAAGCAAGTACAAAACAAAAAAAGTAATTTAAAAGCATGAAAGATTTTGTTAGAGACTGCTTGTATTTCCGGAGTAAAGATATAGAGCTTAAGGTTATAGGCTTTTTTGCCTGGCTGAGCATTATAGGTGTATTTTGTTTTATATACTGGGTTGCTTTTTAGTATCTTTACTCCATGGAAAATCAGGAAGAAATAGAAGATAAAATACTCGAAATAGTCACAGAACAATTTAAAAAAGACGGAGGATCTAATGGAGTATCAATAGGAGCATTTGATGAGATATTAAGCCTGTCTATTCAGGAACGAAACGATTTTTTGCAGAGTATGGCCAATAAGAAGAAAATACACATATTTCAAAGCCTAAATGGAAGAAGAATTACCCTTCCAAAATAAAACCCCTGAATTAACAGGGGTTATTTTATGTATTAATTTTTCGGTAAATTATCAGGTCTTCTGCCTAATGCCGTCATAGCTCTTTCAAATGCTATATTTAAATCGGTTTTACTTTCTTGGTCTTCAAAAAAGAAATTTACCTTTATTGCTTTTGCTACTTGTAGAAATGTATCTAAGGTAGGTTTGTACTTCAAAGAAAAAAACCTGCTTATATTTGACTGTAATAAGCCACTTTCTTCGGCAATTTCTTGCTGTGTGATATTCTTCTGATCGGCAATTTCTTTTAATAAAAGCACTAATAGTTGCCAGTTTTTATTTTTATCTATCATATCTTCTTTCTTCGGATTGAGCCATATTTATTACTGTTTCATAATCAGATTTAGTGAACTTCCCAGTAGTACAATCGAATTCCCCAAATAATAAAACTTGTGCATAATTTGCAGTCCTAACACCATCGTATTTTTCAATTTCTTCTTTTTCAAATTCAGTTGCGCCTCCGTTGATCATCCAGTTCTCTTCAACAACTAAGAAATTTAATCCATCAACACAAAAAGTATATAAACAAGGCTTAGAATTCATCATTGCATAATCTTCAGCAATTTCCTTGTCATAAGAATAAAAGCACGACGCGCTCATGATTTTGTGCCCTGCATTAGCACCTCTATAAATAACATCTAATTTATTTGCTGAAAGATCTAGTTTTTTCATAATAGTTTTTGCCGTATTAAACTGTTGCCGCCAGGATCTTTAATTAATGAGTTGGTTTGTGTCTCATTTTCTTATACAAATATATATCATTTATGATATATGAGTCGATAGTAAAAGTGTTAAAATTTATCAAAAAATGAAAATAAAAATTTCAATTCTAAATAATTTAGATTATTCAATAAAAAATGTTAGTAAAAACTAAAAAAAAAGTTAGATGGCTATTGTTTTTAAAAAACTACCATCGTAACTTTACGTTAAAGATGTTGATAATGAAGGTGGTAAAGCCTAAGAAGTGCGCAGTATGTGGGAACGAGTTTGCTCCATTTAGGTCAACTCAGAAAGTATGCGGAACGACCTGCGCAATTTCTTTAGGTCAGTCAAATATTCAAAAGCAAAACGCTAAGGCTTGGAGTAAAGAAAAGAAGATCAGGAAGGAGAAGCTAAAGAGTCATAAGGACTGGTTGCAGGACTTGCAAAAAGACTTCAATACGTTTATTCGATTAAGAGATAAGGATCAACCTTGTATAAGCTGTGGCACTACAAGAAAGGATATTAAATATGATGCGGGCCACATGTTCTCTGTTGGAGCTTATCCGAATGTCCGATTTGATGAAGAAAATGTGTGGAAGCAGTGTAGTAATAACTGTAATATGCATTTGTCTGGAAATATCAATGAGTATCGTCCTAGGCTGATTGAAAAAATAGGGATTGAAAGATTTGAGGCTTTAGAGTTCAGAGCTAGAAATGGAGTTTTAAAGCTGTCAATTCCAGAGATAAAAGAAAATATTGAGTATTACCGCGGAAAGATTAGGGAAATGAAGAAGAAAGCGGTTGTAAATTGATATGATTGTTGTTGAATTACCAAGCACAGATGAAGAGTGCAGAGGGGGTTGAGAGATGGAAGATGAAGGAGGGTGCTTGGTATTTTTAAAAAGTATAAAAAATGAAAATAACTAACAAGGCAAAAACAAGAGCGGAATTGTCTAATCCTAATTTTGGAATTCCTCATAAAGAACTACTTAAAAAAGCAGGCGTGAAAACTTTTACTGAGTACGAAATTGAGGATTTAGGTAATGGTAGAATTAAAATTATTCCAAAGAATTAAAACGTGATGCTAGCATATAGGTAATGCGCTATAAGTAGAGGAGGCAGACTTCAAAAGTAGAGAATCACGGATCGTTTCCGGGAGCATCAGCAAAAAGCATATTGCATATGGAATTCCTTGTGCCTTAACTCAGAAGGCTGGATAAAACACATAACTGATGCGTATAGTCTGCAATATGTCATTTGTTCCATGGCTATAATCAGTTAACGAGCGGTTGGTTCACGATAAGAACAAGCAGAACTGCAATTCTGCGAAATAGAGCTTTCGTCTATCGGTTAGGACGCTTGATTTTCATTCAGGAAAGTATGGTTCGACTCCATAAAGCTCAGCAAGATTGGTAAATGCAGAGGAGAATTCATGTTGATATATTTTGATTTGGTGTCCCGCTGCTGTAATAGGTAGCGGGGTTTTTAATTTAGAGAGTATGGATAGAAAAGAATATGAGTATAATTTACAGAAGTTATTATCTGAAAAAGCACAATTAACGAAAGCTTTAATCAATAAAGATAATGAACTATCTGATTTTAGAAGATTAGAAGGTAGTGTGCTTGAAGAACATGCCTTAATACCTAAAAGCTGTAAGACGATAGAAGAATGGTTGGAAGGACATCCGTTTCCTAATGCTTGCAATAGTATGAGATTTGAAAGTTATGCAATAGCCAGAGAAGTGCAAATAAGTTCAAATACTTACTATTTTGATTATCACATTGTAAAAACTAAGTAGAAAAATCTAAATATTAAACTAATTTTCTATGGCAGAGGGAGCGAGGGCAGAGATAAGCGATACTTTGAGTAGAAGCTTGAAAGATTTGCCAAATGAAGAGTGGAAAGATATTCCAGGATATGCAGGGAGATATGAAGTCTCCAATTATTCTAGGATAAAAAGCAATGTGAAAAAGATCCCAATTATCCTCAAGAAGGTATTTGAAAACGGAAGGTTTAAAGTAGTGCTGGTATCAAAGCGAGGGGTGCAAAAAAAAGAATTCTGCGGAAGACTTACTGCGATAGCTTTCATAAGAGAACCTGAAGAAAACGAGGTGCTACTATACGAGAATAACAATAGGCTACTCGATATATCAGATAATCTTAAATGGATCTCAAAGAAAGAAAGCATAGCATCAGCAAGAAGCAACGGGAGTTATTCTAATACTTTCAATAAAGGGATTAATAACGGGATGGCAGTTCTCACTAAAGATGAGGTTTTAAAAATCCGGGAGATGAGAAGATCCGGAAAAACATGTAGAGAAATAAAAGATGCCTTCAATGTATCGATAAGAAGTATAGAGAAGGTGGTTTACAAGGAAACGTGGAAAAATATTTAATCAATGGAAAATAAAATATACACAGAATCGGACCTAGTGTCATTTGGAAATTATCTTCTTTCGCCTAAGAGGAAGGAGAGGATAGAAGGAGAAGAAAAAGCGGTTTATCATGCCGACTTGGAAAACTGGAAAGTAAAGGAAGTCGAGGGCGCATTTAGACTCGGAGTAGAGGAGATTAATAATATATTACTAAAGTCATGTCCGGAATACGTAAATCCAAGTGATTGGGCAGAGTGGGTACAAAAAGCAAAACACGAGCAAAGCAATGGGAGCGCCTAAAGGGAATCAGTTTTGGAAATTAAGATCAAAACACGGGAGGGATAAGATATTTACTTCACCAGATATACTTTGGGAGGAGGCTTGTAAATATTTTGAATGGAACGAAAAAAATCCTTTGATTGAGGTTGATTATAAAGGAAAAGATGCTTATAGAGTAGAGTTGTATAAAATTCAAGCTTTTTCTCTACATGGGTTATGCTTGTTTTTAGGAGTAAACACAGCTTACTTTAGACAATTTAAACAAGGATTAGATAAAAATAATGAAAATTCTGAAAATGATTTTTCGACAGTCATCACGCGTATAGAAGAAACGATTTACCATCAGAAATTTGTTGGCGCAGCTGCGGGGCTTTTATCTCCAAATATAATTGCCCGTGACCTTGGGCTTGTTGACAAGAAGGAAATCGAAAAAACAGAGGTTCTAATGAGTTCGGAAGAGCGTGATGCTAAGATTAAAGAATTACTCGAAAGAGCTAATAAGTAAATGGCATTAACGGACGCAGAAATATTATTGTTAGAACGGCTTCTCCATGAAAGGGAAGTCGATCTATTATATAGTCAATTAACTACTATTAACGATAAAACAAACCCTAATTACAAGCTGTTGTATGAGTCTATTAATGATCAGCAATGGGGATTTATTGATGGAAAGCCCTCGCTAGTATCTGGATATTCAGGGGCCGCGTTAGAGGGAAGTTCAAGATCCGGGAAGACCTGGAGCGGTGTTGATATTATCATTTATTTAGCTACGATAAAACATAAAAAAGAAGGCTGTACGGTTAACATTTACCGTGAAACGTATAATGAATTTAAAACAACGGTTTATGAAGACTTTAAGCGTAGATTGGATGATTTTAATTTGCCCAATCCTTTTCATAACGCTAGAGAGGTTCCAAGCTTTCGAATAGGAAAAACCACGGTTAATTTGCTGGGAGATGGAAAACATGGTGGAGGGTGTGATTATGCTTTCTTCAATGAAGCAATGATGATACGAAATGAGATCTTTGATCAAGTAGAAATGCGTTGCCGTAAGTTTTGGTGGATGGACTACAATCCTTCTTTTACTGACCATTGGGTTTTTGATAAGGTCCTTCATAGATCAGATGTAGCCTTTTTAAGAAGTACTTTTTTAAATAATCCTCACATATCACCAACAGAATTAAACAAGATATTAAGTTATGAGCCATGGTTGTCAGGAAGCTATGAGGTTACAGTTGATGGTGTTTATTATAATGGACTTCCAGTAACAGAAAAAAACCAACCACCATCTCATCCGAAAAATGTAAAACAAGGTACGGCAAATGAGTTCATGTGGAAGGTTTACGGCTTAGGGTTAAGGGGAGCAATGCAGGGCGTTATCTTTGATAATGTTGTATGGATTGATGAGTTCCCGGATCACATAGGTTACATTGGCGTCAATGACTTTGGGTTTACTTCGGATCCTAATTCATTCAATAAATTCGTAGAGACTGAAGATATAATCTATGTTGAACCTTTGATTTATGAACCTTTGGAAACGGCAGATGTTTTGTCAGCGGGAATTGAAGCTCATGAATTTGACAAAGAAGCAACTATTGTGTGCGACTCATCAGATAAAAGAGTTTCAGAGAAAAATGGGACTGTGCAAATGGTTTCAGATATGGTTGAGTTAGGATGGAATGCAATAAAAGTCTCAAAAAACAAATCGGTGACTTACTGGATTCTTTCCATGAAGAAAAAAAAGATATGCATAGTTAAAAACCACTTGCATAAAAAAATAAAAAAGGAAGTCGAAAATTACAAATGGATGGAAATTAACGGGATATTAATAAATCAACCTATTGATAAGTATAACCACTTTTGGGACTCTGTAAGATATGGGCATATGGCATGGAACCAATCATACGAAGTAGAATCAACGAGAAATTAACTAAATTTGATTATCATGAAAAACAAAATAATAGTAAATAATTGTAGTGATTTGGTTATGCCTAAAATTAATCTAAACAGCTGTGATAATGAAACGGTATCGATTAATGAAGCATCTCAGGTAGAAGGTCATTTCTTCGACGCTATTCTTTATTCAATGGAATCAAGAACAAGAGAGGGAATTATTAAACGGAAATCTGCAATAAGTATTGATTATGGCATTTATAATCCATCTGTTCAAATTGAAGTAAAAATTAATCCTAAATAAATCAGATCATGAGTAACAAAAAAAGAATAAGCAAAAAGCTTAATAGTGTTAAGGAAAAAGAATATCTAAGACAGTTTAAATTAGGCTGCTGGGTAATGGTTAATGCAATTAATAAAGCAATAGATATTAAGCGTAAAATAGTTCAACAAGCTAAAGATTATGTAGAAGAATTTGAAAAAACAGGTAAGAACGCAGAAGAATCTTATAGTAAATATTTAGAGTATTTAAGTTTAAATAAAAAGTATTTTGAATTAAAAAAACAGAAAGATCCGGATTTGAAGGAATTGAGAGAAATTCATAATCGTTTATTAGAGATTGATAAAGGAATTCCAATTAGTAGTGTTTATAATTCTTCCTATGGGAATGATAGTAGCTCAAGATCTGGAGGGTTTATTCCCAATAGCGGAGAACGAGAAAAAATAGTAGACTCTCATGGTAATGAAAAAATAGTAGACTGCCATGAGGTTAAAGCTAATGGCTACTTTAAGAAAGTAACGGATAGCAATGGAGAAATTTGGCAGCACTTCACTATTTGATAATTGATTTTTAGATAAAAATTAAAACAGTCTTAACAGGCTGTTTTTTTATTTATACGCCTTCATAAAGGGGTAATTACGATGCTTATAAGTTTGCTCTAAACTTTAAAGTATTGAGTCCATCTGATTTTATAAAAGAGAAAGTTAATCACAAGTATATCCTTGATGCTAGACAACAGCAGAAGGATCTTTCATATTTTATTCAGGGCTCATTACAGGATGAGGTAACAATTGAATATCTTAGAGTTTGGAGCGGTCGAAAGTACGCTTCAGATGTAAAGTTCCTAAACTGGGTTAAATTAGTTTTCAAAACAGAAAACTTTCTTTCATTCTTTAAATATCTACGTAACCCGGTTGCATCATCTAAATTAGTTAATGATGATATAAAGCCTCAATTAAGAAGGGTTTTTCATGCGGATGATTCTATTTTTAAATATTCCGTTAGAGGAGTAGAAGAGACTTGCCATTCCGATCTTAATTCAAAACAATTTGACGAAGAACTTTTCAATACTATTTTGTTTGCTCACAATTCTGTAGTAATACAGGATATTGACGTTGAAAGCAAAAGGTACAGAGAGATACTTCCTATAACAAAAATCGTATCAGTTGACTGTGATAGAGATAAGATTAATAAGATTGCTTATCTATCATGCTTAGAGCTAGAAGATCGATCTATTCACGGTTTTTCTTACATAGATAAAGATCAATATATTTTTTTCGATAGAGACTATAACATAATTGTACAGTCTTTCCATGATTTAGGAGAATGTCCTGCAGATTGGGTGTCATCTGAGAATATGTTTCAAAACAACAATGTAGTTAAGAAGTCTATTTTCTCCTATGCATTACCGGATTTTGAGGAATATGTTTTCCTTAAAACTTTGCAAAGAATGACAGAGCCAAACGGGGCTATTCCTGTAACTGTTCAATTAGATGCTAAAGAAACAAACACATCAGGTGAATTAAGAAAGGGGCTTTCAAAAGAGCCAATGTCTGCTACGATATTAGGAGCACAGGTAAACAATGAATTAAATCCTGTTGCGCCATCAGAAAGTGATGTGCAAGCGGGAACAATTATAAAGGTTAAAGTTCCTAAAAGCTCTGATACAGGAAAGGTTGATATGGATGTAGTTCAAAACTTTTTCCAATTTCACTATATGCCAATTGAGGCACTTCAATATTTGGATGACAGGATCAAAAATATTGAGACAAAGATATTATCATCAATGATTGGTGATGTAGCTGAACAAAATGAATCTGCTAAGAATGAAATGCAGGTATCAAAAGGCTACGATAGTAAAGAGGATAGACTAAGATGGTTGTCGGATGAATTAAGTCGAATTAAGCAGCTTTCAGACTTTAAAACATTAGCTCTTCTTCATGGAAAAGATAAAGTATCGGTTGAGGTGTTCTTTGGAACTGATTTTTTTATTGAGACTCTCGATGATTTGTATAAGTCTTTCAGTTTAGCACCTAATGCTATTGAGCGAAGAAAAATATTGAAGAGAATATCAATGAATCGCAATCAGCATAATCTTCAACAAGCTAAAAGAGATGTGATTTTATATGATATAATTCCTTACGTGTCAGATAAAGATTTTGATACTGCGAGAAATAATCAGATAGATCCTGTTGTATTCGAGTTGCAAACAAGATTTGATTATTGGATCTCAATATTTGAAGCTCAATACGGGCAGATAGAACTGTTCTACGAAGGATTAGGAGATATGCAAGAAAGTGCCAAGATGATAACAATTAAGAATTTAATAAAAAACATTATACAAAATGAAAAACCTATCAGTAACGCTTAGGCTATTCTATGGTGAAGTTAGCTATGATAAAGATGGAAAAGTGAAGAGCAAAAACGAAACGGTATCTATTACTTTCGGGAGCCCTGAATGGGATAATTTCCTAAAGCATTTAAAATCACATGGGGTAACATCTGTTGAGGTGGAGAAGGTTTATGATCTATCAAAAATCAATAAAGACGAGCCTATTGAATCACTAAAGAGATATACAGAGGTAGAGTATAAGTCAGAGATTGAAGCTGTGGTCAATAAGCTTTTTGAAGTGTCAGAAAAACCTCTAACACCTGAGCAATTAGAAATAGTAAAGCTTAAAGAACAGATTGCTGCTTTAGCCGCGGGTGGAGTAAAGACTACTGCTAAAAAAGAAACAGAACCTAAAAATGGACTTTCGAAAGGTGGAGTAAAGACTGGCGAAAGTGAAAATTTAAATCCAGATCCGGTAAAGGATGAAGAAGGTAAGTAAAAACAAAACAATACATAAAAGACTATGGAATTTTTAACAGGAGAGTTTGCTAAAGAGTTGGGGTTAACTCCAGAGCAAATCACAGGAATTACTACAAAAGGAACGGAATATATCTCAGACCAAAAAAAAGAATGGGATAAAAAAGCGAATGAAAATGCAGAGGGCATTCTAACCGGAGCGGCGAATTACTTGCAGGAGAAAACCGGGGTGAAATTAGACCGTCAAAGCGGCGAAAAGTTTGGTGATTATGTATCTCGAATTTCTACATCTGCTTTAGAAAGCAAATCTGCCGAAATTGAAAAACTTAAATCAGAATACAATCAGAAGATTAAAGATTTCAAAGGCGATGATGCAACAAAGGCAGAGCTAGAAGCGGCTAGACAAAAGCTAGACGATGCCCAAAAACAGCTTGCGGACTATGATACTGTAAAAGATAAAGCAGGGAAGTTTGAAAGCGTGTCAAATGAACTTTCTGAGTTTAAAATTAAGGCAGCATTTGGAGATGCTAAGCCTGTTTTCTCGAAAGATGCTAATCAATATGAAGTTCAGGCAAAATGGGCTGAATTTCAAAAAAGAACTCAGGATAAATACAATATCGAATTAGTTGATGGCGAATACCTGGCAATCGATAAAGAAAATCAATACAAAAATGTAAAGCTTTCCGAGCTTGTTGCCAATGATGAGGTTCTTAAGTCTATTACTACAGAAAGAAAACCAGGAGGAATAGGTGCGCGTGTAGACACATCTAAAGTAGAAGGAATCGAAGGGGATGTTCCGGTAACTGCTAAAACGGATGTTGTAGAGAGAACCAAGATTGTAAAAGATCAGATCGCAAAAGAAGGTATTTCTCCAACAGATCCTAGATATTCAGTAAGATTT
The DNA here is from genome assembly GCF_050632815.1 of Chryseobacterium sp. JK1. NCBI lineage: Bacteria > Pseudomonadati > Bacteroidota > Flavobacteriia > Flavobacteriales > Weeksellaceae > Chryseobacterium > Chryseobacterium sp. JK1. The sequence goes on along the minus strand of NZ_JBODRU010000007.1, from coordinate 170,451 downwards.
GCTGAGTTAAATAAAAAAATTACAGAAACGAAATAACGAAATACTGCGAAGGACCGCAAACGTGTATAATTATTAACAATTAAAAGAAAATTTAAATGAATTTAGATGTAACAATGCTAAATAACTACCAAGACACTAATACGTTTTCGGAGTCACGTTATGCGGAGCTTGGCGGTGTAGATTTAGTAAAAAACAGTACAAGGAAAGCAGACTGGGTTTCCCCGGATGTTATCCAAAAAATTTCCGAAAGCTCTTCTTTGAGAGAAGTCGAGATCCCAGCAATTATTGATCAAGATGTTGTAGTAACAGCTGTGCCAGGTTTTGAGATACCAGCTAACTTATCTACATCAGGGAAGATCACAGCAATTGCATATGATATTTTCTCAGGATTTAGACATTATCCGGCTCACTATGCTAACAACACGGTGAAAGAACAGTTTGATTTGGACCATAAGATTAAGAAAGTTGCTTATGGAATGGGTAAAAAGTTGGACGAAATTGTATTGTCTCGTTTAGAAGCAAGAAAAACTCAATTAATGCCATTAGGAACCGCTCAAGTTTCTGACGGTTCAAAAACATTCGGATTTAACGTAACAACTGATACGTTAGAGATAAGTAAAGAAGCTCAGAAAGAGTACATGTTTGCTAACCTTTCCAGAATTGTTGAGGCTAACGAGGTAGGTGGAGATTATGAGATCGTGACTTCAAGAGCTGGATTAGCTGCTGCAAAGAATGAGTGGGCTAAATACGGTAATAGCAATGAAAAAAATCTACAAGCGTTAGGATTCCCAGCAATTGATCAACTTCATGAAACAGGAACGCTAATTCCAGGAGCAAACAACTTCAACGGTTACTATGTAAGAAATGGAGCTATTGCAATGTATGAGAACTTCCCGGCTGATTTTAGAATGGGCACTAAGTTCGGTGGCAAAGAATGGTCTATTTCTGATATGGAGATTCCATTTGCAAGGCTTAGAGCTAACGTGTTCACAAACTTAGAAGCAACTAATGCAACCGCTTTAGTATCGGCAGGAAGAGACACAAACTTAGTAATGACACACTTCCAGGAGATGGCACTATGGATTAGAGTGTACTTCTTGGAAGAGTTCAATAGTGACCTAACCACTAGAGTAAATCCAGTAGTTAAAATTGTTGGTTTAGCATCTTAAAAAAAAGCATATGAATAATATAACATATACAGACAGTAAGGGCAATGTAGGTGTTTTAAACACTATTGCTGTTCAGGAGATCACAGATAATCTAACTCTTACAGTTCATGACTCAGGAAAGAATGTTTTAGTGGGAATTGACGGAAAATCAATCACACTTCCTCCAACAATGAAGGGGTTGAAATTTACTTTCATAAACATTGGTGATGCTGGAAACAATATTGTTAAAGTTTCACCAGCAGCAACGGATGGTATTTCTGGAACAGTAGGAGCGGTTACGTTGGACGGGACAATTAATAAATCAGCTCAGAATACAAAAGGAACGTCAAAAACAGGAGATAATATCACGATTATAGGAACCGGAGTAAAAGGTCCAAAAGCATGGATAGTTGTTACCGGAACAGGAGTTTGGGCTAAAGAAGCATAATTTATTATTAGTATATCATGAAGATAGGATTTGCAGAAGAATACACATCAAATATTACGCTCGATAAAGAATTAAAACTGACATCAAAAACAGGAATAGTTCTAAACAGCGGTGTCCACCCGTACATTACGGTTGATAATCTTCTGCAGTTCCTTCCTTATGGTGATTTAGTTTTTAAAGAATACGATAATAGCAAGGTCTATAATAATTATTCCGAAAGCTTGAATAGGGATGATATTGTTAAGCATAATGATAATCTATATCAATGTTTAAATAATGTAATATCAGGTATCGAACCAGCGTCAAATTCAAATATTTGGTTGGTAACCAACAAGGAGAGTATTCTATTAAAGTCATGGATTGAGAAAGTTAAAGAAAAGGCTATTTCAGATCTATATCTTTCTAAAAGGCTTATTAATTCACAGTATATCTACGAGAATGGGGAACATAAGTATAAATTGCCAAATGATTACTCAGGATGGGTTTTTGAATCGAAAGGAAGCGATTATGTAACAATTACCTTAAATGAAATTTCATTACAAGCGACAACTTCTTCTCCTGTTAATTTATTCGTTATCAACAACGGGCAGCTTGTAGACACAATTGTTTTACATCCAAAAAATGGGGTTCTTTCTTTTGAACAAGTAAACTATTCATTCTCAGGAAGAGGTAAATGGGTATTTGCTATTGATAGTCAGGAAGTGTTAACCAATTTTGGATGGGTTGATGAACTAAAGTACGATGGATTTGTTTGTTATCCTGTAACAGGAATTGGAAATACCCCTGAGTCTGCTAGATACACATATCAAAATGTGTCAATGGGATTGGGGTTTAATGTATCTGTAACATTGGATAGCGAGAACTATTTGAAGTATAATTTTCAAAACTTTACCGGGTTTCTTAAAGCGTGTTTTGAATACATGACCTTACAAATGTTTCTTTCGAATTCTCATCAGCGAAGCAATCGCACGGAGAATGGGATTAATAGAGAACTATTGATGATGGAAACGAAAGATTTGGATGCCAACACATCTGCAAAAAGATATTTCCATGAGCTTAAAGAAGCTAAGAAAATCATAGAAAAAACATTCGATACTCAACTCAGTGATGATGATGGTTTTGAAATTAAAGTAACGTCTGTATGATACACGAAAAAGACAATTCAGTAGGCATAGACCATTTGATAAGCAAAGCGCAAAAAAAAATTTACGCAGCTTTAAACAAGAAGTGGAATATTGATTTAGAAGCTTATCCAAGGTGTTATGTGATAGAATCTCACGATGAAAAAAGAACTATTGAGCATTATAATTCAAACAAAGAATATAGTGGAAATTTGATAGTATCCGAAAGTGATAAATTCTTCTTTACTGCCGAAGATGATCAAGAAAGAATCAATAACAGACAATTTACAACTAAAGTAAAGTTGTACTTCATTTTAGATTTAAAATTCATCTATCCTAATGAGCCAGGAAGATGTGATAGTAAAGTCCTTTCAGATGTTGTTGGTACTATTGATTCAAGCGGAGGGTTTGAAAAGGACATTAAAATAATTACAGACTATCAAAGTGTCTTTGAGACCTTTTTCTATGAATTTGACAACATTCAGCCTTATTACTGCTTTCGTATTGACTTAAAAACAATTCCATATTCAATTGATTCAATTTGTTAAATAAATAAAATTAAAATACAATGTTAAAAATTAAAAGATGTAATATTTCAGAAATGGCGGCCAGACTGGGCGGTTTATTTTGTGATGAAGAGCCTGTTGTTGGGTTTATTTTCGCGGACAGAAGAATCCGTTTAGATCCTGCCTCGTTTACCAAAACAAAATGGGATGAGTTTATCCAGAAGGACTGGGTAATCGGAACCGTAAAGTATGATGCTGCGGAAGATGCAAACGTTGATCCTACATATACCGATCTTACAACCGGAGAAAGCATTAAGCAAAATGATGGTATCAAAAAATGGAATACAACTTACTATAAAGGGAACTGTTTCCAAAATGAATTACAAAAGCTTGATAAGAGTCAGAGATACTCAATTTTTGTCGTATTCCAGGATGGATCAATGCTTGGTCAGTTAATGAAAGATGGGAAGGTTAAAGGCTTTGACGTTCGTTTATTTACTGGTATTAAAAATGTGAAGACTGCTGCAGAAGGAGGGGGATCTACACTAAGAATTGATCTTACCCGTGATGCGATGACTTACTGGCAGAGAAGTTCTGTATTAGTGGAAAGTACTGAAATGTCATTTACAGAATTAAATCCGGTAACCGGGGTTAATCTAAAGGTCCTTTCACCGCTTGTTGCTGGAGCTACTAGTACTAAAATTGAAATTTCTAACATGTGTGCGAATTCAACAGTTATCGGCCTTGAAACTCCCGCTAAATGGAAAATGCGAAGAAACGGAGTTTTAGAAGCTGTGACAGCAATTACAGAGGTGAATGGAGTTTATACTTACACACACGCTGCTTTAGTTGCAGGTGACAATATTTCATTCGAAATAAATGATGGGGGGTATTCTGTTTATGTATTGGATACTGATTATTATGCAGGTAAAACACAAGAAGAAAAAGTAGCATAATGAGTAAGTATTACGTAGGAGCTTATGTAATTGTACCTGAAAAGCCTTTTACTTCCATGGATAAGGCGGTTGATTACATACAAGCAAGGCATCCAGAACTGAGCAGAGAAACCATTGAAGAACGTATTGATCCTAAAATTAAATTAGATGGGACTGATAAATCCGATAACACTACTGAAAAGAGTGAAGGAAGCAAAAGCGAAAGCTCCGAAATTAATAGTGGAGGGGCTAAAGGCGCAAAACCTAGCTCTAATAAACCAGGATAACCTTTTACATGGTAAAGATAGTGAAGGGGGCTTAATGCCCCTTTACTCTAAAAAGTATCGTAGGGGTAATTTATTCTATGCTGATTACAAAAATAGATCAAACCCTTTGAGCAAGAGACGATGGGATTTAAAACATTCATGGGATAAAAAATTTGATGGTTTATTCTACAGAAGCATAAAGGTTACTATCACAGATAAACAGGTTAAGTTTGATACAAATTACTCTCCTGAGTATATGAAAGAAATTTACTACTATAAATCAAAGAGTAAAATCTTAGGTATCACAAAGCAGCAGTTTATTGAAGTTCAATTGAAAAATAAACTCAAAGTAGGACCAAAACTAAAAAATATAATCAATAAAAGAAGTTAATGTGCAATTGTAGTAAGCCTGTAACTATTACAGAGTGTGAAAGATTAAAAAAATATGCAAGAGATCCGGAAGGAAGATTCTTTATCTATCACATTTTCGATGGAAGAGGTTTAGAAATAGCATATGTAGAAAATGATAATAATCCGAATAGAGTAGCGATAGAACGCGGTTTTATTAATAGCGAAGGATTGCCAGAGTGGTTTAATGTAAAGGAGCATCCGTGCATTTATGAAGAAGAAAAAAAACAAAATTAGAATTTATCAAGACAGTAAAGATCTCCCCTTTTGGAACTATAAAAGAATAGTGCAAACAGGGGATTTTTTTTACATGATAAAAGGATATAATTCAGGCGATGAAATTGAATATGATCTCACTGAATTAGAAAGTAAATATGATTCAATAATTCAAGATTATGTCATATCTCAAAACACAAAGAATGAAGATATAATCAACTATAGTAATTGTCTTATAGCTGCAAATGAAATAGAAAAACTGAAGATAGTCATTAAAATTATTGATCTAGTAATTGATCGAAATGAAAAGAAAAAAGTCTTAGGTCTCGAATTCGATAATAGAGTGATTGATGAATTGCTTCAGAATGTAAAAGTTCAACGAAGTGATGATCTGGAAATACAAAAGCAAAAGATACTCGATAAGATACAAAAGTTTAAAAATCAGCTAGAGAAGTCAAAGTCAATTATTGAAAAAAAGGAGAGTAATAATGATGAAGACTATGATATTGATGAGCAGTATATCAGTGTTTGCTTAGGTTTAGAAATGCATGTAGATGAGAAATTAATTTCTCTCTATCAATATGGAGTTATGGTTAAAATGTTAGTGAAAAAGGTAGAGTCTATTAATAAATCTTAGGGAAATGTCGGAGAGATTAGCGGTAATACAGAGTGATGTAACAGTAAAAGAAATAAATGAGATAGATAATAATGTGCAAAAATTAGTAAGTAGTTTTAATTCACTATTATCAATTACAGACGCAGTTAACAAATCATTTCAAACTGGAAAGCCTAAGGATTATGCAAATGGGCTTAAACAAGCTAAAACACTTGCTCAGGAGCTAGCAAATGTAGAAAAGGAACTAGCAAGCGTTAAGTTAAAATTAGCCCAAATAGAAACTCAGGAAACTAAAACCATTGTAGAACAATACAAAGCCAGGAAAGAAGCCGCTAACGCTGCCACTGCAGAAGCAAGGACAGAGCGTCAACAGCAAATACAGTCTCAGGCAAGTGCGAGCGCATATCAAAAAGTCTCGCAAGAAGCGAATAAATTAAAAAGACAAGCCAAAGACCTTGAAGCAGAAATTCTTCTGCTTACAAGAGATTTCAAGACTGGCGTAATATCTCAGGAACGCTATAATCAAGAATTAGGAAAGCTTCAGTCGCAATTCTCACAAGTTGTTGGTAAAGCCAGACAATTAGACTCCGAGCTTAAAAGAATTGATGCAAATGTAGGTGATAGGCAGAGAAATGTCGGTAATTACCAACAATCCGCACTGTCTGGAGTTAAGCAGTTGGAGTCACAGATCAAATCAATGATTACAATGTATGTAGGTTTTCAGGCTGTAGTTACTGGAGCAGGAAAACTAATGCATAATAATTACGAGTTATCAGATGCTTTGGTTGATCTTCAGATTCGTTTGAACGGAAATAAACAAGCAGCTGATGAACTCTTTGAATCATTAAAGCAAATTGACACCAGGACAAGTTTAGGGGAACTCGTTAATACAGCTTCGTTAGTTGCTAAAAAAGGAGTGGCTAAAGATGAAATTGAAGGTATCACAAAAGCCTTGGATGATTATTTTATTGTTGCTGGAAAAGAAGCCGGGAATAGGGAAGAGGGTACGGCATCAATTATCAAACTTATTTCCATTTTTAATGAAGACAAGCATATAACCGCCGAGCGTGTTACAGAAATTTCAACCGCACTTGTTAAGCTTCAAAACTCCGGAGTGGCTACAGGAGCTAGAATGATTGATGTAGCAGAAAGGATTGGTGCTATCAGAGGGTTAACAGGGGTTACTTTACCTCAGGTTTTAGGTTTCGCTGCCGCAATTGAGCAGCTTGGGCAGAAAAGTGAGGTTGCAGGAACTGCCGGAATGCAGATATTGACAAAGATCCTTTCTGACATGCCTAAGTACGCAAAATTAGCAAATGTATCTGTTAAGGAATTAAGAAAAGCGTATAGTGAAAATCCTTTTGAAGCTGTAGTGATGGTAGCCGAAGGAGTTCTAAAAAGCGGAGACTTTGAAAGAATATCTCAAGATTTGGAAGAAGTAGGAGTAAGGGGAGCAAGAGTTAAAGGAGTTTTAGGAGACATTGCCGGAAATGCAGATTTCGTTCGTAAAAGAATTAAAGATGCGGGACTTGCGATTAATCAAACCGGATACCTTTCTGAAACAGCGGCTTTAAAACAGGAAACGTATGCTGCGACAGTTGATAAAATCAAAAAGGAATTTGAATTAATAGGAGATTCAAAAGGGTTTATGAATTTTTTAAAAGGTTCTTCTAATCTTCTCATGAATTTTATAAAATTAATTACTGCAATTCCTTTTAGCGTTGTAATTACCGGAATAACACTAATGACCGCTGCATGGGCTTACTATAAAGGCGTTGCCATTCAAGCTGCAATAGCTACAGCATGGAATAATTCTGAAAGTTTATTAGGAATTGTTCGTAATACAGCTGCTAAATTGGGTCTAGTTAGCGAAACAGCAGCAAGAAGGGCCCAGACGGCTGCTATTCAAGCTGATACTTTGGCGAGGAATGTAAATATTGCAAGCCTTGAAAATCAAATTGTTCAAGAAAGGTTCGCTATTGCATCTATTCAAAGTCAAATAGTAACAACAGAAGCTGAAATGATTGCTAAAAGACAGCAGATCGCCACTAGAGAAGCTCATATAGTTGCTTTAGAAGCTGAAATTATAGCTACAAGAGAAGCGGCGGTAGCACAGGCAGCTTTAAATACGACAACAAAGGCATCACCATTAGGGGTAATATTAGGCTTGCTTGCTTTAGCAATTCCATTATTAATAACATATGCCGATAAGACTGATAAAGTAGCGATAAAGACAAGAACCGCAGCAGATAATCAAAAGGACCTTAATGACGCAATGAGCAAGGGAGCGAAAAATGCGGGCGATGAAGCATTTGAAATGGATAATTTATATAGAAAAGCTACCGATGCAAATGGAGCTATTAAAGATAAGCAAGCGGCCGTCAAGCAACTCCAAGAACAATTCCCTTCATATTTTGGTCAGATAAACGAGGAAATTATCATGAATGGAAAGGCCGAGGCAAGTTACATAAAACTTAAAAATGCAATTGTAGCGTCTGCTAGAGCCGAAGCTATTAAGGATAAATTAAAAGGTAGAGAATCTGAAAGGCTCTCAAAAGAGGAATTACTAAGAAGAGAACTAGATCAGGAACTTGAAAACAGAAAGAAATATAAGCTTCAGGCAGACTTAGGATTGGACGAAACATCTACTATTGATAATGGAGACGGTAAGGAAATATTTATCAAAAAAGATAGCAAGAAACTATACGAAGCAAGTACTATAAGGGCGTATAATATAATTAAAACGCTTAATGATAATAGAAAAAATTATAGAAAAGAAGATAAAATCCTACTTGATCAGATGGAGATAGATCTGAAAAATTCTGAGAAATATAGAGAAGATAGAGCAAATATGCTAGGGAAATTTGCTAAAAATGGAGATGATGAAAAAGAGAAAAAAGAGAAAGCATATACCGGTGCAAAATATACTGGAGAGCAGAAGGACTATATAATGAGGCTTGAATCCGTCAGAGATAAAGAGCTGTCTATTAACGAGAAAAAATATATTGATGGCGAATTGTCCTTAAAGGAATACTTAGAAAAAAGCAAAAATCTAAATATTAGTTATTTAGATGATAAAATTAAATATTTAAAAGGCGCCAATGCTAAAGAGGAGTCTGAGATTTCTAAAGCGGAGCTAGAAAAAGCAAAAATAACTAGAGACACTCAAAAAAAGATATTTGAAATTGATAGCAAAAATCTAGAAGAGAATTTTAAGATGAGATCCAACACTCTGGAAAGGCAATCTAAGGATCTTGAAAAATCGGATTATTTAACCGACTTCGATAAACTCAATAATTTAATTCAATTGGATAGTCAAATGCTATCTGAAACAAGTTCTTTCTACGAAAAGCAGATTGAATTAGCGCAAAATGCAGCTCAGGAAACTGTTGAATTAGAGCGAAAACGAGATGAGGAAATTGGAAAAATTGAAGATCAGAGATATGACAGGATAAAATCAATCACTGAAGCTGTAAAAAAGGATATAGAGACAAGATCAAGCTATGATAAAACATTTGGATCAATATCTCAAGAAGAGCAAAAGGCGGTTATTTTAAATAATAAAAAATTAACAATTGCAGAGAGAGAATACCGTTTAAGTGTCCTTGAAAAGAACAATCAGATAGAAGTTAATAAACTTGAATTAAAGAGGCTTGAATTACTATCAGATCAGCTTTCCACTAAAATAGCAATTAATCAAAATGGGTTTGCTACTCCAGCGGATTTTAAAGAAGCTGCTGATTTAAAAGCGCAAATCGAAGCTATAAAAAATGAAATTAAAGAGCTTAATTTAGAAATTATTGAAACTCTAAGCCCTAAGGATAACGCAACCAAGGATGTTATAATGGGTGGGCTAAAGGACTTAGGTTTTGACCATGTGTCTGATCAATTCGGCGTTATGTTTGACAAGATCAAGCAGCAAACGGCAGATTGGAAGGATTATTCTTTATTGGCGGCATCCGCAGTTCTGGAAGGCTTATCAATGCTGAGTCAACACCAAAAAGAAAAAACTATTGCTGACCTTGACGAGCAGCTTAAAAAATCCCAAGAAGTTACAGATCAAGAGGTGGGATTTATAAATTCCAGATTAGATGCATTAAATGCTATGGGAGATCTTACTGCAGAGCAGATAACTGAAAGGAATAGGCTGGAAGACGAAGCTAGAGTTTATCAAGACCAACAAAGGGAAAGGGAAAAGCTTATTGAGACTCAAAAAGCTAAAGCAGAACAAAAAGCAGCGGCACAACAAGCTCTCATAAATGGAGCCTTAGCTGCAACAATGACATTAGGTCAAATGGGATTTATTGCCGGAGCAATTCCTGCAGGTTTGGCTTTAGCTTTTGGTATCGCTCAATCTATTGCCATCATGTCAAAAGATCCGGTTCCGAAGTACTGGACCGGAAGAAAAGGAGGAAAGGCAGAGTTTGCTATCACACAGGATAGAGGACGTGAAATTATTGCCGGAGAAGATGGAAGGATTAAATCTTTAGGATCAGATTCAGGAGACAAGATGACGTGGTTGGATAAAGGAGATACTGTTTACACGGCAAATGAAACGAAAAGCATTTTAAAATCACTGGGCCCAGATGCGCAAGTCGGCAAAAAATTATTCAGAAACATCGCTCAAAAAAGTTTAATCGCTCCTCAAATGACGGTTCTAATGAAGACTGTGGATAATTCAGATGCAATAGCTGAAAAATTAGGAAAGAAGATTGATCAGTCGTTTGCAAAGTATACTCATCCAACAATCGAAAAAAGAAATGGAATGATTATAAGGTATAGAGGATCTCAAAATGGAGAGGTGATAGGAGAATATGATAATAACGGAAATGAAACTTACTACTCATGATAAGCATTAGAAACATAGTACACGAAAACGGAATTAAAAAGATTTTCAAATTCATTGTACCCTCTGGATCTTCTTTCCAGGGGGAATACAAAATAGAAATGCCGGATGGTTGGAATGATGTGGATTCCATAATTAATATTGATGATGAAAACTTTAGAGTTAAAGATTTCATTATTGGAGAAAACACTAAGCTTAAATTCTACCAATATGATGATGACGTGGCATATAACGTTCTTGAAAATGTATATGAAGAACAAAAAGGTGACGGAAGGATAATATTTAAATGGATTGCAGTAAAAGATGGTATTGAGTACGATCTTCTAAAGGATAATTTTGAAGTGAATATGAATAAATATTCGCGGACTTTCGATAAAAGTAATTTCAAAATTGAAATTGAACTTATTAAAAGTGAAGCTCAAAACAAATTATTTAATCGTGACGATGTAACAATTGATCTATTTGCCTTAAAGGATATTGATGAAAACGAGATTACGCCTGTTGAAACTTATAAAATTGGTTATAAAAAAGGAAATAGGAAACAATCAAACTTCTATTCATGGGATATATCTCAGGATGATTTCACACTTGATTCTAGAACAGATCATTTTGTTGCATTTCATAGGTCTGATGATTATCAATTTGGAAACAATACTAATGAATATTGTGGCTTTAAAAATATGAACTTTGGAACAATAGGGACGATAAGATCAGATGAAGGGCCATTTGTTACCACAGACATTACTTTGAAGTCAATAAAAATAGAAATAAGCAATATGCATTTTGTATTTAAAAGAAGTAATAATACAGCTCCTGCAGTTAGACTATGTGCAATTATTAGAGGACCAGGACAATATTATGCACAAGAATTAGTAAAGGCAGAAATGTTTCCCACGGAATCTGAGATTAAGATTAACAATGATACGTTTAATCTGTCTAATATGACCAATAATTCAAATAACCTAATGCCAGGCCAATCTCTTTCTTTTCTTTTTGTAACTGACGACCCGAATGATAAATTTACATTTCATTCGATTAAAACAAATACAAGTATTGAGATAACGACTAATATGGAATCTCCAATTGTTAGCACAAAAGGTGTAAGAATATTTGATGCTTTGAACCAGGTTGTTAAAAATTACACAAGTTCTAAGCTGAGCTTAATAAGTAACTATATAGGCCCAGGAGGAATATATTTTAATACATCAATTTCTACAGGGATTTATTTAAGAGGCCTACCTCCGGTTTACACTGTGGGTCAGAAGATTAAAACTTCTTTAAAATCAATAATGTCAGACGGATTGTCTAAACTCCTTGCATTAGGGTATGATATTTTAGATAACAAAGTAATTGTTGAAGATATTGGATATTTTTTCAAAGATATTAACTCTTATGATTTATCTGAAAAACTCTATTTAAAAGATGATTTTAAATTTGAAAACGACAAAGATGTAGTATTTAATTCTCTGCTTTTCGGATCAAAGAAATATTCAAAAAATGTAAAAGACGATATTCAGAATTTTATTACCGCATCAGAGTTTACTACACCAATTGTCAGCGTCAAAAATAAATTAGATAAGCAAACGGATCTAATTATTGATGAGTATAAAATACAGGAACTTATTGAAGACAATAGTTCTTCAACTAATGATAATGATGATGATCTCGTAATGATTGATATGATCAATAAATCAGATTATTTGGATAATGGAATTTTTGCAAATTGTAAGCATGCAAATAAAGAAGGTAAATTAACCCTTACTTGTACTACGACTCCATTTGACACTACGATGATGGAAGTAGGCACTATGATCCAAATTTTAGAAGGTATTAATACTGGAAAATGGGTTATATTAAAAATAGATAAAGCGGAGCTAACACTCAGTAAAACCTCCCAAATACAAGAGGGAGTTTTTGACACGCCAATTAGATACTTAATACCTTCATTGATCAAAAACAGATCAATGAATGATGGTTTTACAGATTCAGATGAAATAAGAAACCCTGAAACTTCTACGAATGCAAGGCATAATCCTAAATATCATATGGCCAGATGGTCGGCATGGTTTGGTAGTGGATTAAGAAAGAAAAAGGACACTGATTTAATCAAGGTTACCAATTACAAAAACAATAGTAAGGCTAAAATGAGAGCTAACTCTATGGATCTTATTAATGAACTTCAGGGATTGATAGAAGTGGGAGCGAATGAAACACTAGCAAGGTTAAGAGAATATTCCCAACCGTTTTTTTCCGGTGACAGAATAGAAATTTCGTATTCAGACGTTACATTCGAAGAGTTTATATCTCTTTATGAAAATTGGAGGTATGGCCATGATAATGATAGGATGAAAAGCAGAGGTAGTATTATTGTTAACACGCCAATGGGAATAAGCGAAATCTTTCCATTCGGTGACGGTGCATTTTCTCACAGCAGAAAAGATAATGTGTTGAGCATAAAAGGAAAGGTAAAAGGGAAATTCGCTGCCAAACCTGTTTTATTAAGTGTTAATCAGTTGGACCGCAATACAGTTGAACTTACATGGGATTATGATCAAACTTACGTAAACCCTAAAATAGACATTCAGTATACTTTAGATGGTTTTGTGTGGACTACTATAAAGCAAGTTCAAAATCTGAAACAGGATATAGTAAGCTCAGACGTTTTTAATGAATTAATGACGGGAACTAGTGTTCACTTTAGGATTCTCGTGTCAACCGATGACTTATTAAATAAAGCCTCAAACACCCTTTCTATTAATTGGAAATTCAATGATTATGTAATTCAATTAATAAGCAAGACGGAGAGCGCAGATTGTGGAAATAGTCGTTTAATACTTGATATTACTGGCACTGTTAGCTTGAATTTAAGCGTGGACTATGAGTTTGTACCAAGTGGCGGTAAGGTTAGTTTAGCTAATACATCAAATAATACAGATGATTTAAATTACACTTCTCCATATGGCCAGGATTCTGATGATGGTAACATTGGTAAGGTAATTAATATAAACAATGAAACTAAGAGGTTGATTATTGATTTGGTTAACAGCGACAAAAACGTTAATTCAGAACCGTTGAATTGTCGTTTCGGAGATACTACAGTTGGCGTTTTTGCAAATTCAACTATTAAATTTAAAAATACCACAACCAATCAAACAGATGAATTTTATTTGTCAGCTATAAATATTAAGAAATACATTGCATTCTCTACACCTCCAGAAATATAAAAAGATCATTACGCCCTCATAAAGGGGTAATGTAAGCAGATATAGATTTGTATCATGCAGAAATTCTGGTATCACAGCCCTGTAAGGTTTTATAGAACTTCGGAAGAACTCGAAGACATGACCAATCCACAAAACACACAGTTTTATGGACATAAAGAGCCTTATCCTTTGCAGGTGAAAGAGTATCATAGATTTTTAATTCCAAACTATAAAAATGAAGTAGGATCTGATCTGAAGCTGTTCTTAATAGCTGAAGATGAAACAGAAATACACTGTCAATTTGGAATAAGCGAAGGTAAACTATTTAGGCTTACCTTTATTTGTTTTGAAGAAATTCAAGGTCATTTTGAGATACGAAATGAAATTGGTGATATTCTTTATTATTCAAACTGTGTAAAATTCACTGATAGTACCGATGCTGATGGCCGTCAATTTATTCGAGTTGCGACTAAATGCGCCTACAATAGAAACCTTTTTTCATATGCCAATAATAGACATGACTGGATGATCACCAATCTACCTGCTTATTGTATGGGAGAGTTTACTATTGATGAAGAATTAACTACCGCTAAGTCAGGGAACGATTCAACAATTATCAAAGATGGATGGTCGGAAGAAGTTGTAAGCTATAGGGTATTAGCCGAAGGGGATAACAATATCCTGTCCTTTATTGCCGTACATACCATGAATAAGGATTTCTACATAGATGGAACCAAAAGAACGCGAAAAGAGAAATTAGAGACTACAGATCATACATCCGAAATAGAAGTAAAGTTTACCAATCAAAAAGATGAAAACGGACTCAATATTTTATTGGATGAAAAGGAAATATTTGCCGATGTGATAAAATTCGCACTAGGTAATGACGATAAAACAAAGATTTACACATACGATAATAACAAAGCAATACAGACAAGATAATGACCGAATTAAATTCAAAAGCATTTATTGATGTAGAACCAATATCGGAGCTTCCTGAAAAAACTTCACTAGAACCGGGAGGGCATATGCTATATCAAGCTGCGGATGGAAAGACCTATAGAATAGGCACAATTTCATTTTATCCATTGTTGAAAAACATTAAACCAATTTCCCCTAGTGATAGGGGGCCATTTGACGCTGATACTTTATACAAACCAGCTGTATATGCAAAAGATGGAACGGAATATCCAAATCTTATGCCTGCAGAGGATGAAAATGGAAATCCTACAATTTTAAAAGCCGTTGAAGGGTATGACACATTGTTTTACAATAATGGAACAGCTTGGATTATTATAAAAAATAAAATGCCTGAGCCCTCTAACATTACGCCAGACCGAACAACATTTTTTGACTCGGTGAATTTATCAAATCCTGATAAGCTAGAAATTAACAGAAATGTTGATGAAAAAACAGGATTGTATAGTGACACGCCTGATTACGATTTATTTAAATTAATTGAAGTCAAAGAAAATACTAATTATTCATGGAATACAGTTACAAGGGCGGCATGGTATGATAAGGATCTTAATTTTTTAAGTGGATTTTTGGATGTGACAGGTATACCATCTACGCATTCATCACCATATAACGCGCGTTTTGTATCATTTTCTGTATTAACAGGAGCTCAAATTATGATGAATGAGGGCGCTCCGTTGGATTATGCGCCGTATCAAGCAACAATTAAAAGAGAGTATATTGGAAAAGTACAGCCAGATGATATTGTTGATGGGTCTATTGCCAAAGAAAAGCTTCAAAATTATAAAGGTTCTGACACGTTAAGTAATATGTTTTTATTTGGTGCGGGTAATTGGAATTCAACCGGAGAGCACTCATTTGCTATTGGACCCGAAGCGTTAGAGAGTGTTCAATCAGCAGGTGCTATTGTTGCAATTGGATCACGCGCTTTGAAAAATCACAAAAGTCAAAATAGCAATGTTGCCATAGGCGCTGACGCGATGATGAATTCGGAAACATGTAACGATTGTTCGTTAATAGGTCACGAAGCCGGATTAAATATGGTGGGGGGTGTAGGTGATACAGGTATGGGTCGAAGATCTTTAGCTAGAGCTGCATGGGCTAGTAATAATACTGCTTTTGGTGATTCTACACTATTTCGAAATAAAGCAGCACAAGGCAGTGATATAAGTGCGGGAAACGTTGCCGTTGGGTATGTATCAATGGAGTATGGGTTTTATAATACAGCAACTGTTGGAATAGGAAGGGCAGCGGGAAGATTTACAAACTCAACCAATAATGTTTTAATAGGAGACGCCGTGCTTTATGGTCGGGAATTATCACATGAGGATAAAGAAGGAACTACTGTTGATGTTATTACCGCTGCTGAAAATGTTACTGCAATAGGTGCTATGGCTATGAACCAAGCAAAGAATGGCTGCCATGAAAATACAGTTGTTGGACAGTTAGGATTGTATCAAGTGGAAGGAATTAGAAATACTACAGTAGGCCTTCAATCAGGTTATAATGTTACGACAGGCAATGGAAATACATTTATAGGATGGTGTGCAGATGTGACAACTGGATCAGTATCAAATTCAATAGCAATAGGCTATAATGTAAAAACGACAAAAAGTAACCAGGTTGTAATTGGTAATACAGATAATGATGAATTTGTTTTCGCGGGTGTTGTGTTCTCAAAAGAGCAATTAGAAGCATTAAAGGCTTTAGTAAGCTAATTCAATAAAAAATATTAAAATGAAATGGCGAATCCAATATCTATTTTCATAGTCAATAATCTGCTTTCAATACACTCAGGATCTGTTGTAAGTAAAGTTAGTGCAACATTTAAACTTGCGGTAGTTCCTGCAGTTGGTATTTCTATATCAGAGCGGTTTACTGGATGGTATATTGATGCTCAATTTTTCATAATACTTTTAACTGGAGGTTTACTGGGAGATTTGATTATCGGTATTATTAAACATTTAAAATTGAACAGTTTTTCATTTAAAAAAATGCTGTTAGGATTCACTTTAAAAATGGCGATCATAACAATAGCGTATTTCTTTACAGAGGCTATTCTGCAAATTATTTCAGAAGGCGAAATGGATAGTATTTATTTTAAAGTAATATCCAAGCTGGCAATATTTTTATTTCCCGCCGGAAACGCTGCAATTAATATGGGCATTATTACTAATGGCAAATTTCCGCCGTTAGGATTTTTAATGAAGTTTGAAAAATTCAATAAAACACTTGATGTTAATATATTCAAAGAAAAGCAAAATGAAAGCGAAAATACTGATAATAATACTACTGAGTAGTTTTCTGCTCGGCTGTAAGACTAAGCACAAAACATCCTTTTATTCAAAAGAGGGTAGAACTGATATTGAGAGGATAACATTAGATTCCGTGAAAGAAAAATCCGTGAAAGAGTCCACTAAAAAAGTTGTGGATCACACGATAAAAAAACAGATGGAAGACTTCTCAGGGGATATTGTGATCCGGGGAAAATCAGATACATTGAACCCGTTGATATTTCATAACGTAATTTCCGGAGACACTTTGCAAAGTATCGTCATACGGGGCACGGCTGATTATTACATCAACAGCTACTACCGGAAGGCTACCGAAGACAAAAAAGAAAAGTCCAGTGAGGAAAAAACAAATATCATTCAGGAGCTGGCAAAAGATGCAGTATCCAAAGAAACAATTAAGAAAGTTGCTGCTGAAGTCGAGAAGAAAACCAATGACATTAAAACGAAAGGTTTTCAAGCCGGAGCCTGGATTGTTCTGACGGTATTAGGAGTCGTTGCAATCGTAATATTTGGAATTTATAAATACGTAAAAAGAAAGAAATGAAAACATCAAAAAAAGGCATAGACTTAATATTGTCATTCGAGGGGTTTAGTTCAAAGCCTTATCTGGACTCTGCAGGAATTCCAACAATAGGTTATGGAAATACTTATTATCCAGGAGGAAAAAAGGTGACAATGAAGGATCCGGCTATCACAAAGGAGAAAGGAGCAGAATTATTTGCGTCGGTCCTACCTACTTATGAAAAGATTGTCAACTCAAATGTGAAAGTTCCATTGACTCAGAATCAATTTGATGCGTTGGTATCCCATGCATACAATACCGGAGGATCAGACGGTTTGTTTTCGCTTGTCAATAAAAAAGCAGGTGAAGTTGCAATCAGAAATTGGTTCACTACAAAATACATTACTGCTGGAGGCAAAGTCTTAAACGGGCTAATCCGGAGAAGAAAAGCAGAGGCTGATTTGTTCTTTGCGAAATAAGCTGAAGTACTACAAGACCGTTTTTAAATAAAATAGCCTCCAACTAAGGAGGCTGTTTTTATTTTATTTTTAATTTTTCATTTGAATACATAGTTTTAAAAACCATGGTAGTCATTTTTGATTGCAGTCGTTTTCATAATTTTTCTAGTGTTAATGTTATATAATATAAGTTGATTTGTTACCGCAAAGATAATAAATATTTCTAATGTTTATCTTCGTTTATCCATTTTATTGCAAGTTTTTCAAAATTAATCCAACTTCTTGGACTTTCTTCTTGAACATAATTAATATAATGTTCTAGTTTTTTATAATACTTACCAAAAAGTCTGCCATATAAGCGTTTTACTATTTCATTATCTAAATCTCCAGCTAAAACCATTGCAGATATACTTTCAAAGTAATTTAGGGTAATAAATAAAGCTTGTCTACATTCTTTATTCTTGGAATCGTTTATGTGAGTAATTAATAAATGTAAATTTTGCCTTTCTAATTTATCTTTATGTTCAACAAATAAAAGCCTTACTTCATCATTTATCTCCATCATTATAGGTTTTCTAAAATCAGAACAAATATCGTATGTATATTTAGATAAATTCTGTCTATTGCTAGCTTCTTGAGTTTTAATTTGATTTTCAAGATTGTGAATATGATATATTAGAGTCAAGAATGCGAGAATTGCTAAAGTTACTTTAGTTGTGTTGTCTAGAGATTTAGCAGCATCCCATTCTACTATATATCTAAATGCAAAGAATACTGCACAAAAAGTTAAGGCTAAACAAATAATAATCAACCAAACGAGACGTATGTGGTATCTTTTATTAAATAAAGAATTCATTAGTTAATAGTTTATTTTAATTTACAATCGCGAAAATAATATTTCTGAACGACAAATCAAGTCGCATTATTAATTATTTGCGAAACTAATGAAAATGGACTTTAAACAATTACGGTTTCCCGTAGAGTTATTACTACAGCATATCCGGGAAAATACCTACTCAATAGTTAGATCTTCTATTCCGCCATATAGTTGCTTTAATGCATTCAATGCTCTAGTGGAATCTTTCTTAGTAAATGATCTATTCGCTGTTCGGTTTAGCTTGTTCGTAAGGTATAAAGCAGCCGTTTTATTGTTCGGAAACATAATTTTTGCAACCTCAGATATATTAACGGCCTTGTTTGTTTTAAGATATTCCTCCACTGTCATAAAGCAAAGGTAAAATATTTTTCAAAATAAGTACATATAAATATGTAATTGTACATAAAATTATGTACATTTGTAAAAGAAACATAAACAAAATAGTCATGAGAGAAATAAAATTTAGAGGTATAGAATTAGAATCTAAAAATTGGGTTTATGGCTCGTTAATAAATTTTGATCCAATTCCTGAAATTCAAGAAAACGATTACGATGAAGGCGCTTATGGTTATCAAAGGTGGGAAGTGATCCCTGAGTCAGTTGGCCAATTTTATATGGAACTTCAAACATATGATAATGAAGTACAATCATTTGATGCTTACGAAGGTGATATTATTGAAGTTGGAAGATATGCGCCAACCGAATATTATACAGTCGTCATAGAAGATATTAGAAAGACGCCTGATAATCTGTTTGGCAGTAGCGTTGTTTCTCGAAAGCTATTAGGAAATATTTACGAAAATCCTGAATTATTAAACGCCTAGTATTATGAAATTAATCCCCCTTTCGGACTTTGTTCTGGAGCAAGATAAAATTACAAGCAAAAGGCCATTGCGAGGTATATATACATACAAAGCAATCAGATCTTATGATAAAATTGTAAACTATGCGAATTTTTTAAAGCAACCCGTCCATGAAAGTATGTTTATACCTATTGATAAGCAAGGTAATATTATTTCAAGACCTAATTTGGAAGATGGATATTCATCGATTGGCTATTCGTCCGATGTATCCAAGGCTATAGCTAAGTATAAAAAAGCCCAAAAGAAAGTACTTTTCAATGGGAGATACAAAACAGGTATGTTTGACAAACCTATTTCTGAAATGATAGTTGAAGACTTAATAAAGTTTGAATTTGAACTAACCCCTTCCGCTTTAGAGGCTATAGGACTAAAGGAATAGCTTTTTCCTTTTTATTAATGAAAATATGACTTTTAGTGCAAATGCGATTATTATAATCAAGCAGAATGCTATTTGAATATCAATTTCAGCTTCAGTAATATTATCACTGGGCTTTGGAAGAGTAATATCAATTATAAGCATAATTTTTTTATGGAAGATAAAAAAAAATTTCAAACGGAGTAGTCTCCACAAAATATAAGAATATAGTGTTATGATTTTAGAAATTATAGATTGGAAAGAATATCACCCCAACGGACAATTGTGGATTGAGGGAAAAATTGGGATTGTAGCTGATTTATGGAAGCATTTATATGATACTAGAGAGCAGTGGAAAGGATATGAAGGTAAATATATTTGTAGATTGGGTAATTGGAAGAAATACTATGACAATGGTCAATTGGCTTGGCAAATGTTTTTTAATGATAATGGTTATTTTGAAGATAAAAAAACGCCATCTTTTAGAAAAGACGGAACGATAATTATATATTAAATACACAACAAATACAACTCATTAATTTGAGTTTTCATGGTTATTAGTTTTTATCCTCGGAGAGATCCGGGGATTTTTTTGTGGATAACTTTTTAATGCGTCAAGTTCTGTCGCCATGCGGGTTTTGATTTGTCGCATGAAAATTTAACATCGTTTTGGTATAATTTGGTTCAAAATGTACATAACTTTGCGATATGAAAACGATCGGAAATTTAGAGTTATTTACATTGGAAAGCACAGAACCTGTTGTGTTAAAGCCTTTTGAAGAAAGGTTGCACGCTGGCGGTTATGGAGCGTTTCCGAGTGCTGCTTTGGATTTTCCTGATGAATCGATTGATTTTTTAAAGCTATTGGTTAAGGATCCGGTAACGACATTTCCAGGAAGAGTTTCCGGAGATTCTTTAAAGGATATTGGTATACTCAATGAGGATTGGTGCTTGATACAAAAAGGCATCGAAGCCCGGCCAAATGATTTGGTAGCGGCAATAATAGAAAATCAATTCTTTATTAAGCGGTTCAGACCTCGCTATGGAGCCGGGAACCAAATTAAAGAATTGAAGCTTGAATCAGCCAACGTTGAATTTTCAGATTTTGACATCACAGATGAAACAGAATTCTTTCTATGGGGTGTCGTTACATGGACTTTTAAGAATTGGAGAAAATTATGATAGCGCTTATAGACGGCAACAATTTCTACGCATCATGCGAAAGAATATTTAATTACGAATGGCGAGGTCGTCCGGTCGTTGTACTTTCAAATAATGACGGGTGCGCAATCGCTAGAAGTAATGAAGCTAAAGCTTTGGGAATTCCCATGGGTGAGCCGTACTTTAAACTGAAACATTTCGAGAAAACACACGGCCTTGTAGTGTGTTCGGCAAACTTTGTGTTATATGGAGATATAAGCAATAGAGTAGTGCAGATTACCCGGAGGTACTGTAATGATATAGAAGTGTATTCTATAGATGAGTCCTTTCTTTTTCTGGATGGTTATTCAAATCAACTCCAAAGAATGGTAGATCTCAGAAGAGATGTCCTGCAGGGATTAGACCTTCCTACAAGTATCGGTATAGCACCTTCAAAAACACTCGCTAAAGTCGCCAATAAAATAGCGAAGAAATTCCCGGACAGGACCGGATCAGTATATATGCTTGATTCCTGGAAGAAAATTGAAGCGGCCTTAAAATGGTTTCCAATTGATGATCTATGGGGTATTGGTCGTAGATATAATGATAAGTTTCGAAGCTATGGCGCTCACACCGCATGGGATTTTACTCAATTCCCAGATGGATTCCTTAAGCAAGAAATGGGAATTCTGGGCCTACGAATGAAAAAAGAGTTATTAGGAGAAGCTCAATATTCAATGTCGGTTCCTGAGCCTAAAAAAATGATCTCAACGACCAGGACGTTTGATACCGGACACGCTGAGTATGATTATGTGCATGAGCGAGTATCCACTTTCGCGTCAGAGTGCGCCCGAAAACTTCGTGAGCAGAAGTCATGCTGCAGGCATGTAACTGTATTTATAATGACGGATCGGTTTAAGCAGAACCAAGTGCAATACTCAGACTCGTTTACGGTAACGCTCCCTAATCCTAGTAATTCATCTATTGATATTTCTAAGTACGCTAAAAAAGCACTTGATCACATTTTCATTCAAGGCCCGAAATATAGAAAAGCCGGAGTTATAACGGGAACGTTTGTTCCGGAAAATGAAAGAATGACGAGTCTGTTTGATATAGACAATCAAGAACGACATGCTCCAATTATGAAAGCCATGGATTCAATGAATAGTCGCCTTGGCAAACAAAAAGTTAAGCTGGCATCTATGGATGTACAGACTACATGGAAGATGGACCAAAAGCATCTTTCACCTAAATATTCAACAAGTTTTTACGACTCTATAATTTTGAAAGCGTAATAATTTGTACGCTTTTTGTATCTTTTCAATTAAAATTATCAACATGTGTTATTCGTTCAGTAATAAAAAAGTAGACCTTAAAGAGGTTGCTAAAGAATTGGATGCGGAAAATTATGAAAGTGATTATGTTCAGGAAGATAATGTTTCTGCATTCACTAGACCTGCAATGCCTATTGTATTAGAACACAACGGTAGAAAAATTACCCACGGAACCTGGGGGCTTTACGCAGAAATTCCAAAAGACAAACCCGCAAAGGGATTAAACCTCACAGCCGAAAACACACATACATATTATAAGAAGTTTGAAAATAACAGATGTGTTATTCCTATATCCGGATTTTATGATTTTCAGCATGTAACCATTCCCGGAAAGAAAACACCTGCGAAAGTAAAGCATGAAGTATTCTGGAAAGACGCGGATCATATGTATCTGGCTGGATTCTTTGACGTTTGGGAAAACAATGAAATAGGAGTAGGCATAGTAACTACTGCAGCAAACGAACTTATGTCGGTAATTCACAACTCAAAAATGAGAATGCCTATCTGCTTAGATGCAAGAATGGCGGACCGGTTCCTGAAGGACGAGCCGATAGAAGAATTTGTTTTTCCGGCTTTTGATCCGGAACTCGTTGCCATGAACCTGGAGCCTGAGAAAATGCCACCACCAACTCTTTTTGGATAATGGAAGATTCAAAACATATATTTCAATTGCTCGCTAACTATATAGAAGATGATCCGGAAAACCTGGATGATTTCTACGATGATGCTATGAATTTAATTCGCGGAGCTGCAGCAGATAAAAATATTGAGTTTGACGGCTACTTCCGGGAGCGCTGGGAAATCTCCGCAGACACTATCTTTGAATTTGATGAGGACTATTTTGAAGATGAAGATAGGAGAGATCTTTATGTATTCTTATCAGCTTTAGTTGACGAAGAAGTATTCAGCTATCTACATTATGTATGGCATCATGTTAAAAACGAAGAGCTATCGAAAACTATAATTGAAAATAGGATAGAGGAATTAAAAGAAAAAGGCGTCAGATTTTAGACGCCTTTATAGAATCAATAATTTCTTTATGAATCTTATCTTTAATATGATTGGGAAATTTACCTTCATAGATTGAGTGTGTATCGTTTTGTGCGTGTCCAGTTATTTCTTTAATTATGTCCCTATTTAGATATAGCTCTTTCCCGCCAATATTGATAAATGAGTATCTAGGCGACTTGGAGAATGTTTCAGTTTTTATTTTAAGATCTTCAGCTATTTTTCTGAAGCCATCAATGTATTTTTGTCTGTATGGTTTATAAACATATTTATGAATAGGAGTAATAAAATCTGAATTTGGATCATCAAAATAATCAATAATTTCCTGAGCTTCATCAAATATATAATTATCAATAACCTCTTGAGTATTTCCTTTAAATCGAATAAATTTTACTCTCCCATCTTTAATGTGTTTTTTTTTAAGAGATGCAATATCAATGAAATCAATTCCTCCAAGATAAAAACAAAGCATAAAGTATCGGTAATAATTATGATCAACTGGATTAACGGCAATTATTTTCATCTCATTTAGAGATAGGTATTTGTCTTTAGTATTTCTGCAGGACGTTTTAATTCCATGGAATGGACTCACTGAGGTTTCAGGCTTGTAAATGCCTCTTTTTACAGCCTGGTTGTAAACTGCTCTAAGATTTGCAATGTAGACGTTTATTCCTCCGTCACCACATTTATCTGATTTGTCTAGTCTAAATTTATGTAAAAAGTTATAATCTATTTCAGAAAATTTAAGAGACTTCTTATATGATTTGAACACCTTTAGGTTGTCGGCATATTTAGTCGCAGTACCCCCGGTTTTAATTTCTGTTTTTGATGTATTTTCTCTGTGAATTTCAAGTTCTTTAATTCTAACGCTCCAAAAATCATAAACACTATCAGATATTTCTTTTCCAAGAATAATATTTTCGACCTCTGGAGCAGTTCTTTTGTCTCGTGAATTTAAAAGATTAAGAATCTTTCTATCTTTTTCTAAAAGGAAATCTGAAATAGCAATATATAATGGATGGCTTTTTTTAGGCATTTCTTTTTTGAAATCCCAATCTTTTACAAGAGAAGAATATTGAGTAAAAGGATACTTTCTATCCTTTGCTGATATGTATATATAAAGCCTTAATGGATGCTCCCCACTTTTTAAAGTAGTTTTTGTATCTAAGTAAAATCTTATTTTCATGGAAATTCTATTGTGTAAATATTGTGTAAAAATAGATTGGAATATCCCTATTTTGTACTTAATAAAACTAATAAAATAAATTATAAAAATAAAACGTGTAAGCGTAATAAAAGCAAAAACCGCTGATAATCAGCGGTTTTATTTGCAGAGAGGAAGGGATTCGAACCCTCGATACAGTTACCCGTATACTACCTTTCCAGGGTAGCTCCTTCAACCACTCGGACACCTCTCTTTTTGAGATTGCAAAAATAGTGTATTTTCTGGAATATCCAAATAAATATTACAATTAATCTGTAATTTCTCCACAAAGACTTCTTGTAAAGTTATCTGCAAAGGTTCCGGTATAGTTTGGATTATCGATAAGGTGCATTGCCTTTGTAATCGCTGTTTCTGCAGTCATGTCTCTACCGCTTATTGCTCCGATTCTTGAAAAAATATTACTGTTTTCATACTTCCCGAATGAGATACCACCTGATATACACTGGCTTACCACAACGATTTCCGTTCCGTTATCTCTGATTTCCTGAAGGGTTTCCTGAGTTTTTTCACTGCTGAAAATAGTTCCGGACCCGAAAACCTGAAGAATAAGAACCTTCATTTTTGGGATTTCCTTAAAATGACTCAGATGCATTCCCGGGAAAATTCTCCAGAATAAAATATCTTCAGAAATATGCTCATCCACATGAAATTCTATAGTAGGATCACAACGAAGCAGATTGTCTTTAAGGATATTTAAATGAACACCTGACTGTCCCAGGATAGGATAGTTAGGACTAGAATACGCATCAAAATACTCAGCAGAATATTTCAAGGTTCTGTTTCCTCTTAATAATTTATATTCAAAATATATGGCAACCTCCTGAATCACGGCTTCATCGTTCTCGTAAAGGCTGGCGTAGTAAAGGCTTGTCAGAAGATTTTCCTTGGCATCCGTTCTCAGATCACCAATAGGAAGTTGAGATCCCGTCATAATCACAGGTTTTCTCAATCCTTTTAGCATAAAACTTAGTGCAGAAGCCGTATAAGACATCGTGTCCGTTCCGTGAAGAATCAGGAAACCATCGTAATCATTATAATTTTTGTAAATATAATTGGCGATGATTCTCCATTCCTCAGGTCCCATATCCGAAGAGTCTAGCGGTTTGGCAAATGGATGAACAAATACCTCACACTCCATGAGCTTCATTTCAGGCATTTTTTCAAAAATATTTCCAAAATCAAAGGCGCGGAGACTTCCGGTTTCATAATCTTTTTCCATTCCGATGGTTCCACCGGTATAGATGAGCAGGACTTTTCGCTTCATGTACTAATTTTAATTAAGAATTGAACCCCGATTAGGGTTCATAGGTCAAAATTACGTTAATTTGCAAAGATTTGAAAATGAAAGAAACGCTTATCATAAAATTTTATGTAAATAAGACGTTTATGGTTTGTGTTACCGTTTGTTCTTGAAAAAATAAATACATGCAGAAGAAAGATTTAGGAGAAACTTTTGAATATTTAAAACAATTTTTAACAGAGGAAAGACTTGCTAAAATTGAGCATTTCTCTCAGGAAAGTTCAGACTTTGTGCTTCCGGTTGTAGAAGATGTTTATCAGTTCAGAAATGCAGCGGCCATTGTACGTTCCGTAGAGGCCTGTGGTTTTCATAAAGTAGTCGCTTTACAGGAAGAATATAGTTTTGAACCCAATCTTCGGGTAACAAAAGGAGCAGATACCTGGGTTGAGGTTGAGAAGCTTCCAAGAAGTATGGAATCTTTTCAGAACATTAAAGACAGGGGATATAAGATCGTAGCTGTTTCGTTGGAGAATAATGCTAAAATGCTGCCTGAATATGAGATTACAGAACCTATAGCCTTAGTTTTCGGAACAGAAATGGAAGGTGTTTCTCAGGAAATTCTGGACTTTGCAGACGAAACACTGGCTATTCCAATGTATGGCTTTACAAGAAGCTTTAACGTTTCTGTAGCGGCTTCCATCTGTA
This sequence comes from Chryseobacterium sp. JK1, assembly GCF_050632815.1. Lineage (NCBI taxonomy): Bacteria > Pseudomonadati > Bacteroidota > Flavobacteriia > Flavobacteriales > Weeksellaceae > Chryseobacterium > Chryseobacterium sp. JK1. Next base: position 143,759 of record NZ_JBODRU010000007.1, on the reverse strand, counting down.
TGTATGAGCTGAAACAAAAGCTGATAAAATCTGATATTGATTATAAACTGGATGAAGAGAAGCTGTTGAGAATGAAAATTCTCTGGACAGTCAATTCAATCAGAAGCGGACAGCAGATTTTTGAAAAATACTTGCGAGAAAACAATATTGATTGGAAATAATTAATGAGAAATAAAAAAGAGAAGATTCAACGTCTTCTCTTTTTGTTTTTTTATATCATGTGGTAATAATTCCATGCGGCTACAAAAACGCCTGCAGTTTCTGTTCTAAGTCTTTGGTTTCCGAGAGATACTGCTTTTACTTTGTTTTCTGCCAGAAATGCAATTTCCTTTTCAGAAAAATCACCTTCAGGGCCAATCAGGAAAACAATCTCTTCCAATTGAGGAATTGCTTTAAGCTCCATTCTTTCAAGGTTTTCATGGCAATGCGCTACAAAAGTGTGTTCTGTATCAATATTTTTTAAGAAATCAGTAAGTTTCACCGCGTCATTGATGATGGGAAAATGAAACCTTAAACTTTGTTTAGAAGCTGCAATAGCTTGTTTTCTTATTTTATCAATATTGATATTTTTGCGTTCCGTTTTTTCCGTTACAATAATACTGATTTCCGAAACTCCCATTTCCACAGCTTTTTCTACAAAAAACTCAATCCTGTCGATATTTTTGGTAGGTGCTATGGCTATGTGAAGTGTTGGATTAAAACTAGGTAGATTTTCTTTGATCTCCGAAACTTCAATACCTGCTTTTTTACCTTCTATAACCAGTTTTCCGGATGCAAGTTTTCCTTTTCCGTCTGTCACGTGAATATCTTCACTATTCTTCATGCGAAGAACTTTTACAATATGCTGTTGCTCTTCATCATTGATGATTACTTTTTGATCGGCTATTTCTCCGTAAAATAGTTTCATATATCCTGGCTTATAAATGCAACGCCTGTTTTGATCGTGGTGTATATATCCGTATCGCACTCTCTGTAAGAGCACATATATATTTCTTCTATCCAGTTATTATTAATGAAAATCAGATTTAAGTATTCCTGTTTTCTCAAATTATTTTTGATGGATAAAAAATCGCCTTCTTTTGGGGTGTAGGGAAAACTGAAAAGATGTTCAGAATTGATTAATTTTAAAACTTCATCTTTTATATCCTGAATATAACCTGTTTCAGAATTTGATGGAAAATAATCTAAAGAAACCTCCGAATTTTCATTTTTTCCTGTAATCGTTTCCAGTATCCAATAATATTTGGAATTCTTTTTAGAATGTGTCCCCAGTACTTTTTCTTCTAAGAGTATTTTCATAAATCATATTTTGCCGTTGCCGAAGTTCTCAGGTCTGTAAATTCTCCTCTTTCAAATTTCAGTTGAGCTACCATAGCAATCATCGCAGCGTTATCTGTAGTGTATTCAAATTTGGGAATATAAATGTCCCAGCCCAGTTTCTCTTTATTGTCTTCCATTGCTTTTCTTAAAGCAGAATTGGCAGAAACCCCACCTGCAATAGCAACCTGGTTTACGTCGAGGTCTTTAGCTGCTTTTTCAAGCTTATTCATCAGAATTTCAATGATGCATTTCTGTACAGAAGCACAAAGGTCATTAAGGTTTTCTTTGATGAAATCTGGGTTTTTTCTAACCTCTTTCTGAATAAAGTACAAAACAGAAGTTTTGATACCACTGAAAGAATAATCGTAGTTTTCCAGTTTAGGTTTGTTAAACGTAAAAGCATTGGGATTCCCTTCTTTAGCAAGTCTGTCAATGATAGGACCCGCCGGGTAGTCGAGATCAAATATTTTTCCGATTTTGTCAAAAGCTTCTCCTGCGGCATCATCAATAGTTTTCCCGATGATTTCCATATCAAAATAATCTTTTACCAATACAATCATCGTATGTCCACCACTTACGGTAAGACATAAGAAAGGGAAAGTAGGCGGCACAGGATTTGCATCCTCGATGAAATGGGCCAAAATGTGGGCTTGAAGGTGATTTACTTCAATTAACGGTACATTAAGACTCATAGCCAGAGATTTAGCAAATGATGTTCCTACAAGAAGAGATCCCAAAAGTCCGGGTCCGCGTGTAAATCCTATAGCTGAGATAGCATTTTGTTGTATATTTGCTTTGGAAAAAGATTTTTCAACAACGGGGATAATATTTTGTTGATGGGCCCGTGAAGCCAATTCAGGAACTACACCACCGTATTCTTTATGGATGGCCTGATTCGCGGCAATGTTCGAAAGAATAGAATTTCCCTTGATGATAGCTGCTGAGGTGTCGTCGCAGGACGATTCAATACCTAAAATTATAGAGTCGCTCATAATAATGGCAAAGTTAGAGAATAATAACGAGAATGAGAATAAAAAATCAGTAGCTGAAAACCTAGGGGATCAGGTACAGAAAACTGTTGAAAATGTTGAAGGAAAAGTTCGGGAAACAGTAAAGGAAGCATCAGAACTTGCTTCAGACGCTCTTCATCACCCTGTAGAAACAGCAGGAGAATTTGGGAAACAGGCCATTAAAGATGTGACCAGCTATACCTGGTGGGCTAAACTTCTTCTGACTATTTTTTGGCTCGGAATTTTCGTTATTGGAAGTATTCTTGTGATTATCAATCTTCCGATTACCAAGCAGTGGGCAGCAGATCAGGCATTACAGATTGTAAATCAGGATTTCAAATCCGGTTTTTCCACAGAAAGTGTGGATGTGAATTATTTCGGAGACGTAACAATAAAAGGCTTAAAAGTTAAAGACTATAAAGGATTTGATTTCATTAAAGCAAAGGAATTTCGTGCCGACTCAGATTGGATTTCTCTGGCAGTAAATGCCATTTCAGGAAACAGTAATTCTTTAAGCTTCAACTCTCTGACACTTATAAATGCCGATGTGAAAGTTATTACGTATAAAGGGGACAGTATTTCAAACTTTGTCCGTTTTACAGAACTTTTCGATAACGGTAAAAAAAGGGATCCTAAAAAACCTCCTTTTCAGCTGAATTCCAGAGTGCAGATTATTGATTCCAAAGTATCAATCATTAATGAGAATTCTCCGGGAGAGCATGGCAAGTGGCTTACCGCAACAAAATTTAATCTGAAAGCTCCCAACATGAAAGTCAATGGACCTAATGTTTCAGCTTTAATCAATAACATGTCGTTTGTAACTTCAAGATGGGGGAAATCTCACATTGTAGATACTTTTTCGACGGAACTGTCTTTAACCAAGCAGTTTTTATCATTAAAAGACCTTACGCTGAATACAGATCACACTTTACTTCAGGGAAATATCAAATTTAATCTTCATGATGGCTCCTGGTCAGACTTTGCAGATCGGGTTCGTTGGGATATGAATATTAATCAGGGAAGTGAGATTAGCGGTTATGATATCAGTTATTTTGTAACAAACTGGGATAATATCAAACCTTTTAATCTTTCCGGAACAATGACGGGTCCTCTGAATAAATTCCATTTAGAGAATTTTCTCATCAGAAACCCGGATGTAAATATAGCAACCAAAACCATGAAGGTTGATAAGTTACTGAAAGGGCATTTTTCTATTGAAACAAAAGATCTTTCCACAGATTTTACCTATAAAGACTTAAAGGCAATGATGCCTTCCTTCATTTCCAATAAGATGAAGAACTTTGCTGATGATTTTGGAAAATTGAAATACAATGGAACAGCAAAAGTAAATCCCGATCAAATTTATGTAGAGAATGGAAATCTAATGACAGGAATCGGGCAGGCCAAAATTTCCAAACTTACCCTTACCGGCTACAGTACAGCAATGCCTAAATACTCTGGCTATCTTGATGTAAAAGATCTTAATACTTCCGTCATTACAAAAAATAAAACGGTAGGATTAATCTCGGGAAAATTTGATCTTAACGGGCAAAGCTTTGATGTAAATACAATGCGACTGACTACCAAATCTCAGATTGCCAGCATTGAAATCATGAACAAAACGATTAATAATCTCTATCTGGACGGATTATTGGATCATAAAAAATACAACGGACTCATTACCGTAAATGATGAACAGGCAAAAGCTACCATCAAAGGGTTAATAGATTTCAGTACTTCCAAAATCGCAATGGATGTGAATGCTGATGTGAACTATTTGAACATGAACTATTTTACCAATAAACCTGGAAGTCAGGTGGTAAGTGGTCAGGTGGAAGGGAAGATGTCTATGTCATCCATCAATGATCTTACTGTGGATGTAGATGCCAATAATCTTCATTTTGCTACGGCAACCCAAAAATATGATATTCCTAAAGCCAAATTAAAAACTTTTGTAGGTGCAACGGGCCGTATTATTGATGTAGATGCTCCAGGGGCAGCTACAGGGAAAATATCTGGGAAATACAGCCTTGCAGATCTTCAGGGAATGGTGGAGAACGGAATAGGAAAAATATTGGTAGGACCTCCGCCAAGAAAATTATATCACGGACAGAATTTTGCCCTGAACTTTAATGTTCAGCAGGGATTGGTCAACTATTTTCTACCCGATCTGAAACTGCCTAAGGGCGCTATAGTTGAAGGAGAGTATGACGGAAATTCCAATAATTTGATTTTGAATCTTGATGCAGCTTCGTTAAAATATATCATGACGAAGGAAGAGGATATTACAGATGCTGATAAAGCACTGGCTGCCTCCAATCCTGATTACAAAATTAACGACAGAAGGAGTCAGAGCAGAGACAGTGCTATGGTAGACAGTGTTAAAGTGAGAATTAACACGGCAAATCTTAACCAGCAGTTATATGCAAGAATCAACAGACTGGAGTATAATAAAAATATTATCAAAGACTTTGAACTTAAAGGAAGCAATGAAAATGGAAACACTCTTCATTTAGCAACTGTATTTAAGCATGGAAGCCCTGATGATGAGATCAATGAAAAACTTAAAGAATACGCCATTAACGTGGATCAGTCTACGGATGCCGTTGGTGATTTTGTGTTTAAATTTGAACCTACGGAAGTTAAATTTAATGAAGTGACCTGGGCTATAGATACAAGTCCGGATTTGAATCATTCCATTACATACAGAAAGCAAACGGGAGATTTTGATATAAGGAACCTGAGAATTTATTCCGATAAGAGTGCGCTATTTATCAAAGAAGCCCAATTTAAGTCCGCCAAGGATTTTTATGTAGATGCAGATATTAACGATTTTGCTGTTGAAAAACTTCTTGAAATGCAGTCTGGAGGGAATGGAATGGATATAAAAGGTCTTGCTAACGGAAGTGTGAAGATCAAAATGGATAAAAGTACGCTTCAGCCTTTAGTAGATGTGACGATTGATGATATCAAAATGAATGGTAATGATATGGGTGATATTTCCATTTCAGCTACCAACGGATTCTCTCTGAATGTGTATGATATTGATGTGAAAGTACATTCGGCAGGAGTTTTGGGAAGCAACAGCCTTAACTTAACAGGAACTGTTAACAACAACACCTCTTCGCCAATCATAGATCTTACCGCAGAAATGCGTGATTTTGACCTGTCATTCACCCAGCAGTTTGTACAGACTGTTTTCGGAAATATCCGAGGAAAAGCAACCGGCGATCTTAAGATCAGTGGTAAGCTCAATAATCTTGATTATAACGGAGATATTGCTTTAAAGAATTTTGGACTTAAACTTCTTTTTACCGGTGTAGATTATGCTTTTGATGATAATGTCATTCAGCTTACAAAAGGGCTTGCCATTCTCAATAATATTGAAGTACACGACGGCAGAACAAATTCGAAAGGGAATATATCCGGGGCGATACAGTTTGAAACTCTTTCTTCAATGGGTGTATCTCTCGTAATGAGGGCAGATAACCTGCTTATGCTGAATTCAACACAAAAAGATTCCGATCTTTTCTGGGGAAGAGTTTATGGGCAGGGAGATCTTTATGTGGATGGGCCGGTTTCAGGGTTGAGCATCACAACACCTAATATGAAAGCGCTTAACGGAAGTACTTTTACCTTCAATTCAAGTTCTACTTCGAATGTTGAAGAATTTAAAATGTTGAGATTCCTGAAAGAAGGAAAAGACGGATTGGTCACTCTTGAAGAAAAGAAAAAGACGGGAGCCAATATGAATATCGACTTTAATCTGAATGTAGACAAAGGAACAACAGTTAACGTACTTGTAGGAGATGATGTGGGTAATATTACCGTAAAAGGAGTCGCGGACCCGTTGAAGTTCCAGATGAACAGACAGGGGAATATTGCGATGAGCGGAACCTATAAAGTAGATAACGGAACTTTTGTCTCCAAAGCGATCCTTAATAAAACATTCCAGATCGAGAAAAACAGTAGCATCCGATGGGACGGTGATGCCATGAAGCCAACGCTAGACATCAATGCCAATTATATAAGAATGGTTTCCAATGTAGGAGAATACCTGAGCATGGGGAAACTACAGCCTATCAGTGTGCTGCTTCAGGCTCATATTACCCAGTCGCTGGTAGATCCTAAAATTGATCTTAACGTAACAGCTATGGATGTTTCCAGCCAGGTAAGAGAAACATTAGCTGCTAAAATGAGCCAGGAAGGAGAGAAAGTTCTTCAGTTTGGTTCGGTTCTGTTGCTGAGTACCTTTAATGTATCCAATTCCGGCGGAGTAGATGTGAATGTAGGAAATGTGGCCGAATCTTCGGGGTATAATATGCTTCTTAAACAGTTGGGATCTGTACTTAATACGATGAGTAATGAATTCCAGATTGACCTTAATTATGTGAAAGGTGATCAGAGCTCAAGTGTAGGAGACAGAGCGAATGCCGGAGTAAGTGTAGCAGTTTCTCCGAGAGTAAATATTAAAACAGGATTGGGAATTCCGCTTTCAAAGACAGAAGGGGCTCAAAATAACTATCTTTCTACTGAAGGCTCTGTTGAGTATGACCTTTCCAAGAAAAATGATGGTACGCTGCTTATAAGGGCTTATTCCAAGCCAACCAATATAGGAATGGGAATGGTGAGTACAAATGGTTCTGCAAATCAAGCCTATGGTGGTGGTATTGTATGGAGTAAAAGCTTCAATTCTTTGTTTAAAAAGAAGAAAAAAGACAAAAAAAATTCAGACGCCAAAGGTGAAATAAAAACAGATTCTATAAAATCAACTGGTAAATAATCGGAATATTTTAATGATTTTTATCATCTGTGTTAATTATTGTTAATATTTGATATATATTTTTTACTTAAATTATTTTTCGTAAATTTGCAAAAAATACATAGATTTTTTAAAGAAATTGTAATTTAACTAATATGAACTATCAACTGGACGAAATAGACAAGAAAATTCTTGATTTCTTAGTAGAAAACACAAGAATGCCTTTTACAGAAATTGCAAAGCAGATGGATGTTTCTGCTGGAACAATTCACGTAAGAGTGAAAAAGATGGAAGATGCAGGTATTATTTTGGGATCATCTCTTAACATCGATTATGGTAAGCTGGACTATCACTTTACAGCTTTCATCGGAATCCTTTTGACAAAATCAAACCGTACTCAGGAAGTACTGAAAGAATTGTCAACAATTCCAAACGTAATCGAAGCTAGCGTTATTTCAGGAAAATATAATATTTTCTGTAAAGTAAGAGCGAAAAATACAGATGATGCCAAGAGAATTATTTATCAGATTGATGACATTCAGGATGTAATGAGAACTGAAAGTATGATTTCCATGGAAGAGTACTTGAGTGACAAGAATAGACTGATCAACGCGATCTCTATTTAATTCAAATTTTAAACAAATAACTATAAAAGAACTTATGAAATCTCTCATAAGTTCTTTATTTTTGTAAGATGGAAGAATACACCTATTTTGACGAAGATCCGAAGAAAGGATGGGGATTTGTATTGGCCTTTGCAGCCTTGATGTTGTTTACCGTAATGGGATTGGGAATTGATGTGGATGAATATCTGCAGCACGAGTTTCTGGAAATTCCAAGATGGTATTTTTATGTGATCTTTTCGATTGATCTTGTGATGATGATAGGACTTGTACTGATGTTCTTCTATAGAAAAATCGGGATCTTTATGTTTCCGGCTTTATTGGTGCTGCATTTCTTTATGCACAATTATTACCTCTCTACATTTTTGTATACGGATGTAACCAATCTTTTCCTTTTTACAGGATTTGGAATGCTGGCAATTATCCCGAAATGGAAGTTTTTCAGGTAGTATTTATAGCCTTACAGAGCTTTTAAGATCTTGTTCCTGATAATATTGAATAGCTTCTTTTTTCAAAGGGTTTTGGGACCACTCTTCCCACTCGCAGCGGTAAGGATTATACCCACATTTTAAAGGCTTTGAAATATCAAGTCCTTCTGGATTTAAATGGGTTCTTTCTGTGTAAGCTCTGCAGTCGGTGCATACATAACGGAATTCACAGTCTTTACAGGTTTCTATCTGATCCTTGGTAAGACTCCAATACTTTTTGAAATGATCCATGTTCAAAGCTTCCTCAAGGGTTTTATAGTTTATATTGCCAAAACTTTCAGACATTAGAGGGCAGTTTTTCAAATTGCCATTTCGGTCAATACCTATTTTCTTATGAAGGCAGGAATTATAATTGACTGCTTCCAGAACTTTAGGAAGGTTAGTATTGAAATATTTGACATCTACTTTACCACAGGCTGATATTTTTAGATCTTCTTTTATAAACTGTACAGAAAATCTGTAGTTATTTTTAATATTGAATGGTTTTTGAGTACAATCATAAAAAAACAAACTGTAAACTCTTCTCGTATTCTGATGAAGCTGTTGGATGAAAAGCTCATTGATCTTTTGATGGAACGGTGAAAATATTTCTATCCCGGATAAAACTGAATTTTCAAATATTTTGTCGATCTCGATTAAATCTTCAGCACTGAACACAGCTGAACTGTATAGAGTAAGATGTTGTATTCCCAGATTTTCGATGGAAGGTTTTATCTTTCTTATCAACTCTATATTGTCTGTTTCTATAAAAATATCGGTGATTTTGCCTGGCTCCTGATATTCCATTGAAAGTGATGGAAAGTTTTTATCCCAATCATTTTCTGAGATAAAGCCATATTCTTTTTCCAGTAAAAGAGTGAGATATTCATTAACTATTTCTCCCGATTCTTTATCGTAGTTTTCCAGGATATTTTCAATAGAAAGGCTTTTCAGCTCTTCTATGAACTCGTACAACTCCAAAGGGTACAGCTCTGATACATTTCTCTGTAGATCGGAGATTAGCATTCTATTTGCTCCTTTGGCGATCAGAATGTTGCTGAATAGATTGAAATATTGCATAGACTGAATAAAGTTTTTATTGTTGGTATTACTGGAAAGCTACCTATATTCTGATTTGTGATTGAGTTCAACAGGACTGCTTTTTTTAAATTGTATTGCCAATTTTCTTTTTCTCTTCTGTAATTTTCCAGTTAAATTCTTCTTAAATAGAAATAGCATAAGTGTCATCACTTAAAGGAACAAATACATTTTATCGAATCTGATTGTCGAAATTTTTCCGACCGAAATATTAAGGCTTCATCTTTACTATCGAGATAAAAAGTGATTTTTTCAGTTTTTAAACTGTCCGAATAAGAGCTAGTATCCATATAAAGAAGAAAGAATAATAAAAAAATCGGAATTTTTATAAGAGTCTTGTGAGAGATTTTAAAGGTTTTTCTCTGATATGAAAGTTACTTTTATATTTTTCACAGCCCAGGACATAGATAACATCATTTTCTTTTTTTGTTTTCTGATTGTGAAAGGCTTCGATATGTTTGAAAGTAAGGGGTAGTTTGTTCTTTTCTTTTACTTTGATTTTCATAAATATTCTGCGATTTCTTTATCCAGCGAATAGTTACATATATTGGAAAGTCCCAGGAATTGTCCAATTGTATTAACTTCCAAAAAATAGAATTTTCCGTCTTTACATTTTATAAAATCTAATGAACCACAATTTAAATCCAGGGTTTGCATTAGAAGTTCAACTTTTTTCTCAACATGCTGTGGAAGTCGATATCGGATGTTTCTATTGGGCTTTTTAAAATTATATTTCCTGAAATCTGTTTTTGTCTGTTTGTCGTTCTGAGAAAAAATAGCCATTGAGTAACATTTTCCGTTCAGATAAAAGGTTCTTATCTCAAATTCTTTATCAATTTGTTCCTGAAAGAAAGTAATAAAAAAATCTGTTTTTTCTTTTTGATGTATCGTTGTAGTATACATGATACCGTTTAAATCCTTATCAATATCATCCAATATTGGGTTTCCGCCAATTGTTTTGATAATGGTCTTATGCAGAGTGACTTGTTCCGTATTGTCTGCCAGAAAATATTCAGGAACTTTTAAACCTACTTTTCTTGCCTGTTCTAAAACCAAAAGTTTATTTATATCGCTGTTGCTTTCCTTATTGATGTGCTTTTTAGATTCCAATGTTTTTCTTACATAATCTTCTAGCCAATGCTGTATCTCATTCATATGAGCATGTACGGAAAGATTATCGTATTTCAGCCGTTTAATCTTCAGTCTCCCTCTTCTATACCACACGCTGGTAATATCTTCAAGGAAAAAAGAATTTCTATCACTCTTCAGAAAGATCTTTTTATTCTCTGTTTTGATTTCAAAAACTTCATCTTCATGGATGCGAATGAAGTTTTTCTTCATATTCACAAGCCATTGTATAACTTTTAGAGTAGTTCTCTCATTATTGTTGGAAATAATAAGAATCATTTTGTTCCTTTTTGGGTGATGGAAGAACGTTTCAAGGCAGGTAATCCTATACTTTTTCTATTTCGGTTTACTTTTACGGTATCAATAACAGCAGTATAACTTGGGTAAGAGCCAAAGGGCATCTCTTTTTTACTGATTTGCAGATCATGCCTGTCTACCATATTGGCGTAATCTTTTGGATTGCAGTCACCCGATTTTATATATTCAAGCATTTTCATCTTAAAGTAAGGATATTCCTCCTCATCAATCATGTGGCTAAATAATGGATGCATGGGCATAAAAACATCATTATTTCCAATAAGTCCAATTTTCTGAACAGAAGGATAACCGTAATTTTCAAAGGTCCATTTCAGCAACCGAGCATTTATTTTATCATTCTTTTCACTCAGTTGAGGATTCTTGCGCTCTTCTGCCTGATCACGGATAAATGCTATGCTGAAAGAATCTACCAGACGTTTATTTAAGCCTTTTTTCCAATTTGCAATTTTCTGTTTTACCTCAGTGCTGTCTATTCCGTATTTTCTAAACAGGTCATAGTGTTTTTGATAAGAATCTTCATAAGGAGCAAGTAAAGAAATAAGTTTATAAAGACTTTTTTTTCCTCCAAAATTTTTGTTGCGCTTATCTGCCAGTGTAATGTAAGTTTCATATTCCTCAATACGTTCCTGGTTTTTAGGAGCATATTTTTTGAAAAGGATTCGGTATTGTTTAATAACTTCTTCCGGCTGTTTGTTTTTTCGATAAATACTATCAATCTCATTCACTTTATTATAATAGGTGATATAATCTTTTGTTTTGCAGGAGAATAGTAGAAAAATTATAGATAATAGGAATAGGGTATTTTGGATAGAAGGCTGTTTTTGTATTAATTTTCTTTTCATGAGTGGTTGGAATATTTTTATTTACGCCTTGAAAATTATTTTTCACTTATTATTTGAAAAAAGGGGGAATTACTCCCCCTTTATAAATAATGATGTATACTAATATTCCTTTTTAGCAAACTTCTAACGTAGATTCAAGCTTATGATCTCTCCATGTTTCTTTGTCATAGCAATCTCCGTTGTTGGTTGCTACATAGTTAACTGCAGACCTTCCTCCTCCTTGAATTGTTTGCAGGTTTTTCAGTTTCTTGTTTTCTAAAGAGGAGAAACTACTCTTCATACCGACTAATTTTTTCATTTTGATAGTTTTTTTGTGTAATTAAAATCATTTGTGTCATTTACCTTTGACGTAAGGATCAATAATTCTCATCATTATCTGTACTGTACACTTACATCTATTGATTCAGAATATATTTCATCAACGTTGATGGATCAAAACTATAAATAATTAGGTCCCGTTATAGTGCTAAGTATTGCGTATAATTTGTAGTTTTTTTGAGTGGATTTTTCAATAATTTACATGGTAATTATTGTACAGATTAATGATTAATGGAGATTAGGGATTTGATGAACACATGAAGTTTGATAAAAAGTGTAAAGTATTGAAAAGAAGATTGGATAGAGTTTTTATGAATATTCTGTAAAAAGCAGAATTATTTTCTCATGTACACAATAAAAAATGATCTCCTTACACGAAGGTATAGGGATGCAAATGATACAAATATAAATGTTTTTACAGGACACAATTGGTTTTGAAAAAAAGATATTGATCTTTTTTCAACTTTTCATTTCGACAATTTGAAAAGAAAGAAGCTCAGATATTGTAGAAATATTACCTTAATAGAAAAGGTAATGATAACGGTCTAAAAAATGAAGCTTTGCCATTAAATTTACTCGGAAAAAATCCCTTGGAAAAAATGTTTCCAAAGCGGTGTGTTCATCCAGTCCAAATTTCTTTTTTAGGCGGTATTTTGATCCTGTGTCTAGGTTGCTCACCGCCAGTAATGGCGGATTAAATCGTAAGAAGTTTATTTACAGCCTTGGTGATCTTAAAGGTTTTGAGCTGCAAACTTTCCGGATGATGGGTTTTATTCCTATAGTTTGCTATCTGTATGCTAATTTTAGAAATACCTCGGGATTGAAACGTCCGCTAATCGTACAATCTTTCAGAAAGAGTACAATGCAGGAGGTAACGAATGAGATTGAAGATGTAAAAAAATGGAATAACGAAATACCAATCACTTAAAAAAAACTATTGGGTATTATTCTGATCCTGACGGGTTTTTGCCTGGCTGTTATTGTGAAAATAGGATCCTCCAGGGAAACTTCCTGGATGTTCACTCATGGAGATGTTCCTCCACTGCTTTTTGCTGTAGCTTTCATGATTCCCGGAATGATTATATATAATAAAAACAGATGATAAGTTATCCATAATCATGAAACTGGCTATACATATATAAAATATAATAGACTGATTTCATTGAATTAAGGTAATTTTACCGCCCATTTTAAAAAAGAAAAGAAGTATGGATTTTGGAATTTTGAAACAGCAGATAGAAAATGCTGCTAAAAAAGCTTTTTTAGAAATGTATGAAAAGCATGGAGCAGAAAAAATCTACAGTTTTGCTTTGTACAGCGATGAAGGGGCAATGACGGTTTGCCCTGCCACCAATACAATAAAAGTACTTGAGACTGTAGATCAGGAAGATGCGCTGTATTACAAATATGAACCTGCAGAATGGACCTATGAAATGGAGGGAGCCAATGATGAGTTCGATACCATTTGTACACAATTGAGAAGTGAACTTGAAAAATATGAAGAAGATGATCAGGGATTTCAAAATTTTCAAACTAAGCTGTATTCTTCCTGTATCGAAGTACTGGAGAAACTTAAAAATGAGAGATTTTTTACGTCAATCACAGGGGAGGATATTTTCCTGATTTTTACCATTTCAGAGTATGAATTTGAGATAGAAGAAGTAAAAGAGCTCATCATAAGACTAAATGATAATCAATATCAAAGAGAATATCTTGAATGGATGGCTACCTGGGGCAATTAAAAGAATGGGAATTAAAAAAACACATTTTAAATATATCATATGAAGCAAGATAAAATAATTGTCTCAGATACCTCTTATAAAAATGATGATGCTTATGAGGTAATAGCATCCAATATATCTATAGTAAATCTTTTAAATGAAGAAGGAATTGCAGAAGAATATATGCATGAAGATTCAGTCATGAGCTATTACGTCGATTATTATGTGGCACAATATAAAAATGGAAATTTTTCTCAGTTTGTCTGGAATTCCGGCTGGTCTGAAGAACTCAATAAAATGATAGAAGAAGGCCTGAAGAAAATAGGTGCAGAAAAACATCTGGAATTATTTCAGGATCAGTGTTCGAAAGTAGAACAACTTGATGATGAAAAGCTTGAAATATTTCTGGAAGGCGAATATTTTGGTCCCAATGAAATTCGGGACTCTTTGAAAAACGATTCATTTTATACTCTGGAAGAAGATATTACAGTACTTCATTCCCAATGGTTGAAGAATCATCCGGATCTGAAAGTTCTCACTATTGATGAAATGTTTGCCGAGCTTGAAAAATGGATAGGAAGAAAGATTGAACGATAATATTTTAAAACTAAAAGTGAATTCAACGTATGGAAAATCTCCAAAACCTAAATATTGAATTTAGAAATTATCTGGATATGATCAGTTCCGGACTTATAGATGATCTGGCTCAGTTGCTGAGAGGTGAAACAATAAGCTATCTTCACGGTATGCATTCTGATATCAAAGCTTTCTATTTTGAATATGAATTTGACTATCTGAATATTGTGTTTTGGGGAGTAGATCACAAAGGCAATATTGCGACAAATACCCAATCTCTGCCAACCAAAAAGAATAGCAATGCATCTAATGAAGAATGGAGCGCCTTGATTCCTGAAGAAATATGGGATAAAGTTTCAGACTTTGAGGATCATTATGAAGATGATGATTTTGACGAAATTATGGACGAATATAACGAAGAGAAGTATAAGATTTTTGAACAGTGGTTTTCTGACTGCTGGAAGAAAGCTTCAGAACATACCCTAATAAAAATGAATGCCTATTTTTCTATTCATGATACCTATTTCAGGACAGATCTGAATACCATGAAAACGATTAATGAAGACGAAATCGCCCGGATTTTTGAATAAATATAGGATCGAAGATCTCTTCAAGTAGTAAAATGTAAACCCAAATAAAATATCAATAACAATTATATTATTATGAATAACTATAAATTTTATAAGCAGGAAGGAAATCAATATGTATTTAAAAATCAACCGGTATTTATCACCATACTTTGCCTTATTTTCCTAGTGATTGCTGGATTGATCTTTAACAGTGCAAGAACTTTTAGCTATATTATTATTGCTCTGGTAGTCCTTATTATGATCAATTTCTTTACAAAAAAATTCATCATAGATATGGATCGGAAAACCATTACCGGCAAACATACCATTTTTGTTCCTGAGAGAACTTATCCCCTTGAAAATTTCACAAACTTTCATGTATTGGCGACCAAATACATGGGATTTATTACAACAAATGTAATGCTGTCTATTTATTTCGAGGTAGATGGTAAAGAAAAGAAACTTACCGTAGGACAGGCTCTTACCCAGGGAGGAATACAGAAAATGGTGAATGAAACGGAAGATATTATGAATATTAATAATCCGGACAATGGACATCACAGACCGCTATAAGTTTGAAGAGACCGGAAGTGAAATAAGTTTTATGCCCAATTTTAATGCGCTGGGAAGCTTACTTGTGTGGCTGGCTTTAGGAGTTGTTGCTGTTCCAATTGTCATCTGTTATTTTATGAATAGAATGTCTTCTGATCAATTTAAAATCGCAGGCATTGTATGGGGAATTTATATGATGTATTTTCTGTTCGATCTTATCTTCAGAGTTCCCGTGAAATATATCTTTGATAAATCGGAGAAATGTATCTACAGAAGGCAGATTCTGGCCAAAAAGATCATGAATTTTGAAGAGATGACCTACTTTATCAATGATGAAAGCGGAGGACATTATTATTCCATAGGCAAAAAGCGAAGTCAGTTTGTGAAAAACTATAGAATCAGTAATTACTTTTCAGGTTCAAAGGCTTCTCATAGAAGAGAAGATGAGTACATCGAAAAAATATTACATCCAATATTAGTTGCGGTAGGTATTCCACTGAATCAACCCGAGACATAAAAATAAATAACAATAGTAGGGTAGAAGCTACGAACCATGACAAGTATAGACAAAGTAAATGCGGCGGTTTCGAAGAAACCGCCGCATTTTTATATCAAATAGCTCTTACAATATTAAGCTAAAATTCTCTTTACAGCTTCTTTTACAGCTTCTGCATCAATTTTATACTTCTTCATCAATTCTGCAGGCGTTGCAGACTCTCCGAAAGTATCATGTACAGCTACAAATTCTTGTTTTGTAGGTCTCTTTCTTGCAAGCATTCCCGCAACAGATTCTCCTAAACCGCCAAGATAGTTGTGCTCTTCAGCTGTTACAATTTTACCTGTTTTTTCAACAGATTTTAAGATGATTTCTTCATCAAGAGGCTTGATGGTGTGGATGTTGATCACTTCACAAGAAATTCCTTCTTTTTCTAGCTCATCAGCCGCTACAAGAGATTCCCACACAAGGTGTCCTGTTGCAACAATGGTTACATCAGTACCTTCCTGAAGAAGAATTCCTTTTCCGATTTCGAACGGCATATCTTCAGGGATGAATACAGGAACTACGGGTCTTCCGAATCTTAAATATACAGGACCTTCAAAGTCTGCAATCGCTAATGTTGCCGCTTTGGTCTGGTTGTAATCGCAAGTGTTGATTACCGTCATTCCAGGAAGCATTTTCATCATCCCGATATCTTCCAATACCTGGTGAGTAGCTCCATCTTCTCCTAGGGTAAGACCTGCGTGAGAAGCACAGATTTTTACATTTTTATTAGAATAAGCGATAGACTGACGAATCTGGTCGTATACTCTCGAAGTAGAGAAGTTCGCAAAAGTTCCTGTGAAAGGAATTTTTCCTGTAATGCTAAGACCTGCAGCAAGCCCCATCATATTAGCTTCAGCAATACCTACCTGGAAGAATCTTTCAGGAGCCTTCTCGATGAATTTCTCCATTTTCAAAGAACCGATAAGGTCTGCACAAAGTGCTACTACATTAGGGTTTTTATCAGCAAGTTCAGCTAATCCTGCTCCGAATCCTGAACGTGTGTCTTTTTTTTCTGTATATGTAAATTTCATTTTTATTTTTATTAATCGAGAGGTTAGGATTTAGTAATCTGCCTGTGTTTCTAATGGTAACTGTTGTAATGCATTGGTCAGCTGCTCATCATTTGGAGCTTTACCATGCCATGCATGAGATCCCATCATATAATCTACTCCTTGTCCCATTTCTGTATGAAGAAGAATAGCTACAGGTTTTCCTTTTCCTGTTTCAGTTTTTGCTCTTTCAAGAATTCCGATTACTGCTTCAAGATCGTTACCGTTCTTTTCTTCTAAAACAACCCATCCGAATGCTTCAAGTTTAGCATGAAGATTTCCTAAGCTTAATACATCATCTGTATCACCATCAATCTGACGGCCATTGTAATCTATAGTAGAGATAATGTTATCTACTTTTTTAGCAGCAGCATACATGAAAGCTTCCCAAACCTGACCTTCCTGAAGCTCACCATCTCCGTGAAGAGAGTAAACAAGAGATTGATCACCATCCAGTTTTTTACCCTGAGCTACTCCTAAAGCCACAGAAAGTCCTTGTCCAAGAGATCCTGATGCTACTCTGATCCCAGGAAGTCCTTCATGAGTTGTAGGGTGACCCTGTAATCTTGAATCCAGTTTTCTGAAAGTGCTAAGCTCCTCTACCGGAAAGAAACCAAATCTAGCTAAAGTAGAGTAGAACACAGGAGAAATATGCCCGTTTGATAGATAAAAATGATCCTCATTTTTACCTTCCATTGTGAAAGGAAGATGATAGTTCAATACTTTACCGTAAAGGGCTGTGAAGTATTCTGTACAACCTAAGCTTCCACCTGGGTGTCCTGAATTTACAGCATGAACCATTCTTAAAATGTCTCTTCTGATCTGTGTAGCAAGAGATTTTAGCTCTTCAATACTTTTACTCATTATATCTGATTTATTTGCACAAATTTACAATTTTTTAGTGGCTTATGGAAATACAAAAATAGGAACCAAAAAAAGCTCATTTTTAATTAATTTTAATATTTTCCTGTTTTTAACAATCTTTGTTGAGGTGAAATTGAATTTACTTGATAATATTATTAATAAATTTTAAGGTAAGCTCTGTTTTCATATCATAATCCTCAATAGTAAAATATTCTCAATCTTTCCCATATTCTCCCGTACATTCTCCATTAAATAACTGAAATTTTATATTTTCCCTTTTCTATAATGATTGTAGAAGGTATGCTTTTCAAAGACGTTTCTTCAATATTTTTCTGAATATTAGTAAAACCAACGATCAATACAGATTCAAAAATCGGGATATTTTTTATGATTGAAATATGTTTTTGTCTCAAATTAAGATAATAATTTCAAAAATGCGGCAACTGCCTTATGGAAGGCTTTTCGATTGAAATATTTCATGTTTTTCAAAAAATATAATTTTATTTTTTTGAAAGAATGGAGCCTGTGTTTTTTACTAATATTTTTTAATTTTTATTTTTTTTATGACGATTTTATCTTAAAATTTATTAATTTTATAAAAAATGAAGGTTTTTATTACACCAGCTTATATATATGGCAATCTCAAAATATCATAAATTATGAAAATTAAAAAACTATTATCTCTGGGGATATTTATTATATCCATCTCCCTGGGAAAGGCACAGGATTTCTTTACAAAGATCAGCGAGAGGTCCATCACATCAGATCCCAAAAGCAGGACAGTGCAACCGGAAAAATTTCTCACCTATCAACTGAAGGTTGCTGACCTGAAAAACTACTTCAATGCTGTTCCGGAATTGGGAGATAGTGATTTCAAAGGGAAAGCTCCGATTATTGTACTGCCTATGGCTGACGGATCAAAAGCAAAGTTCAGAGTCTGGAAATCTTCTGTAATGGCTCCAAAACTAGCCGGTCAGTTCCCTCAAATTGTTACGCTAACAGGGCAGGGTATTGATGATCAGTATGCTACTATAAAGCTTGATTTTACAGAATTAGGATTTCATGCCCAAATAAAATCGGTAATAGCAGGTGATACTTATATTGATCCTTACGCAAAGAATAATATTGATAACTATATTATTTATAAGAAGAGTGATCTGATCAATAAAAATCCTATGACATGTGAAACGCATGCTGAAGATCTTCAAGTAGAAAAAAAAAATGCACAAAAAACCGTCACTCCAAGCGTAGGAACTCAAATTAGAATTTTCAGATTTGCAGTAGCTTGTACAGGCGAATATGCTGTAGCGGCTACCGGAACTGCTACTCCAACAGTTGCTCAGACGTTGTCTGCAATTGTAACCAGTGTAAACAGAGTGAATGGAGTATACGAACAGGAAGTTGCTTCAAGATTGGTACTGGTAGATAACGAAACCAATGCTATTTTTACCAACGCAGCTACCGATCCTTTTAACGGAAATAATAATGCCAATACATTAATTAACGAAAGCCAAACTCAAATTGACCTGTTGATTGGAAATGCCAATTATGATATCGGCCATACCTTCAGTACAGGTGGCGGTGGATTGGCCGGATTAGGAGTAATTTGTAGCAATTCAAGCAAAGCAAGAGGAATTACAGGTTCTCCCAATCCAGTTGGTGATCCATATGATATAGATTATGTTGCCCATGAAGTTGGTCATCAGTTTGGTGGCCCTCACACCTTCAATGCAACAACTGGAAGCTGCGGTGGTGGCAACCGTAGTGCGGCTAATGCAGTTGAGCCGGGAAGTGGTATTACCATTATGGCATATGCAGGAATTTGTCTAAGCTCAAATAACCTGGCAGCTAACAGTATTCCTATTTTCCATACCCGTTCATTCCAGTCTATAACGACAAAAGTACAATCTACGACTTGCCAGGTGACCAATCCTGTAGCGAATACGGCCCCTGTTGTCAACGCTGGAAATAATTATACGATTCCTAAAAGTACACCGTTCAAACTAACAGGTTCTGCCACAGATGCTGAAAACACCGGACTTACGTACTGCTGGGAACAAAATGATGTGGGGCCGGCCGGAAACTGGAATGCTCCAATAGGAAATGCAGCTATATTCAGATCATTTATACCTACAACGGTTCCTTACAGATATTTCCCAAAAATTACAGATGTTATCAATAACACAACAACGATCGGTGAGATTTTACCATCCTATGCAAGAACAATGGAGTTCAGACTGACGGTAAGAGATAATAATGCAGGTTGTGCCGGAGTCGCTAACGATGATGCAATCGTTACGGTGGTAGACAGTGCAGGACCATTTACTGTAACGGCACCCAATACTGCGGTAAGCTGGACAGGAAACAGTACTCAGACGATTACGTGGGATGTAGCCAATACTACTGACGTTCCGGTAAGTTGTGCTAATGTAAGTATTTATCTTTCAACAGACGGTGGACTTACTTATCCGATCACCATTTTAGCTTCTACCCCTAATGACGGATCAGAAACTATTACAATTCCTGATGTGAATACAACACAGGCGAGAATTATGGTAGCAGGAGAAGGAAATGTATTCTATAATATCAACCCGATTAATTTCACTATTAACAAACAAATACTGGGGGTAAGTGAGGTATCAGGAAAAGCAGATGTATTTTCTGTATACCCTAATCCAAGCAAAGGAATTGTTAATATTAAATTTGCCAAACCTAATGACGCATACGATATTACGGTATATGATGCAAGCGGAAGATTGGTATTCAGCCAGCAGAATAATAAGCTAAGCAACGATAAAGTTGGAACATTTAACTTAACGGAACTGGTAAAAGGAAACTATGTGATCAAAGTAAAAACCAAAGATTTCGAACAAGCTGTAAAATGGATTAAAGAATAATACGATTCTGACTATCCCAATATATAAAGAAGGCTGTTTTCATCAATTATGAAAACAGCCTTCTTCGTTTTTATAAGTATCGGTAGTTTTAGATTATACCACCTTTAAATAAGATTTATTCTTTACCAGCCATAAGCCGATGAATGTAAGCAGTCCGTTCAGAACAATCAGTTCTACACCAATTCGGTAATCGGTGTAAGTAGTAACGGCCAGATTGATTAAATAGGTAATTATAGGAGCTAAAAGAGTCACGGTAAGAATGGAGTATTTTTTCGAAATATTGAATTTGGTGAAAATTCCGAAAGCAAAAAGCCCTAACAAAGGTCCGTAAGTATATCCTGCGATTTCCATGATCAGATAAACAATAGATTTATCGTTTAAAGCTTTAAAAATCATGATTAAAATGAAGAAAACAACGGTGAAAGTTAAATGCACCTTCATACGAAGATGTTTCTTTTCTTTTTCGGTTTTGGTTTTATCTTCATTCAGATTTAAAAGATCAACACAATATGAACTTGTAACCGCAGTTAAAGCTCCATCAGCAGAAGGGAACAACGCAGAGATCAATCCGATAATAAAGATGATTGAAATAAACATTGGGAAATATCCCTGAAGAGATAAAGCCGGGAAAAGGTCATCTCCCATGATGTTTTTAATATTCCCTGCGGAATCTTTAAATCCGAAAATATTGGTTACTGTTTCAGCGTTTATTGTTCCGTATTCTGCACCGTTCTGCAAAGCAAAAAGATAAAGTAACCCTCCTAAGAAAAGAAATGCCAGATTTACAAGAAGAAGTGTTCCTGCAAAAGTCAACATATTCTTTTTAGAATTTTTAAGGTTGTCTACAGAGATATTTTTCTGCATCATTTCCTGATCCAGACCAGTCATTGCAATGGTGATGAAAATTCCTCCCAAAATTGTTTTCAGGAAAAATGTTTTGGAATTCGGATCAAAATTGATGAAATGAGTATAATTTTTCTGTTCTAAAATAGTATATGCTTCACCAAACGACAGATTAAGATTGGATAATATAAAGACGATACAGGCGATCAAACTGATAATCATGAAAGACGTCTGTAAAGTATCTGTGATAACGATCGTTTTTACTCCTCCTTCGAAAGTATACAGAAGAACCATCAGTAAAAGAACCATCGAAGTTACCCAAAATGGAACCCCTAGTCCCTCCAGCAAAAAGATCTGCAATACATTTACTACCAAATATAATCTTGCGGTAGCTCCAATTGCTCTTGAAATAATGAAGAATATAGACCCGATTTTATGCGCTTCCACATTGAATCTTTTTCCTAAATACGTGTAAATAGAAGTAAGATTCATTTTATAATAGAGAGGAAGCAATATGGCTGCAACAATGAAGTATCCAATGAAAAAACCGATTACCATCATGTAATATTCAAAACCGCCATAGATGTATTCGGAACCGGTCATTTTTCCTACAGTTCCCGGAACAGAAATAAAGGTAACCCCACTGAGGCTGGTGCCTATCATTCCGAACGCTACAAGCCACCATTTACTTTTTTTGTTGCCAATAAAGAAGGACTGATTGTCAGAATTCCGGCTGGTAAAATAAGAAATCACCAAAAGACCGATGAAGTAGATAAAGACAAATAGCAAAAGGATCGTTCCTGGATTCATGCTTTGATTTTAAATTTTAGCAAATATATAAAAAAGATCAGTCGTGAATCGTGAATTTACAATGGAGTCTGTTGGAGGTTTCATTTTAGAAATAAAAAACCTTCCAGAGATTCTCTGAAAGGTTTATATGGTAAGGGTGGAAAAGTGATCAGTTCACTAAAACATCCTGAATTTCCTCACTCTTCTGGAAACTAGCTTTCGCAAAAGGACAAAGCGGAATGATCTTTTTCCCGTTTTTTCGGGCAAAATCTACTGCTGCCAAAAGCATTTCCTTGCCTACGCCTTTTCCGTTGTAAGCTTCTTCCACCTCCGTGTGGTCTATAATAAATCTTTCTTCTCCTGCCCAGGTATACGTCATTGTTCCTGCGCGTCTTCCATCTATGAAAGCTTCAAAACTTCCGTGTTTTTCGTCGTTGTTTTGTTTTACTTCGATCATACTATGAGAATTTAGTTAATATTTCTATGTCGTTGGTTAATATTTTATGAACAGGGCATGCATCGGCAATGGTGTGCAATCTTTTCAGCTGCTCATCATCCAGGATACCTTCAAAAGTGATATCTCTTTTGAAAACCGCTCTTTTGGTCAATGGGTAATTCTCCAGTTCCACTTCTACGTTGATGTTTTCCACATCCCATTCTTTTCTCTCGATATACATTCTTAATGTCGCTGCAGTGCAGCTTGCCAGAGAGGTTGCTAAAATTTCCAAAGGATTAAAACCTTTATTCTGGCCGCCTTTGTCAATGGGTTCATCCGTGATGATCTTATTTTCACCAGCAGTTACCTCCGTATAGTATTTTGTTTTTCCTAAACTTGCTTTTACCGTTACCGCCATTATTTCTCTGTATTGAATTTATAACTTAACGCACCAGAAGGGCATAGATCTATTTGATTTTTAAGCTCTTCCGGTGTCGCATTCTCTGCTTTTATCCAGGGTCTGTCTTTGGGATTGTAAACCTGGGGAAGAGTTTTTACACATACAGCCGAGTGGATACACTTCTGAGGCTGCCAGATGACAGTAATGTTACCGTTAGGATATTCGTGTGTTTCCATATCAATTTTCTTTTAATGATTTTTCGATTCTTTTGTCCGGAATCAGCCATATGAGCGCCACGATATAATAAAAACCTATGGCAATATAAGGATAAAAAAATGAAGTTGCTATGTCGGGTATATAAAATATAATCGATATATATATTCCTCAGAATCCTTTCCTTTAGTTATTATTTTTAATCTGAATTTTAAAATTGTTTAGTTTATTCTTCAGATCAGCCAGCAGGTCAGGATTGATCACTCCGCTTTCCAGATCAAAATTTTCATAGAACTTTGGAAGCGAAAAGGTTTCCTTAATGTCTGCAGCAAACTGAGGAAAAAATGTTTTTGCAGTATTCATTACATTTCCACCGCCATAACCTCCGGGAGAAGTACTCATCAGAAACATAGGTTTGTTTTGAAATACCTTTACATTAATTCTAGAAGCCCAGTCGAAAACATTTTTAAAAGCAGCACTGTAAGATCTGTTGTGTTCTGCAAGCGAGCAGATAATCACGTCACATTCTTCAATTACTTTCAAAAAATGGTGGGCTTCATCTGGAAAGCCTTTCTTTTCAAGATCTACCGAAAAAACAGGCATCGTAAAATTGTTGAGGTCAATAAGGTTGATTTCCTCGTCCTGAAAATCTTTCAGAACAAATTTTACCAGTTCTCTGTTGATGGATGTGGAAGAAGTACTTCCTGCAAATGCTAATATCTTCATGGTTTTTATGATCCGGACCGGATATTATTTTCTGTTTAAAATAGCTTTAGGTAGAGGAACATATTCCTGATCGTCACCCGGAACCAAAGGAAATGCTTCATGATTCTGGTCGTTCCAGTTTACTTTGGCCTGGTCAATCATTTCTTTATCAGAATTTACAAAGTTCCAGAAGATGAAACGTTCCTCATCAAAAGGTTCACCACCAAAAAGATAGACAGTACCATTTTCGCTCATGTCGAATTCGCAAAGTTGGGTGTCTTTGGCAATCATCAGCTGTTTTGAACCATAGGAATTTCCGTCTGTGGTTACCGTTCCGTCCAGAACATACATGGCTGCTTCTCCATAAAGGTCTTTCCCTATGCTTATTTTCTTAGCATCTTTGGTTTTGATCTCAATAAAAAATAACTTGCTGTGTACAGGAACGGGAGACGTTTTTCCAAATGCTTCTCCTGCGATTAATTTATACTGAATTCCATCTTCTTCCCAAACAGGAATATCATCCGCTTCAATATGATGAAAAGTAGGTTCTGCCTGTTCAAGATGTTTAGGAAGACCTACCCAGATCTGGAAACCGTGAAGTCTCTTATCACTGTGTCTTAAATATTCGGGAGTTCTCTCAGAATGCACCACACCTTTTCCGGCAGTCATCCAGTTCACAGCCCCTGGTTTTATTTCAATAGCGCTTCCGATGCTGTCTCTATGAAAAATAGAACCTTCCAACAGATAAGTCAGAGTCGATAAGCCAATGTGCGGATGTGGCGGAACATCAAGATTTTGATAATCTTTTAATTCTGAAGGGCCCATATGATCGATGAAAACAAAAGGTCCCACTGCTCTTTTTTCACGGAAAGGAAGAAGTCTTCCTACCAGAAAGTTTCCTATATCCGCTGCTTTTTCTTCTATGATAAGTCCAATATTTGACATAATGCTGTATTACTTTTTTTAATTGTATGTAAGTTGAATCGTTTTTTGGTCGAATTAAAGTTTGTCATATCCTTCAAACTTTTCATCAACGATGCGCTTCCATTCAGAATGTTTTTTTATAAAAGCAAAAACATAAGGACAGAAAGGAAGAAGCTTTTTATCACTTTCTTCGATATAATTCAGCGTTTTTTCTACTACGGCCGCTGCTGCACCCGTTCCTGCCAGTTCAGGTTCTGCTTCGGTATGTATCAAGGCGATCTGGTGTGTAGTCTCGCGGTAATCGATGAAGGCGTAATGTCCGTTAAACTCTATTTCAAATCTTTTCTCGGCTTTTATGAGAGGTATATTTTCAAATTCTGATTTCATAATATTCTGTATTAAGTAAGGATACGGCTTCCCATTAAAGCAGGAAATTGTTGATGAAGACAATTAAACCTTATAGATTTTTACAACCTATAAGGTTTGCCATTATATAAAGTTAATAAAAAAAGGTCTAATTGAAGATTAAGATAAATTTAATTCTTTTAATCCTCCAAATAACCGAATTTACCGGTATTGTAGTCTTCAAAAGCCTGCATGATCTCTTCTCTTGAGTTCATTACAAAAGGCCCGTGAGGATAGATAGGTTCATTGATAGGTTCTCCGCTGATGATCAAAACAATGGAGTCTTCCGTTGCTTCAATACTGAAAGTTTCACCTTCATTTTTAAATAAAGCAAAGTGGTCCTGTTTTACTTTCTCTTCTCCATTGATGATCACATTTCCTTCAATGACCAAAGCTGCCGTATTGTAATGAGCAGGAAAACTGAATTGAGCTTTTCCACCGGTTTTCAGTTTTGCATTCATCATATGAACAGGTGTGAAAGTAGATGCAGGACCTTGGTGTCCGTTGTATTCTCCGGCAATCACTTCTACAAAACCGTTTTCATGTAAATCTACTCTTTCCATTTTGGAATTTTCGATGGACTGATATTTTGGACAGCTCATTTTATCTTTTGCGGGAAGGTTCACCCAAAGCTGAACCATTTGGAAAATTCCGCCTTCTTTGGCCCATTCTGTTTCGTGATATTCTTTATGAAGAACTCCTTTCGCTGCAGTCATCCACTGTACATCACCTTCGCCGATAATGCCACCACCGCCTGCACTGTCATGATGTTCTACTTTACCACTATAGGCTATGGTTACGGTTTCAAAACCTCTGTGCGGATGAACGCCCACTCCTCTCGGTCTGTCTGAACCATTGAAATGAAATTTTGAATTGTAATCCAGCATAATGAACGGGTCCATTCTTTTCATATCCAATCCGTGCACGCCGGGAATAAAATTGTGAACTCTGAAACCATCCCCTACAAAATGTGCAGGTTTTGGAGATACTACGATTTCTACTTTTTTAGTTGCCATCACATTGTTGATTTTTTATGTATACAAAAATACTTTGACAGCATCGGAAAAACATTGATCTGTGTTAAGTTCGTAGAAGAACAATAAAGAAAGCAGAAAGTGTAAATAAAATTATTATCTGATGTGGCTTTTTTACAGGTTTTAAATGATTGATCATCACTCTTCTTTCGATTTCATATTTTTTCCATCTGAAATATGGAGTCTTCTGAACACTAAACCGGAGAAGATTGTCAGAATTCCTACGGTTAAAAAAGTATATCGGAAAGCATTGTGAATTTCTCCCTGAATAAGGTCAGTATTTTCAAACAGTTTTAAAACAATCAATCCGAAAGCAATTCCGAAACCGATAGCCAGCTGCTGATTAACAGATATGAGTGAATTGCCGCTGCTGGTCTGGAAATTTCTTAAGTCTGCAATAGAAATTGTATTCATCGAGGTAAACTGAATGGAATTAAAAAATCCCAGCACCGCAATAATAGGAACAAACCAATATAAAGAAGTGTGAATATTGGGTATGGCAAGCATGCAGATTAAAGTTCCAATGATAAATGTATTAATCATAAGGGTTTGGCGGTAACCATATTTATCCAGAATTTTTATGACGGTTGATTTTCCGAAGATAGCTGTAATGGCCATAGGCGCAATAATCCACCCTGAAGTAACCGCAGACTGTTTATAAGCGATCTGGATCATCAGGGGTAAAAGTAAAGGAACTGAGCTAATTCCTAACCTTGTGGCCAGATTTCCGACAATTCCTACGCGGAATGTTCTTACCTGGAAGAGGTTTAATGGAAAAATAGGATTTCCCCCTCTTTTTGCATGCTTGTAATAATAATACAGGAACAAAAATCCTAAAATAAATACAAGCAGCACGGGGGTGATATTCTGTATGTCTCCAAAAAGTTCCAGGGAAACAGAAAGGAGTAGGGAAGCTGCGGCAAAAATAAGGAAGCCTTTCAAATCAAAATCTACATCATCGGATTTGTAGTTGGGCATAAATTTTAATCCTAAAAGTATACCTAAAAGGCCAATTGGAATATTAATAAGGAATATCCAGTGCCATGAAAGATAATCAACCATATATCCTCCAACCAATGGTCCAAGCACAGGACCTATCAATGCCGGAATGATCGCAAAGTTCATTGCTTTGAGCAGTTCGTTTTTATCAAATGTTTTAATTAACGCCAGTTTTCCAACGGGTGTCATCAAACTTCCTCCAACTCCCTGCACAACTCTTGAAATAACCAGATGCGTAAGGTTTTGAGAAAGTGAACAGAATAAAGATCCAAGGCTGAACAGGATCAGTGAAACAATGAAAACCTTTTTGGTACCAAACCTGTCTGCAAGAAATCCACTGGCAGGCATGAAAACGGCTAATGTAAGAACGTAGCTGATAATGGCGTTCTGCATATTAAGCGGAGACTCGTTGAGGTCTTTGGCAATGGAAGGCAAAGAAGTATTCAGGATCGTAGAATCCAGCATCTGCATAAAAATAGCAGTGGCCAGAATCAGGGGAAGAATTTTTTTTATGGACGTCTGTTGCGGGCTTGTTTCTGTCATTGTATATAGGCTGGAATATTCAATGATTTCCAGACTTTTTTTATTTTGAAGAAAGTGCTTGCTTTAAGCGTTTATTCTTTTAGATAAAGAAATCCATATAAAATTAAAAAAGTCCTGCGAGATTTCACAGGACTTTTTGATTTATTTTCTAGGTTTTTCTACTCCTTTCCATTCATCGCCGGCTTTTCTGTACTGGCTTAGGATAAAGGTTTTGAAATCTTTGGTTTTGTATTCGATGTTATCGGTATTTTGTTCAAACGGCATGATGTAGAAGTATTCAATATCCGTTTTATCAGATTTATTTCCTTTTTTTACGGTAGGAACATATTTCGAGAATTTGTAGCTTGGAAGATATTGTTTTAATCTTGTATAGAAAGCTTTGTCATCTTTTTCGCTAGGAATAATATCAACAATATTCAAATCATCTTTTTTCTTATCTACCCAAAGATAATAGGTCTTTTCTTCACCTAAGTTTCTGTTGACAGAGTTGAAAGCAAATAATTCTTTCGGTACAAGTTCCTTAATTTTTTCCGGGTCAACTTTTGTATAGAACAGTCCTTTTGAAGGGTCAACATATGTTTCAAGGTTGTACATCAGTACAGAATTATTTTCAAAGTTTTTATTTTTAAAATACTGATTTAAAGATAATTCTGCAGTAGCTCTAAGCTCTTTACCTCTTGCATCCAGCTTTTTAGTAGGATTCTGAGGGTTTACGTACTTTACAAATTCATAGAGAACAATGGGCTTGATGTCTTTAAGGTGAGGATACGTTTTCAGTTGTTCTGCCTTTATAAGCCAATAGTATTGCTGATAATAGTCGTCTTTATCCTGATCTTTCACAGTTTTATAGGTCAAAGCAAGCTTTTTTGAACTCAGGTATTTACCATATTTTCCTTGCCCAAAAGCAAAACTGAAGGACAATAAGGCAAATAAAACAGTAAGGTTTCTTCTCATTTTTTTATAATTGATATTTTCGTTTTCCAAATATAATTATTTATTAGATATTATTTTGGATTGTGAGTTAAATTATGCTATATTATTATCGTTAATTCAAGAAAAAATCCTGTATCGCTACAGGATTGATAAATTATAAATGAGGAGGTTAGATGTTGGCATGAGAAAAATGCTGCTATGAATGGTTAATTCTGCTTCGCCAGCAAATGTGGAATAGTGAATCGTCAATTTTTATTTTGTAAATGAATCATCAATAGTTGACGGATATTGAACTTATTTGTAAAGACAACCAGCTAACTCTGAATTTTCGAATCATTTATCCGAAATATAAAAAATTGACAAGCGAAGCAAATTCACCATTCACAAATCTCATTCCTAATATGATGTTTCATGCACTTTCACCGATCTTCCGCTCGGATCATTCATTTTTTTGAAAGCTTCGTCCCATTCCAGTGCAATAGGAGTAGAGCAGGCTACAGAAGGAACAGAAGGTACTGTCGCTGCAGAAGTTTCACTTGGGAAATGTTCCTCAAAAATAGTTCTGTATCGATATTCTTCTTTGTTTTGAGGAGTGTTTAACGGAAATCTGAATCGTGCGTTTGTCATCATTTCATCGCTCACTTCTTTTTCTGCAACTTCTTTCAAAGTATCGATCCATGAATATCCTACACCATCTGAAAACTGCTCTTTCTGTCTCCATACGATAGATTCCGGAAGAAGATCTTCAAAGGCTTTTCGCAGTACCCATTTTTCAATTTTCCCTTCAGCAGTATTGATCATCTTATCCTGTGGGTTAACGGTCATGGCAATATCCATAAATTCTTTATCAAGAAAAGGGACTCTGCCTTCAATTCCCCAACTCATCAGTGCTTTATTGGCTCTTAAGCAGTCGTAAAGGTGAAGTTTTCCCAGTTTTCTTACTGTTTCATCATGAAATTCTTTGGCATTCGGTGCTTTATGGAAATATAAATAGCCACCGAACAATTCATCTGAACCTTCTCCCGAAAGCACCATTTTGATTCCCATCGATTTGATAACTCTGGCCAAAAGATACATTGGGGTAGAGGCTCTAATGGTAGTAACATCATAAGTTTCCAGATGATAAATAACATCGCGTACAGCGTCCAATCCTTCCTGAACGGTGAAGTTAACTTCATGGTGAACGGATCCTATATGTTCTGCCGCTTTTTGTGCCGCAGCCAGATCAGGAGAACCTACAAGTCCTACTGCAAAACTGTGAAGTCTCGGGTACCATGCTTCCTGGGTATCTCCACTTTCGATTCTTTGCCTTGCAAATTTTGCAGTGATAGCAGAAATAACGGAAGAATCCAGTCCGCCGGAAAGAAGAACGCCGTAAGGAACATCACTCATTAGCTGTCTGTGAACAGCGTCTTCAAGTCCTTTTCTTAATGCTGTAATATCTGTTTTGTTATCTTTTACATGATCGAAACTGTCCCATTCTCTGGTGTACCACTTTTGAAGCTCACTTCCGTCTTTGCTGTATACCAAATGTCCCGGTAGAAAGGTTTCAATGGTTCTGCAAACTCCTTCCAGAGCTTTGAGTTCTGAGGCTACATAATAGTTTCCGTTTTTATCCCAGCCTTGGTAGAGCGGGCATATTCCCATATGATCACGCGCAATAAGGTATATTTCGTTTTCGATATCGTATAACGCGAAGGAAAAAATTCCGTTCAGTTTTTCAACAAACTCTTTTCCGTATTTTCTATAAAGGGCAAGAATTACCTCACAGTCGGATTGAGTCTGAAATTCATAATCCGGAAATTCTTCTTTTAATTCTCTGTGGTTATAAATTTCGCCGTTTACGGCTAAAACTACCTTGCCGTCTTTGGTAAATAAGGGCTGTTTTCCCGATGTAGGGTCAACAATGGCTAGCCTTTCGTGAGAAAAAACGACTTTCTCATCCTGAAAAACTCCACTCCAGTCCGGTCCTCTATGACGGATCTTTTTTGACATTTCTAAAACCTGAGGTCTCAATATCTCGGTTTTTTGCTTGGCGTCAAATAAACATACTATTCCACACATATTTTTTATTATTTATGAAACAAAAGTAGAATTGATGTTTATAAATAACAATGAAAAATATTTAAAAGCGAATATTTTTAACTATAAAATTATTTTTAATTAAAAATATTAACTATTTGTATTGATTTCTATGGTTTAGATTGATTTTTTTCGTTGGGCTTAAAATGATGCTATCTCTATACAAAATAAAAATGACATATTTATTAATATATGATAATTTATTATACAAATATTAACCCTTACTTTGTGGCTCGAAATAATTTTTTTTCATCATTTGTGTTTTTACCTTCTTGCAATTCTCATGCAAGAAGGTTTTGTTTTATTGTACCCCAAGTAGGGTTCCGGAAACATTCCATGAGCTGAAACTTGTACCTTCTGTAGGCCCTTGAGGAATTTTTATCTGAATCGTATGTTTTCCGGCCTTTAAATCTCCCAGCGGAATAAAGTTCGGATTGGTAACCGTTCCAGGACACCAGTTGGATCTGCTGAGATCTGATGATGAAAGCCCATCCTGAAAATTTCCTGAGGCGGGATTGTACAAACGGTAAGATCCACAATCTGTTCTCCAGGGAATGAAAGAAAATACAGATTCGCCATCCATAAAAATAGAATTGGCTTTGGGAACAAACTCATCACCGTTTTCCCATCCTCCATGTCCTGTAGTTGTATATCTTAACTGCGCATTTTTAACATCTTTTTTTAACGTAAAATCTACGGTTAATCCTTTTTCCTGATTAAACATAGTGGAGTAGTCCTGACCGGCCATTTCCATAATGTTCAACGTGTTGAATAGAGGAATTGCAATATTGTTTTTATAAATATTCTGATCGCTTTTGTGAATAGTAATTTCAAGACTTACCTTATGTCCGCCTTTATCATAGTTCCCAATAAAAGTTCCTACCCAAAGCTCTTTTCCGGATAATGAAGGTTTTAATTCTGTAATATCCTGACGATAAGGGCTGACCATCTGCCAGTTTTTCCCTTTCAACTGAATATGATTGAACTGCTGGATTCCAAACGCTGTGAAGAATCTCATCATTTCCATAGCAGGACTATAATTGTCTGTAGAAGTGATCCCGAAATATTGTTTTCCGTTCCCGTTTTCGAAAACAGGAAGTGTTTTGGCTCCTTTCTCCAATCCGTCAAAAAATGATTTTTCTTTGTCCTGAGGGATGAAAAATACAGTTCCGGTTCTGTCGTAAGCATCTCCGTTTGACTGCTGTTTCAGCTCTACGAAAATGTTTTCTCCTTCAGTAATAGCGGGAAATTTTACTTTTTTAAGAATAATGGTTCCGTTAGCATATCTTTTTATCTGGTCATCAGATTTTGAAGCGTCAGAAAAATTGATGGTTTCATTTTCAAAAACATTCAGTGTGGTAAATCTGCTTTTCCATAACAGGTCTTTATATCCTAACTGATCGGTAGACTGGATGGAGCCTTTTAGTATTACTTCAATTCCGGTATTTTTAATTTTTTTAATTGAACTGGCGGTGATTAAAGAGTTTTTATTTCTCTCCACTTCCAAAACAAAACCTAAATTTTGCCCAAGTACAGAGGGACCACCCTGGAGTTTCAGATCATTGGTATACCAAACTTCGATGGTGTTGGAGTTAACTTTGGTCACTGCTTTTTTACAAGTATATCCCAGAATTTTTTTAGTCTCATTGGTCAACTCAAAGGTCTGCTTATTTACAGATTCTTTATCCGAAGCTGATATAATGGATTCCGGCTTTAAGAAAGCATAAGAAACAACAGTATTGGATGGTTTTTCTACTTTGGTAATCTCAAAAGGATAGCTGTTTTTATGCTCTTTAATAGTACTGTTTAAAATGAAGTTTTCTTTTTCATTGACCCAGACAATTGTTGAAGGCTGGTCTGATAGTAATTTCCCGTTATAGGAACTGGTATACTGAATTTCATACGTCTGTGCAGAAAACAGACAGAATACGAAAACAGCCAGAAAATTGAAGACAATTCTTGTATACATAAATAAATGAGTTTAGTGCAAAGTTATTTTAACTTTTTGCAGCAACAAAAAACGGGTTAATCTATATAATAAGTAGAGAATAGTATTGAAATGTTACAAAAATTGTTACAAAAAGTTTTTTAATTCCATGCATAAAAAAACTACCCCTGAGTGGAGTAGTTGATATATTATTGTATGGTTTCTTAGATTAAGATACTCTTTCGATCAAAGCCATGTAGAATCCATCGTAGCCTTCACTTGGCATTACTTTTTCATCCTTGATCATTTTAAATCCAGGATTGTTCTTAATGAATTCATCTACCTGCAGGTTGTTTTCAGAAGGAAGGATAGAACAGGTAGCATATACCATTTTTCCTCCTTTTTTCAGCATTTTAGAATAATCCTGAAGAATCTGCTGTTGTTCTTTTTTAATTCTGTCGATGAAGTCCTGATCAATTTTCCATTTGCTGTCCGGATTTCTTTTTAAAACTCCAAGACCGGAACAAGGTGCATCTATCAAAAGTCGGTCTGCTTTTTCGTGAAGACGTTTGATTACTTTATTGTCAGAGATCATACGGGTTTCAATATTGTGAGCACCGGCTCTTTTAGCACGACGTTTCAATTCCGCAAGTTTCCATTCAAAGATATCTAATGCGATGATCTGACCTTTGTTTTGCATCAGTGCAGCCAGGTGAAGAGTTTTTCCTCCAGCACCTGCACAGGCATCTACCACTCTTTGTCCTTCTTTTACATCCAGGAAATATCCTATTTTCTGAGAAGAAGCATCCTGAACTTCAAATAAACCTTCTTTAAAAGCAGTCGTCAGGAAAACGTTTTTCTTTTCTTCCAACTGAACGGCATCAGGATGGTTTTTAACAGGGAAAGAAACAACTCCCTCGTCTGAAAGGTCAGAAATAAGCTCTTTTGTAGTTGTTTTTAAAGAATTTGTTCTTAAAACAGTAGGAGCCTGCTCATTTAATGCAAGCATTTCTCTTTCCCATTTTGGACCTAATTCTTTTTCAAGAGTTTCGGCTAACCAGTCTGGAATAGAATATTCTATCGCTTTGGTAGGAACCGTATTTTTTTTAAGCTTGGTAAGGATATCAGCAATTTTGATTCCGTCAAACTCTTCGAATTTTTTATAATTGGTTTTGCTCCAAAGCAAATACGCAATAATCAGTTTGTAAATATTGTTGGGTTTCACGCCTTCTCCCATGTAGTACTCAAGGCGTTTTTTCCAACGGATAATATTGTAAAAAATTTCAGAAACAACGGCTCTGTCCTGGCTTCCCCATTTTCTGTTTGCTTTCAAAAGTCTTTCGATAACTTTATCTGCATATTTGTTTTTCTCAAAAAATGTCTCCTGTAGGGCATCGTGAATTCCGATTGCCAAGTTTCTGTGAATAAGTTCCATAAGTTTGCTTCGCTGTTTGAATCTGCAAAAATACGACTTTTAATTGAGAGTATGGAATTTGGGGTGATAGAGTTGATGAATGACGAATGCTTAATTGGTTTGATTTTGGATATTTTACTATAATAATAAATGATTTTATCGAGCTATTCCATATAGATTTTATGAAGGATCGCAAAGGCATTTCACTGAGCAATAGGTAAAGTGATATTTTTGCTGAACGACGTGCCCTTGCGAACGAAATACATAAAAGATCAATATCAGCTTTGCGAGCCTGGCGTTTTATTTAATAGCAAATAAATATATTTTACCGCAGTGTTCGCTAAAGAATTTTTATAATCTTTAAAAACGATCGCAAGGGCGTTTCACTCAGCAGTAAGAAAGCTTATGTCTCGGCAGAACGAATTATAATATTTTAATCAAACCTTGCGAGTGATAGCGTTTAGTTTTGAGCTTTCAACAGTTCTGCATTCCTACTTGACTTCAACCTTCAAAAAGCTCTACCTTTGTAGAAAATAAAAAATATGAGTGATACAGTACTTTGTCCAAAATGCAGCTCCGAGTTTACGTACCCGAGCGATAATATGATGGTGTGCTCTCAGTGTTTCTATGAGTGGAATCCTGAAGAAGCAGCTAATGATGCCGCCAGTGAAGGAAAAATATTGGATTCCAATGGAAACGAACTTCAGGATGGTGATTCTGTAGTGGTGGTGAAAGACCTTCCTGTAAAAGGAGCTCCAAAACCTGTAAAAGCCGGTACTAAAGTGAAAAATATTCGTCTTAGACCAGGAAGTGATCACAATATTGATTGTAAAATTGATGGTTTCGGGGCAATGGCTTTAAAGTCTGAATTCGTAAAGAAAGCATAAATAATTTGGCAAAAAGCCACAAAAAAAGGAAAAGATTGGACAGTGTAATCTTTCAAAAGACTTAATTGCAAGATTGCTAATGTCCGTCTGGAAGGCAGAAAGAGAATTAACCAAAAATTTCCTTATGCTTTGGAAATACAAATGTAAGAAAAAGTTTACGAACAGATTCTTATGTTTGTGTTTTTTTTTGTGATAAGTGTAAGTAAATGTATGAGTTATATTCGGAATGTGTGGGGAGAAAGAGTGCGAAACTGCTTCGGGTCTTCCTATTTTACTCTTCTCAATTTGGCTTTTTTCCTCTAAATAAATGAAATAAAAGCGGATCCTTCTATTCTCTCATCTGTATAGATCACAAGGTCTTTTTCTTTTGCTCTTAATTTATTCCAGTAATAATTTCCTGCAAACCTGCTCTCCAGAACTTCTGCTTCAAGGCCGCTTTCTGTAATTTTTATTTCTTTTGGATAATAAGAGGATTTTGGAAGCTGGAAATCTTCCTTTTCAACCTCACTGAAAATATTCACTTCCCCAAACAGTTTGGCTACATAAGAATTGTAAGGCTTTCGGTAAGTTTCCTCGGGGCTGTCATTTTGAATGAGTCTTCCATCCTGAAGAATAACAATCTGATCCAGCCACGGCATAATATCCTGAAGTTCGTGAGTAGAAATTATAAGAGAAATCTGATGCTGTTTCACATATCGGAAAAGCCTTTCTCTTAGTTCAATCTTTCTCGGGAAATCCAGATTACTGAATGGTTCATCTAAAATAAGAAGCTTAGGCAGTACAGATAATGCTCTTGCAATAGCAACTCTCTGCTGCTGGCCGCCACTCAGGTATTTTGGGAGAATATGGGCGAATTCCTGAAGTCCTACCACTTCAAGAAGTTCCATAACGGTTTCTCTTTTTTGATTTAAATTGATGTTCGAAATAAATTTACCTACATTTTCAGCCACAGTAGCGTAGGGCATAAGGTCAAAATTTTGTGCTACAAATTTCATGTCGGACTCTCCGGGTACAAGATTTCCTTTTGGCCCTAAAAGTTTTGTTCCGTTAAAAATAATTTCTCCACTTTGCCAATCGATAAGACCATAAACAAGGCTGAGTAATGTAGATTTTCCGCAGCCACTTTCCCCTGCAAGGGCAATGATTCTGTTTTCTTCAAACCTTAGATTAAGGTTCTGAAACAGGGGTTTATCTGGATTGTGAGAGAAAAATAGATTGTTTATTTCTAATAGCATACTACAAATGTAAGGTTTTTATGAAAACACAATTTTTTTTATTATATTAGCGGGACTAATAAAAATAAATCAAAAATGAGAAAAAAACTGTTTTCACTAGCTATTCCTGCTTTATTCTCGGCTGCTGTGATGGTTTCTTGTAAAAAAGATAAACCACTTACCAGCGAAAGTAATGAGGTGACGACTACCAAAGATGGGAGTCAGTACACTTTGGATACGCTAAACAGTAAGGTTGAATGGAAGGGATATAAAGTATTTAAATCTGAAAATACGAGCCACTTTGGAACGATCAAGTTTGAAAGTGGAGATGTAACGGTGAAAGACGGAAAACTGGAAAGCGGAAAATTCGTTGCTGATATGAACTCACTCACTTCTGTAGACTTGAAAGACAGTCCGGAAGATATGGGAAAACTAAACGGCCATCTTAAGAGTGGTGATTTCTTTGAAGTTGAAAAATTCCCAACAGCTTCTTTTGAAATTACAAAGGTGACTCCCTCTACAGAAGGAGATTACAATACACTTCTGGATGGAAATTTAACGGTTAAAGGAATTACAAAACCAGTTCAGTTTAAAGCTAATGTTTCTGTGAAGGAAGGAGAGGTGAGTGTAGCTACTGAGCCGAAAGATATCAAGAGAGAAGAGTTTGGGGTAAAATTCCAGGCTCCTGCTGAAAACGGAGTGATTAAAGATGAGGTAACTCTTCAGATCAACGTGAAAGCTTTAGAAAAGAAATAATTTTTTTATTTAAGTGAAATAAGTGATTGAAGTCTGCCTCCCGAAAAAGAGGCAGATTTTTTTATGAGTCAATTAATTATTAAACTTAAAAATCGTATTTTTGCAAAACATTTTTGAAAGGGTAAAATAATGATAGAAAAGATAGAAGAACTACTGATCGAAGTAAACGGCTTCAATACTACCTCTAAGGAAGAGATAGAGAACTTCCGTATCAAGTACAACGGTAAAAAAGGGGTTCTTAATGATTTTTACGAAACATTAAAAGAAGTTCCTAACGACCAGAAGAAAGATTTCGGACAGAAGATCAATACTTTAAAGCAGGCAGTTGCTGTAAAACTGGAAGATTTGAAAAATGCTTCTGCATCTTCTATTGTTGCAGAGAAAGAAGATCTTACAAGACCGGCTTTCCCATTGGATTTAGGATCAAGACATCCAATCAACCTGGTTAAAAACAGAATTATTGAAATCTTCAAATCAATTGGCTTTGCTGTAGCAGATGGTCCTGAGATTGAAGATGACTGGCATAACTTTACGGCGCTTAACCTTCCGGAATATCATCCGGCAAGAGATATGCAGGATACTTTCTTCATAGAGCAGAATCCGGATATTCTTTTGAGAACGCACACTTCTTCTGTACAAACCCGTTACATGGAAGAAAACCAGCCGCCAATCAGAATTTTATCTCCGGGAAGAGTATTCAGAAATGAGGCGATCTCTTCACGTTCTCACTGTATCTTCCACCAGATCGAAGGATTATATATTGACGAGAATGTAAGCTTTGCAGACTTAAAGCAGACGATTCAGTTCTTTACTACTGAACTTTTTGGTAAATCTAAGATCAGAATGAGACCTTCGTTCTTCCCATTCACTGAACCAAGTGCTGAGATTGATGTATATTGGGGACTTAACTCTGAAACAGATTACAGAATTACAAAAGGAACAGGATGGTTGGAAATCATGGGTTGTGGAATGGTAGACCCTGCCGTACTGAAAAATGTGAATATTGACTCTGAGAAATATTCAGGATATGCATTCGGAATGGGAATTGAAAGAATCACGATGCTTCTTTACCAGATGAGCGATATCAGAATGTTCTTTGAAAATGATATCAGAACACTTGAACAATTCAAAACACTATAAAAAATCAAACCTCCGGAGCTCCGGAGGTTTTTTGTTTTTAATTACTGACCTAAGAAACAAAACGTAACTAAAAACTGATCTTATTGAAAAATTTACACGTGTCTGTTTCTTATGCCTCTACTTGTGCTCGAATCCGCAAAGGATTTCAAAGAAAGTATTGACATGCCGCAGCTTTATGGCTGCCTCTATTATAAAGACAATTCGTGTTAAGGATATATTACATCATTAATGAAAATGTCTGCAAAATTTTTGCAGACATTTTTTAAATGAGAAGAACTCAATATATTTTTACTTGGTAAATTTTAAAGGATACTTTACATTTTTGTAGTCATCAATGCTTGCTTTTAACGATCCTACAGCCAGTTCTGCTTTCAATAACATAGGAACATGGTTGGCATCATTGGAAACCCACATTGTTACACCTTCTTTTTCTTTAAATACTCTTCCGCTTTTTACAGAAGGAATAATTTTCAGACAATTGATAGTTCCGAATTTGGTTTTTAAATCTTCTGCTCCGACTACTTTTAACTGAAAAGGAAACATTTCATCATCAATCCATACATTCATATTGATGATGGTTCCTGCTTTCAATTCGTCAGGAGCTTTGCTTCGCAGGTAATAGAAACAGGAAAGCATGTCCTGTACTCCTTTTACAGATTTTAAAACTTTAGATCCATTGGCAGGCGTTTTTTTATCGGTTAAAATTAAAGTATTGTTATCGTGATTAAAAACGGTTTCAAGATGCTGACGATAGCTTCCCTCCCGCACGTTTCTGACATAAAAGCTGGGTAGCCCCGTTGATGTACTGATGAAACTTTCATATAGATCTTCCACTTTGAAGAACGCCTTTACAGCACCCGTTGTTTCTCCTGTTCCTTT
Organism: Chryseobacterium sp. JK1; assembly: GCF_050632815.1. Lineage (NCBI taxonomy): Bacteria > Pseudomonadati > Bacteroidota > Flavobacteriia > Flavobacteriales > Weeksellaceae > Chryseobacterium > Chryseobacterium sp. JK1. Next base: position 104,578 of record NZ_JBODRU010000007.1, on the reverse strand, counting down.
TACGTAAAGATGGGGAACACCTTTGTAAACGGTCTGTTTAGTGGTAAGATTTGCAGTTCCGGCATTCAGGAAACCATAGTGGATTCTCAGGGTGATAGATTCACCGTCTGCGATGTTATCAATCTGGGCTGAGCCTAAGATGAATAATACTACTGCAAAGAGGGTTAAAATTTTCTTCATGACAAGACATTTACAAAAACATTGCCAAATTTAAAATCTTAATTAATAGATATTTGACAAATCTCAGGTTTTTATTTAGAATCAATTAAATATGCTTCGCATTAAAATTAGTAAATTTGCAGTTACATGTATAATTAAATTATCTAAATTATGATAACCACTGATATATTGATCATAGGTGCAGGTCCAACAGGACTTTTTGCAGTTTTTGAAGCGGGCCTTTTAAAAATGAAGTGCCATATTATTGATGCACTTCCACAGCCGGGAGGCCAATTGGCAGAACTTTATCCTAAAAAACCTATTTTCGATATTCCAGGGTATCCTTCAGTGAACGCTGGGGAATTGGTGGATAATTTAATGGAGCAGATTAAGCAGTTTCAACCTGGATTTACACTGGGTGAAACCGCTGTTTCTTATACAAAGGTTGATGATGAGTGGTTTGAAGTAATTACCAATAAAGGAACTGTTCACAGATGTAAAGCTATTGCTATTGCAGGTGGACTAGGAACTTTTGAACCGAGAAAGCCTACTTTCGAGAATGTAGCGGATTATGAAGAAAAAGGGCTGGAATATTTCGTTAAAGAACCTGAGCATTTCAGAAACAAAAGAGTAGTGATTGCTGGAGGTGGAGATTCTGCACTGGACTGGAGTGTTTTCCTTTCTAATGTGGCAAGCGAAGTAACGTTGATCCACAGAAGAAACGAGTTCAGAGGAGCTTTGGATTCCGTAGAGAAAGTTCAGGATTTGAAAAACCAGGGAAAAATCAAATTAATTACGCCTGCTGAAGTTACCGGAATTAAAGGTGACGGAAAAGTAGAAGCCATCACTGTACAAAAAGATGGTGAGGATGCATTTGAAATTGAAACAGATTATTTTATTCCATTATTCGGATTGACTCCGAAATTGGGTGAAATCGGAAACTGGGGACTGAATATTGAGAAAAATGCTATTGTGGTAAACAACGCACTTGATTATCAAACGAACATTGATGGAATTTACGCGATTGGAGATATTAACACGTATCCTGGTAAGCTTAAATTGATCCTTTGTGGTTTCCACGAAGCTACTTTAATGTGTCAGAGTGTTTATAACAGACTTAATCCTGGTAAAAAATTCGTCCTAAAATATACAACCGTAAGTGGAGTAGACGGGTTTGATGGAAGCCGTAAAGAAGCAGAGAAGGCAGTTGTGAAAAAAATTGACTAATTTTGCAGAATTATGTCAGATATTAATATTAAAATCACCGACAGAGAAGGTGTAATCCACGATGTTGTAGCTCCTACGGATATGTCCATGAACTTAATGGAGATCATCCGTTCTTATGAGTTGGCAGAAGAAGGTACTATTGGGGTATGCGGAGGAATGGCGATGTGTGCTTCTTGCCAGGTTTATGTAATCAGTGATCCAGGTCTTGAACCGATGGGAGATGAAGAAGATGCAATGCTTGCAGAAGCTTTCCATGTGAAAGACAACAGCAGATTGGGATGCCAGCTGCATATGGTAGATGAAATGGAGGGACTTGAAGTGGAAATAGCTCCTTATCCTTAAAAATATTTTTTAATCTTAATAAGAAACCCGTACGGATTTTCCGTACGGGTTTTGCTTTTTTAATAGCGATTTTATTTTGGAGAACATATATATTCATGTCTGATGATAGTATCTTTTTTAATAATTTCGAAATAGTTTTGTTCTTCTTTTTTAATAAAATAATCTCCAGGTTCTATTTCATCTTTATAAGATCCCCACCATTGGCTGTCTTCTTTGCATGTGCAGGGTATGAAGGTATCAGGAGCTGTTCCTGTAAGTTTAAGAGATTTTAAACCTTCAATATTTTCTACTATAATTTCACATTTTTGCTTTTTGATCCTTTCCATTATTGTTTTACAATCTTCTCCAAAATAAGATGAAACAGTGGGAACAATTACAAATATGGTTACAAAGACTATTGCAATTCCAGCCATTTCTTTATTGACGTTGTAGTTATTCATACAAAAGATAAAAAACAATTACACTTCATCTTTAGAAATTACCTTCCAAACTGTAGGAGCCTCATAATTTTTCATTTTTTCCAGCAAATCATCAATGCTTTCGCTGATCAGTAACATATCTTTATTAACTTGTTTTAAAAATCCTTTATCTACCATGGTTTGAATCAGGTTGATCAGATCATCATAAAAGCCATCAATATTCAAGATACCGATTGGTTTTTTGTGAAGACCCAACTGTGCCCAGGTGATCATTTCAAAGAATTCTTCAAGAGTTCCGTAGCCACCGGGAAGAACGATAACGCCATCACAAAGGTCGTTCATTTTTGTTTTCCTTTCGTGCATGGTTTCCACAATGATAAGCTCAGTAAGGTTTTTATGAGCAATTTCTTTAGACTGTAGAAAGTGGGGAAGTACTCCAATTACCTTTCCATTTTCACTTAAAACTCCATTGGCTACGGTACCCATTAAACCGGTTTGTGAACCGCCATAAATAAGTTGGATATTTTGTTTTGCCAAGGTTTGCCCAAGCAAAAAAGTCTGGTCTTCATAGATTTTATCTGTGCCAAAACTTGAGCCACAGAATACGGTTATACTTTTCATGTTATTTACAAAAATCTTTTAAATAATTTCTAACTTCAAAATCGGTTAAATCTCCAGCTTTTCTAAAGCTATTACATGCTTGTTCAGTTTTTCCAATAGCAAGATAGGATATTCCTAACTTAATATATGCATTGTGAACTTCTGTTACAAAACGATTATCCTTGGGTTGATATTCATTAACTCGACTGAAATATTCAACTGCTTTTTCAAATTTATTATTGTTATAATATCTTAACCCTTCCCCAGTATTATTGAATAAATCTTTTTCTGATTTATCTGATAGATCATGATACCATTTTAAGAAATGTTTTTCATCAGTTACAAGTAAGTCTTTACCATAGGGGTTTTCAAAATATTTTTCGGCTTGTTTTAATGCTTGTATAAATTGTGTATCATATTGTGGAGTCCGTTTATCAAGTATTTTAATCTGTTTAATTTTATTATTTTTTGTTAAAATATATTCAATTTTAAAATATAGGTCATCCATATCTTTTGAGGCTTCTTGTTTCATTAATGGAATTATAAACTCATCAAATGTTTTATCATTATTGAATATGGGATGTATTACTTTATTAGCAACTAAAAGACTATCACTATTTCTAATCTCAATCTGGGGTTTAAATTCCGAATTTCTTTTTATAAAATCTTCAGCTTTTAATAATAAAGAAATCTCATTTCCTTCTTGCAAAATAAGATAATCTTCTTCAAACCAATATTTAAATGTTCTATTATCTAGATTAATGAGATCTTTACTGAATTTGGCTTTGAATTTGGTGTTGTTGATTGATAATTCGTCAGGATTGATTTCATAGAAAAGGAATGTTGAATATCTGGGATTATTTATTTCTAAATTTTTTCCATCTGGTTTTACAATTTTATCTAAAAACCATTCACCTCTTAGTTTTTCAGATTGAGAATACGTTTTAATACAAATTATTAAGTAAAATAATAGGAGTAGTTTTTTTATCATGTTTAAAAAATTAAAAATATCCAAAATCATAGGACTTTGGATATTTGATATAGTTATTTTATACTTGCTTATTCTATTTTGGCTATTTCCCAGATGCCTTTTACTCCAATAAGAAGATAAAGTAGTTTGCTAATGACACTACTTCCTTTTATTTTCCAATGTCCGGAATAAGAATCTTTAAGGTTTGAAATGCCGGTATAATAAATGGGAGGATGTTTTTCGTTTTCATTTTCCACCCTTTTTCCGTTCATAGAGACCATTGTTTTAATAGGCATTTGTTTAATGAATTCTATACAGTTGTCATTAATTTTTCCTATGATGGTTCCTATACCTCTGGTTCCATACTCGTGATCGTTATCTTGTACTGTTCCGGCAAAATTTTCACCATCAAACACTGTTATTTTTAATAAGAATTCAACTTCCTTATCATAAAATTCAGAGCTTTTTTTAATGTTGTACTTATATTTTCCTTTCCAGGTTCCGATCATAGCTTTTAATCTACTTATTTTTGAGGAATATTCGCTAAAATATCTTTCAGGAAGCTCCAGAATTTCTGAGCAGAAGGAATATTCGCTTTTTCGTCCGGAGAGTGTGCTCCTCTAATGGTTGGTCCAAAGCTTACCATTTCCATTTCAGGATAGTTTGCACCAATGATTCCGCATTCAAGACCTGCGTGGCAAGCTACAACATGAGGTTTTTCATTGAATTTCTCTGTGTAGATTTTTTCCATGATCTGTACGATCTCTGAACCTGGTTTGGGTTTCCATCCAGGATAAGAACCGCTGAATTCTACGTTCATTCCTGCCAGTTCGGCTACAGATTTCAATTGTTCTGCGGTAGAATACTTAGAGGAATCTACAGAAGATCTTGTAAGGTTTAAGATCTTAAGCTCTCCGCCTTTCAATTCAACTCTTGCAACATTATTGGATGCTTCTACCAGATTGGCTACATCCGGGCTCATTCTGTATACTCCGTTGTGAAGAGCTTGTAAGGTAAGGATGATTTTCTTTGAATCTGTTTCAGAAACCGCTTTGTCAGAAGAAGTAGAGTTTTCAATATTGATCTGAATTCCCGGCTCTACAGAAGCAAATTCTTCTAAGATATCTTTCTTAAGAGCTGTTGCGTTTTCAATAAATTCCTGAGCATTTCTAACAGAAATAATAGCAACACCTTCTCTAGGAATAGCATTTCTTAATCCGCCACCGTCGATGGATATCAATTCTACATTCTGCTTATCCAGTCCTTTGTAAAGAAGTCTTCCTAAGATGATGTTTGCATTTCCGAAACCTTTATGGATGTCCATTCCGGAGTGACCTCCCTGAAGACCTTTCACTTCAATTCTTACAGTCTGTCCTTTTGACGCTTCGGTTGGATAACTTTGGGTAATGGTTACATCTACACCTCCCGCACATCCTATATCAATTTCATCGTCCTCTTCAGTGTCAAGGTTTAATAAAATCTGTCCTGTAAGCTGCCCTGGCTTTAAACCTAAAGCACCTGTCATTCCTGTTTCTTCATCAATGGTGAATAAAGCTTCAAGAGCTGGGTGCGGAATATCTGAGCTTTCAAGAATAGACATGATTGTCGCTACTCCCAAACCATTGTCTGCTCCCAGAGTAGTTCCTTTTGCTTTTACCCAGTCACCATCAATTTCCATTTTGATTCCTTCTGTTTCAAAATCAAAACTAACGTCATTATTTTTTTGGCAAACCATATCCAAATGTGACTGAAGTACAATAGATTTACGGTTTTCCATTCCTGCAGTGGCAGGTTTTTTAATAATTACATTTCCTACTTCATCTACAGTAGTTTCCAATCCAAGATCTTCGCCAAATCCTTTGATGAAAGCAATTACTTTTTCCTCTTTTTTTGATGGTCTTGGAACTGCATTTAACTTGGAGAAATTTTTCCAGATTATTTGCGGTTCTATATTAGATAATTCCATTGAAATTTATTTTTCTCAAATTTACGAAATAAAAAATGCTTCTGTGAGATACAGAAGCATTTTTGTGTGATTTCGCTTTTATTAACATCCACATTCTCCATAGATCGGAGTGGTGAAAGTAGTACCGTCCGGTTTTTCAATCGTCAGAGTACCCTCAAATAACAGAGCTTCTTCACCTTTTATTTTTTTTCCTTTTACCGAAATTTTGTAATCACCATTTTCTATTTCTTTAGTAAGGGTTTCATCCACTTCCATATCGCTTGATGAGATAAGATTCATTGCGAGTCTTTTGCCATCCAGCATCATATAAGCTGTTTTTCCCGCATCATCTGCATAGATGTATTTTTCGGTTTCAAAATCGGCTTTGTTTTTGGCAAAATAACAGGAACATTCTTTAATTTCTTTTGGAAATGGAATAGTTCCAACCAAAATATTACCTGAAGAGTGACCTGAAGTGGCAGAATCTTTAACAATAGATAAAGAATCTGCAGGAGTAGAATTTGAAACGGTTTCTTTTTCTTTCTTGCAGGCTACCATTAGAAATGCTGAAAATAAAATGATTACGTATTTCATTTGTTTTTGGTTTTATTTGTTTTCTTAACCTCTCGCTCTTTCCAGTAATGTCATCATTAATAATGAAAGGATCACTAAACTTTCGTCTTCATCATCAATGTCAATCAGTCTGTCCAACTGAAATCTTCTTCCGAAGAATGAAGGCATTTTTTTCAATTTGAAATATGCTTTTCCGTCCATTCCTGTTACCGTGTAAGAAGGATTAAGGAAGTATCCTGTAAACATTCCGATGATAGGAAGTTCGCCTACAAAACTGTCCCAGAATCTTACCCATGCATTATCTTCCTGAATTTTGAATTTAGGCTGATCATGGTCATCCATAACATCGTAACTTGCCTTCCAGATAGAACGCATTCCCTTTCTTGCCAATCTTCCGAAATTTTTATTATCAATAAGATCATTTAAAGAATACGATGCGTTGAAATCAATCCATTGGTTAGCTCTGATTCTGAAAAGTTCCTTCGATTTGCTCTCATCATTAAAAACAATAACATCTTCTTTCAGTTTGAACATTTTCTGACGTACGTAGGCTACGTAGTTTCCATTTCTGTCAGTAATGTTGAAGTCGCTTGCTAAGGTAGTGATTTTGAATTTGAAATCCAGAGGATAATTTAGGTTGTTAAGTACCATGCTCGTTAATTTTTTTCATATTTAATTTAAGGCGCAAATATAGAGGTTTTTTTTATGGACTGGGACCGGTTTTATACGGTAATTTATCATTGTCTTAAATAGAGGGATTAAAAAGAAAGTGAAGAGCAAAGTATCCACAGTAATACATCAAAACTGAAAAGCTGTTGGTTTTCATTCTCCACTTTTAACTTTCAACTTTCCGTTCACCATTTACCATTTCTCATCATTTCCTCAACTATAATCCTTATTTTTGTAACTATGGATTACCCAAGTAAAGTTTTGGCAAAGGCGGTTGATGAAATTTCGGGACTGCCTGGGATTGGGAGAAAAACAGCTTTGAGATTGGCGCTACATCTATTGAAACAGCCTAATTCCAGAGCGGTAAGCCTTGGAAATTCCCTGATCAACCTTGTCAATGAAATAAAGTACTGTAAAGAATGTCATAATTTTTCTGATTTTGACATCTGTGAAATATGCAGCAATGAAAAGAGAAATGGAGAGTTGATTTGCATTGTGGAAGATGTAAGGGACGTTATTGCTATAGAAAATACCGGGAAGTATACCGGGAAATATCTTATTTTAGGAGGAAAGATTTCTCCAATGGAAGGAGTAGGGCCCGGTCAGCTGAATATTCCGAGTATTGAAAAGAAGCTGAATGATGGTCAAGTAAAAGAATTTATTTTTGCTTTAAGCGCAACAATGGAAGGGGATACCACTGCGTATTATATTTATAAGAAGTTTAAAAACTTTAAAGTGAATTTCTCCAGTATTGCCAGAGGAATTTCAGTGGGTGATGAATTGGAGTATGCTGATGAGATTTCATTAGGGAGATCTATTATTAACAGGCTACCCTATAACGAAAAAGATTAATATGAAGTTGTCTGTTATTATTGTAAATTATAATGTTACTCAGCTGCTCAGAAACTGTCTTGTATCTATTCAGAAATATATAACGGATGTAGAATATGAGGTTGTTGTCATTGATAATGCTTCTACAGACAGCTCTTGGGGAGATCTTATTCCCGAATTTCCCAAAGTACGTTTTATCTCCTCTGATATAAACGGAGGGTTTTCAAAGGCTAATAATCAGGCTATACAAACCGCTGTAGGAGAGTATGTATTACTTTTAAATCCCGATACGGAACTGGAAGGGTATGATATGAAGAGCCTTCTTGATTTTGCCGATTCAAAACCTGATTTTGGATGTCTGGGAGTTCGTATGCACGATGCTGAGGGAAACTTTCTTCCCGAGAGCAAACGTTCTGTCCCTGATATGTTCAATTCTTTTGAAAAGCTTTTTACCAATTTTAAAAAGAATAATTCTAAGTCTTATTATAGAAACGACCTGGAAGAAGATGCGATAGCTGAGATAGATGTAATCACAGGCGCGTTTTTATTGGCTAAAAAAGAGGTATATCAGAAAATCGGAGGGCTGGATGAAGCTTACTTTATGTACGGAGAAGATATTGATCTTTGCTATACTTTTCTCAGAAATGGTTATCAGAACTTTTATTATGGAAAAGTTTCTATTCTTCATCATAAAGGAGAAAGTACCGTAAAAGATGAAGTTTATCTGGAGAGATTCTATGGTGCGATGCAGATCTTTATAGATAAGTATTACAAAGAGGCAAAGCCCATGCAGTATTCGTTTTTAAAAGCCGGATTAAAACTCCGACATCAGATTGAAAAGATCAGACTAAAATAAAAAAGCAACTCATATTGAGTTGCTTTTGTTGTATGTAAGATAATATTCTTCTTATTTTGCCGGTGCTGCAGGAGCCTGTACCGGAGCTGTAGTTGTTGAAGAAGCAGGAGCAGATTGTTTTGCAGGAGCTTCTTTCTTTGCCGGTTGCTGAGCTGGAGCCACTTGAGACGGCTTACCTGTTATTACAACGCTTATAAGGATAAGAACAATGATCGTTCCGCCTAGAGTCCATGTTGCTTTTTCCATGAAATCATTGGTTCTCTGTACTCCGAACTGTGCAGATGATGCACCTCCAAATGTACTGGAAAGGCCTCCTCCTTTTGGGTTTTGAGCCATAACAATAATCACCAATAAAACACTGGCAATCATAATAAGAACCATCAATAGTGTAAATATAGTATCCATTAATTCTGATATCTTTTTGAATGGGCAAATTTAATCTTTTTTTACTGAACAACAAAAAAAGATGTCGCCAAATGTTGATAAAAATAAAAAACGGCAACAATTGTTGCCGTTTTTTCTATAAAAAGAAGATGTTATTATTTAAAATCAGCATCTGTAGCCTTATTGATCTCATAAGACTTTACCGTCATTGTCATATCCATTCCCATTTGGCTTACAGAAATTGTGTAAGGCATTTTTACCCCTTCTACCTCTTTGTAGTTGGAGTATGTAGTTGGAATATTCATTTCCTGGCCTTGAGCTTTTACTTTTTTGGTTTCTCCGGTTTTTAGTCCCGTTGCCACACTGTAGTAATAGGTAGTATCTCCACCTTTAATGGCGTAAGAATCTTCACCTGCGATTTTCTCAATTCCTCCTAATTTATAATCAGTAGACTTTGCAAAACCTAGTTCTTCGAAAAGTTCAGTATTCTTTTGCTTGGCAGCAAGTTCTTCAGGTGTGATGTCAACTTTTTTTCCCATTTGCATAGAATATCCGGTTTTTCCGTCAAATACCTGCTTCTGAACAACCTGTCCCATTGCTGTTACTGTAGTAAGTTCTTTTCCGCCCTGTGCTTTTATCATTTTCAAATCGATGGTCTGCCCTTGCATAGACATCGAAGCATTGGTTGTATAGGAAGAAATTTTCGCCAAATTAGCTTTTCCTCCGATTGCATTGATATATTTGTCCACAACAGAAGCTATAGTAACATTGGCATCCACTTTCTGTACTGCAGGTTTGCTTACCGGATTAGCTTCTTTGTCAAAATATTTTACAGGATATCCTAATTTTTCCAGTCCTTCCGAAATATCAGATGCTTTACCCGCAACGAAAATTCTGCTTTGGTTTGGAAGGATTGTAGTTTTTACCGCATTGGAAACATCTGCAGCTGTTACTTTATCAATAGATTTTAGATAATTGGTATAAAAATCAGCAGGTAGGTCCTGAACTTTTTGATTAAGTGCAAACCTTGCGATAGTTTCCGGTTTTTCCAGAGACATAATGAAAGATCCTTTCAGCTTTGCTTTTGCATTGGCCAGTTCTTCAGGCTTTACTGTAGAAATGCCGTTCAGCTCATTGATTAATTCTTTAATAGCCTTATCGGTCACTTCATTTCTTACACTTGTTTCAGCAGAAAACTCAGGAGAATATTTGCTGGCACTCATTGTAGAGTATGCTCCGTAAGTGAATCCGTTTTTCTCTCTCAGGTTCATGAAAAGCCTTGCTTCACCACCGCCACCAAGAATATAATTGGCAATTGTAGCAGGGAAGTAATTCGGGTCTTTCATTTTAAGGGTAGTAAGATTGCTTACTGATAATACAGATTGTACCGCAGATGGAACATCTACCACATTGATCTCTGTTTTTGCTACATTGGAAGCGGGTTCTAATGGCGCAAACTTTGTGTTGGATTTTTTCCAGCCAGCAAAAGCTTTTTCAACTAATGATTTTACCTGATCGAATTTTACATCTCCTACAATGACTAAATAAGCATTATCCGGTGTGTAATACTTGCTGTAAACATTCTGTACATCTGCCAACTGAATTTTGTTGATAGATTCAACGGTTTCAAATTCTCCTCTTGAAGTATTTTTGCCATACATTAACGCATTCGATACTTTTCCTGCGATGTTGGAAGCGTTTTTCTCATCCGCTTTTAATCCCTCAATCGTTCTTTCTTTAGCATCTTGAATTTCTTTAGCAGAAAACTTTGGATTAACGATAGCATCAGCCATTAATCCCAATACTTCCGGAAAATATTTTGAAAGTGAGTTGGAAGAAGCTCCGCTGGCACTGAAGCTAAGGTTAGCCCCTAAGAAATCTACCTTTTTATTGAAGTCATCTTTGCTTAGATTAGTCGTTCCGTTATCAAGCTGGCCGGCCATGATTTCACTTACTCCCGTAATATTTCCCTCATGATATGGAGGTCTGTCTATAGAAAGAGTTGTGTTTACCCTAGGCAATTTGTTGTTTTCAACAACCATTACAGTAAGGCCATTGCTCAATTGGAAGGTTTTAGGTTTAGCAATGTTGATGGCAGGAGTTGGACCTGGCTTTGGCATTGCATTTAGGTCGATTTTTTGAGCAGAAAGCATTCCTGCAAATAAAAATGACGCTGCTATATAGGTGAGTTGCTTTTTCATTGATAAAATTATTTTTTCTCAGGAACGTAATTGATGATGATTCTTTGGTTGGAATTCAGATATTTTTTAGCTGCATTCTGCAGGTCCTGTCTTGTGATAGATCTGTAAATGTCGATTTCCTTATTGATAAGATTCGTATTTCCCATCAATACGTGATTGGTTGCTAAAGAAGCTGCAATTCCCTGAATGCTTGAATTCTGATTAACAAACTGATTTTCAAATTGGTTTTGTAATTTTTGATAATCTTCTTCAGAAATAAGAGTCGTCTGTAATTTTTTGATTTCAGCATCAATATCAGCCTGTAAAGTCTGTTTGGTAGTCTGTCCCATAGGAATAGCGAAGAATGCAAAAATACTGTAGTCTTCCAGTCCCTGGTTGAACGCTGCTACCTGAAGTGCTTTTTTATCCTGATCTACTAATTTTTTATAAAGAACAGAAGATTTTCCGCTGCTTAGATAAGTAGAAAGCATATCCAGAACATAGGCATCTTTTTCTTTATTAGCCGGAGTTCTGTAAGCAAAAATATAAGCAGGAAGCTGGATGTTTGGATCAGTGGCTGTTACTTCTTTTTCCTGAGTAATAGGAGCGTCTTTAGGGAAGTCTTTTGGATAAATAGTTCCTTTCGGGATACCTCCGTAATATTCCTCAATCCATTTCTTAGTCTGTTCTGGCTTAATATCTCCCGCTACAACTAAAGTTGCATTGTTCGGAATATAATATTTTTTGTAAAATGCCTGAAACTCTTCAAGCTTTGCCGAATTAAGATCTTCCATAGAACCGATTGTTGGCCAGTTGTATGGGTGATTGGTAAATAGGTTTTTCTGAATAGTAGGGAAAAGATTTCCATAAGGCTGGTTATCCATTCTTAATCTTTTTTCTTCTTTTACAACCTCTCTCTGAGTGTCTACACCGATCTGGTTGATTTCCGCATGGCGCATTCTTTCAGCTTCCATCCAAAGTCCAAGCTGTTCGTTGTTGGAAGGGAAAGTTTCATAATAGTACGTTCTGTCATTGGTAGTATTGGCATTATTTTGCCCCCCGTTTGACGAAACAATCTTGAACCATTCACCTCTTTTGATGTTGGGAGTCCCTTCAAACAAAAGGTGCTCAAAGAAGTGTGCAAAGCCTGTTCTTCCCTTTACCTCGTCTTTAGCTCCAACATGATACATGACACCGGTTGTAACTACCGGAGCAGAATTATCCTGATGAAGAATTACATGAAGACCATTGGGAAGGTCATACTCTTCGAATTTGATTTGCTGTGCATTCAGCATGAGTCCGAAGAAAGCTACGGCTGCAGCAGAAAGAAATCGCTTTTTCATAAACTTAGAAATTGTTTACACAATTAGTAGGAAAAATGAATTAATTGTTACATATCTTTAAAATTAATCAACAATTAATTACTACCCGGAAAATAAAAATAGTTGTTCTGTTGGATTTTCTTTTCAGAACAAAAATTATAGACATAAAATGCTCGGCCAGTTAAATGATTTAAGAAGATCTAACCTTTAACTTCTCTAATCAAAATTTGATTTCTCCTTTGAATATATTAATTTTGTGTTCCCAAAATTTTTTTTGCTGTATGGATTATCTGAAAGGACTCAATGAATCACAATATGAAGCCGTTACCTCTTTACAAGGACCTCTGATGGTACTTGCGGGAGCCGGTTCCGGAAAAACACGTGTATTGACTATGCGTATTGCCCATTTGATACACAATGGTATAGACCCTTTCAATATTCTGGCCCTTACCTTTACCAATAAGGCTGCAAAGGAAATGAAAGAGCGTATTGCAAAAGTTGTCGGAGACAGCAATGCCAGAAGCCTTTGGATGGGAACTTTTCACTCGGTTTTTGCGAGAATTTTAAGAATTGAAGGCCATTACCTGGGATATCCTTCCAATTTTACTATTTACGATCAACAGGATGCATTGAACGTCATCAAAAAAGTATTGAAAGATATGAACATTGATGCCGATCTTTATAAGCCTAAAAAAGTTCAGGCAAGAATTTCTACTTACAAGAACAACCTAATCACGGTAAAAGCTTATTTCAATAATCCGGAATTGATGGAGGCTGATGAAAAGGCTAATATGAAGTTCATTGGGCAGATTTATCAAAGATATGTTGAACAATGTTTCAAAAACGGATCTATGGATTTTGATGATCTTCTTTTGAAAACCAATGAATTACTGACGCGTTTTCCGGAAGTGTTGGCAAAATATCAGGATAGATTCAGATATATCATGGTAGATGAGTACCAGGATACCAATCATTCTCAGTATCTTATTGTAAAAGCTTTGGCTTCAAAATTTGAAAATATCTGTGTGGTAGGAGACGATGCTCAGTCCATTTATTCTTTCCGTGGAGCAAATATTCATAATATCTTAAATTTTCAAAAAGATTATACAGACGCTAAAAGTGTGTCTTTGGAACAGAACTACCGTTCTACCCAGAATATTGTAAATGCTGCCAATGTAGTGATTGCAAAAAACCTGCAGCAGTTCAAGAAAAATGTTTTCAGTGATAATGAAGAAGGAGATAAAATTAAAATTTACCGTTCACTTTCTGATGCAGATGAAGCCAACTTTGTAGCTGGAAATATCTGGGAACTTCGCAACCGCGACCAGAGAAAGTATAGTGATTTTGCTATTTTATACAGAACAAACTCTCAGACCAGAGCATTTGAAGATGCTTTGAGACGTAAAAATATTCCGTACAAAGTATACGGAGGACTTTCTTTCTATCAGAGAAAAGAAGTGAAAGATCTTATTGGCTATTTGCGCCTTCTGATCAATGAAAATGATTCTGAAGCCTTAATGAGAATTATCAACTATCCGGCAAGAGGAATTGGTGAAACCACTCAGAATAAATTGGTTGTTTTTGCTGATGCACAGAATATTGCCGTGTCACAAGTTTTGGATAATCTTCCGATATATGCACCACAATTGGGCTTGAACAATGGAGTATTGAACAAGCTAAACGATTTCTGGTCGATGATCAAGGCATTTCAGGTATTACTGAAAACAGAAACGGCTTACAGTGTGGCTATGGAAGTTGCTAAACGAAGCGGCCTCATCAAATTCCTGAAAGATGATCAGACTCCTGAAGGGATTTCCAGAGTGGAAAACGTTCAGGAATTAATGAACTCGATGCAGGGATTCATTGAGGAACAAATACAGTTGGAAGACGGAGATCCTAGCCTTTCCAATTTCCTTGAAAACATTGCCCTTTCTGCAGATACTCAAAACAAAGACTTGGAAGATGATATGGTTTCATTAATGACGATTCACCTTTCAAAAGGATTGGAGTTTCCGGTAGTTCATTTGGTGGGACTTGAAGAAAACCTTTTCCCAAGCTTTATGAGCTCTGCTACCAGAGAAGATCTTGAAGAGGAAAGACGATTGTTTTATGTAGCGTTAACCAGAGCAGAAAAGCAGGTCTTTTTCTCCTATGCGGTATCCCGTTTCCAATGGGGAAAAATTACGGATGCAGAGCCATCAAGGTTCTTAAGTGAGATTGATGATGAGTATATCGAATTTCTTAATCCTGTATTGGAAAAAAGGTTTATCAATAACTCAGGTGTAAAGTCTAATATTTTTGACGAACATCCATCTGAAATGAAATCTTTCAAAAAGGTTGAAAAAAAGAGCATCGATAGAGGAGATAACTCGAAACCGGCTCCAGAGGTAAGAAAGCTAAAACCAGTAAGTACAGCAAAAATTATCAATCCAAGCGGTGCTTCCTCTCAGGATATTGAAGTGGGAGATAAAGTAAGACATGACCGTTTTGGAATTGGAGAAGTTACTTTCCTGGATGGAACAGATCCTCAGAATATCAAGGCCAAGGTTATTTTTATCCATGAAGGTGAGAAAAATTTGATCTTAAAATATGCTAAGTTGACTAAGATTTAATTTAAAAATCAATAGATAAAGAAACGGACTCTAGAATTGGGTCCGTTTTTATTTTTAGTAAAACATTCGTAAAGCTATTCGTTGTTGAACACATTGCTTTTTTGATCGAAAGAGTAATTATAGAGCGATATAGTTCTT
Source organism: Chryseobacterium sp. JK1 (assembly GCF_050632815.1). Lineage (NCBI taxonomy): Bacteria > Pseudomonadati > Bacteroidota > Flavobacteriia > Flavobacteriales > Weeksellaceae > Chryseobacterium > Chryseobacterium sp. JK1. The sequence continues at coordinate 89,351 of NZ_JBODRU010000007.1, read as the reverse complement.
TATATATATTGTGTTTTCTGTATTGTTTTGGGTTTTATATTGAATAAAGTAAGTTTTTTATTGAATGTTTCTTAATTTATCATAACTTTAAGTGAGGGATAGAAAGAAACGATAACTATTTTTTACAAAAACAAAGTCTATTATTTTTGTGGACTAATAATTAAATTCTACATTTGCAACTTGTAAAAAAACATGAATGTTAATCAATTTCTAAACTATGAAAAATAAGAAAACTATTCTTTCGGCCTCTGTTCTATTTTTCCTTGGTGTATTTACCTACGGGCAGGAGAAAGACAGTGTAAAAACGAGTAAAGACACTATAAAAACCAATAATGTAGAAGAAGTTGTTATATTGGGATCAAGAGCCGGTGCCAGATCCAAAATAGACAGCCCGGTTCCGGTAGATGTATTCAATGTAAAGGAGTCGTCGGTTATTCTTCCACAGACCAACATCGGACAGATTCTGAATGCTGTTGCTCCATCTTTCACCTCTACCATCCAAACCAACTCAGATGGAACAGATCACCTAGATCCTGCTCAGTTGAGAGGATTGGGACCAGACCAGGTATTGGTATTGGTTAATGGGAAAAGAAGACATACTTCAGCACTTGTTAACGTAAATGGAACACCGGGAAGAGGTACAGTAGGAACGGATTTGAATGCCATTCCATCTTTTGCCTTAAACAGAATAGAAGTTTTGAGAGACGGTGCTTCTGCACAGTATGGATCTGATGCCATTGCCGGAGTGATCAATCTTGAACTGAAAAAAGATACCGGAAAACTGGCGGGGCAGATCAGTTATGGAGGAAATTTAACCCCTGCAGCCAATGATCATACTGGAAATTTTGATGGACAGAATATCCAACTGGATCTGAACTACGGAAACAAAATTGGAAAAAGAGGAGGTTTCTTCAACATTACATGGACTTCACAGTTCAGAAATCCTACTTATAGAGCAGGGACGGAAAGTGGTCCTATTTATAATGCCTATAATGCTATTGAGCAGCGTGCTTTGAATAACGGAGTTAATCTTTCTTCTCTTTTTACTGATATTAAAGATATAGCCAATCCTCAACAGCTTGTAAACTATGTGCATCAATATGCACAGCAGGTAGGATATTTTTCTCAGGATTTGCAAAATTCAATCCAGGGAGCGAATACAATCGGCGCTTTACAGGGAATTTTAGGAGCAGATGTAACCGATCAGGAGCTTGCATACAGAGGACTGAACCGAAAAGATTTCAACATGCAGGTAGGCCAGTCGAAGCTTAATAATCATCAGTTTTTTATCAATGCTGAATTGCCTATTAATGACGATTGGAAAGTATATACTTTTGGAGGATACAGTATAAGACATGGTACTTCCGGAGGATTTTACAGAAGACCTAGAGAAAGCAGAACCTTTACAGGACTCTATCCTAATGGGTATCTTCCACAAATTGGAACCGATATCCAGGATCTTTCTTTAGCAGCTGGAATCAAAGGAAAATGGGAGGGCTGGAATATTGATTTCAGTAATACTTTCGGACAAAACGCATTTACCTATAATATTGGAAACACGGGAAATACTTCAATGCGTTTTGCTTCTCCAAATGAATTTAATGCAGGAGGTTTAAGATTTTCACAGAATACAATCAATTTAGACTTTTCTAAAAAATATGATGTTTTGGAAGGAATCAACGTTGCATTTGGAGGTGAACACCGTTTTGAAAATTTCAAAATAACACAGGGAGAAGAAGCTTCTTACCAGACTTATGACCAGTATGGAAACATCTGGAATGGCGATCCGGCTCAAAGAGCTACAGATTTCTTTGGACAGCCTCTTCCTGGAGGTTCACAGGTATTCAATGGATTTAGACCTGAGAATGCAGTGAATAAAAACAGACAGTCATTGGCAGCGTATGCAGATGTTGAGTTCAATTTTACCAACTGGCTTTTAGTAGATGCTGCTGCGAGATATGAAAACTATTCAGACTTTGGATCTACTTTTAACTATAAACTGGCTTCCAGAATCAAGGTTGCTCCAAACTTCAATGTAAGATTTGCAGGATCTACCGGATTCAGAGCACCTTCTATCCACCAGATTTATTATAATGTAACGTCTACTTTATTTACCAATAATCAGCTTTTGGAAGTAGGAACTTTCAGCAATGACTCCCAATTGGCAGGTCTGCTGAATATGCCAAAACTGAAACAGGAAACTTCAAAATCTGCAAGTATAGGATTCACATATAGAATTCCTTCTGTGAATCTGACCTTTACAGCAGATGGATATTTTACTAAAATTAATAACAGAATCATTCTTACAGACCAATTCTTAAGAAAAGATGTACCAGTGGATGCACAGCTACAGTATGACAAATTAAATGTGAATGCAGCACAGTTCTTTACCAACGCCATTGATACAGAAACGAAAGGATTGGATATTGTGATTTCTCATAATACAAGATTTTCAGACTTTAAGTTAGATAATAACTTTGCGGTGAATCTGAACCAGACTAAGCAGGTTGGAGATATTCACTCAGCAGGACTGTTGGCTTCTCCGAATCTTGAAAAGATTTATTTCTCTGAAAAATCAAGAGTGTATCTGGAAGAAGCGGTTCCTAGAGTGAAAGCCAGTCTTTCTCATACCCTTTCATGGAAAAATGCAAGTTTCTACCTTAGAAATACCTATTTCGGAAAAGTGACCGGAGCTGATATAGTAGATGCAAATGGTGATGGTATTATAGAGCCTAACGAGCATCAGAAAATAGGAGATAAGATCATTACCGATATTTCTGTAGTGTATCAGTTTACAAAAAATATAGGATTGACTTTAGGGGTAAACAATGTTTTTGATATTTATCCTACCAAAAATCTTGCAGTATCTTCCAATAACGATCAGTTTGTTTATTCCCGTTCCACCTCACAGTTTGGGCAGAACGGAAGGTATGTTTTCTCCAGATTGAATTTCAATTTTTAAACAATATTTTACTTTTTACAAAAAAACGGAACCTTTATTTTACAAGGTTCCGTTTTTATTTTCTGTGATATTCTGAAAATGACAGGATAGGTTGAAAATTTAAAAGGTAGAAACCAGTACTATCAACCTTGCAGATTTTATTTCCAGGTTTTAAGTTCATAGGCAGCTTCCCAGAAATGATATTCCATGCGGGATGCTGTAATGAAAGCTTCGGTCATTTTTTTTCTGGTCTCAGCAGTACTGTTTTCAGCGATTTTATCACAAATAGCTATTGCCTGATCCACTGCGGCAGAAAACTCTTCTCCGGCGTAGGTAGCGATCCATTTTTCATAAGGATTATTGTCGGTATTCTGAATTTTGTAGATATAATTTCCAACTTCCCTGTAAATCCAGAAACAAGGTAATACTGCAGCTACGGCAATTTCTACAGACTCCAAAGCAGCTGTACTTCTCAGAAAATGAATGTAATGATGGCAGACAGGCTGTAAAATACCTTTATCGTTCACTCCGAAATCTTTAAAGTAAGACTCGTGCAATGCATTTTCTACAACAATAGCATTCTCTGCGAAACGCATGAAAGCCAATACATCCTGAAGATCCGGGATTTTAGCAGCAATCAGAGAAAGAGTTCTTCCAAAGTGTTCTAAGTACAGAGAATCCTGAGCCATGTAAAAACGGAATTTTTCCTGAGGTAAACTGCCATCTGATAATTCTTTTATAAAAAGCATATCAAGAATAGATTGGTAGCATTCTTCAATATCATTCCAGGTTTGTTCAGACCATTTCATTTTTGATGAGTTTTTGAGGGTTAAAAAAGTGATTAAGCGGACCATTTCCAAGTCCTGTTTGTACATCCATTCCGTTTTCTATAGCCTGATAAACATAATCCTGAGCTAAAGAAACAGCGTCGTACAAAGTTTTTCCCTGAGCAATATAAGCCGCGATTGCTGAAGAAAGCGTACAGCCGGAACCATGGGTATTGTGGGTCGCAAATTTTATAGTTTCAAAAGAATGAAATAGATCAGATTCATCATAAAACAAAGACGTTATCGTTGAGGTTTCCTGATGACCGCCTTTAAGAAGAATTGTCTTGCATCCCAATGTTTTGATCTTTTTTCCTGCTGTGTAAAGATCCTCAAGGGTTTCTACTTTCATGTCTGCCAGAATAGCGGTCTCATCCATATTGGGCGTAATTACATCGGCAATGGGGAAAAGCATTTCGGTAATTGCTTGAATGGTCTCTTCTTCAATCAATCGGTGTCCGCTGGTGGCTACCATTACAGGATCAAACACAATGGGGATCTTTTTATATTGAGATAAGGTAGAAACGATGGTTTCAACCAGCTGAGGCGTATGAACCATCCCGATTTTAATAGCATCAGGAACGATATCTTCCAGAATCGCTTTGATTTGATCTGCAACCGCTTCAACAGCAATCGGATAGATATTTCTTACTCCTTGAGTATTTTGTACAGGTAAGGCCGTTAATACAGATGTAGAAAAACATCCTAATGCAGAAGCCGTTTTGATATCCGCCTGAATTCCGGCGCCACCGCTTCCGTCAAAACCGGCTATGGTCAATACGGATGGATATTTATATTTTTTCATTTTAAGATTTCGTTTTTTAATTCATATGCTGCTTTTTGAGGATTATCAGCACTGCATATTGCTGATACTACAGCGAGGCAGTCTGTTCCTGCATTCATGATCATTTTCGCATTTTCCAGATGTACATTTCCTATCACAACCAGCGGTTTTTCTGTAAGCTGCCTGATCTTAGCGATGCCCTCAAGTCCCCATTCCGTAATGGTATCTGTTTTAGTATTGGTTTTAAATACGGGGCTTATTCCGAGGTAATCTGACACAGAAGTTTCCTGATTATCAAGTTGTACTAAATGTTCTATAGAATACCCTATTATTTTATCTTTAATGGAAGGTTGCTGTCTCAGATAGGTAGGAGCAGAGTCACTGTTTCCAACATGAATTCCTGCAGCATTTACTTTTTCAGCCACTTCAATGTTATCGTTAATGATAAGAGGAATGTTATATTTATCGGTAATCTCAAGAAGTTGGCGTGCCTTCTGAAGAAATAAAGCAGTAGAGTCGTTTTTTTCTCGCAACTGAATGATATCTACACCACCGAGAATTGCCTGTTCTGCAACTTTTAGGAAATTTTTTCCAGCACAGTCAGCTTCTGAAATTACAAGATATAATTGGTAAGGAAAGGAATGTAGACTCATTTTTTTTCAATCTTCAAATGACGGATGAATTCTTCCTCAGTAATATTGTACAGCTTATCAATCAGATTAACCTGAAGGCTTCCCGGACCTTTGCTTTCCTGAACTGCAAGTTCTCCGGAAATTCCCAGGAGTGCCATTGCAGCGGTTGTTCCTAATGATTTATCTTCTGAGGACCCTATGAATGCTCCTATTAATGCTGTGGCTGAGCATCCAAGACCAGTGACTTTCGTCATAAGAGGATGCCCATTTTTAATAAAAAAAGTTTGTTGAGGACTAAGGATAATATCCGTTTCACCAGAAATACAAACAATCGTATTGTACTGATCGACTAAAATTTGAGCTGCGTCAATCGCTTCATTACTTTCTGCGGTACTGTCAACCCCTTTGGTGACTGTTGTATTGATCTTGGCTAAAGCAATAATTTCAGAGGCATTCCCTCTGATCACTGTAGGATGATACTGTAAAAGCTGGTGTAAAATCTGGTCGCGAAATGAAGTCGCTCCCGCTCCAACAGGGTCTAAAACCCAAGGCTTATGTATAGCATTTGCTGTTTCTGCAGCCATAAGCATCGATTCGGACCAGTATTCATCAAGAGTACCGATATTAATCACTACCGAATGGGCGATATTGATCATTTCTCTGATCTCAGATTTGGCATGAGACATAATAGGAGATGCTCCTGCAGCCAAAAGAGCATTGGCTGTATTGTTCATCACTACGTAATTGGTAATATTGTGAACCAGGGGAGACTTTTGTTGTACAAGCTGAACTTGCTGCCAGAGAGTTTTTTCCATTGTTATATTAAAATAAAAATAGCTTTAGGAAAAATCCGGAACAAAAGGTACATTACAATATAATGTAGTTTTGCTTTTCCCTACGCCGGTGTAAGCCGTATCAGGTTCAAAGGGACTCTCTCAATTCTTTTCAGAATACCCCTAAAGCATAACAAATGTATAAAAATTATCACAGCAGGCAAAAAAGCGCTACAGGAATTTGAAAAAGAAATAGATCAATCTTTTCATTTTCATCATTACTTCTTAGCTATAAAAACTAAAAATCATATCAATTCTTCCCACCAATTTTTACCAATATTATCAATCAACCCATTATTATCATCCCCATCCAATAAAAACACAATCATCTGTACACATCCGTGAAATCTGTGGTTAAAAATTAAAAACCTCTCAGATTAAATATAATCAGCAAATAATGTTTAATAGTATAGTCTTTCAGTACATAAAAAGCGATATCTAGACAAAAATAATATGACTTAAATTATAAAGTATTGATTATATTTTTTACTTTTTCTGCGATACAACGAAATCCACCATTTCATCTGTAAGTTTATCAAGATATGCTTTATCTGTAGTACCGAAGCCGTGAACACCTTTATCTACAACAATTAAAGAGGTTTGTACTTTAGCTCTTTTTAATTTCCTGTACAGTTTTTTCGATTGACTTAAAGGAACAATTTTATCGCTATTCCCCTGAACAATCAAAGTGGGAACGGCTTCAGAAACAAAATAAACCGGAGATATGGTTTTGAAATATTCTATTGCCCTGCCCTGATCTTTTTTTACATCATATCCGGAAAGTCCTTTTACTAAATCTTGTTGTAAACTGACAATCTTCTTTGAAATTAACCCAATCATAGCCACAGGGATGGTTCCCAGTCTTGTATGAAATAGCTTATTCAGGTCAGCAGGGCCATAATGATCAATAACATAATTAACTTTTGCTGAGTAGGAGGAAAGCTCAGGATTGCCAATATAAGTATTGTCCGGAGTGTAGGCCGCCATTAAGGCAAGGTGTGCACCTGCTGATGCTCCGAAAAGGCCAATATTATGAGTGTCGAAATTGTATTTTTCTGCATTTTTTCTTACCCATCTTATCGCATCTTTGGTATCTTCCAGCGGAAGTGGAAAATGGGTACTGTCATTGAGAAGTGTATAGTTGATGCTGACTACAGCATATTTTTTGGCCATCAGCTTTGCAATCGTAGTTTCCACATAATTATCAGCATGAATGATCTTGTCTCCTCCTACCCATCCACCACCATGAATGTAGATAAGCACAGGCAACTTCTCTGTCAAAGCATTTTTAGGCGTAAAAACATCCAGTTTAACCGGACTGCCTTTTCTATTGATTGTGTAAGTAATATCTTCGGTAATATTGGCTATCTCTGGAAGAAGAGTACTTTTTACTGGAGGTGTTTTAACCAGTGTTTGTGAAAAGTTTTGTGAAAAAAATGAATTGGAAATACTTAAAAATAAAACAAAAAACAGGTTTGTGAAAAACCTGTAGTTTGATATGTTGTTGATGGATGAGTTCATGATAATTTTTTTTGAGGGAATCGTTATTTTACTAACTCCTCAAAAAGCTTACCAAAAGTGCGATCCAGATCTTTGGATTTTCCGGGATGAGGTCTTGAAGTCTGCACAACGGCACTTCTTACTGCGGTCAGCCATCTAAAGCGCTCAGGAATGTCGAGCAGAGCGATAGGGCCACCATCTTTATCACCATTGGCTATCTTCTGAAAACTTATCAGATTCTGGATAACATCATCATAATCAAGTTTACTGTGCATGAATTTGAATTTATCCGGACAAAGGTAGAATTCTACTTTGATGAATTTTTCTTTTTTAGAAAACATCACCAATCCTATATTGAAAAATTCTTCTCTTTCAACTTTTGGTACCAAGCGTATTACCGCATATTCATATATTTTATCCCCTTGCATTTTTGGCTTCGTTTACAAAGATTTGAGAATTTTCGAATCTGGTTTTTAAGAACTGAAAATAGATTTCACGGATTTCGTCGGGAGTTTCTTCAGCATCATTCCAATGTAACCAATCTTCGGGAATAGCATTGACTATGTCTCTGAAAAGGGCATCATTCAATACTTCATGGGCAAACTTATCAGCTTCATCCAACATTTTAGCTTTAGGCAGCAGTACGTGGTCTTTCACATACTTGAAAGGCGTTTTTGCGGCTGCATCAAAATTCTGCCATGAATGGTGGAAATAAAACGAGGCACCATTATCAATGATCCAGAGTTCTTTATGCCACATCAGCATATTGGTATTTTTAAAAGTACGATCGATATTGGTGATAAATGCATCCAGCCATACTATTTTCGAAGCCAGAAACGGATCAACTTTCACACCCGGATCATAAGTAATGGAACCGGAAAGATAATGTAAGCCAAGATTTAAACCCTCAGAATACTTTAATAAATCTTGTATTTCTTCATCGGCTTCCGTTCTTCCAAAATCTGCATCAAGAGTAATAAAAACCAGTTCAGGAATTTTCAATCCTAACGCTTCTGTAATTTTTCCACCCAAAAGTTCAGAGATCAGCATCTTTACTCCATGGCCTGCACCACGGAATTTTAATACATATTTGAAATCATCATCAGCTTCTGCCAAAGCAGGAAGAGAACCTCCTTCTCTCAACGGCAGAATGTAACGCATCACGGTTACAGTTCTTAAATTCTGCATAAGGCAAAAATAAGCTTATTTTTTATACATTTTTAGAGAATCTTTCCTTTGTTTTTAGAGTGAAGCCTATCAATTCGTCTGAGATATAATGCCATTTCAATCAATAAAATATAATTAAAAATAAAAAAAGTAGAGTTTTTTTCATAAATTTATATTTAAGTTATCATTGTAGCTGTAAATTATGTTAAATGAAACTCGTTTATTTTATGAATTTGATTATTGAAAAAGATATATTTTTAGAAAATAAGGAAACAAGAGGTTTTCTGGCTGATAGTTTTTATACAGATACCACCCAAAAACTTCCGTTGGTCATCTTTGTTCATGGGTACAAGGGATATAAAGACTGGGGCGCATGGGATTTGATGGGACAAAAATTGGCTGAAGCAGGCTATTTCTTTGTAAAGTTTAATTTTTCTCATAATGGAACAACGGTCGATAACCCTCATGATTTTGCTGATCTTGAAGCTTTTGGAAATAATAATTATTCTAAAGAACTCTCAGATCTTGGGGTTGTTATTGACCATTTTATTCAAAATCCACATGTAGATTCGGAGAAGGTTGTTTTGATCGGGCACAGCAGAGGAGGAGGTATTTCCATTATTAAAACATCGGAAGATGAAAGAATCAACGGTTTGGTTACTTTAGCCAGTGTAGATACTTTAGAAAGGTTTCCTACTGGGGAAGCCTTGGGAAAATGGGAAAAAGAAGGGGTATATTATGCATTAAACGGCCGTACGAAGCAGGAGATGCCTCATTATTATCAGTTTTATGAAGATTATGAAGAAAACATTCATCGATTTGATGTAGAACGGGCTGCCGAAATGGCAAAAGCTCATATGTTGATTATACATGGAACAGAGGACGAGGCTGTAGAAGTAAAGCAGGCTGAACATCTTCACCTTCTTAATCCAAATTCTGAACTGTTTCTTATTGAAAATGCCAATCATACTTTTGGAGCAAAAGAACCATGGGCTGATCAAGATTTACCCAAAGATCTGAATACCGTCACCGAAAAATGTATTGATTTTATCAAAGAAAAACTGAATTAAAACCTTTACAATCATTTTATAATATATTAACCAACATACTTATATTTATGAAAAAAATCATTGCAGGCGCATTTGCGCTATCATTATTTGTCGTTTCCTGTAATAAGGAAGCAAAAACGGATACTTCTGTGAGCAAAGATTCTTTAGCTGCCACAACACCCAAAGATTCGGCTGTTGCTCCAAAAACAGATTCTGCTTCAACAAAAACAGCCTCTGTTCCGGGTACAGACAATATCATTGCCAAAAATGAAGGAAAATATCCCCATGATATCAAACTGTTTGAAGATAAAACTATTTCTGACAGATTGAAGAAGTTACTGGGGAAAAAGTATGATGAAATGGTGAAAAACTTCAATGTAGAAACCCCTGTTACCTCCGAAAACGGGATTTATAAAGTGACAGGATGTAAGCAGCATGATTGTCCGGGATATTCCACAGATATTTATTATGATGCCAAGGATGACAATATAAATGTTATGATAGATCAGAATGGAACATTAACAGATTTTAGCGAAAAGAAGAAAATCGCAGTGACAAAATCTTTAAAAGCAAAATAAAGAAAAGCAGCCTGAATTTTTCAGGCTGTCTTTTTTATCGTTAGAATTATTTACTTAATGGTAAGAATACTCCATGCTTCCTCTATTTTACTTTCCAGAAGAAGTTTTTGAACATCACGATGAATATTTTCCTCGGTATGGAATTCTCCGGATGGTAATACTTCCGTATTGGCAAGCATCCCGAGATCATTTCCTGTGAAGATTTTACTGTATTTGATGGCTTCCGGCAGAAGATCAAAACCAATTCCTTTTGTTACTAAAGGTTTGGGTACTTCAAAAAGATTGTTTTCATTGCTTCTGGAATACCAGTTGCTGCCCAGGCGGGCTACCATATCCAGTTTTTGCTGATCAAGATTTCCTGCTTCATTCAGATATTCTTCACGAATGTGAATCTTCTGAACCTCACAGATTACCAGATTACCGGCACCGCCCTGATCACCCAATGGTTTTACCTCTAGCACTTTGCATTCAAAATTTACAGGACATTCCTCAATCAGTTTGGGCTTTACAAGATCTGCATCTTTCATCGTAAGACCAGATTTTACAAATTCATTAACTCCGGTTTCATATTCTGTAGAAGCCAAAGAAATTTGTTGTACAATTGGGAAATTTACCGTTCCAATTACAACTTCCGGAACTTCCAGAACATTTTCCAGTGTATGTTTTGTCGTATTATCACGCACTCTTCTCGATGGTGAAAAGATCAGAATCGGAGGCACCGTACTGAACATATTGAAAAAGCTGAATGGTGATAAATTATGATGACCGTCTTTATCCACCGTAGATGCCAAAGCAATAGGTCGCGGTGAAACGGCCGTTTGCATAATGGTTTGTAACTGTACGGAGGTTATCTCGGAGGGGATTACTGTTTTCATATTCTAATTTAACCACAAAAGGCACAAAAGTTTTTAAGTAAAATAGCTTTCATATTTAAAGTTTAAAAAAGCATATCGTAATATTGGTTCACAAAGGTTTCCTGTCCTTCATGATATAGATTTTTTACATTAAAATTGATTAAAATCCCTTTGGGTTTCTTCATTAAGTTAATATAATTAAGAAGTTGAGCTTTATGAATATCATTAAGCTTTACAACTGACTTTAATTCTACCACAATTAGGTCTTCAACTAAAAAATCACAAAAGAAATCACAATTAATTTCTTTTCCCTTATAATGTACTGGAACTTTCAATTCAGATTTAAAATTAATATTTCTTAATCTAAATTCTTCTTCCAGACATTTATGATATACGCTTTCCAATAAACCAGGCCCTAAAACTTTGTGAACTTCTATACAAGCACCATTTATTTTATAGGTAAGATCTGTTAAATATGACTGCGTGATCATTAATTCTTTTGTGACTTTTGTGGTGAAAAAAAATTAAAGTGTTGGGATAATTTTACCCGAAACCTCACCGAAACCTACTCTCACTCCATCTTTTTCAGCCCATGCCTTCATGGTAACAGTATCATTATCTTCAATGAATTTTCTCTCTTCACCGTTGCTTAATGATAAAGGATTTTGACCTCTCCATGTCAATTCAAGCATAGAACCGAAAGATTTTGGATCGCTACCGGAAATAGTACCGCTGGCGTATAGATCACCTACCTCAACATTACATCCGTTTACAGTGTGGTGTGCCAATTGCTGAGTCATATTCCAGTACATGTGTTTGTAGTTGCTTTCACAGATCAGATTTTGATCTCCGTTTTCAGGCTGAATATAGACTTCAAGGTTGATGTCGTAGTTTTTATCTCCTTCAAATTTCAGATACTCTAGAACTTCAGGATCTTGTGTTGGAGAAGCTGTTCTGAATGGTTCTAAAGCTTCAAGAGTAACCACCCATGGAGAAATGGATGAACCGAAGTTCTTTGCTAGGAAAGGCCCTAGTGGAACATATTCCCAAGCCTGAATATCTCTTGCAGACCAGTCATTGAAAACTACCATACCGAAGATGGAATCTTCAGCGTCTTTTGTAGAAATACTTTCTCCCATCTCTGTATTTTTATTGATAATGAAAGCCATTTCCAGTTCGAAATCCAGTTGTTTACATGGTCCGAAAACAGGTTTGTCTACATCAGCAGGCTTTGTTTGTCCTTTTGGGCGATTGATTTCCGTTCCTGAAACAACGATAGAAGAGGCTCTGCCGTGGTAACCTACCGGTAAATGCTTCCAGTTAGGTAATAACGCGTTAGCTGGATCACGGAACATTTTTCCTACGTTGGTAGCGTGCTCAATGCTGCTGTAGAAGTCTGTATAATTGGGGATGTGAATAGGCATCATCATTTTTACCTTATCCAGGTCATAGAATGCTTCTTCAATTGTTTTCTGATCTTTTGATAGGGTAGATCCTTCCTGTAAGAGTGCCTGAATTTTTGCACGGACAGCATTGGTAACCGGTTTACCCAGTTCGATAAATTCGTTGATGGTGTATGCTTCAAAAATATTGTCGTCCAATCCTTCAATATCTTCAAAATAACCAAGATCGTAAAGTGTGGCAAGATCAACAACCTGATCTCCGATTCTTGTACAGCATCCGATATATTCTTTGTTAAAAACTGCTACTCCAAAAGGAATATTATGTATAGAAAAATCCGAATTTGAGGAATAGTCTACAAATGATTTCATAAGTTTAGATTTTAGTTAGATTAAAACAGAGGCTGGAATTTATTTTTTCCAGGTGTTTATTTTTTTGCCTTTTTCGAGTAAGATTGCTCATCAATCCATCGGTCTTTTGTATTGACATCGATAAGGTATAGGATATTATCCTGTTGGGTCAGGAGCAGTGTTTTGGTAACCGGCAAGGGAACTTTTTTATTTTCAAGCATATCTGCTCTTAAAGAAATTATGTTTTTCTTTCGGATAATATCACCGGTAAAAACGTTGGAACTGCTTTCTCCTGTGGCTTTATCATCGAAAACCTCCACATAGGTTGCGTTGTTTCCTTTAATAATAATAAAGTCTCTTTCCGTATGGTCTGCCTCATCTTTAATGAAAACAAATTTCTTGTTATCAATATTTACCTGCTCAAGATTCTGATTGATGCCTTTTCTTTCTTCAAGTCTTTTAAGAATTGCATCCAATGTTCCATACTGAGCTTTCAGCCCTAATGTTCCAAAGAATAAAATCCCGATTAAAAATTTTCTCATATGGTGTGTTTTATAAAAAAGTTTTGCCAGAATACTGTATCCTGACAAAACTTAATATTTCTTATGTAAAATTAAAGATTACCTCTTCTCTCTTGCTCTCTTTCCAGGGCTTCGAATAAAGCTTTGAAGTTTCCGGCACCAAAACTCTGTGCGCCATGTCTTTCAATAATTTCGAAGAACAGGGTAGGGCGGTCTTCTACAGGTTTTGTAAAAATCTGAAGTAAGTACCCTTCTTCATCATGATCAATAAGTATACCTAAGTCCTGTAGTTTCTTTAAATCTTCATCTATGTGACCTACTCTTTCAGGAACCATATCGTAATAAGCTTCCGGTGGAGCAGAAAGGAATTCTACACCGCGTTTTTTAAGTTCGGTTACTGTGTGGATGATATCTTTTGTAGCTACAGCAATGTGCTGTACCCCTTCCCCTTCGTAGAAGTCAAGGTATTCTTCTACCTGAGATTTCTTTTTACCTTCTGCCGGCTCATTGATAGGGAATTTTGCAAATCCGTTTCCGTTGGACATTACTTTAGACATCAGTGCAGAATATTCTGTGTTGATTTGTTTGTCATCAAAAGATAGGATATTTACAAATCCCATTACTTTTTCATACCATTCAACAGTAGGGATCATTCTGTTCCAGTCTACATTTCCTACACAGTGGTCTACATATAGCAATCCGGCTTCTTCAGGTTTGTAGCTGCTTTCCCACTTTTCATACCCAGGCATGAAAGCTCCGTTATAATTTTTTCTTTCAACAAACATATGAACGGTTTCTCCATAAGTATAGATTCCGGACATTCTTACCTCACCATGCTCATCAGTTAAAGTTACAGGCTCTAAATACGGTTTTCCACCTCTTTTAGTTGTTTCTTCGAAAGCTGCATAAGCGTCATCTACCCAAAGTGCCAAAATTTTTACTCCGTCACCATGTTTTTTTACGTGTTCGTTGATAGGAGAGTCAGATTTCAATCCTGTTGTTAAAACCAATCTGATTTTTCCCTGTTGAAGCACATAAGATGCACGGTCTCTCACTCCTGTTTCAGGACCGGCATAAGCTACAGACTGAAAACCGAAAGCGGTTTTGTAATAATGGGCAGCCTGTTTTGCATTTCCTACATAAAACTCAATGTAATCTGTACCATTAATTGGTAAGAAATTTTCTGCTTGAGCAATTTTCTCGGCAAATGTAAGTGTTGACATATTTTCTCTTTTACTTTTATTTTATTGGTATGCAAATTACAAAAATCTTAGACATTGCGAAAATATAACCCCGGAATCGTTGAATATATTTAACATAACCTTAAAGAAGAGTTTACTTAAGTATATTTAAGTTTCAGATGTTTAGAATCAACCGCTTACATTTGTTATACAAAAGACAAGTGAAGAAAAATATTTCGAACATGAAAGCCGCAGAATTTATCTGCGGCTTTCTTATTTTTTTAGACGGTTTCTATTTGTCGGTTTAATCTTCCGGCATCCGGATTATAGTTGTCCCATATTTTCCAGGTGTCATTTATTTTTTTGATAAAATAAATTTGGGTATTCAGTTGATTAACAAAGTGTTCCTCTTCCGTTTCTCCGACTTTAAATAAAAGGTTCCAGAATTCCTGAGACTCCAGTATTTTTTTATCCGGTTCGTCTGTGACAATATTAATGTCAAAAACCTCGTAGTTGGAACGGTTGTTTTTGGTCACCAGATGAAAATCTTTATCACACAATTCTTTACTGTATAATGATAAACGCTCTAAAAACGGTGAGTCATGAAACACCAGGTCTTTTAGGTTCTCTGTGTTGTGAACAGGAAAGAGTTTGTAAAATTCAAATGCAGAAGCACAGTAGTCGTACACCATCTGTGTCAGGAAAGATTGTTCATCCGCCTCCTGATCATCGTTTTGCTTGTGCCTTACAGACAGAATGTAATCATTAAGATCTTTATATCCCAGAAAAATGCAAATCTTGTCTAGCGTTTTCAGGAATCTGAGGTCATTGTGAGTTTTATCCTGATAATCATTTTCAAAAAAACGCTGCAGTGTAACGTGTGAAATGGTATTACCGATTTCAAATTTTTTACCTCCTTTAAGTTCTTCAGCTTCCGATAGCTCGTCTTTGATAATTTCTGAAAGAATAATATAATGGCTTCTTTTCCATTCATTCACATTCCCCAAAACAGAATTCCTCACTTTCGAATGCTTTACAACTTCTTCTCGTATCGAATTATATATAGTCTTCAATTTCCTTGTTTTATAAAGAGTTTGATCAAAAATACTGCCAAAATATTGACACATTTTTATGGTTTACTCATATGAATTAAAAAGTAGGTTTTAGATTTGAGTTAGTGAAAAAATATTATTACCTCATTATCAGTGCTTAAATCTTTCATAAGCTGCACGCTCCAGCATTTCTCTATCGTCAGGATGAGCAATACTGATGAGCTCCTGTGCTCTTTGGCGAAGATTTTTGCCATATAAATAAGCCGTTCCGTATTCGGTAACAACATAATGAATATGTCCCCTCGTAGTAACCACTCCGGCTCCCTGTTTAAGATAAGGTACAATTCTGGAGATTCCTTTTTTTGTTCTGGAAGTAATGGCAATAATAGGTTTTCCGTCTTCACCCAACGCAGCACCTCTCATAAAGTCCATCTGTCCGCCGATACCGCTATATTGAAGTGTTCCAATAGAGTCGGCACATACCTGTCCGGTAAGATCTATTTCTATGGCCGAGTTGATGGCTACCATTTTTTTGTTTTTCATGATGTTGATCGGAAAATTAACCTCACTTACATCCCTGAATGCAAACACAGTATTGTCATCTACATAATCATAAAGTTTTCTTGTCCCGAAGCAGAAGCTGGTAATGGTTTTATTGTCATTGTACCCTTTATATTTATTATTGATTACATCGTTTTGTATCAGATCGATTACTCCATCACTCAGCATTTCTGTATGAATACCCAGATCTTTATGATTGGTTAAGCATTTCAATACAGCATCGGGAATGGTTCCTATTCCCATTTGAAGGGTGGATCTGTCTTCAATAAGTTCGGCTACATTTTTTCCTACAAGCATTTCTTCAGGACCTACTTTTGAACCATAGTCTACAGTAGGAAGCTCTTCCTCATGCCACACCAGTTTATGGATTCTGCTGATGTGAATCATTCCGTCACCGTGGGTTCTCGGCATTCTGGGGTTTACGATTGCGACGACTATTTTGGCGGTGTCTACGGCAGATCTTGCAATGTCTACGGATGTTCCCAATGTACAGAAACCATGCTTGTCGGGTGGAGAAACCGTTATCAGTGCCACATCCAGTGGAAGAATATTTTTTCTGAATAAGATCGGAATTTCACTTAAAAATACAGGAACAAAATCACCTCTGTCTGAGTTGACGGCATCACGTACCGGAGTAGAAACAAACAATGAGTTGACAAAGAAATGATCTTTGTACTGAGGTTTGGCAATTTCAACATTTCCCTGTTGGGTAATAGAAACCATTTCTACATTTTCCAGGCGGTGGGACTGTCTTGCCAGTTCATCAATCAGGTAATTGGGAGTACAGGCACTTCCATGAAAAAATACACGGTTTCCGCTTTTTATCGTATATATCGCTTCTTCTGCGCTGATGTAATTCTGCATATTTTATCTTTTTTAAATAATAGTCATAATGGGTTTTGACCTAATCTTTTATCCTGTAAAATATCTCTGTTCTTTCAAAGATAGCCTTTATAATTTTATCTTATTCTAAATATTTGATGGTTTTGATGAGATTTTTATCATATTAATGAAAGAAGTATTGCATAAAAATAAAAGGACCCAATGCATTGTATTGGGTCCTTTTAAATATTTGTTGACAATTCTTAATTTTGAATATCTGTTGCTATAGCTTGTTTCATGCTTCCTGTCTCAGCAAAACGTAAATGCCAGCTGAATGACTCTTCCAGCAAGTGTGGAGTATGGCCTCCTCTTTCGCAAGCTCTGTCAAAATAAGATTGTAGTTCTTCTTTATAATCAGGGTGTACACAGTTGTCAATGATTTTCTGGGCTCTTTCTCTTGGTGCTAATCCTCGCAAGTCTGCCAATCCAACATCAGTTACCAGAATATCTACATCGTGTTCAGTATGATCTGTATGAGAAACCATTGGAAGAACGTGGGAAATATTGTTTCCTTTTGAAGCTGCCTGAGTTACAAAAATACTTAGGTAAGCATTTCTGGCAAAGTCTCCCGAACCTCCGATTCCGTTCATAATTTTGGATCCGCCGATGTGAGTAGAGTTTACATTTCCGTAGATATCAAATTCAATAGCTGTATTGATGGCAATAACTCCCAATCTTCTGATCAATCCCGGTGTGTTGGAAATATTTTGAGGTCTTAAAACGAATTTGTCTTTATATTTTGAAAGATTTCCCAATACTCTTTCATAACATTCCTGAGAAACAGTGATGGAAGATGCTGATGCAAAACTTAATTTTCCAGAATCAATCAGATCAAATGTACTGTCCTGAAGTACTTCGGAAAACATAGTGAGATCATAAAAATTGCTATCCTTAAATCCTGTAAGTACAGCATTAGCTACTTTACCAATACCTGCCTGAAGAGGAAGTAGTCTGTCTGTAAGACGTCCCAGAAGAACTTCATTTTCAAAGAAAGCAAGAAGGTGCTTGGCAATTGCTGTTGTTTTTTCGTCCGGTTCAGCAATGTCGGCAGGGCTGTCTTTGCGGTTGGTGAAAACAATGGCCTCAATTTTATCAGGATCTACAGGAATACTTTTTCTTCCGATTTTGTTCCATGGAGCCACAATAGGAATAACATTTCGGTAAGGATAATCTTCGGCCTGGTAAATATCATGGATTCCATAAACTTCTTCAGGAACTTCTGTATTGATTTCGATGATCACTTTTTTAGCCAAGGCAGCAAATGTTACGGAGTTGCCTACAGAAGTGGTAGGAACAATACTTCCGTCTCTTTCAATATAAGCTGCTTCTATAACTGCGACGTCTATACTTTGAAGATTTTTGGTGTGAAGAAGTTCGGCACTTTCACTCAAATGCTGATCGATGAAGAGAATTTCTCCGTTGTTGATCTTGTTTCGTAAGATGGGATCTACCTGAAATGGCATTCTTTTCTTTAAAACGTTTGCTTCGGCCAGTTTTCCGTCGGTACCATGGCCAAGGGAAGCTCCGGTCATTAAGGTGACTTTAAGGTCTTCTGTTTTTCCTCTTTCCGCCAGTGCAGGCAAAATTGCTTTGCTGTCACCCGCTTTTGTAAAGCCACTGGACCCAATGGTCATCCCATCTTTAATAATTTTTACAGCATTTTCTGCCGTGGTTACTTTTTGGTGTAGACTTTCTAATCTGATTCTTTCTAACATGTAATATTGATTTTTATTTAACCACCATTACTTAAGGCTTTGTTATGAAAAATAATGATGATTATAAATGTTAACCATTCCTTACAAATTTACGAAAAAAGACACTTTAAATAAAGGATTTAAAGTGTCTTTTGTATGTATTCAGTAGTACTTTTTTGAGATGAACTCAATAGACTATTCCAGCCATGAAGTTTTATAAGATGGATCTTCCACTTTTAAAGCCTCTTCTGTAATTTTTAAAGGACGGAAAGGATCTACCATTACGGCATATTCTTCTGTGAATTTTTTACCGATACTTCTTTCCATCGCGCCAGGGTGAGGTCCGTGTACAATTCCTCCCGGGTGAAGGGTAAAGTCCATCAGGTCAATATGATTACGGCTCATAAAATCACCTTCTGTATAGAACAATACTTCATCAGAATCGATATTGGAGTGGTTGTAAGGAGCAGGAATTGCCTGTGGATGATAGTCGTACATTCTTGCGCAGAATGAGCATACTACAAAGTTATGTCCTTCAAAATTCTGGTGAACCGGTGGCGGTTGGTGAATTCTTCCGGTAATCGGTTCGAAGTTTTTAATATTGAATTTATAAGGATAAAAGTATCCATCCCAACCCACTACGTCAAATGGATGTGTTGCGTAGATAAAATCTGTAATTTCGTTTTGTTTTTTTACTTTGATCAGAAATTCTCCTTTCTCATCTATAGGCTCTTTGAAAGTAGGAGCAATCATATCTCTTTCGCAGAATGGAGAATGTTCCAACATCTGCCCAAACTCATTTCTGTATCGTTTCGGAGTATAAATAGGAGAGTGGCTTTCCAGTACGAAGAAAACCGTGTCATCAGATTTCAGTTCTACCTGATAAATGGTTCCTCTTGGGATGATAAGATAGTCACCGGTTCCGAATTCAAGATCACCAACAAAGGTTTTCAAAATTCCGGTTCCGTTGTGAACATACAAAAGTTCATCACATTCAGCGTTTTTGTAGAAATAATCCATCGATTTTCTTGGCTTTGCCAGTCCCATTTTCAGGTCGTTGTTCATCAGAAGGATTTTACGGCTGTCCATAAAATCGTCTTCAGGAGTTACATTCATTCCCTTAAACATTCTTGGCGCAACGTTTTTCTCTACTGCAATTTTTGGAGTAACGTCTTTAGGTTCACCGATCGATTTGATCTGTGTAGGACGGTGAATATGGTATAGCAGTGAAGAAATTCCATGAAAGCCTTCGGTACCGAAAAGCTGTTCATAGTAAAATTTATCTTCCGGTGACTTAAAGATTGTATGTCTTTTTGGTGGGATATTTCCCGCTAGATGATATCTCATTTTACTTTGATATGTAGTTTCTCAAATTTAATCATTTTTCATGAATTGGCTCAATCAATATTTTTCAATAAGTTTTGTAATTAAAAAATAATTGTTAGATTTGTCTAACAATTTTAATTTCATGAAGCGAATATTATTTTCTATTACTTTTTTATCCTCATACTGTTTTGCTCAGGAGGCAGACAGTTTACGTTTATCTCCACAAAGAAATATAGATTCAGCGAAGGTTTCGAGCAAGGAGATCCAGACGAGCAATATTGAAGATGTTGTGGTTACCGGCACCATAAAACCGATGAGCAGGTCCAAAAGTCCTGTTGCCGTAGAAATTTACAGTCAGAAGTTTTTCCAGAAAAACCCAACTCCCAGTATTTTTGAAGCCATTGCGATGGTAAATGGAATAAAACCTCAGCTGAACTGTTCTGTCTGTAATACCGGAGATATTCACATCAACGGATTGGAAGGACCTTATACCATGATTCTGATTGACGGAATGCCAATTGTAAGTTCTTTGTCCACAGTGTATGGTTTGAGTGGGATTCCCAACAGTTTGGTAGACCGAATAGAGGTGGTAAAAGGCCCGGCTTCTTCTATTTATGGTTCTGAAGCGATGGGTGGGGTTATCAATATTATTACCAAAAATGCTCTGACAGCTCCTAAATTAAGTGTCGATCTGATGACAACGAGCTGGTTTGAAAATAATCTGGATCTTTCCACTAAATTCAATGTAGGGAAGAACGCAGCTTCACTATTAAGTTTAAATTATTTCAGTTTTCAGGAAAGAATAGATCAGAATAAAGATAATTTCACAGATACGACTTTACAAAGCCGAATTTCAATATTCAACAAATGGAATTTTAAACGAAAAAACAATAGACAGGCCAGTTTTGCAATGAGATATCTGTACGAGGATCGTTTTGGCGGTGAAATGCAGTGGAACAAATCTTTCCGCGGAAGCAATGAAGTATATGGTGAAAGTATTTATACCAACAGAGCTGAGATTTTCGGTTTGTATGAATGGCCTATGAAAGAACATATTGTGACTCAGTTTTCTTATAACTATCATGATCAGAATTCTTTTTACGGCACCAATCCTTTTAATGCACTGCAAAAAGTGGCTTTTGTACAAACGTATTGGGACAGAAGTTTTGGAAGTCATGACATCACTGCAGGACTTACTTTTAAAAGAACGTATTATGATGATAATACTCCCGGAACTCTGGCATCAGACGGGATCACCAATGCACCGATGAAATCACCAATTTTGGGGGCTTTTGTTCAGGATCAGTGGGAAATTAATGATAAGAACACTCTATTGCTGGGTTACCGATATGATTATGATAAAGTGCATCATTCTGTTCATTCCCCAAGGTTTGCCTGGAAGTTTTCTCCGAATCCTTATCATACTTTGCGATTCAATTTTGGAACAGGTTTCAGGGTGGTGAATTTATTTACAGAAGATCATGCTGCCCTTACAGGTTCCAGAGAGGTGGTGGTAAAAACAGACCTCAAGCCGGAAAGATCGGTGAACGGAAATCTTAATTATATCTGGAAAGTTCCTGTGGGAGGTCGTATGCTGAGTTTTGATGCTTCAGCATTTTATACCTATTTTAGTAATAAAATTGTAGGTGATTTTGATTCTGATCCTAATAAAATCATTTATGACAATCTCCATGGATACGGAATTTCAAGAGGAGCTTCTCTGAATGTAGATTTTACTTTTCAGTTTCCTTTGAGTGTCAATCTTGGGGTAACCTACCTGGATGTCTATCAGAAATTTGATAACGAAAATCAAAAAACACAACAACTGCATGCTCCCAAATGGAGTGGTACTTATAACCTGACTTATAAGTTTGCCAACAATCTGACGATAGATTTTACGGGACAGTTTTATGGACCTATGAGACTTCCTGTTTTACCTAACGATTATCGCCCGGAATATTCACCATTCTATTCTTTGGCTAATATTCAGTTTTCTAAAAGTTTCAAATCTGGGTTTGAAGTGTATTGCGGCGTGAAAAACTTATTCAACTTTACCCCTAAAGATCCTCTGATGAGACCTTTTGATCCTTTTGATAAGCATGTTGATGATCCCATCAATAATCCCAACCATTATACTTTTGATACAGCGTACGGGTATGCCCCAATGCAGCGTATCCGAGGGTTTTTGGGTGTAAAATATAATTTAAAATGAAAAAAATAGCTTTATTTTTAATGTTAGTGCCCTGTTTTTATCTGTCTCAGATGAAGACAGGCACTTTTTCTGAAATAGAGACTTTACAAAAAATGAGTCCAAGACCCGTTGTCATTCACCTTTATACCGATTGGTGTGCAGTCTGTAAGATTGAATCTTATCATATGAGTAAAGATAAAGAGCTTGTAAATTTGATGAATGATCATTTTTATTTCGTGAATTTTGAAGCGGAGAAAACAAAAGAGAAAATTCGTTTTCAGAATCGTGATTTTGAATATCTGCAGAATGGAAGCTCCGGAATTCATGAATTGGCTTTGGCTTTATCTAAAAATAAAAACCAGCCTGTGTATCCGTTATGGGTATTCCTTGATAAGCATCAGAATTTGGTGTATTATCAGGAAGGGCAGATGACATCTGAGAAAATGAAGCAGAAGCTGTTGGAAATTTCTGCTTTGTAAGGTGTGAGATTTAAATTTAGACAATTATATACAATTTCACATTAATCCTGCCATCTTATTATTATGACGCTGTCATTCTGAATGTAACGCAGTGAAATGAAGAATCTAAGCTTTACATGAGATTCTTCCTTCGTCAGAATGACAATGGTGTAAAATCCTATATAGCCGTGTAAATTTAAATCTCTGCATCGATCAACACCGCCAGCTGAATACAAGGTTCATCAGACCGGTTACTCCATGCATGATTGGTTCCTCTTTGGATAACGATATCACCAGGTTTCAAAAGGGTTTCACCTTCTTCCATGATGAGATAAAGTTCACCGGAAAGGATGATAATATAGTCAAGTGTCGGCGTTTTGTGCATCATGGGATGAGGTTCATTTTTTTTCCATTCTACCCCTAAATCTTTATCAGGAGGAACAACAACATATCGAAAGTACGTTCCGTTTTTGGGAGTTTGCGGAAATCCGGTATTGGGAATTTGCGTTTCAAAATCAAGGCTGACGGGCATTTTTTGAGTGTTCCAGATATCTGAAATGATAAGGCCCGGAAAATGTTCTACAGCATTTTCTACCTGTTGATCTTCTATAATAACGGATTTTCCGTTTTTCATGCCTGTAACGATTCGTCTTGGTATTTTGTTCATAAATTAATGTTTCATAATGAGTTTATGACCTTGGGTCTGATTATTTTTTAATAGAAAATGTGCTTTTAAAACGGTTTCCAGAGAAAGGTTACCAAGAGTTTTATACTGCGGGGGTGCAATAACTTTATTTTCGATGAGTTTTTTTATTTCTTTTAATCCGTTTTGATAGTAGTCATACTTTTTGATCATACTGTAAGCATAATTGGAAATATTCATGATGATGCTTCCCTTATTGAAAAGAAGTTCATGAGCATTCTGACTGACTAATGCCGTTACATCTACATAGGTTCCATTAATTGCTAAGACTTCGGCAATGACTTCCGACATAAAGTTTCCTACCAGATCAATTCCATATTCGAAAGGTCTGTCATCATTGGATTTTAGGATATTCTCAATAAGATTTTCTTCCTTATAATTGATAATTTGATGGTTTTTCAGTCCCATATTAAGGAGAGTTTGTTTGTTTTCTTCACTTCCAACAGTCGCTGTGATCTGAAGGATCCCCTGGGAGAGTAAAAGTTTGATCAGAAATGAACCAACTCCTCCGGATGCTCCTGTTACAAAAAGGGTATCTTCAGGTTTAAATTGCAGTCGTTTAAAGACCTGTAAAGAAGTTAATCCAACAGAAGGGATAGAAGCTGCCTGTTCAAAAGAAATATTTTTTGGTTTGAGTGACACAATGGTTTCGGGAACTGAAATATATTCTGCATATGTACCGTTGCTTCCCATGGAACCGCTGCCACAGTAGACTTCATCACCTATGTTGAATTGTGTAACTTCATTACCTTTATCAACAATAATTCCTGATAATTCTCTTCCTAATATCGGAGAACTGATTAATTTTCGTTCCAGTTCGTTTTCCAGCATCTGATAGTCGATGGGATTGAAACCGCTGGCTTTAATTTGAATTAAAACTTCATTGCTTTTGGGTAGTGGCTTTTCTACAAATCCGTCTTCCAGTGTTCCGTTTTTATTTAAAATAACTGCTTTCATATTGTTTTTTGTAAGGCAAATGTAAAGACAGAATAGTTTATATTTGCTACTAGTTAACTATTGGTAACTAGTTACCTTGATGAAACTATTATGGCAAAAATTATAGAAAACGGTATCGAAAGAGAAGCAAACTGTACTGAAGAATTGTTTGCAATGCGGGACAGTCTGGATGTTTTGGGTGGGAAATGGAAACTGATGATTCTGAGGTATTTAACCAACAGGCCAAATCAGATGATTCATTTTAAAAAGTTGGAAAGAAGTATTGAAGGAATTTCTGCTAAAATGCTGAGCAAAGAATTAAAAGAATTGGAAACCAATCTTCTCATCACAAGAACGATTCAGGATACAAAACCGATTACAGTAACGTACGCCGTGACGGAATATGGAAAATCTGTATTTCCGGTAACGGAAACATTGGTAAATTGGGGAATACTTCATCGGGAGAAAATTAAAGAATCGATGACTTCTTCTGATATATAGATAAAAAAATCCTCATACCCGTGTAGAGTTGAGGATTTTAAATACTACCAAATTCTTAATTAATTTTTACTTAGCCATGAGTGTATCAGCTCAGAGTGATCTTCTACCCATTCTTTGGCAGTGGCTTCTTTATTTTTACTCTGTTCCATTTTCATTAAAAGATCAGACATATTTTCATCATCAAAATGAAGTTTTGAAAAGAATTTTGCCAGCTCCGGATGATCTTTAGCAAAGCTTTTTCTGGAATAGGTTTTAATCTGCTCCGCTTCACCATAAATCTTTTTGGGATCTTCAAGAAACTTAAGTTTCATTTTACCAAACATCCAGTGAGGCTGCCATCCGGTTACTACAATCCATTGTTTCTGCTGGATAGCATTCTGTAATTCGGTGATCATGGCAATGGTTGAGGAGTTGATCTGTTGATAATCCAGTTTATAATCAATAATCGCTTTGTCTGTTCCGGTGGTTAATCCGGCTCCTTTTTCGATACCTATAATTCTATGACTGAACTGATCTTTATGCTGATTGAGCTCTTCAATGGAATTAATGCTAACATATTCCGGGACAACCAATCCAATACGGCCGTTGTCATAATTGGTTCCAAGATGAGTCAGTCCCGGAAATTTGGCCAGTTTTTTAGCGTGGGTGTAAGGAAGCCAGACTCCCATGAAAAGGTCTGTGTCTTCATTATTCATCGAAGCCAGAATCATATCGGTAGAGGCTTTTTGAATAATAACATGGTATCCTTCTTTATCCAGAATGGCTTTAGCAACATGTGTCATCGCTACATCTTCCGCCCAGCCATCTACCATTCCTATGGTAATGTATTTTGAGTTTTTTATGTTTTCACACGAATGTAATGCTGTAAATATCAACATTAAAATGGGTAAAAACAGATATTTTGCTTGTTTCATTTTATTGTTTTTTCTTTACAAATCCCTGGGTAATACGATCGAGGATAATGGCTAAGATCACTACAGATAAACCACTTTCAAATCCTAATCCGATATCCAGATTATTAATTCCTTCCAGTACTTTCTCTCCTAAACCACCTGCCGCAATCATTCCTGCAATAACAACCATGGATAATGATAATAGTATGGTTTGGTTGATTCCCGTTAAAATCGTTTTCATCGCTAAAGGAAGCTCTACTTTGAACAAAATCTGACGGTTGGTCGCTCCGAAAGCTCTGGCTGCTTCTACAATATCCTTCGGAACGGCTTCAATTCCCAACGTCGTTAATCGAACAGCCGGGGGCATCGCAAAAATAATGGTTGCAAAAGCTCCGGGTACTTTACCGATACTGAAAAACAGTACAGCCGGAATCAGGTAGACAAATGCGGGCATGGTCTGCATCAAATCCAGTAAAGGACGAATGATTTTGTCTGCTACTTTACTTTTTGCCGCTAAAATACCCAGAGGTATAGAAAGAATAAGGGCGGTAATGGTAGAAACAAAGATAAGCGCCAAGGTTTCCATGGTTTCTTTCCATAGTCCCATTAAAAATATTAAACTTAGTCCGGCTGCTGTTACCACAGCAATTCCTTTTCCGGCTTTCCATAATGCCAGAAGTGTAAAAAAGAGAATGATTACATAAAAAGGTGTGTTTGTTAAAACCCATTCAATCCCCATGATGGAGGAGTTTCCCAGATGTTTTATGACATCAAATACAGGCTTTCCGTTTTGTGTGAGCCAATTGATTGCAGTTTCTACATATTGGCCTATATCTATAGTTTTATTCATCTTATTGATTGTTTGCGATTTCTTTTAATTCTATGATCTCTTCTTCGTTAAACTTGGTGGCTTCTATGATGAGCGATAATTGGGTGATAAGACCTAAGAATTTATTGTGTTCATCTACCACGGCAATGGAGGATTTATTTTCAGAAATCAGCGGTAACATTTCTTCTACAGTTACTTCAGGATAAACTGAAGGGACATTGCTGTTGATAATGGATTCCACCGTGGGTTCTTTCATTTTGGCAATACGGACCACATCGTTAAGCTTTACAAAGCCCAGAAATTTATTCTGAAAATCCACAACAGGTAAGTTTTCAAGACCAGTAGTTCTCATTTTTCTTAAAGCACCCTCAGGACCGTCTTTTTTGAAACGTACTACTGTAGCCTTATCAAACATTAAAGATCTTGCAGTGATAATTGTTTTACGGTCTACCTTCTCTACGAATGCTTTCACATAGTCGCTGGCGGGATTGGTTAGAATATCTTCGGCAGTTCCTATTTGCTCTATGACCCCGTCTTTCATAATGACAATACGGTCTCCGATTTTAATGGCTTCATCCAAATCGTGGGTAATAAAGACAATAGTTTTTTGTAATGTATTCTGCAGTTCAAGCATCTGGTCCTGCATTTCAGATTTTATCAGAGGATCCAGTGCAGAGAAAGCCTCATCCATAAGCAATACTTCCGGATCGTTGGCCAAAGCTCTGGCCAATCCTACTCTCTGCTGCATTCCTCCAGAAAGTTGGGATGGGTATTGATTTTCAAAACCAGTTAATCCTACAATATCCAATGCTTTCTGTGCTTTTTGATCACGGGATGCTTTATCTTCTCCTCTGATTTCCAACCCGAAACCAGCATTATCTAAAATAGTATGATGCGGAAGTAATCCAAATTTCTGGAATACCATGCTCATTTCTGTTCTTCTTACTTCCAGCAGCTCTTTGTTGTTTTTACCGGTAATATCATCGTCATTGATGTATACTTTTCCGGAAGTGGGTTCATTCAGCCTGTTAAGACAACGCAATAGGGTAGATTTTCCGCTTCCCGACAGTCCCATAATCACAAAGAATTCTCCTTCATAGATTTCAAAACTGGCTTTGTTGATTCCTATGGTACAGCCTGTTTTTTCAAGAATTTCCTTTTTGGAAAAACCTTTATCCAGAAGTTCCTGCGCTTTTTCTTTGTTTTTACCAAAGATGATGGTCAGGTCTTCCACTTTAAGTTTTACTTTTCGAGTGTTTTCATTTTTTTCCATATTCAGAATTTTTTAATTAATAATTTGATATAAAAAATTGTACACCAATTCATTATATCCATTTTATTTTAGTTGTTCTGCTGATGACGATAGGATAAAATAATTTGCTAAGCCTTTATTGATAAAAGCTTTCAACAAAAAATAACAGTATAAAGACCTGTTGGCCTTATGTTTATTTTAAATATTTCAATAGATTATACTCTAGAAAAAGAGTGTATCATGTAAAAAGAAACTCATCTTTTACATAGATTCTACAATTAAATTACTGATGAGGTAATTACAGATATGTGTACTGAACAACTTGAATGGCTACATTTAATCAAAATGCTTGCCAGCATCAAAAAACTGGGTATCAATTTTTTATGGCGTTGCAAATTTACGAATTTTATATTAAATGAATTTTAAGCTGCGTAAAGTATTGATTTCCAGTGTTGTTTTGAGTGTTTGGTTTCATGGTGATTTTTTCCCCTATCATTAATGGTAAGGGAGGGGTGATCTTATCGTTATTTAAGAGATATTTTTCCGAAAGTACCCGATGAGGTTACTTCAATAAAACGGCAATAATAGCAAGGATAGCAGGTAAAGCCTGAACGAAAAATATTTTTTTAGTGGCAGAAACAGCACCGTAAATTCCGGCAACAGCAACGCATCCTAAAAAGAATAAAGCCACATTGGTCTGCCATTGCGGATCTTTGATAAGGAATGACCAGATGAGCCCGGCAGCCAGAAAACCATTATATAATCCCTGGTTGGCAGCTAAACCTTTGGTAGGTTTAAACATTTCTGCAGGTAGAGCCGCTTTGAAAACTTCTTTTCCTTTGGTTTCCCAGGCGAACATCTCCATCCATAGAATGTAAAGGTGTTCTAGTGCAACAACAGCGATCAGAATTTTAGCAACGATTTCCATGATTCAATATTTTCTCTTTGTAAAACTAAAAAAATAAAGTTAAGTTTGAGTATTAATTCTTAAGATGGATCCATTCAAAATACATTTAAATAAATTTATTACGGTTACTGACGACGAATACAATTCTATCATTTCTTTTTTTCAGGTTATAGAGGTAAAAAAGAAGCATACCCTGATGCTTGAAGGAGAAATTTGCAGAAATATGTATTTTGTGAATAAAGGCTGTCTGAGAAAGTTTTTTATCAACGAAAAAGGAGTAGAGCAAACTACGGAATTCGCCATTGAAAACTGGTGGATTACGGATACTTTTGCCTATGAAAGACAAATTCAAACCGATTTTTCTATTCAGGCGGTAGAACATTCATCTATTTTGGTCATTGATATGGAACGCCAGGAAGAACTCCTACAGAAACACCCGGTTATGGAACGTTATTTCAGAATGATCTACCAACGCGCCTATGCTGCTGCAGAACGCAGGATTCGTTATTTGTATGAAATGTCCAGAGAAGAGCTTTATATGCACTTCAGTACTTTATATCCCTGGTTTATTCAGCGGATTCCTCAGTATTTAATTGCTTCTTTCCTTAATCTTACTCCAGAATATCTTAGCGAAATACGAGCAAAATTACGTTCTTAAACCAGTTTAAGATTTTTACGAATCAGAAATCGGAACTTTGTCATGTAATTAAAAGCCAATACAATGACAGAGACACCTAATCCATTTCCGCAGTTATTTTTAAGACTGACCCTTTCCGTAACTATGCTTTCTGCTGTGGCAGACCGATTCGGATGGTGGAACAAAGAAAGTTCAGCTTGGGGGAATATGGCCAACTTTAAAATATATACCAGACAGTTGACATCTTTCCTTCCGGAAGCTTTGAGTACATTTTCTGCATATTCAGCAACTTTTTTCGAAATACTATTTCCTTTGATGCTTATTTTAGGTTTTAAAACCAGGATTGCAGCTTACGGGAGCAGTATTCTATTATTGATTTTTGCTTTATCCATGACGATTTCTCTGGGAGCAAAAGCACCTTTGGATTATTCTGTCTGGGTAGGAAGTGCAGGAGCTCTCATGTTGGCTGTACAAAAACAGTATTCTTTTAGTATCGATCAATTAACCCAAAAAAAAATATAATAATGAGCGCAAGATTAAATATTGCAACAGTAGATGCAGCCGCTTACAAAGCGATGTTAGGATTGGAAGGATATCTTCAGACGATTTCTTTGAGCCATATTCAGAAAGAATTAATTAAAATCCGTGCTTCCCAGATCAATAAATGTGCTTTCTGTCTTGATATGCATACAAAAGATGCCATCAAATACGGAGAAAATCCTCAAAGAATCTTTATTCTGAATGGATGGACAGAAGCCAAAGAATTTTTCACTGAGGAAGAGCAGGTGCTATTGGCAATGACGGAAGAAATTACATTAATCAGTGACAAAGGGCTTACGGAAGAAAAGTATCAGAAAGCGAAGTCATTTTTTGATGATAACCAGATCGCTCAGATCATCATGGCTATTATTACAATCAATGCCTGGAACAGAATTGCAGTAAGTACTCATCTTCCGATTTCAAAATAGTAGAATCAGGAAGTGGAGAGATGAAGGATGGAAGGTAATGATGACTGCACCATTCAGAGATGTTTACTTTATTTTTAAGAAAACGGCCTTTCAAATGCTGAAAGGCCGTTTTAATGTTATAGACAAAATGACAGTGTAATACAGTTTGGGTATTAATTCTAAAAATAAATTCTAAGGTTGACTTTATTTTTTTAACTGAAATTACATTGTCTCTCTGTTTTTAAAAATTGCATAAGTTTTAATAATCCTAAAAAGATTAATAAATAGCCACAGGATTCACGTTTACCTGAGTAGAGCCTACATATAAAGGCTGTCCCAGAACGAATAGAAATTCCCATACTTTTTGCTTCACCAACGGGCGGCTGTCAATAAGTTCTAAGTTGTAGATTCCTTTTTTGGCTAACATAAATTGGTTGATAGGAAATTCTTCATTGCTTTTAGGATTAGGATATACTTCTGAAGCCCAGGTATCGCCTCCGAAAGCAACAATTCCTTGATCGGCCAACCATTTTGCGGCTTCCATTCCAATACCCGGTTCCGTTTCCAGAAACTGTTTATTGTCTTTTCCTATCAATTCAAGCCATCCGGTATTGAAGAGAAGAACGTCTCCTTTTCTTAATGTTATTCCCTGTTTCTTTAGAACCGATTTGATGTCTTCTACAGTGAATTCTGTTCCTCCAGGTACAATGGATTTTCCATAATGGGCAGTCATGTCAAGAACAATACCTCGGGTAACAAAAGGGGGAACTTTTTCAATACCTAACTTTTTAACGCCTTCTACTGTTACAAAATCCACGGCTTTATTTCCGTTATAATAGGTGTTGTTGATTCCGATATGTCCGATACCGTTAAGTTGGGTTCCTACACCTGTCCATCCATTGACCAATTCATCATTGAAGGTGAATTTGTTGGGACCGATGCTTTTTCCTCCCTGTTCACCGGGCTGAATATTATACAAATTGAAACTTCTGTGTCTGAAGGCGGGTAGGTTTTTATCAATAGGAACAGCAAGAGCTAATGTTTTTCCCTGCTTTACTAATCCTAAGGCTTGCTTCACGACTTCAGGTGTCAGTAAATTGGCCGCTCCGATTTCGTCCTGTGCTCCATAAGCGGAAGGATACCATGTTTTATCTTCTGGATTGACAAGGGTTTGAGCCTTTATGGTAACGCTGTTGAATACCAATAGCGTCATCAGTCCGAGCGTTTTGATCAGATTCTTTTTCATTTTTAAAAAATTTATAGAGAGAAAAGAAAGAAGAGATATTGGAAGAGAGAGCTGTTGAGATTTATATCGTAAATGATATTCTGTTGATAGAATTTCTTCCGACTTTCTTTTTCAGTGAGTTAATAAGAGAATGAAAAACGAAAGATTGGAAGAAGGAAACAGAAAATTCCTTTTTCCAACCTATGTCTTTGTATTTTATATCTCGTTTAATGATGAGTTGATGAAGTTCAATTCTTCCTCAGATAGGTTGACAGACATTGCCTGTGCATTTTCAATAGCTTGTTGTGCATTTCTTGCCCCTGCTAATACTACGGTAATTGCCGGCTGCAAAGCAGTCCATCTCAATACCAATTGTGAAAGGGTAGCTCCTTTTTCCTGAGCAATAGGCTCAATTTTTTCTAAGAAAGTTTTCACTTTATTCAGATCAAACTGAGAGAAATATCCGTTTCTGTGGTCATTGTCTTTCAGTGTGTTGTTTTTAAAATACTTACCTGTAAGAAGACCTCTTTCCATGGGGCTGTAAACGATGATTCCTGAATTGTTTTCTAAAGAATAAGGAACAAGATCGCTCTCAATGGCACGGTTCAGCATACTGTAAGAAACCTGGTTGCTGGCAAGCTTTAAAGTTCTGTTGGCTTCTTCCATTTGAGCCACACTGTAATTACTTACTCCTGCAGCTCTTATTTTCCCTTGTTGGATCAGAAGCTCCATTGCTTCCATAGTTTCGCAGATCGGAGTGGTGCTGTCTGGCCAGTGAAGTTGCAAAAGGTCAATATAATCTGTTCCTAATCTTTTTAGGCTTTCTTCCACTTCTTTGATGATGTTTTCCTTGGAAGCCAGTTTGTAAACAGGAATCGTTTTTCCTTCATCTTCAGCGTCAAAGAAAAATTCTCCTGTTCCATTATTGCTTCCGTCCCATACCAATCCGAATTTTGTTAAAAGCTGAATTTTTGAACGGTCTTTACCTTTGATTGCTTCACCAATCATTTCTTCACTTAGCCCGAAACCGTAGAAAGGCGCCGTATCTATTGAAGTTACTCCATGATCCAAAGATGCATGAATAGAATTGATAGAGTCTTGTTTTTCGTTACCACCCCACATATTTCCACCAATAGCAAAAGCACCGTGTGTGATTGTTGATAATTCTAAATCTGTATTTCCTAATTTTCTGTATTCCATTTTTTTGTTTTAAAATTGTTGTTGTACTAAACCATCCGTCAAAAATTCTTTGAATTTTTGCCACCCCTCCAGAGGAGAGAAATTCTCGCCGTTTCAATGGTGACATTTTTTAAGAAGTTTAATGTCTGAAAACTGTCGTGAATTTTGTGGTTAATAATTGTCTATTATTTTTTTAATTCTTTTAAAATTGCTTCTCCAACACTTTTTGCAGATTGAGGGTTTTGTCCGGTAATTACTCTTTGGTTGGTTACTACATGGTTTTGCCAAAGCCCCGATTTTTCAAATTTTGCTCCCCTTTCTTTCAGTTTATCTTCCAGTAAGAAAGGAACTACGTCTGTAAGTTTTACTGCCGTTTCTTCTTCATTGGTAAATGCATTGATCTTTTTTCCGTCCACCAGATATTTTCCGTTGGTAAGTTTAATATTAACCAAACCTGCAGGGCCATGACAAACCCCTGCTACAATTCCTCCATTTTCATAGATCTTAGAAGCTATCGCTGACAGTTCTGTATTATCAGCAAAATCCCACATGGCACCATGACCTCCTGCGTAGAATATGGTAGAATACTCTTTGGGATTCACCTGAGAAGGCTGTAAAGAATGATCAATTTTATCTTTGTACTCCTTATTTTCCCAGAATTCTTTGTTTACGGGATCTTTTAAATCAAAACCATCTACCGGTGGAGTTCCTCCTTTTGGACTTACAAAGTCGATTTCGTAGCCTGCTTTGTGAAGAACTTCCCAGGGATGAGAAACTTCGCCCAAATAATATCCTGTATCTTCACCTGTACTTCCTTTTTTATCGTGACTGGTGATTACAAATAAAATCTTCTTTTTCATATGTTTTGATTTTTTGGTTTGGGCCTGAACGATTCCTATAGTGAAGACAGCTAGCATTAATAAAGCGAACCTTTTCATAGTTAAAGAATGTGTGTTAAGTAAATTTGTGGCGTTTCCTGAAGCTTTTCATCAACCAAAGCCCCAAAAGCCTGAATATAAGGTTGCTGATTATGTTGTTCTAATCCTGCTTCGTTTTTCCAGATTTCGTAGAAGATAAACTGATTTTTGTCCTCTATTCCCTGGTGAAGAGTATACAATTCACAGGCTTCTTCTTTTCTGGTTTCCTGAACCATGTTCTGAAGAACTTCCAATACTTCTTGCTGATGTTCTTCTTTGGCTTTAATAACTGCGGTAAGGTGAATTTTCATTATACTAATTCTGGTTTTAATTCTATTGCAAATACATTTCTTACATGCTCTCTGTACAATTTCATATCACGTTCTACATTAGCATTCTTTTCTACATCATGAAAGTGGAAACTTTTCATTTTTTCTAATGAAACGAAGGCGTTCATTCTATGGAATCCAAATAATGGTCCATCATCTACACTTTTCTCATCGAAAAACTCTCCGGGAAGGGTGAAAGCAGTGGCAGGTGCATTCCAGCTCGTAGTCAGCATGTATTTTCTTCCGCTAAGCATTCCTCCGGTTCCATAGTTGATTTCCGGGTTTTCAGCATTTCTTCCGTCACTCATATAAATACCTTTGGCGTGGCCGGCTGTGAATACTTCATCAATATATTTTTTTAACCCGTTCGGAAGCTGGAACCACCAGATTGGCGTGTGATAAATAATGTAATCTGCCCAAACAAATTTTTGCACTTCTTCATTTTTATCGTAATTTTCACTTACATTGGTGATCTTTACTTCTACATTGTCAAATTCCTGAAGAACCGCTAAGGTATTGTCTGCAATAGTCTGATTATATTTTCCTCCGGAATGTCCAAAGTTCTGTCCTCCGTTGATGATTAATACTTTTTTCATTTTTTTATGATTGTTTAAATTTTACTCTGCAAAGTTAGAACGGAACTTTGTATAATAAAAATAATATAAATTATATCAAAGTATCATTAAAATTATAGATTGAGTAGTTCAATATCTTAGCGCGATAATTGTAGGGTCTGTATTGCTGAATTTCGAAATGAATCTGTTCGTTATTGATTTCAGGAAGTAAAATTGACAACTGATGAATCTTCTTTTCATGGTAAAATGTCATATCATATCTGAACAAAAATTCCTTTTTGTCACGTAAATTTGTTTAACAAATTGAAGGACAATGATACAGATTGCAGTTTTTAGTGATGTGCATGGGAATCTTCCTGCATTGGAAGCCGTACTGAATGATATAGAGCAGAGAGGAATTCATCAGAAATTCTGCCTGGGAGATCTTGTTGATTTTGCTCCATGGGGGAATGAAGTGATACAGAAAATTAAAAATCTGAATATTCCTTGTTTAATGGGAAATCACGATGAGAGAATTGCCTTTGATATCCCTGTTGTTGCTCTGTCTAAACATTCTGAAGAAGAAACCAGCGCCAGGTTTATTGCCATAGACCATTCTAAAAAGTATATTACGCAAGAAAACAAAAATTTTTTAGCAGAATTACCATTTCATTTTAAACTCAACTATAAAGTAGGTGAAAAACATTGGAATATACAGCTTGTCCATTCCAGCCTCGAAAGTAATGACACCTATTTATATGAATCTGAAAATGATGAGGTTTTTATCAATATGCTGAAAGAATCTCAATCTGATCTCGTAGCGATGGGGCATACCCATTTATCATTCCAAAAACAATTTGAAAATAAGACGTGGGCCATTAACTGTGGTTCTGTAGGACGTTCCAAAGAGAAAAACAGGCTGGCTTCCTATCTGGTTCTTACGCTCAGCGAAGAAAATATCATTCCAGAGATCATACAATTGAGCTATCCTCTTGAGGAAGTTGCCCTTCAGATCGAAGAAAGCGGGATTCCGGATTACTATGCTTCATTTTTAAGAAATAAAAAGGTATCAATATAATAATTGTTTTGTAACTTTGTATCAGAATATTAATGATATAAGTTATGGTCAATTTAGAATGGTATCGTACTTTTAAAGCCATCTATAAAACCGGAACACTCACCGGAGCAGCAGATGCTTTATTCATTTCGCAACCAGGGGTAAGTCTTCATTTAAGCTCTCTTGAAGCATATGTGGGATATAAACTGTTTGACAGAACAGGAAGAAGAATGATTCCTACAGAAAGAGGAAAGGTTTTATTTAATGCTGTGGCCGAACCCATCACCAAGCTCGAAGATGTAGAGAAGAATTTTCAGAAATCAACCGAAAAGCATACCCCGACAATTAGCGTCGGAATGTGCTTCGAGACTTTTCAGACGACTTTGGAGCAGTATGTTTCCTCTTTACCTTTTAACCTGATTATCAGCTTTGGGGAATATCCTGAGATGTTGGATCAGCTGGATAAAGGTATTCTGGATCTTATTATCACACCCAAAAAAGGATCTTCTCCCAATATAGAACATGAGGCTTTTTCTTCGGAACAAATTGTTCTTGTTGGTGGAAAAGATACCGACACTGCAGCCTTTAATAAAGTGTTGAAATCAAAAGATGCCGAACAGATAGAAAATTGGCTGAAGAATGAAAAATGGTACGGAACTACAGGCGATATGGAACATCTCTTTCAGTTCTGGACTTTAAATTTTGGGCATAAACCTGATTTCAGACCCAATTATATCGTTCCTAATCTGAATTCAATCATTCGTTGCCTGAAAGGAGGGACCGGACTGGCTGTTATCCCGGACTTTTTATGTAAAAATGAAATTGAAAACGGAGAAGTTAAACTGATTTGGGAAGGAAAGAAAAAGTTGGAAAACACTCTATATTTCGGATGCAGAAAAAAGACAAACTACCACACGGAAATAGAACACATCAAAGGGCTATTCCGAAAAATGATGGGTAAGTAGAACCATATCACGCATTTGTAAACCGTTTTCGTAAATAGGTTCAGGGTAATTTTCAATAAAGAAATTTTTCTTTAGACCTGTTATAAGAAATCCGTTTTTCTCATAAAACCTGATTTGTTGGAACCCGGTGTCTGAAGTTCCAACGGTCAGTTTTTTGTAACGATGGGTTTGGGCAATTTCTTTAGCCTTATTGATGAGGATACTTCCAATTCCTTTACTTCTGTAAGCATCAATGACTGCGATATTTTTTATTTCCAGTTCAGTGTTATTATTTTTATGAAGAGCCATCACAGCAATGTTTTGCTTGTCATCAATCAAAAGATAAATATCACAATTGAAAATATACTTATCAATAGCGGCCGTAGTTTCGTCGGCTAAAAGCAGCAAGTCATACGGGATTCCCTCCCCTGGCTCCAAATGTTTAAAAGTAAAATCTTCCATTACAGGCTCATGTGAATAAGTGGATAATCTTTTCCAGAACCATCTTTCTCAGATCTTCCGATTTTTTTGAATCCCATTTTTTCATAGAAACCTATCGCCTGTAGGTTTTGTTCGTTGACATCTACTTTGGTAAGCCCGGTTTTTTCTTTCATAAAATGATAAAGCTCTTTACCAAAACCTTTTCCACGAACATCATTATGAATGAAAAGCATTTCCAGGTTACCTTCTGCTACCGATGCAAAACCTTGGGCTTCATCGTTTTCTGTAATTAAATAAACTTCCAGATTCGGAAGATAATCTCTTGGGATAGCCTCTTTGAAATAATTGAAATCTTCTTCTGCAAGAAAGTCGTGGGTAGCCCGTACTGCCGATTCCCAGATTTCCATAATTCTTGAATAATCCTCAGCATTAGCCAGTCTAATTGAATGTGACATGATTTAAAAAATTTACACAAAAATAGAAAAATTGAGGTAGGTAAAAGAAAAGCCGGAGGTAATGAAAGAAAATTATACCGTTCAATTCATCAATTAAGATTGCGTATTCATAGAGAAAGAATGAAATTTTCATTACATCGACTGGTATTTTTTACCTGAAAAATTTAGTAGAAACAGTAAAATTGGTAAGTGGAAATCCCGATTTTTTATCGCAAATTTGTTTAATCACTTTATATTAAAATCAAAAATAAACAACTATGCAAAAGAAAACTTATACAGGGCAGCCTGTGGTAACTTTCAATAACGGAGTAGATATTCCGGCTTTAGGATTTGGAGTATGGCAGATGGAAGATCTGCAAGAATGTGAGAATGCTGTGATCAAAGCTATCCAGACCGGATACAGAATGATTGATACAGCTGCTATTTATCAGAATGAAACAGCAGTAGGGGATGCAGTGAAAAGTAGCGGTGTAAACAGAGATGAGTTGTTTATCACATCAAAAGTATGGGTTCAGGATCATGGTTATGAGAAAGCAAAAGCCGCTTTTCAGAGAACTTTAGACAGATTGCAGATGGATTATCTGGATATGTATCTTATCCACTGGCCTTATGGAGATTTTATCGGTACGTGGAAAGCTTTGGAAGATTTATATAAAGAAGGAAAGATCAAGGCAATTGGAGTATGTAATTTTACCGTTGAAAAACTGGAAGAATTAAAAGCTAACTCAACAGTTCTGCCTGTCATCAACCAAATTGAGCTTCACCCTGTATTTCAGCAAAAAGAGCTTCAGGTATATGATAAAGAAAATAATATCGTAACACAGCCATGGAGCCCTCTTGGAAATGGAAATGCCAATCTGTTAAGTAATCCCGAACTGAAGTCTATTGCTGAAAAGTATGGCAAAACAGTAGCACAGGTAATTTTGAGATGGCATTTACAGGAAGGTTTTGTAGTGATTCCAAAATCTGTAACTCCGTCAAGGATCGAAGAAAATTTCAAGGTATTCGATTTTGAACTGACAGAAGATGAAATGAACATAGTACGTTCTTTAGACACAGGAAAAAGACTGTTCTTTGATCCGAAAGATCCGGAATGGGAGCAAAAAATGCTAAATTCTGTAGCAGATATTTAATTGTTGGAGATTAAAAATAATTCCCGCAGATTTCACTGGCAGTACAGATTTATATTCTGTGAGACTCGTGAAATTTACGGGAATTTTTTATGGATGATCATCATGGTGAGCAATATCATGTTATTCCGGGGCGGGCATTGCTTCTTTCTTCGTACATTTTTATAAAAATAATTCTTATGTTTTGGCCAGATACAATCAGTAAAAAACTGGGGATAGAATACCCTGTCATTCAGGCTCCGATGTTTGGAGTGAGTACAACAGAGATGGTAGCTGCTGCTACAAGGGCAGGATGTCTGGGATCTCTGGCACTGGCGGATCTCTCTGCCGATCAAACTGTGGCGCTGATCAGAGAAACAAGAACGTTAACTAATCTACCTTTTGCTGCCAACATTTTTGTTCATCATATTCCTGAAATCACAGATGCTTTAAAGGACAAGTATCTGAAAACAAAACAGTTTATAGAACAATTGGCTTTAGAACATCATATTGAAGTGAAACTTCCTGATCTTGAAGAAATTAAAGTAAATTCTTATCATGAACAGGTAGACGCTATTATTCAGGAGCAATGCAAGATTGTAAGTTTTACTTTTGGTAATCTGGATGATAAAAGTATTCAGAAACTGAAAGAGAACGGTACAATACTCATAGGAACTTGTACCTCTCTGAAAGAAGCTCAGATTCTTGAGAAATCAGGAATTGATATTATATGTGTTCAGGGCATTGAAGCAGGTGGCCACCGTGGCACGTTTGATGCTGATCATATTCTGCAAATCGGAGGATTATCTTTGCTGTCACACATCTATGATCATGTGAATGTTCCGTTGATCTATGCCGGAGGAATTTACAATGCAAAAACTTTACGTGCTGTAAAGGATTTGGGGGCGCAGGGCTTTCAGGTAGGAAATCTTTTATTAGCTTCCCAGGAAAGTGC
This sequence comes from Chryseobacterium sp. JK1, assembly GCF_050632815.1. Classification (NCBI taxonomy): domain Bacteria; kingdom Pseudomonadati; phylum Bacteroidota; class Flavobacteriia; order Flavobacteriales; family Weeksellaceae; genus Chryseobacterium; species Chryseobacterium sp. JK1. The sequence continues at coordinate 49,802 of NZ_JBODRU010000007.1, read as the reverse complement.
TTTGTTGCCATTCGAAAAAGAAAGACTGCACAACGTAAAAGAAGAAGATATTTTGCTTACAAAAAGCTTCTCCGGAAGATATGCCAGAGGAATTAATAATAAATACATCCAGGCTGTAGAAAATTCTGAGTATATTTTACCTTATCCTTACCAAAACAAATTGACGAATGCATTGCGAAAAGCCGCAAAATCTTTACAAAACCCTGAGTTTGCAGGAATCTGGATAGGACAGTCTATTCATCAATATAGTGAGCTTTCTGCCGAAGAAATATTGAAAAAACTGATCTGGGAATGTGAAGATCGTTTGGGTTAGATTTTTAATGCCAGTAAAGTATAAGTAATAAAAAAGCTTCAGAAAGATATTCTGAAGCTTTATATTTTATTTTGTCAAATCAAGACCTCCAAAATTTCCGGAACTCATCATTAAATAAACTCCTCTGGATTTGTCTAAAGTTTCCCAATACGCATGAAGATCTTCGGCATTGGTGAAAACTTTTAAATGTTCATTCTTGAATTTTTCCTTGATGAATTCAGGAGATATAGGTTCCATTCTTTTGATTTTCAAAGCATCTTCAGAATAGAAAACTACAGCTTCATCCAAGCCATCCATTGCATGGTCGTATTGCTCTAAGAAAGCAGGATTTAAGCTGGAATAGGTATGAAGTTCTAAGAAACCATATTTTTTATCAGCTTTAAACTGCTCGCAAAAGGCTTTTACCGCTGCTTTTACCTTGCTTGGTGCATGGGCAAAATCTTTGTAAAGAATTCCTTTATCTTCTCTTTCTACCTTTTCAAGACGCTTAGATGCCCCTTTGAAGCTCATAATAGCTTCATAGAAGTCTTCATCCATAATCCCCATATGGTGGCAGATATGTCTTGCTCCTTCAAGATTCAACAGGTTGTGCGCTCCAAAAACAGAAAGCGGAACATCTCCCATTTCGGTTTTTAAATATACTTTTCCATTGGTGATATCATATTCAGGAGTTTTGTAAGGTATTTTTCTGAAATAATTTTCAGCGTTTTCCACTACTTTTACTACCTCCGGATCTTCTTCATTATATACCAAAACACCTCCGGCTGTTATACTTGCCACAAACTTTCGAAACTGATCGATATAATCATCAAATGTTTTGAAAACATTGATATGATCCCATGCAATACCGCTCATTAAAGCAATATTCGGTTGGTATAACAGGAACTTTGAACGAAGGTCGATAGGAGAAGAAAGATACTCGTCTCCTTCCAGTACCATAAAATCATTATCTTCAGTAAGTTTTACCATGCAGTCGAAGCCTTCCAATTGCGCTCCTACCATAAAATCCACATCTTTCTGGTGGAAGTTCAGAACGTGAAGAATCATTGAAGTGATGGTGGTTTTACCATGAGAACCTGCAATGACTACTCTTGTTTTGTTTTTAGACTGCTCGTAAAGGAATTCCGGATAAGAATATATTTTCAGACCCAATTCTTTAGCTTTTGCCAATTCAGGATTATCCTGATGAGCATGCATTCCCAGAATTATAGCATCAATATCCGAAGTGATTTTTTCCGGAAACCAACCCATTTCCTGAGGCAGAATTCCCTTTTTCTCCAATCTGGATTTTGAGGGTTCGAAGATTGCATCATCCGAACCTGTAACCTGATATCCTTTATCTTTTAATGCAATAGCAAGATTGTGCATGGCGCTGCCGCCAACGGCTATGAAGTGGGTTTTCAATTGTATTTACTGTTTTTTAACATTAGTATTAATGATCTGCTGGAATGCTTCAACAATGTTTTTCCAATTGGTCTGATAGTTGGGAATAATCAAACTGGCGTCCGATTTACTTCCTTCATTGGGACCTTTTTTAACGTTGATAGAAATTGAAATATTGTCGTACAGCTTTTTACGGTCTTCCTGTATTCTTCTGAAATTGTTTTGAGAAAGAACCTGATCCAGCTTTTTTAAATCTTCGTCGGTAATTTTAAAATCCTGCTTGTATTTTTTTCCCTGACCTTCGAAAGAGTAGTGTACACTGTTACCTTTTATAAGCAGATTTTCATAAACAGGCGCAAAGCCTCCGCTTTTCGAATAGCTGATGTCAAAATCCGAATATACTTTCTGGCTGTTGCATGAAACTAATACTATGACTGCGAATAGGATTCCAAGTATTTTGTTCATAATTTTCTTTTTTACTTTAATTATTTGAGTCCTTTTGTTCTAATTTTTTAGCTTTAAGTTCTTCATCATAACTGTGTAATAGATTGAAAGCTTCAGTCTGCTCTATGGCAGTCATAATTTTCAGGAGAATCTCCGGTGCTTTTTCGTTATCGTAATCAATATCCAATGGAGCCTTAAACTCCATAGTAGGTTTTACACCGGTAACCTTTACTCTGAGTCCTTTTTTATCAAAAGCTCTTCTGAATCCGTTTATTTTAATGGGAATAACGATAGGGCGTTGATTTTTTACCAGTTTTGCAGTTCCTCTTCTTCCCTGTGCAAACGCAGACGTTGTACCTTGAGGGAAAGTAGCAACCCAGCCATTATCCAGGGCCTTCATGATATTATCCACCTCGCTCATATCAACCATTCTGTTCACATTTTTTCCTTCTGCTCTCCAGGTTCTTTTTACGGTTACAGCTCCTGCAATTTTGAATATTTTGGGAAGAATACCTTTGTTCATGGTTTCTTCAGCTGCTACATAATAGAAATCAATCTTAGGATTCAGCAGATAGATGGGGTTTTTAATGGTATTTAAATATCCATTATTAACGGCACAGAAGGCATGGTACATTGCAGCAACGTCGGCAAAATACGTTTGATGATTGCAAACAAACAATACATTGGAATCCGGAAGGTCCACAAGATGTTCTGTTCCGGTAATTTTCAGTTTATTAAAGCCATTGAATCTTCTGTAGGATACAAGTCCTAAAATAAAAATAATTAACCTTTTTAAAAAATAAGGTGTTCCGAATGCATCGGTGAAAATATTTTTCTTCGCCATTTTTCAATTAAACACGGTAGTGCAAAGTTACATTTTTTTCAGCAACTGACTGAATTCACTTAATATCATTGCTGTAGCTCCCCAGATAATATATCCATTAAAGTTGATGACAGGAACTTCATGTCCTCCGGCAGTAGGAAGTGCCATGATTTCCGGAGTGTCTGGTAAACTTAAAAATGAAGTGATAGGAAATTCAATGGTTTCCTCTACTTCACTTTGCTGAAGTATAAAAGCAGGATTTTTTTTGGTGTATGAGATGTAAGGGTACACATAAAAATTACTTGGCGGAATATATATAGGAGACATTTCTCGGATGATCCTTACATAATGTTTATCGATGCCAATTTCTTCTGATGTTTCACGTACAGCAGTTTCTGCGAAATCTTTGTCCATTTCCTCACGCTTTCCGCCAGGTAATGAAATCTGACCGCTGTGTCTGTCGTGCTCATTGATCGTTCTTTGGATTAATGGAAAATACCACTCGTTGTCTTTTAAATATAAGACGATGTTAACCGCAGCAAATTTGGGATTTTTTGACAGAACTTCATCGTAGGTAAAAACGGGACGATAGGGAGGAGAAAATACTCCATGAGCAGGTTCGCCGGGAAGAGCGACACTTTTTATTTTTCGTAATAAATCTTTTCCAAAACTTTCCATAGCTCAAATTTAATAATATATCTTGAAGAAATAAGACACTTAACATATATTAACCTATACCGAATGGTAAGTTGAGACGTAAAAGCAGAAAATGGAATCTTGAAGATGAAGAACTGATCATTTTAAGCAGTTGAAAGACTGAATAGATGGTGGGTAAAGTCTGTGGTTTATTCTTTCATGAAAGCATATCTTAAGACATCTGTAAATAGGAAAAAGCTACAGTTTTCAAGATTTCTTTTTCCGTGTTTTTCCCTCACTGAATCCGGTGATGATTCAGGTACAATGGGTTACCGAAAATAATGACTTCCACAACTGTAAACCGTGATTTTTAAAATTTACACTTTGATGGTGGTTTTTCATTTTGTGGTAGCCTATACCTTTGTCATACTATTAACCAATTAATTTTATCAAAATGAAAAATTTACTTACAGGTGTATTTACACTATTGGCAATGAGCTTTGGTTTCGCTCAGTTTAATATTGATGTGACCAGCCAGACAGGAAACTTGAATGTAGCCACTGTAGATCAAACAGGTCTTTTGAATATGAATTCTTTAACACAGACCGGAAATCGTAATACAGCAGATATTGACCAGGTAGGAATCTTAAATGTGAATACTGCACAAAGTATTGGAAACAGAAACTCCGTAGATGTAGACCAAATAGGCATTGGAAACTCCAATGATGTATTGCAACAAGGAAATAGAAACTCTGCTTCTACTTTACAGATTGGGATTCTGAACTCTACAGATCAAACTCAGATAGGAAGAAGAAATGACGCTTCTTCAGTACAAGTGGGGGTAGGAAACTCTGTTACTCAATATCAGGATGGAAGAAGAAATGATGCTTCTGCCATTCAGTTAGGAGCAAATAATACAATGTATCAGCTACAGTCGGGAAGACGAAACGAGGCTAATGGTCTTCAGGTAGGATCTAGTAACTTACTTGTTCAGTATCAGGATGGAGATGATAACAGTGCTACTCATACTCAACTTGGTAACAGTAATGTAGCAGGTTCTCTACAAATTGGTGATGATAATACAGCTGTAGGTATGCAGGTAGGTAACAGCAACCAATTGTATCAGGTTCAATTAGGAAATTCCAATACTGCTGTGGATTTACAGATGGGTAACGGAAACTTTACCTGGGTAACTCAGACTGGTGATTCTCATGTGCATTTGGGAACTCAAATGGGTAATGCCAACTCAATGATTATCAATCAATCCAACTAAATAAGTTCTATGGCAAGGATGCTGTACATCTAAGAAACTAAAGGAGAAATAATCAGCATTGTTTCTCCTTTTTATTTTGAATGGAAATATACCGGAAAACCGTGAGCCGTTATAATTCCCTACAATACGTGTTTTTCCCGATATTCAATTAATGTACCTTTAATATAATAAAAACACATATCATGTTTAACTTAAGATGGGGGGTATTGCTTTCTTTTATTATACTTCCCTTATATGCACAGCAGATCGACTGGGATAAAATCAACAGCAATGCAATCTTCAATATAATCACAGAACAGAATTTGGGACAGGATCTTTATTACTCCAATATTATTCAAATAGGTGATTATAACAGGGCAGAACTTTCTTTGAATGCCAAAACAGGTATTGAGGTAAAACAGCTGGGAGATTATAATACCCTTTACTTTATCAATTCTTTTACAGATAAAGAGAACAGAACAGGCATTACGGCACAGGGAAATAACAACATTATTGATGTTACAGGAAGCAACAGTGTATCGGATGGAATGCAGATTAACGTAAAAGGAGATAACAAAACTATTTTCATGAGAAATTATTAAAACGCAAATGATGAAAATTTTATACTCCAGAAGTCTGTACACTTTTTTGATCTTCCTGTCTGTTCTTGCTTATGGGCAGGAAGATAAAAAAGTAATTGCAAGGCTGGAACAGAGCCCTATCGAAAATCAGATCAGACTTAAAGCTATTGTAGCCAACAATACTCCCGTTTATAAAGAACTGAATTATCTTCTGGTATCCATAAAAAAAGGAGGGAGCGGAAATCTTTCCAAAAATCAGCAGAGTGGCAAATTTTCAATCAATCCTAATGAAGTGAAAGTTCTCTCCGAAACCGGTGTAAACCTTGAGCCTGCAGATGCTTTGAAAGCTTTTTTATATATCCGGGATGAAGAAACCCAGAAATTGATTGCCAAAGACAGCGTAGAACTTAATGGCGATCTTTTCAGGAAAAAATCAGCCAAGATAGAAGAGGATACATCTTTTGAGCTCAAAGGACTTACGATTGATGAAACCAAAACGAAGGTGGGAAAAGATTTTTATGATCTGTTTTACATGCAGTATAGCCAGCAACCGGATAAAAGCAACAGCATTATTACCATTTCTGAACTTCCTCTCCGTGGAACAAGCGGCCAGATCAATATTCAGATGGATGATAAAGTGATTTATAGCTTTATGACGAACCCCGGAGAAGATTATTTACAGGAACAGCTTACTTATAGTTTAAAATATATCAAAGAATTTAACGCCAAGAAAAACCTTATTAAAAATGAATTTATCTACTAAAAATGTCCGCTATGAAAACTTTAACCATTATTTTGATCTTTATTGCTGGTATTTTTTACGGAAAATCTCAACAGCTTGTTTATAAACCGATAAATCCTGCATTTGGAGGCGATACCTTCAACTATCAATGGCTTTTAAGCTCCGCGAATGCACAAAATCAGTTTGATGAAAAAAATAATTACAGCGACCTGCTGGATCGTGTGAACTCTCTTGACAGCTTCACACAGAGTATCAACAGGCAGGTACTGAGCGAACTGTCAAGAAAATTGTTTGAAGATCAGTTTGGAGAGGGAAGTATAAAGCCAGGAAATTATCTCTTCGGTTCCCTCTACTTACAGATTACCACTACCAACCAAGGACTTTTGATCAATATTTTGGATACCAGTTCAGGCGATCAGTCCGAGATCGTAATTCCAAAATAAATACTAACTAAAAAAGAACTTACCATGAGAACTTATACTTACACCAGAATTTTTTTCTGTAGTTTTCTGCTATGTGTTTTGCAGGCCTGTAGTTCTATCTTTGGCTTGCCTTCAGATCCCGAAAAACCTACACTTGGGGAGATTACGACTTCCACTACAGAGCTCAGAAACCTTCCTCTACCTAAAGAGAAGATTGTAATAGGAGTTTATAAATTCAGAGACCAGACCGGGCAGTACAAACCTTCAGAAAATGGAAACAACTGGAGTACTGCCGTACCTCAGGGAACTACAACAATTCTTATTAAAGCGTTGGAAGACAGCCGATGGTTTATTCCTATTGAAAGAGAAAATATTGCCAATCTTCTCAACGAAAGACAGATCATCCGCTCTACAAGACAGGAATATATAAAAGACGCCGATAAAAACAGCCAGTCACTACCACCACTTCTTTATGCCGGAATTCTTCTGGAAGGCGGGGTCATTTCTTACGACAGTAATATTTTGACAGGCGGGCTTGGAGCCAGATATTTCGGTATAGGAGCTTCTACCCAATATCGTCAGGATAGAATTACTATTTATCTGCGCGCTGTTTCTACTCTTAACGGGGAAATTCTTAAAACGGTATACACCTCAAAAACCATACTTTCTACCAGCGTAAACGGAAGTTTTTTCAGATATATTGATACAGAAAGACTTCTGGAAGCAGAAGTAGGACTTACCCAAAACGAACCCGTTCAGCTTGCTGTAACAGAAGCTATTGAAAAAGCTGTAAAATCTCTGATTGTAGAAGGAGTAAGAGACAGGATTTGGGGGAAAGCTGTGGATGGCACAAACGGATATCAATCTTTGATCAATGAATACAACCGTGAACAGGAACAGAATAACGGAAGAGTAATAGGAAACCGATTTCCTGAATATGTCAGACAGAAAATTTCCGTATTTGCCAATGTAGAAGCACAGAAAGTAAGAGATGATTATGTAAACCCAAAGATGAACATAGGAGGAAAGCTTGGTTTTAAATATTTTCTCAATCCTAATTTTAATGTGGAGATCAACGGAAGCTATTTTACCATTGAAAATACCAACATTGTAAAAAGAAGCTACTTCGTCCCCGAAGTTAATCTTGAATATCTCCTTTTTCCCAAATACAGATTCAGCCCTTTTATTTATGGCGGAGCCGGTGCGATGTATTCGAAATATAAACCTCAGTATAAGGGACAGTTTGGAGGCGGACTTGAATATATGCTTGACCATACTTTTTCTCTCAGAGCTTCTGCTCAGTATGATCTCGGTTTCAAAGATGATTGGGAAGGCCTTGTAAACGGAAAAAGAAAAGACCAGGCTTTACGATTTGCATTAGGAATCAATTTTTACCTTGGAAACAAATAAAAACACGAATTATGAAAACTCTAATAAAAATATTCAGCATCTTGATCTTTATCTATTGTCTGTTTTCATGTAGTGAAGATCTTGTAGAGCAGGCCCAGACAGGCGCTTTAAAAGGAAAAGTAGTAAAAAGAGGAAGCAATGTACCTCTTGCCAATGTGAAAATTTTTACCACACCTACTACACAAACGGTTTTCAGTGGTGCAGACGGATCTTTTGAAATCTCTTCAATGCCCATAGGAAATTATTCTGTAAAAGCAGAACTTTCAGGATATATAACCAATTTCCAGGCCGTTAATATACAGAATCAAAATCAGGTGGTAACGGTTGTTTTTGAGATGAGTGATGATACTTCACTGAATTCTCCTCCCACAGCACCGCAGCTGCTCAGTCCGATTGATAATGCGGTTAATCAGCCTTTAAGTGTTGAGTTAACCTGGAATGCCACAGACCCCGATACTACGGATGTTTTAAAGTACAGTTTGACAATTAAAAATAATCTTGACACTAATGTGATTCAGGTTAATGATTTGGCAGCGACTCATTATACGCTTTCAAATTTAAAGTTTGGTGTAAGTTACTTCTGGCAGGTGTCTGTTTCGGACGGCATTCACCAGCCAGTTTTAAGTCAGATCAGTAAGTTTACCACCAATACAGTTCCAGTCAACAGATATCATTATGTACAGAAACAGAATGGAAATTTTGTGATAATATCCAGTGACGGACAAGGTAATAGTTTTCAACTTACCAGTTCATCATACAATAGCTGGAGACCAAGGAAAAATAATAATGCCGGCCTCATTGCATTTCTTCGTACAGAAGGCGGAAGTACTCATATTTATACAGCCAATCCTGATGGATCCAATCCTTTTAAAGTGACGACAGTAGCTGCAGCTGGTTTTAATAATTATGAAATGGACTTTTCCTGGAGTACCAACGGACAGGAAATTATTTATTCAAACTTTAATAAACTCTATAGAATTAATAAAGATGGCAGTGGCTTGAATCTTATATACACCACTCCCGACGGAAGTATGATTTCAGAATGTGACTGGAGTTATGATGGAAGTAAAATAGCCCTCAAAACCAATGATTACAGCGGCTATAATACCAAAATTTATGTCATAGATACTACCGGGAGCGTTATAAAAACAGTTTTAACAGGAGCTTCCGGAGCCAGTGGAGGATTGAATTTCTCTGTGGATGGGCACCTTCTTCTTTTTACCCGTGATATTTCCGGATATCAGGATGGAAGTGGAAATTATCGTCAGCTTGATACTCATATTTTTATCTACAATCTCACCAATGATACTGTAAATGATATTTCCGTAGAAAGCGAGAAACCAATGGGAACCAACGATCTTGATCCAAGATTTTCACCGAACAACGCACAGGTTATCTTTATGAATACCTCCAATGATAATATCTCACAGAAAAATATTATGGTGATTGATCTGAACAGCAGTATGACAGATCTTTCAAGGACATCCGTTTTCACTAATGGAGAGATGCCGGACTACGAATAATCAGTTTAGTCAGCTTTAAAGATGAAAGACCGGAATAGGGTTTAAAGTTCCAGCCTTCAAGTCTAAGAATTCTTATGATGCTTGCAGGTTTCGCCTCTGGTCTTTTCATCTTTTTTGAGTAGGCATTATCGTAAAAGTCTTCTCATTTTAAAGGAAGTTTATGGATAAAACAATTCCGGGCCGTAAGGCCCGGAATTGTTTATGTTTTTTGTAAATGGATTGTTTTCAGTCTATAATATGGTTTTCAATTGCATATTTTACAATGCCGACAGAGTTTTTGGCATTAAGTTTTAAAAGAATTCTTTTTCTGTGTGTTTCTACCGTATTGATGCTGATAAAAAGTTTTTCTGAAATATCTTTACTGCTTAGCCCATCGCAAATCAATTTAAGGATTTCCATTTCACGACGGGTAAGGGGTTCTTTGATGTGTGGATTTCGTTTATCCTGCTCATTACTGATGAAGCTGATCATTCTTTCTTTTGCATGATCACAAATATAAATTTCATTGAGTAAGAGCGCGTTGATGGATTTTAAAAACTCATTATAGTTGCTATTCTTATCAAGATAACTTTTGATGCCTTTGTTGAAAAGCTTTCTGATATCAATCATATCATAACAGTTCCCGATAATGATAATCTTAATGCTGCTATGTTCTGAAATAACATTTTCTATCACTTTATAGAGTTCCGTAAGCATAAGCATGTTAGAACTCATGACAAGAATTTCCGGTGGCTCTTCTTTTAAATGTCTGGAAAGGGTTTCCAGGGAATTACAAATATCAATAGTATTGAAAATTTTGCTTTGTGTAAGTAGTTTTGAGAGCCCTTCTGTATACAAAATGGGTTCGTCGAAAATAGTTAATCTTGGTTTCATCATGGGTTGTTTTGTTTATATAAAAATATAAAAAAAACTTCATATTTGTGTATTAATTATTGAATATTTTTAAACTTAATTGCATTTATTCGTAATTAAATACTGATTTCATTGATTATTTGTTAAATAAATCTCTTTTTGTTGAATTTTTGTTGTAAAAGTTAGAATTATTGTTGTCATAATGTAGTGATAGAGGTAGTTGTGTGATTTTATTATTGAGAAGAAATTTGTTTAACTAACACTGTGGGGATATGTTTTACAGGAAAATTAACAGAGTTGGCAATAAAACAATATTCATTGGCCTTATGGTGAAGTTCCCTGGCTGTTTCAATCATTGATTCTTCTGTTACAGTAATCATCGGATGCAGTGTAACCTCTGTAAAATGTCCACTTCCATTAACCGTTTCATTCATTATTCCTGTAGCTTCATCTGTATAATCTGTTACGATAACTCCAGCCTGAGAACAGAAATGGAGGTACCAAAGCATATGGCAGGAGGATAGGGAAGAGAGTAACATTTCTTCAGGGTTATATTTTGTTTGATCTCCCCGGAATGCAGGATCAGATGATGCTTCAATAATGACCTTGTTTTCTGCTGAAATTGTATGACTTCTTTCATAATCTTTATAGCTGCTGGTTCCGGTTCCTTTATTGCCTGTCCAGCGGATAAGAGTTTTGTAATGGTGATTTTTCATCCTGTAGATCTGTAATAAAATTATATTGGTTTACATCAGTTTAAATGTAATGATGTTTTTTTATAATAACCTCTTCAGAACAATAAAAAAACCTCCAGTAGAAACTGAAGGTTTGAATTTTGTCTTAATTAGAGAATTCTATCAATTCTTCTTTTTTGGAATTGTAGATCTTGTATTCTAAATATTTAAAAGAATCCCTAGGTACAATGGTTACCCATTTTTTGTATTTAATGAACCATTTCATTTGGATACTTTTGATGCCTTTGGTTAAGTAGGCTTCTACGAAAGGGTGTACGTGCAGGTATATTTTTCCTTTTTCTTTCTGCAGGATATTTCGTAAGGTTTCACCCATTCTTTCCACGATAACAATAGGAGCTACAATTTCTCCGTCTTTGTTCGGGTTTTCTTCTTTGGTTTCAATCTGTTTCTCCGGACGGTTTCTTTGTCTGGTGATCTGGATCAGTCCAAATTTACTTGGAGGAAGTATTTTGTGGCGAGCTTTGTCGCGCTTCATTTCCTCTTTAAGATGCTCATAGAGATCTCTTCTATGATCAGAGTTTGGCATATCGATGAAGTCGATTACAATGATGCCCCCCATATCACGTAGACGAAGCTGTCTTGCAATTTCGGTGGCTGCCATTTTGTTCACTTTCAGTGCGTGTTCTTTGTTGACGGCGGTTCCGGTGGTAATGTTGTTTCCGGAGTTGACATCTACGACGTGAAGTGCTTCTGTGTGTTCAATAACAAGATAAGCGCCTTTAGAACTTGGAATGTTAACGTGTTTTCCGAAGCTCTGTTTTAGCTGTTTTTCAACATTGTAATATTCCAGAAGAGGAATATGAGAATCATAAAACTGGACAATATTTTTCTTTTCAGGAGCAATTACTTCAATGTAATTTTTCATTTCGTGAACCATCTGCTCGTCATCACACATGATATTCACGAAATCCTGATTAAAATTGTCCCTTAAAATAGCTGAAGCTTTGTCTTCTTCGCTTAAAACTTTGGATGGAACTTTGTTTTTCTGGATATTTTTGAAAGTGCTTTCCCATTTTTGAACCAGTTGGTTCATATCATTATGAAGGTCTGCTACTTTTTTTCCTTCGGCCACTGTTCTGATAATTACCCCGAAACCTTCAGGCTTGATGCTATCGATAAGGGTTCTCAGTCTTTCTTTTTCCTCAGTGCTTCTGATTTTTTTGGAAATAGAAACTTTGTTGTCGAAAGGAATTAATACCAGGAAACGTCCCGTGAGTGAAATCTGGGTAGATATTCTGGGACCTTTGGTAGAGATGGGTTCTTTGGTAATCTGCAGCAAAACGACGTCGTCTTTCGCAATTACTTTGTCTACCGTTCCATTTTTATCTATTTCGGGTTGTATCTCGAAATTTTTTAAGCTTGAAGTGCTTTGTTTTTTAGAAATAGTATCTCTTAAAAACTTTCTGTATGTAAGATATTGCGGGCCCAGATCCTGATAATGCAGAAATGCATCCTTATCATATCCTATATTTACGAATGCCGCATTCAGGTTAGGAGCCAGCTTTTTTACTTTTCCTATAAACAGATCTCCAACTATAAAATCGCTTTTGTCTTCTTGCTCATGAAGTTCACATAGTCTTCCGTCTTCCAGCAGTGCAATCTTTGTAAGATCATCTTCATGCGAAACTATTAGTTCTTTCTTCATTTTGTTATAAGATAAAAATTTTAAGATTATAGGGAATTCGGTAATGTTGTCGATTAATTCATCTAATAAATATAAGGATTTTGAATGAAAACCATTATATTTTTATTAAAATAATATTTGAAACCATCCGTTTTCCGCGAAATCTTATAGTTGCAAACAAAAATATAGTCGGTGAACTTTAGAAATTTAAAACCACCAACTATATTATTATATTGTAAATCTCGAGAAGAGGAGATTATTTTTTCTTATGTCTGTTCGCTCTTCTTCTTTTCTTTCTTTTGTGAGTCGCAACCTTGTGTCTTTTTCTTTTCTTTCCGCTTGGCATAATTTTAATTTTTTAGTAACTAGTTAATATTCAGTTAATGTTCTTATTTTACTGCAACTTTAGTTTTTACTTTCTCAACAAAAGATTTTGAAGGTTTGAAAGCAGGAATGTTATGAGCAGGAATCTCAATTGCAGTATTCTTAGAAATATTTCTTCCTGTTTTAGCAGCTCTTGTTTTAATGATAAAAGATCCAAAACCTCTCAGATAAACGTTATCCCCATTATACATAGAAGTTCTGATCTCCTGCATAAAAGCTTCTACAACTTTCTGTGTTTCATTCTTTTCTGTTCCCAACTTATTTGAGATGGTGTTTACCAATTCTGCCTTTGTCATTTCCTTATTTTAATTTTAAATTTTAGGTGTGCAAATTTAGTTAAAAAAATTGAATACTAGCAAATTAGTGGCAAAATATTTTTGTTCAGAGAGTTGGAGGTTTTAATGTATACTCTATATTAAGGCGGCTTCGGCTAAGTTAATGATAAAATAATATAGTACAATAATTAGGTGGAAAATTAAGGGAAATTTTTGAAAAAACGACTTATGTTGATATTTATCAAGCATTTCTGTCTCAGCCGGAGTGAAATTCTCTCCCCCGAATTTTCTTCCTTTATTTTGATCTAAAGGCTGGAATTGTAATAGCCATTTTCTACACAAAAACGGATAAGATGAAGTTTGGTTTTAAGACCTAATTTTTCTGTAAGACGATTAATGTAAGTGTCAATCGTTCTTGTACTGAGGTTTAGTTTTTCCGCAATTTCTTTGTTGCTGAACCCTTCATAGCAGAATCTCATAAGCTGTATTTCGGCAGGAGAAAGTTCTTCCTGGCCTTTTTTCTGACGGTCCATGTATTCTTGCACGGCCAGAGGCTGCTGCTCCCATTCTTTGGAGTAAGTTTGGTAATCGAAATCTTCAGAAGCAATACTCCCTTTGATAATATCCTTAATAATAGTACTTTTCTTCTGGCAGTAATAGATATTAGGAATCTTCGAAAGAATATCAGCCATATCTTCCTGATAGGTGTTGGAATAGGTGATAATAGGAGTTTCAGTATTGTTTTTCCTGATGTATTTAATGGCTTCAATTCCGCTTAATACCGGCATAAAAAGCTCAATAACAAACACGTCTTCCTGTCTTCTGTATATTCTGTTCACAAGCTCATGCCCATTGTTGCAGTCATTAAGAAGCATATAGAAAGGATTTTCCATTAATGTTTTGATCATTATTTTTTTAAAATAAAAATCGCTGTCTGCAATAGAAAAACGTACGGTATTAGATAATATTTTACTCATTCTTAATATCGATTTGGCAACTGATATTTAAAATTCAGAGGCCTAATTTAGGAAAAACTTATTAAAGTGGAAATTAATATTAAGTTAATCAGGGATTTCACGAAACCGCCACAGGGAAATTACGTATTGTGCATGATATTTTTTTTTTATATTTTCACAGGCCAAACAAATCGCAAATTATGTCTTCGAACAGGGAAAAAAAATTGAACAAATCTGACGTCAGAATAGGCATTTGGAAGTTTATACTATCTTTTGCCGTTTTGTCGGTGGTATCTTTTGCTTGTCTATTTCTCTTCTTTAAGAGTTATGATATACAGCGGGAAGGAATCAGCAGAGAAGCAGAAGCTTATAAAGAACTGATGCTTCGAAGCGATGTACTGAAAGATCATATTGATGATATTTATGAGAAAATGAACCAGCTTAGTATTAATAAGGTGGATAATGACATTTTCCTCAGAACCAGTATTATGGATAACGTGAGGGATGCTCAGAATATTATGGGTAAAGACAGTGCCCAAAGCTTTAAGCATTATGCAATACTGATGAAGCAGATCGTTCCTATGATGAATCTGAAAGCCAAAATCATTGAGGTAGAAACCGACAAAAAGAGAGTTTTAAGAGATCTTGATGAATGTATTGGCAAAGTAAGGATTACCAACAATCAGCTTAGAATAGATCCTACCCGAAACTTCACCGGAAGTAAAAGAAAGAAATAAAAAGAAAAGATATGCAAGGACAAATCACACTATCTAAGAAAGAAAGGCATTATCAGTTTTTTTATTTGATACTGATGCTTGTAACCGCCATGTTATTTTTGGGAGTTATCTTTTTAAAAGGATTTGTATCCCCGTTTTCCGATGAAGACGTAAGAGGAATTCAGAACCTTGAACAAAAAGCAGAATTTGAACACCACCAAAAAGTAATTCTACCTATCATGGACAGTACTTATACCATGATCAGCAAGCTTACCAATGAAACACCACAACCCTTTGTGGAAAATAATATCCAATTAGGAGTAAACGATCTCAACAGTTACTTTAATGGCTATGACGTAATCGACATCCGAAAAGATGCTTATCCTCAGATTGCGAAATTCTATAAAATGTATTTTGACGACAAGAAAGTAATTTCTACAACTACTGAAGATATCAAGATCTTTCAGAAGCAGGTAGAAGAATGCAGAATCGGATTTAAAGATAAGCAGAACAAACTTTATGATCGTGAAAAAGCATTAAAGGAAAGAATGCAGTAAACAAAATTTAAATACTAGGAACTATAAAACACATCACAATTACTTAATTATGAATTATTTTCAAAAGAACAAGAAAAACATTATTATCGGTGTTATCGCAACCTTGCTCATCGCAGCACTTGTGGCTCTATGGCTGCAGAAGAAAGTGATACACTCTGCCGACGATATTGTTGGAGTGGTTTATCCGTCTTCACTGGCGGTGGGAGATACCCTTTTATTTGAAGATAAAACCCAATTTGCAAAAACCAAAAGATGGAATTTCGGAGACGGTACTACTTCTGATAAAAATACAGGGATTCACTTCTATAATAAACCAGGATACTATCAGGTGAGTCTTATTGTGGACAACAAGTACACAAAATCTTTTCCGGTAATGGTATCGGCAAGAAGCATTAAAGCCAAAGATACAGTGAAGTCTAAGACAACAATTGAAGCACCGTTACAGGCTATGCAGAACGAAAACGTACAGTTTCGTGCCGTTTCTGAAGCAAAGCAGTTTGCATGGAAATTCGGAGAGACAGGAAATACAGATTCTAAAGACAAGTTCACCATCTATTCATATAAAAAACCAGGAGATTATCTGGTTACTTTATACACAGAAGAAACGGAGGAACCTATTTATCACCGTATCAAAATTCTTCCTGTTTATGACGCTCTTGCAGAAGATGAAGTATCTGTAGAAGATTCTTATGCAAAGGTTGACAGTGATTTCAAATATCACCTCCAGCAGATTGCCAACGGAAACAGTTTCAATATGCACTACAATTACCTGTTGAAAACTTATCTGTGTAACAATGAAAACACAGTAGTAAAGGTAAATGACAGTAAAGCAAATAACTTCTATATGTACTGTGCCGGTCTTCAGTTTGACAAAAACGTAGTGATCCAGACTGTAAAAGTGAACCTTGATGATAAACAGAATTGTGTTACTAAAGTAGATATCAATCAAAGCAAATAATATCGTCCGTTTGTACGGATGTGCCAATCATAAAAAGATAAAATAGGATGAAAAATAAATTTCCTCTAGCAGCATATTATATAGGACTATCGGTATTGTTGACGAGTTGTCAGGTAAAGCTTCCCTCCAAGAAGACGCCCGAACCTTCTCAGTATGGGCAGATAGACAGCTCTCCTGTAGTCAATGGGTATCCTAAGAAGTCTACTCCCTGGATCGTTATTTCAGACAGATCCAGAAATACGGCTTACTTGGACAAAGACAACGAAAAATCATACAAAGAAGTAAAGTTCCTTGAACCTTTGATGGTTTTAAAGCATAGAGACGGAATGGTGAAAGTCGCGGAATACGTTCCCGATGCTTTAATGAAAAAAGTTTCACCAAAATCAGTTAAAACATACGGCTGGATTCATGAATCTGATTTGCTTCTTTGGAACAATTCTTTAAAAAGCGAAAAAACAGGTTATCCGGTAAGAGTAGCAGTAGTACCAAGCAACAGTGAAGTTATCAGAAACGCTGAAAGGTATTACAAAAATGACTCTATCATGGTGTTCAACTCACCAAGTCTTATTGAAAATGCCAAAGTAAAAATTCCCAACGGCCAGATCGTATATGTTTATAAACAGGCTGAAAATAACAAAAGATTTTTAGTAGGTAAAAAACCTTCAATTGACATAGACAGCATCGGTACTGGGCTATACGGATGGGTAAGTTCCAATGTAATTTCTTCATGGGGCGAACGTTCTGGTGTAAAACTGAAAAATACGACAGGAATTAGTGAATCAGCTTTGGGAATTCACGAAGGATATCCCGGAGGTTCAGCATCCGATGCTGAAAATAAAACAGCAGTACTTCTTACAGATGTTAACAAGAGAACTCCTCTTGAAAATATCTTCCCTGTGAATCTTTCCTTAGAAGAAGCTCCGGCTCCGGATACAAAGACCAAATATTTCACTAATATTTTAGATTACAGCAAAAACTTTGTTTCCAACGTATTGGGAGAACCTATTTACTTTGACAGATACAGAGAAATTACAGAGAGAGATAAAAATATAAACATCGTTTTTGCATTGGATATCAGTGCTCCGAACACTCCTTATACTCCTATTGTAAAATCATTACTGCAGGACCTTCAGCTTAGATTTGAAAAACCATCCTATTTCAGCAATGTAAAATATGGAGTGGTTTTATATAAAAATAATCCTTGCGGAAACAATATTTCTGTTTCAAACTTAAGTACAGATTACAGCAAAATAAGCTCATTTATTGATCAGAAAACCAATGAAATGAACTGTGCTAGCAATAATGGATATCAGCCTGTAGGGGAGGCGCTTACGGCAGCAGGAAATCTTCTTTCCAATGTTTCTGATGAAACCAATATTGTTGTAACAGTAGGAACATCTGCTAACCAGAGCGGAAATATGTATAGTGTTATCAGTTCACTTACTCAGGCTCAGGCCAGGCTGATCATGTTCCAGACCAGTGCAAGATCTTCAGATACTTACAACGATTTTGTATTGATGGCCGAAAATGTAGTAACCAATACAGCGAAAAACATTGCGGAATTAAAAAAGCAGAAGATCATTAACCAGTATGATGTTCTTACCAAAAATAACTTCAGTCTTGTAGAAGGAGACGCAGGATTCTTCTCCTTAGATTATCCAAAACAGAGTATGTCTCAGGGATTTGTAATCTTTCCTAAAAAAGGCGACATTACAACTCCAGGGTTCCTGAAAAAATCAGTAGACAGTCTTATTTCTCAGGTTACTTTAGATAATCAAACTGTGGACAAATCTCTGAATGCCTATTTCCATTCATCAGTGGGAGCAGGAAGAACAGATGTAGACGTAAAATACAAATATCTGTATCCAGGACTTACCAATCCTGTTTCTGCAGGAATTGCGGCTCAGTTGATCAACTACGGAAGTCCGTTCCTTGTAAAAGGTTATATTCCTAAAGAATTGAAAGAATTTACGCCTGGTATAGAAAAAGGGATCCTTATTTCTGAAGCGGAATATGATAATTTAAAAGCATTCTACACGGAAGTCTATAGAAATACTGAAGCAGACAAACCAGGATTCAGCCAGTCCAAGGCGATCAAAGAATACGTGAAGTTGCTGAAAAAATATAACCCGACCATCAAGTTTCTGGACAAAGGAGATCTTTATGAAATGCCAATGTCTTATGCTGTTGGGATGAGTACCGGGTTCGATCTTTCGGAAGAAGAGCTTATGTCTAAGTATAAACTGAAAGGGTGGAAAAAGTCAAAAATTGTTTCCAGTGAAACCGTAAGAAACTACTTTCATCATTATAAAGATTTAGCGGACAGAATGCTTGCCAACAGAAATAATCCGGCAGTAAAAATCCAGCAAAACGGACAGACTTTCTATTGGTTGAACGAATACTTTACCCCAACAAGAATTCCGACGGAACAACCGGAATATACCAAGCATTAAAAAAAACAAATATTTAATTTTTATAATTACTAAAAGCAGAAGGCAAGTACTTCTGCTTTTTTTATCTCTTTTTTTGAAAATGAGGAGATAAAAGTAGAAATTGAAGTTTGGTTTTTGTAAAGATGAATCATTTTTAATCTAAATTTTGAGCCTTCAATGAACAAGGTGAATTTTCCATTCATAGTGAATATTTATCGCTTTTAATGCTGTTTATTTCTCTTTTATGTGTAAAATATTCTTTTTAATGGCGTTTTTTTAGAAGCTGTAAAATACTTTATAAAGCTTGTTTGAGTGATTTTATTAAATCCATTGTCGTAGAATTACGACACAAAATCGTAGAACTACTACAATTTTTCAGATTTATGGAGAAAAGTTTTTTTTACAGGAAAAGACCCTCTATATTTGCTGAACAATCACCGAATCACAAAATATTAATTACGATCAAAATTTACAAATCATGGCAGAAAGAAATTCGAGAGGAATCTTAAAATTCAACAACGGAGAAGGACAGAAGCTGTTAAAAATGAACTACAGCGTTTCAAGATCTACAGATGTATCTGGACGTGTAGCATCAGATCCTTCCAATGCTCTTATCAAAATTACTGTAGAAGCTACAGAAAAATCTGATATTCTAGAGAGCTTGCTGAACGGAAAATACAAACCAACAGTAGGAGAAGTTACATTCAACAAATCACACGAAGAAGGAACGTTGATCACGCTAAACTGGAAAAACGGTTACGTTATCCAGCACGAAGTAGATTTCGACGCTATCGACAGCAACAGTATGCTGATCAGTTTTGTAGTAAGTGCAGAAACTATTGACTACGGTTCTTCAGAATATGCAGGACTTTGGCCAAGCAGCTAGAATTTATACACATTATCAACATTCATAAGAAAAAGACTGTCTCTATTGAGGGCAGTCTTTTTTGACTGCAAATTTGAAAGTCAAACTATCTGACGAGGATTTCATCAAATATCTTTACATTCACAAAATAACACCAAAAATTGGGTACGGGCTAAAAAGCTAAAAACAAACCATGAAAGCAGCAATCCTTTTTTTTTCAATATACCTTCTAATCGGTATAGTCAGTTATTTTGGCTATCGTTTAGTATACAATTCTTCATTTGATTTAGGGCTTTTTTGCGAGGTGAGTACAGATTGTTATGAAATGGCTCAGAAAAGCATTATTTTTAATTGGATCCTATTGTTCATCCTGATCGCAGTGGGAAGATTGATCTTAAAAAATAAGTATCAATATCTCATGGTCGTACTACTGGTTTTATTTTTCAATATTATAAGACTGGGGTCTGCAGTAGCCATGTTGTTACTTTTTATCGTAAATATGTTGGTATTGCTTTTTTCGGCATTTCTTATAGAACAGGAATCCATCTGGCATCGCATTATAGCTTGTATAGGAATCATATTGATATATTTTCTTGAATTGTTTTACATCTCTGAGTTGTTTTATTACAATCCACGATTTGAGGCTTTGGAAAATGTAATGTATATTGTGCTACCATTTTTTTCTCTATGTAATCTGTTACTAAGTTTCTTAAAGAGAAAAACGGATAAGGTTGTACAGCCTTTACATTAACATATCATATAAAAACTAAACCATCTATGAATACCATTACAACTCACCTCAAATATTTTTCAAAACTTTCTGCAGTCTTTATTTTCAGCCTTTTTAAAATATATGCATTAGGAGTTCTTTCAACCATTATTACTCTGGTTCTGGGAATTTACATCCTTTCAGAAACTTTGGGCTCATCACTGGGACATATTGGTGCTGTTGCTTTTTTAGTAGCGACTGTAATGGCAAAACCGGTGTCTGCAGGTTTATTTTATATTGTAATGATTGCTGCACCTTTTTTTACCGCTGTTTTTGCTACAAAATATGCTATGTCGGTAGTCATTCATAAATTGCTTCAGGATCATTCAAAAACAATCGTAACTCCTTTTATTGATAAGGTAATTAATGTATTTAAAGCGAAACAGCCTACAGTGATCAGATCCAGCGCAGATTTCGCAATAGCAAAAGTCAAATTACTGAACGAATTTAAAAACAGCTCCGAAAACAAAATCCTCAAAAAAATCATTGGCTATGCTCTCAACAAGATAAAATTTGATGAATTGAATCTGGGGGCAGAAAATGCAGACTTCTCCGAGATTATTAAAACGCAATTGCTGGAAAAACTTCATGAATTGGCAGAACCTTCGGCGGTGATATTCTATATCTACATCGGACTTCAGTGGATAAGTTTGATTCTCTTGTATTTTTTGAATATATAAATCATTTTGTAGAATAAAAGAATTTAAAAGAAGAAATTGGTGGTTTCAACTTTATCATAAAGCAGACCCAAAGAAAGAAAAACAACGGCTGCTACTTCTCTGGATGAAGAATTAACTATCTTTATCACATTTAGAATAAAATATTTAATTTTAGCAGAATAAAATACCGCTTTTCATTTCTCCATCACCAAGGAAGAAAAAAGCAAAAATTCAGACATCAAATCATCTGAAAAAAGTAAAACAGAACGCAAATATATTAATATAAGAAAAATTATAAATGGGAGTACTAGTAACCAACGAAACAGTAAAGCAACTATTTCACATTGCTCAGTCGATAGCGAAGGAAAATTACAACGGAACATATGGAGGACCACATATCCTGCAGGCTTTAATGCATAAAGATATTGGACTTAATGAATTCCTGAAAAATATAGATAAAGACCCAGGCTATTTCTATGAATGGGCAGATGTTCGTATTGAAGAATATCCTAAAACAGCTCATCTTCCTGATGAAGTAGGTCAGGATGATGCCATAGATACACTTATCGAAGAAGCAGATGATATCCGCTTGAAATTAGGACTGGATGAGATTACACCCATCTGTATTCTGACTGCTATCGTAAAGCCACAGGTCGTATTCTCGCTTCAACAGTTAAAATCTCTTCCATTAAGAGAACATGATATATTCAATCTGTATAGAAAAGACACACCTTTTACCGTTTCAGAAGATGGCGATTTTTCTTCTGTATTTTCAAACGGATCAGACTATTCAGATTCATCCTTTCCATCCATTAAAAGCTACTGTGTAGACAGAACAGCGCAGGCCCGAAAAGGAGATCTTGAAAATATCATCGGTAGGGATAAAGAACTCAGAATGCTTGTAGAAATCCTTTGCCGTAGAAGCAAGCCTAATGTAATTATCATCGGTGAGCCTGGTGTGGGAAAAACAGCATTGGTAGAAGGTTTTGCCATCGAAATTACCAAAGGAAATGTACCGGAAATGCTGAAAAACGGAACCCTTTTGGAATTGGACACTGGGGCATTATTAGCAGGAACTTCCTATAAAGGCGAAATAGAAGACCGTCTGAAAAAGGTGATCAATGAATGTAAGAAAATTGAAAAAGCCATTTTGTTTATTGACGAAATCCATACCCTTCTGGATCCAAAAGGAAGCATTGGAAATGTAGCCAATCTTCTGAAACCGGAACTTGCAAGAGGGGAAATTACAGTAATTGGAGCCACCACTCAGGAAGAATATAGAAAAATTATTGAACCGGAACAGGCTTTCAACCGTCGTTTTGAAGTATTAACAGTGAACGAGCCGGACGAAAAAACCTGTGTGAAAATGATTGATGTATTGCTGGAAGGCTATAAAAAACACCACGGTATTGAAGTCGAAAAAACAGCCCTTCCAGAATGTGTAAGATTGGCAAAAAGATATGCAAAAGGTAAAAAATTACCAGACGCCGCCATCGATTTATTAGACAGAACAATGGCTGCCATCAAAATGCTTGATGAGCTTTCCGAAAAAGAACTGGAAAGCTGGAAAGAAAGCTATGAATCTATTTTAAAAGAAGAATTTACAGACAATAAAGATAAAGCAGATGAGCTCATCTGGACCTACAATCTCCTGAGAGATAAAATAAGCCCTATTCTTTGGGGATCCCTCAGTGAGCAGCCGGCGATAGATAACTCTATGCCTGTAGACCAGATTCAGAAGATTATTGAAGATACTTACGCAGAACTTTTACAACACGCTGCTAAGAAGAGAGAAAAAGTAGACCGACTTGAGCTGGCCGCAGTAATGGCTGCCAAAACCAATATCCCAATCGGGAAAATTCAGGCTCAGGAAAAAGAAAAACTCCTGAATATGGAATCTCTGCTACTGAACAGAGTTGTAGGCCAGGATCATGCCTTGAAAATACTTTCTGATGCTATCGTTGAAAACCGAAGCGGTTTGAACAAACCAGGACAACCTATCGGATCATTCTTTCTTTTAGGGCCTACCGGTACCGGAAAAACAGAGCTGGCAAAATCGATGGCAGAATTGCTTTTCAATGATGAAAAAGCGATGGTACGTTTCGATATGTCGGAATTTAAAGAAGAACATTCTGCAGCATTGTTATATGGAGCGCCTCCGGGATATGTTGGATATGAAGAGGGAGGTATGTTGGTGAATAAAATCAGACAGCAGCCTTATACTGTTGTTTTGTTTGATGAAATTGAAAAAGCACACCATTCTGTATTTGATGTATTCCTTCAGATCATGGATGAAGGAAAGGTTCATGATAAATTAGGAAAAGAAGGAGATTTTAGCAATGCTTTGATTCTTTTTACGTCAAACATCGGAAGCGAAGAAATCGTAAAACAATTTGAAGAAGGGAAAATCCCGGAATCGTCCTCGTTGATGCAAATTATGTCCAATTCTGGAAGATTCAGACCTGAATTTTTGGCCAGAATTACAGAGATCATTCCTTTTGCACCGATTACAGAATCTATTGCAGAAAGAATTTTCAATATCCAGCTGAAATCACTTCATACCTCACTGACAAGGCTGGGAATTGCTTTAAAAATAAGTGATGATGCAGTAAGAAACCTTGCTTTAGGAGGATTCAGCAGTAAGTATGGAGCCAGACAGATTTCAGGAGTCATCCGTGCACAGCTTGCAAGGCCGATTTCCAAAATGATCGTTAGAGAAGAAGTAAAGTCAGGACAAACCGTTCATGTAGACTGGAATGAAGAAGAAGGGAAAATAAGCTGGAAAGTAGACTAATCATGAAGCAAAAAGGTAGATTTACAAATCTGTTTTTTACCTTTTCGCCTTTCAAATATATTTAAAATGAAAACGATTTTCAGAAATATTTTTACAGGGTTGATGCTTTTAGGAACCGTTGTTTTTGTAAACGGGCAATTCCTTGAGGCTTCAGATACCTCAGAAAGCAGTGTAAAAAGATACCAGGGAATCATTAATGCCAACAAAGATCTTGTTGAATTTATTGAGCAGCTGCTCCTTCAAAAAGGACTTCCAAAGCATTTGAGAAATCTGGCTCTTATAGAATCACATTTTAATAAAAATATTACCTCAGGAGCAGGTGCTGTGGGAATCTGGCAGTTTATGACCGCTCATGCCAATCAATATGGGCTTACGGAACAGGGGCGTACAGATATTTATAAAAGTACAAAAACAGCAACGATCTCTTTGAGTAATCTTTATAAAAAATACAACAATTGGGTAACTGTAGTAGCTGCCTACAACTGTGGTGAGGGAAATATAGCAAAAGCAATGCAGGCGGCAGGTTCTTCTCAATACCACGAATTTTATAAATATCTTCCGGCAGAGACCATTAATCACGTCAAGAAGTACCTCAATGCATGCTATGCAACAGGAGAACTTCAAAGCGTGTTGAGTAACTACAACTCAGCAAGAATTAATAAAATATTCTTTGAAAACGGAAATAGAAAAACAGTAACTGAAAACCTGGCCGAAACAGAGATCAATGCAGGATTTAACCTGAAGGTAGTTGCTGATGAACTGAATGTTGAGGTAGATAGAATTTTATCCTGGAATCCTGGAATTGTCGAAGAATTACAGAAAAAAGGTGAAAGTACATTTTTTCTTCCCACTGACCTGATGCCGGATTTTCTGCTAAGAAAAAATAAAATCCTGACGCGTTCCATAAAAGTAGGAGCTGCCATTCAGCAATAGAATTACAGTAACGATTTCAAATACAAAAATCTCCTTCGTGCGAAGGAGATTTTTTGTTATGAATAAATTTTCCTGAATACAGTGAAAAAAATATAAATCTTTAAAATAGCTGAAATATAGTTGCTTAAGATCTCCTTTTTTGAGCTGAATTTTTTCCTTTAATCATCATTATTTCTCTTTAATGTGTAAAATATTCTTTTTTTTAAATAATAAATAAAACATGAAAAGCTTATCTGGAGCCATATAAACGTGCTTGTTAAATCCATTGTCGTAGAATTACGACACAAAATCGTAGAACTACTACAATTTTTCAGATTTACATTCAAAAGTTTTTTTTACCAAAAAAGACCTTCTATATTTGTTGAACAATCACCGAATCACAAAATATTATTAACGATTAAAATTTACAATCATGGCAGAAAGAAATTCAAGAGGAATCTTAAAATTCAACAACGGAGAAGGTCAGAAGCTGTTAAAAATGAATTACAGCGTAGCAAGATCTACAGACGTGTCAGGACGTGTAGCATCAGATCCTTCTAACGCACTTATTAAAGTTACAGTAGAAGCTACTGAAAAATCAGACATCCTTGAAAGCTTATTGAATGGAAAATATAAGCCTACAGTAGGAGAAATCACATTCAACAAATCACACGAAGAAGGAACGTTGATCACTTTGAAATGGGAAAACGGATACGTTATCCAACACGAAGTAGACTTTGACGCTATCGACAGCAACAGTATGCTGATCAGCTTCGTAGTAAGTGCTGAAACCATTGGATACGGTACTTCTGAGTACGCTGGACTGTGGCCTTCATCTGGCAAATAAGCCTATTCATCATCTTAGTAAAAATAAAATTGGTACAGGACAGTGCACTCGTAAGGGTATACTGTTCTGTTTTTTCCATATAATACCATGATATTTCAGGCATATTCTTTGTGAGTATAACTGTCAAATATATATTGATTCTGTATTTGCTGTATCAGCAGTCATTTATTTAATGTATAACCCAAACACAAAACACTATGTTTCAGGATGACAAAACAATTAGAGTAGAAAACTCCGATGCCAGCTTGAAGGCAGGTAAAGAACAGCTGAAAAATGCTGTAAAAGAAAATATTACTCAAAAAGCAGAAGAAAAAGTGAGTAACGCAAGCGGAAAAATTAAAAATGTTGTAACAACAGGACAACAAAGTGTAGCCGCTGTACAGGGAGCAGATTTGTTCATGAATCAGACTCTGGTTCCCAATAATTCTTCCATTGTTGAAAATAAAGTATGGGCTAAACAGCCTACTTCAAAAATACATAATGTAGAAGCGATTGCCGAAAGTTTTATTGCCGGAATCAACCGGGTGGTAAAACTGGATATCGTTATTGAAGGTCAGATTATTAATCATTTCAAACATTTTAGACTGATACAAAGCGCCGCCAAACATCATGAATTCAGTCTTACATTGGCACATGACACACTAGGAAGCGCAGAAAATCACAATCTGGAAGAAGCACAGAATTTTTTAGGAAAAAGAATAACGGTCGTTTTTAAATATAAAGATATTGATAAGGGCGCTGAACGAAACTTTGTTGGAGTCGTTACAGAAGTAGGATTCAGCCAGGAAAAAGGCAGTTTGGGAAATATTGTACTGAAAGGTTACAGCCCAACCGTATTATTGGATGCGGCCCCTCATATTCAAAGCTTTGGAGGCAGTCAGCCTGTAAGTTTGAACAGTATTGCAGATCATGTAATCAGGGAAGGATTGGGGCAAAATAAATTTGACTTTAGAGTAGATGCTCAACATGGAAATGTTTCCTACAGCTCACAATACGAAGAAACCCATTACAATTATCTTGCAAGAATGGCGGAGGCTTATGGTGAGCAGTTCTATTATGACGGGGAAGTGCTTCACTTCGGTAAACTTCCTCCACAGGAAAAACCGGTAAAACTTACCTATGGAAGCAGTGTAAGCGATATTGCCGTTAAGATGAAAGCCCAGCATGTAAGTCCAAGTTTCTATGGATACAACAGTAGTAAGCATGAAAAATTAACTGGCGGAAGCTCGAAAATCAATCACACTTCAGATATTGCAAGACGTGCTTATGAAATCTCCGAAAAAACATTTACCACTCCTTCTTTAAGAGTGGCACCTATCAAGGCGTCGTCTTTTATGGATATTGATGCTTCTCAGAAAGGAACTGCCGGAAGTAAGGCATCGGAAGTTTTTATCACTTCGGGAACCACTACAGTACCTTTTTTATATCCGGGATGTACTGCAGACATTGAAATGCGTAAAGCAGATACCAATGATACAGCCTATTTTACTAAATTAATGATCATCGGAGTCGTTCATGACGTAGATGCCCGAGGATATTATGATGGTCATTTTGAAGCCATTGCCGCAGATACAGGTTTCATTCCAAGACCTGAGTTCGAAAATCCAAGAGCCGAAGCTCAGTTTGCCAAAGTAATATCCAATACAGATCCTCAAAATCAGGGAAGAGTTCAGGTACAGTTTGACTGGCAAAACGGACCGGATATCACAGAATTTATCCGAGTAATGTCCCCTGATGCGGGAAGCAGTGATAAAGTGAACAAAAACAGAGGATTCATGTCTATCCCTGAAGTTGGAGATCAGGTCATTGTCAACTTTGTACATCAGCATCCTGATCGTCCGTTTGTAATGGGAGGCATGTTTCATGGTCGCGTAGGTGCCGGAGGTGGAGCTGGAAATAATGTCATGAGCTTTAGCGGAAGAAGTGGAGCCGAGCTGAAATATGACAACGGAGCCGGTTCTATGAATTTAAAAGACCAGGGAGGAGCCAATATGTTTTTCGATGGAGCTGGAAATGTAGTACACAATGCCAATAATGACAGTACCAAAACCGTTGGTAATGATAAAACGGATAAAGTAGGAAATAATAAAAAGCTGGAAGTAGGTTGCGATCATATTGCAGATGTGGGAAATACCCATAAAGTGGCAGTAGGAAAAGACCAAAGTGTATTTACAATGGATAATACCGGTACAATTGATTTAACAGGTGTTAAACAAATTAAACTTAAAGTGGGAAGCAGCGAAATTGTGATTACTGAAAATAAGATTTCTATTACAAGTCCGGAAGTAGATATTAAGGCAGGAAATGCAAGTGCCAATTTTAAAGGTAATACAAAAATAACAGGAACACAGGTAGATATTAATTAGAAAATGGAATTTATAAAATACGAAATAAAAAAAGGAGATACATTAAATTCTATAGCAGAAAAACAAGGAATATCAGTTAAGGAGCTTATTCGTTTTCATAATGAAAATTGTGGATTAACGAATATTATTATTGGAAGTTCTATTCCTTTACAGTTAAGCTTTCTGATCTTGGAGAAAAATAATAAGAAAGCTTTCAATGAAGAGGAAAGGGATAGAATTAATTATATGGCAAGGTATAGATGTGAGCAAATTAACATATCTAGAATAAATAATAACGTAATAACACTTTCTGCTAATACATATTCAGAGTATCTTTTAAAACGGGATGAAATAGCTTCAAACATTTTTGAAGTAAAATTGGTCGACAGTACATTTAATGCAGATCCCGTTATTTATGAACAGGGTTTTGATTTTGCATTAAAGCTTGAAAAATTAAGAACTCCTGTCGTGTGTAGTATTGATTCCAGTGGAAGAATTGATAAAATTTATAATGAAGATGAGTTGCGATCAAGATGGGAAAATTTCAGAGATAACAAATTAAATAGCGACCCTGTATATACTCAACTGCGTACCCAAGCACCTGAGCAGGCTAAAGATCTTATAATCACAGGAAATAAAGAATTTTCTTCAATGTCTGATTTTGCGATGACATTGGATAAAAATCTTTTCTTCCATATTATATTTAGAGCTATTCAAGGAAAAAAATTAGAAGATTATGATTTGAATCAGATGTCTCAGATATTTCCTAATGTAGATCTAAATACGAATGTGATTAAATCTTTAGTAAAGGAAGATGATAATGTGGAGGTTTATAGGCTGGTAGGTACTCTTTCTAAAGAAAAAATATCGAATGAATCATTGGAAATAATGTATAATGAAATATATAAACCAATGATTAAATATTCGTTTACAGAATTTGATTATATCTATAGAGTAAATTACACTATCGATAAAAGCTCAGGCATGTTGGTTGAAGGAAGAGCTGCTCTGTCAGAGAAAATAAAAAATAATTATGAAATACTCACGGAATTTAATATAAAAAGAGTAGAATTATAAAGAGAGTATTTGGAAAAGAATATACTTTGTTGGAAGAAGTTTATAGGAAAAAAATTATCTTTTGACATCATATAAAAATAGAATGTAATGAATAATTTTGAAGTAAGAGTTGCGAACAAAAAAGTCACAGTTTTTGGTTTTATAGGAGCTATACTACTATGTGGAATTCTATATCTATGGGGCTCAGAAATGAAATATACAACTCAGCAAACCTATATGATGATTGTTGGTCTAAGCTTGTATGTATTGATAATGTATCGTGTCAATTTAAAAAAATCCCAAATAGTCAATTTTAATTTCAATAATAATGGGGATATGGTTATTCGAGAAAATGAGAGCATTTTACAGGAAGTATATGATATAAATAGTTATTATTATAAGAATATAATTCCTCGAAAATTTGGGTTTTTATTATACGTAAGAACACATAAAGAAAACCATCTCTATTATATTGTATCTAAGGATTTAGCCACCTATAAAAAATCAGATTCCGATAATGTTGATCAACTTAGCAATTGTATAGATACTTTATTTAAAGGTAAGAAAAATAGAAATGTGATTGTTGATTTTATTGCATACTTACCTCCATTACTAATTCTTATTTCTATCATAGTAGTGATATCGGTTTTATATGGAATCAATACACAATAAGCAGCTACTAACAATCTTTTTAACAGTTTAAAATTTAAAAATATGGCAGTTTCATATATTCCACAAAATAAGGTTTTTGCAGTATGTACTTTTCAATTGAGTTCAGCGCCACAAAAATTTTCTTACAGTAGAGGAAAAGTCAATGTCTATTATCAGAATAAAAAACAACCGGTACTTACTGCGGATGATAAAAATATAATGAGAGAATTTACCTGTAAATCTCCATGGAATCTAGCAGGTACATTATTAGCTTTTGGTGCTGGTTTATTACTTGTGGCATCTGGTCCTGTGGGATGGATTGCTGTGGGACTTATTGTAGCTGGAACAGTTGCTGTAATTGCTGCTGCTGTTCATAAATGCACTGATCCACTAAAAGCTGGAAATTGGTTTCTCGCTCATAATTCGGTAAAAATTAATGGAGCAGCAGCAATTACCCGCTCATCTATATTGAAGTGTGATAAAGGGGGAGTTCTTACTCCTTTTTTTGATGAGGCAACTGCAATTGCTGTAGCAGGTTCAATTTCAACAAGAAATAGATGGGAATTAGGAATTAACGTAGTAGCTTCGTTTGGTGCTGGTTTTTTTCTTCCAAGTGCTTTTTCAGGCTGGGGTGCAGCTTCTGTTGGAGGAAAGATCTGGTTAGGAGGAGGAAGGTTTGTACTTGGCTTTCTTGCATTTAGTGGGCTTAATTATGGTGAAAGGGGAATAATCAGAACATATCATGAAAACGCTGGAGATCTAAAGGATAATACCACTTACGATCAAATGAATAATCATAAAGAAGTATTTGTTGAAAACGGAAAACCTGTTGAAAAAGATATTGATCAGAATAGTTATCTAGGAATGCCTTCAAAGCCGGATGATTTTACACAGGACTCTGAAGATTTAGTAAAAGTTGAGAAAACAGGTGGATCAGGAAGCAACTCCTATAAGATATCATATATGAGTAAAATTACAGGAGTAATAGAATCATATACAGTACTTGCAGAAAGTAGAGCATTACAGAAGCAATTAAATCAATTGGATGGACTTAGCAGGCCCGTACTTAGTAGAAACCCTATCGCTCAACAATTACTGAATGATTTAAACGCTGGAAAATACCCAGAATGGAAAAATGCTATACGTTTTTATAATCAGAATAAAATGAGACCGGGAATGGTTGATGACGGAAGAACAGCAATGGCTAATGCAACAAAGGAAAATTTAAAGAGCTTTGCATCAAACTCTGTACAGGGAATTCTCTTTGTTATTCCTTTTATAGGAACTTGGTTGTCGGAAGAAGCACGAGCAGATCTTGCATTAGCCGTATCAACAGATCTTGCGGCCAATGCTGGTGTTAGTCTTGTTGCTGAAACTCCTGTGGATTAAACCAGATAATGAAAAAATAGAGATATATTTTATAATTATCATCCGGCAAAGAATATAATTGGAAAGTTAATGAAGAGGTAATTATAAAATTTGAAAAGTAGAATTATAATGATGAGTTCACAGGCATTATCTAAAGGAAAAGGATATTATCACTCTGTAGTCACTAAAACTGCCTATTTATATCTTCCTCTATTTGCAGTAATCGTTTTAGTCTGTACCATTTTTGAAAAATTGAGGTTTATCCTATATTGTACAGTGGTAGGCGCATCTTATACATTTATTTTAAATCAGTTGAAGAAAAAAAGTATAGACATTGAGTTTAGCTCAGATCATATTGCATTAGATAGCTGCATCATACCTATTGAAGATATACAGAGTTATTATCTTTCTTTACCTTTAAATCAATTATTGATGCTGAGGATTAAAACAAAAAATAAAGACATTCCCATTTACATAGATAAAGATTTAAAGACCGTTATTGAATCTTTTTTTGAAAAGCATTCCATTCGACCCTTGAAAGAAGGATATGACAACTATTTAAAATATGGACATTTGATCATGCCTTTTGCAGGATTGTTTATTTGTGGATTTGTTTATAGTATCTATAATTGCTTTAAATATAGTTGATTACAGTTGTAAGTCTCAACACTAAGATTATTGAAAGCAAAGTATATAAATTAGAAAATTTTGACACTAAAATAAAACTGTAAACTATATATATCATTTTTATACTATTTCTATTTATTAATTTTATTGCTTAATGAAAAACTATTTTATTATTAGGTGTTATCGGACTATTGGGAATTGTAGCTATTGCAAAAAATAAACTGTTTACAAATCCTAATGATGATTTATACAATAAAGGCTGGACGGAATATCAAAGTGGAGAATTTCAAAAATCAATAATGTCTTTATCCGGTCTAGATATCAAAGAATATCCTAAAATATCTATGGCATTGGGAGATAGTTATTTTGAAATGCAGGATTATAAAAATGCCGAGAAATACTTACAAATCACTTTTGATAAGCATCTATTCAAAAATGTAGATGAAAAGAAAATGCTGACAAATATGCTGGGGATTTGTAATATTGAATTAAAAAATTATAAAAATGCCAGATTCTTTCTTGAAGAATCAGAGAAACTAGGAAACCCTAATAGTAAAAGAAACCTACAAATTTTAGATTCTCTGGAAAATCGTAATAATAAATAGACCTGAAAAAGGTCTTTGTTAGATAAAAATAGATGTTAGAAAGACATGATATTTCCCATTTTTGTGTATTAATTTGTGTTTATTTATTTCTATAACATGATCTATAAAGTATTTATTACTAGATATTTGTATTATTTATTAACTCCATTGTCGTAGAATTACGACACAAAATCGTAGAACTACTACACTTTTTCAGATTTCCTTTCAAAATCTTTTTTTTCAAAACCATGGGTTTTATCTTTGTTATATAATTATTGAATTACAATTTATTACTAACGATTAAAATTTACAATCATGGCAGAAAGAAATTCAAGAGGAATCTTAAAATTCAACAACGGAGAAGGTCAGAAATTATTAAAAATGAACTACAGCGTTTCAAGATCTACAGACGTATCTGGACGTGTAGCATCAGATCCTTCTAACGCATTGATCAAAGTTACAGTAGAAGCTACTGAAAAATCAGACATCCTAGAAAGCTTATTGAATGGAAAATATAAGCCTACAGTAGGTGAAATTACATTCAACAAGTCACACGAAGAAGGAACGTTGATCACTTTAAAATGGGAAAACGGTTACGTTATCCAACACGAAGTAGACTTTGACGCTATCGACAGCAACAGCATGCTGATCAGCTTCGTAGTAAGCGCAGAAACTATCGGATATGGTACTTCTGAGTATGCTGGACTATGGCCTTCATCAGGTAAATAAGCCGATACACTTTAATAAAAAAATTACAACAGAACAGTATGCTTATGGAGTGTACTGTTTTGTGTTATCAATCCTCAGACTTATAATAAAAAAAATGTTCAGAAAATTTTTACTCATTCTTGCCTTTACTACTTACTTTACCTCCTTACAGGCACAGAATACTTCTACTTTATACAAAGGAACCGTAAATGGAAAAATGCAGGTAACCTTATTCCTACAGTCAGTTGAAAATGGGTGTGGAGGCGACCCTTTCTACAACGGTATGTATCGCTACGAAAAAGTCAGCAACTGGTTGCAGCTTAATGTAACCGAAGGGGTAAAACAACAATTTGCCATGGTAGAAGAAGGCTTTACCGGTCTCATGATTTTGAAAAAAGAAGGAGATGTGATGAACGGAACCTGGATAAGCCCGGATAATAAAAAGCAACTCCCGGTACAGCTTAAAAAAGTAAACATAAGTAAAAAAGAAATGCAGACTTATGAAGACAAAATGGAAAAGCTGAACTATGAAAATCATGATTGTTAATAGGCAAATCATAAGACAAAAATAATCCCTCAGAAAATGAGTCCGAAATCGTTTAAGTACTAAACTTTTAGCCATTTCGGACTCATTTTTCGTTTTCAACTTTCTATTTTCACCTCCCGATTTCTATCCTATTTTCATATATTTGTTCATTATAGATAATATGGACGCAACACAAGATAAAAGGCTGTTTCTCATCGATGCTTATGCGATGATTTTCAGAGGATATTACGCACTGATCAGGAATCCGAGATTAACCAGTAAAGGTCTGGATACTTCTGCTATTTTTGGTTTTACAAACTCTCTTATCGAATTGATTAGAAGAGAAAAGCCTACCCATTTGGCAGTCGTTTTTGATGTAGGACAGGCAAGTGTAAGAACAGATGATTTTGCAGACTATAAAGCCAACAGAAGCGAAACTCCCGAAGCCATTAAAATTGCAGTTCCATATATTCATAGAATTTTGGAAGCTATGCATATTCCAATTCTTGGTGTAGAAGGTTACGAAGCCGATGATGTAATTGGTACCATAGCTTGCAAAGCAGAAAAAGAAGGCTATACTACCTTTATGGTAACGCCTGATAAAGACTTTGCTCAGTTGGTAACAGACAAAATCAAAATCTATAAACCAGGTTTGAAAGGAGGCGATATAGAAATTCTTGGAGTAGATGAGGTGAAGGCAAAATACGAAATTGAAGATCCAAAACAGGTGATCGATTATCTTGCCATGATGGGAGATGCGGTAGACAATATTCCAGGTCTTGATGGCGTAGGAGAGAAAACTGCAATGAAGTTCCTTAAAGAATATGGAAGTATTGAAAACCTTCTGGCTAATACAGACCAATTAAAAGGAAAACTGAAAGAAAAAGTAGAAGCTTCGGCAGAACGTGGTATCATGTCTAAGAAATTAGCGACCATTATCTGTGATGTTCCAGTAGAATTCCATCAGGAACAATACGATCTTGAAACCCCTGATTTTGAAAAAGCAAAAGAAGTTTTCGAAGAAATAGAATTCAGAAGACTGTACGAAAATCTTTACAGAGCTTTTGCACCTTCTACTACAGAAACCGTAGCAGTAGTGAGTGAAGTGGAAGTAAAAGAAAAACAGACTCCCACAGCAGCAGAAGTGAAAGGACAGGCCATGCAGCTTGACCTTTTTGCCAATTTCGAAGAACTTGATCAGGCTACCTCTACAAAATCTAATATTGAGCACAACGACCATCTTTATCAGTTCATAGATAATCCTAAGGCTCAGAAAAAATTGGTGGACAATCTGTTGAAACAAAGAGCAGTTTGCTTTGATACAGAAACGACATCTCTGAATGAGCTGGAAGCAGAGTTGGTAGGAATGAGTTTTTCTTATAAAAAAGGACTTGCCTATTACATTCCTTTATCCGAAAACAGAGAGGAAGTATTGCAGACTTTGGAGATTTTCAGACCATTTTTTGAAAAAGAAGATCTGCTGAAAATTGCCCATAATCTGAAATTCGATTATAAAATCCTAAAACAGTATGACATTACCGTAAAAGGAGCCATGTTTGATACCATGATTGCCCATTATCTCCTAAATCCAGATGGCAGACATGGAATGGATTATCTTTCAGAAGTATATCTGAACTACAAACCCGTATCTATAGAAACCATTATCGGGAAAAAAGGTAAAAAACAGGGAACTTTCAGAGATGCAGATCTGAGGACACAGACAGATTATGCTGCTGAAGATGCCGATGTAACATTCCAGTTATATGAGCTGTTTGCACCACAACTGAAAAAAGAAAACCTTGAAGAACTTTTCTACAATATAGAAATGCCTCTGATGGAAGTTTTGGCCAAAATGGAGCTTACCGGAATTTCTCTGGATGAAAAATGGCTGGCACAGGAAAGTGTTGATCTTGAAAACGATTTGAAACAGTTGGAAGCTAAAATTTTCGAACTGTCCGAAGAAGAATTCAACATGAACTCACCCAAACAGCTTGGTGAAATATTGTTTGAAAAAATGCAGCTTGATCCAAAAGCTAAGAAAACTAAGACCGGACAATATGCAACTTCAGAAGATGTCCTTCAGAAACTGTCTTCA
Source organism: Chryseobacterium sp. JK1 (assembly GCF_050632815.1). Taxonomy (NCBI): domain Bacteria; kingdom Pseudomonadati; phylum Bacteroidota; class Flavobacteriia; order Flavobacteriales; family Weeksellaceae; genus Chryseobacterium; species Chryseobacterium sp. JK1. The sequence continues at coordinate 13,958 of NZ_JBODRU010000007.1, read as the reverse complement.
AAACATGAGATCATTAAACACATTCTGGAATACAGAACCTATCAGAAATTAAAATCAACCTATGTAGACGCTTTGCCTTCACAGATTGACAAGCAAGATAACAGAGTACATACGAACTTCTCTCAGACTACAGCTGCCACAGGTCGTCTTGCCAGTGTGAATCCGAACCTGCAGAACATCCCGATCAGAACGTTGAGAGGACAGCAGATTCGTGGAGCTTTTGTTTCAGGAGAAGGAAAAAAGATTATCTCTGCCGATTATTCCCAGATCGAACTTCGTCTTATTGCTGAGATTTCAGGCGAAGATAATATGATCAAAGCCTTCCAGGATGGCGAAGATATTCACGCTTCAACAGCAGCCAAACTCTTTAAAATTCCTTTGGAAGAAGTTTCAAAAACGCAGAGAAGCCAGGCAAAAACCGTCAACTTCGGAATCATCTACGGACAGGGAGCTTTTGCGTTAGCAGAACAAACAGGTTTGTCCCGTACAGAAGCCAAGCAAATGATCGAAGCCTATTTTGAGACCTATCCAAAACTGAAAGAATACATGGCAGGACAGGTAAATAGAGCTCGTGAGATAGGATATGTGGAAACTATTCTAGGAAGAAAAAGACATTTGAAAGACATCAACTCCAACAATTTTGTAGTAAGAGGCCATGCCGAAAGAAATGCGGTAAATGCTCCGGTACAGGGAAGTGCTGCGGATATCGTAAAAATGGCTATGATTAAAATTGATAAAGAGCTGAAAGAACAAAAATTAGAAACCAAAATGCTGCTTCAGGTACATGACGAATTGGTATTTGAATCTCCAATTGATGAGGTAGAAGCTGCTTCAAAATTAATAAAAATAGAAATGGAAAGTGCTTTAAAAACACAGGTTCCGTTACTGGTAGAAATCGGAGTAGGAGACAACTGGCTGGAAGCTCACTAAACAACAAGGTATGAAAGATAAAATCTTATATATTCTTTTTATTTTTCCGGTTCTTATTCCTTCTCAGACAAAACGCAGCCCTGAGAAAGAATGGTATAATTATCAAATGGGTAAATGCCAAAAACAGAACCAAAAAGATAAGGCGGAATATATGAGATTGAAAAAAGAAGCTTCAGAAATGGACTTCTATGAATTGACGAGAGCAATTATTAACGATCTGGATAAAACACAGTTTACAAGAAAATATATTAATTTTTGTTATCAGTTTTCTCAACTTTTATGTGATACTGTAGATCCGGAAGAGTATAACTGTATCAAAAAATACAATATTAAAGATTCTTTTTACAGTCGTAAAAGCTGGACTGCCGGTGACCTGAAATATCTGGGAAGTATTTTTGATGACAAAATTATCATTCCGAGTAAAAAAAGTACCGGGTTCGGTTATAAAGAAGGATTTTATTATACCGACGAAGAAACAAGTTCTATATTCAACAGTTTTAAAAAGGGAAAAAAAGGAGGAAGTGAAAGAGAATTTTTTTACTACTCTAAAAAAGACAAGACCCCTTTGGTGATATCTTCTGAAGAGGTAATGGACACTCTTTTCTTTGATTTTAAAAATGTATTGGGATATCAGGTAGAAGTAAGCCAATATATCAACGGTAAGAAATCTGTCAAAATATTTGAATATCATAATGGAGAATGGGTAAAGAATGAATAACCTCTCCATCATTGTAAAACATAAAAACTTCCGCACTACTGCGGAAGTTTTTTTATGGATGAAACTATCTTCTTCTGGAAGGTGCACTTCTGGTATGAGGTTTTACATAAGTTCCGTTTTTTCTGTAATATCCTTTTACACTGACACTTCCTCCCGAGAAACTGTTGCTGGGTTTATATTGAGACGTTGAAGCAGGAGAAGCGCTTTTGCTCAATGAAGTATAGTTGCTATAAGAAGTATATACAGGATTGTAGAGCCAGCCGGAATAATTTCCCCATTTTACCCTTTTATAACTGTTTTTATTCGAATTTGAAGAGAGGAAAATTTCTGTGTTTTTAGGAATTATAGTAACCACATTGGAAGAATCTGTAGCATTGTAGATTTTGGCTTCTTCAGACAGTAAAACAGTGTAATAATTGGTGGAGCAGGATAATGGAGCAATACAAAGGATAAAAAAGAAAAATACGTTTAAAATACGCTTCATAATATTGTTATTAGATCACCAAATCTATAACGTATTTTGAAGCAATGCTTACGGAAATCCGTAACTGAAATATTCTTATAAGAAAGTAATAGAAGCGGTTGATAAAGAATCAAGGCATGAGTTTTTCTTTAATTTTTCTATAATGAAGCAAACAAATACTGATGAATCCAAGAGTAATCACAGGAAAAATAGATGAAGAAAAGGTATAATATATTTCAGTGTTAAAATCGTAAGTGCTCCACAAAGATTCTCTGTCTACAAAAATAGAATAGTTCCAAAAGATCCAGATAAAGCATAACATCAGGAATTCAATAGCAATTCTGACAAAGATTTTTTTAATAAATGAAAACAGAATAAAAACAGAAGAAAGAAACATTCCCGTAAAAAAAGACATAAAAACAGCGTCTTCAAGAAAACTACATTCCAGGCAGCCGCTTGACATATGATCGGAAAGATAGCCCATCGACCAGTAGAACTGTACCAGAGTAATTCCAAAAATGATCAGAATGCTGATTGATATTTTCTTCAAAAAGATTAAAAAACGATGAGATTTGAGTTCGGTCCTTTCCAAAGTATAAATGTGTTTTATTTTTTTATTAATCTTATTAATGCCAGGTCGTCTGTCGGCTTCATTCCATAATGATGTTCCAGTTTTTTTATTTTTTTATTCAGCATTTCTTCTGTCTCATCCTCGGTTAGGCCTGTCATTAGATATTCCATACAATTGATAGATTCATTAAAATCTGTTTTTTTTACTTGAGAAAAAGTAAGGATCCCGTCAGTAGCAATAGACACATCATCCAGATGATCAAAATGTATTTTCTGATGCAGAGACTCATACCATTCTTCAAAATTTTTATTCAGATGATACGCCAAATAATCAGGCTTATTATCACGGTCAAACTCAGTGATTTTTCCATTAATACAAACGATGCCATCACCAATAGATAAAATAATTCCTTTGTTTTGAAAACGGTCATAAAGCAGAATGATAAGAGTGCTCAATAGCTCCTTTTCGTCTAACATAAGATGCTTTTTAAGAAACACCATTTCTTCAAAAAGACTTTTTATGATCTCTTTAAGCTGTTTATCAAGACTTAGATTACTGTTTTTGTCATATAATTCCCTGTATCCACGTTCAACGATAATCTTACGGAGAAGTTTTCCAATCAAAGTAGATGCGAAATGACTGTCCATCGCAGTGGAGCATCCATCCATTACAGCGCATATCATTTTGTTGGTACTTATTTTTTTGATGATGAGGTCATCTTCACAGTGGAGTGTATGATAATCTCCTATTTGAAGGGTAGAGTATACTTTCATATCATATACAGAAAGGATAGATAATGTATTTTACGAATAATAAAGTTTTCCATGGATAAGTTGAACAGCGGCTCCAGGCTCATTATAAACCCATCCAAGATCAATCGCCTCAGATATTTTGGATTGAATAAGTTGGGGAGTGATTTGCATGGGTTCGCGCCCATAAGATATAGACCTGCAAAAACCTACGCTGATTAATAGAAACCGTCCTTCACTTTCATATCGTATGGGAATCTTATAATCACTATCGTGCTGTTCATTATGAGAAATTTTTCGCCTTATTTTCCAGTAGAAAACTTCATTCTTTACAACAGTCTTTCTGAGTCCTTTTTTTGCTATTGCCATGGTATATTTAGTTTTTGAAAATTGTTGAAGAAATTTCTCAACAAATAAAAGTAGAAATAAATGATAGTAAAGATAGAACTAATAACATAAAAGAACTTCAGGAAATTAATTTTTAATAGATATATGCTTACAAAATATCCCGGAACATCAACTTTTACAGTAAATATTCCGGGATAATGTTGATATGAATTACATATAAGAGATGATGAAATCTCAGAATAATTTAGGTATTGAATTCAATTTCTCCCATATAATAGAGCTTGTTTTCTTCTCCGTCTACAGAAACAGGATTAGGAATAACAAACCTGCTGGCAAAAATAATGGCATTCACAGGAGTATCCAGATTCATTTCGTTCAGTTTGTTTTCAAGGATCGGAAGCCATTCATCTGCATAAGAATACTCCGAGAACTTTTCGTAAAGACCCAAGTTTTCATTTTCAAAGCCATACTCCATGAAGTCATCATCAAACCATTGAATATTTTGTGATTCTGCAAACTTAGACATATACAGGTCTTCATTTTCCTCTTCTATATAATAGTTTTCATCCTCTTCTACAAAATCATAAAAGTCTTCTTCGGTCTTAAAATACCCTAACCAGAAGTGTGAAATTTCTTTATCCATAAGTGAAGTTTTATATACGTTTTATTTTTTGATATTTTTTAATAAATGGGACTCTTCCTGAATGAGCAGCATCGCAATTATCGGCGAACCTGGGGAGCTTATCTGAGTACTGATGGATGAAATCCCCTTTATTCAGATCATCAAGACGGAATATTGAGTTCCCAAAAATCATTTCTCAGATGCTTTTTGCACACGGAAAAATGAACTTTCAAAGATAAGCACAATCCATGTAAACGCAAGGTTTTTCATATAGAGTTTCAATATCGAAATATAATATTACAAAAGATTTCCGGGAAATCAGTTGGAGTAACAGAACAAATTCTCACATCAAAAATAGTTCCGTAATTTTTTTTATTGTATTTTTATTTTTAGTTTAAATTAAAAACTATGGATTTTCTTCAGGATCACTATGCTGTCAAAAACGAATTGGTACTTATCTTCATCTCTGTGATTCTGGGATTACTGATCGGAGCAGAAAGAGAGTACCGGAACAAGTCGGCAGGTCTTAGGACCTTTATTCTGGTCTGCTTTGGAGCCTGTCTGTTTACTATTCTTTCCATCAAAATAGGAGTGGCAAATCCGGACCGTCTGGCGGCCAATATCATTACAGGAATTGGTTTTCTTGGAGCAGGAGTGATCTTCAAAGGAGAAAATAAAATTGAAGGAATTACTACAGCAACAACAATCTGGGCAACGGCTTCCATAGGAATGGCTGTAGGATCCGGATATGTTTACCTTTCGCTTTTAGGTACTGTCTTGGTACTTATTATTCTGAGTGCTTTAACGTACCTTCAGAATTTTATAGATAATTATCACAAAGTAAGAGAATATAGAATATCATTAACGACCTCCAAAGATATTCAGTATTGTGAGACTATTTTTAAAGAACATCATTTAAGCTTTTTGATGATCAAGCAGATGTATAGCCAGGGGAGTTTGGCTGTTACCTGGAGAATTACAGGGAAAAACACCTATCATGAAGAAGTTATCCGACGTTTGGTAGAGGACCCGAAAATTACGGCGTATCAATTTTAGGTAAAAAATAAAGGCCAGAGCCTTTACTTCTTATTTTTTTCTGAAAATATACAGGTCCTTGTCAGGTCCTTCAATCTCTTTACCTTCCCTATCTAGCTGGATAAGCATATTTTCTCCGACTTTATATTGATAGTTGGCCGTTTTACCGTGTAAGGTAATCATACTTCCGGTATTGTCCCAGGAAAAAGTTCCCATATCCTGATTCTTTGAGTTTCTGTCGATATATTCTTCCGTAACGCTGAAGGTCTTATCATCATTCAATAATAAAGACGTTTTTATTCCCGGGCAATCTGCACATGGTACAGTAGCGGTATAGGTTCCGGCCCAGTCCAGTGCATTTTCAGAAGTATCTCCGGGAGCTGTTGGAGTCGCTTTCGTTATACTGTCTGAAGGAGCAGGATGAACAACAGCAATTGAATCTGCGCCTGCACCAACCGATTCTCCGGCTTTTTCGTTTTTAGTACAGGAAGCGAAAAATACAGCAACTCCCATCCCGGCAATAAGCATTTTGCTTTTCATCATAATAATGGTTTTCAAAAGTGAAATGACTTCCAATCAACAAAAACCAAGCCACGGAAGGAATATGAGTGGATGATGAATTCGCTTCCCTTGTCAATTTTTAATGTACCTGGACGTTCCATATGATTATAAAGATTCACCATTTATTTGTGAAGCAAAATTTACTATTGACGATCCATCTTTTGAAAAACGACCCTATAATAACTTTTCCGCCAGTTTTATGAAGCCCATTCATATTTTTCTTCGTAAATTCGGCAAAATTTTGATTATGACAAAAAAGATACTTTTATCTGTATTTCTTTTGCCAGCTGCAATGGCATTTGCACAACAATATGGAGGAATGTGGATTCCTACAGAGCTGAATGAAAAGGAAATGAAGGATTTGGGAATGAAGATTTCTGCTAAAGATATTTTCAACCCTCAGAAACCGAGCATAAAGGATGCGGTGGTACAGTTTAATGGTGGATGTACTGCAGAAATCATTTCACCTAAAGGATTGCTGCTTACCAACCATCACTGTGGTTTTGGACAGATTCAGGCACATTCTACCGTTCAGAATGACCTTCTTTCCAATGGATTCTGGGCAAAAAATACAGAAGGAGAACTTCCTAACCCGGGAGTAAAAGTAGATTTTATAGTAGATATAAAAGACGTTAGCGATCAGATTTTAGAAGGTACAGATAATCTTACAGAACCTGAACTTACTAAAAAGATCAACAACAATATTGAGGTGTATAAAAACTCTCAGAAAATTGAATCGTACCAGTCGATAATGGTAAAACCGATGTATTATGGTAACAAATACTATGCATACACCACCGAAACCTATAAAGATATCCGTCTTGTAGGAGCACCACCTCAAAGTATCGGTAAATTCGGTAGTGATACTGATAACTGGGTTTGGCCTAGACATACGGGAGATTTCTCAATGTTCAGAATCTATGCAGGTAAAGACAACAAACCGGCAGAATATTCAAAAGACAATGTGCCTTATGTTCCAAAACATTACCTTCCGGTTTCCATAAAAGATAAAAACGAAAACGATTTCACTTTTGTATTCGGTTTCCCTGGAAAAACTACGGAATATCTTCCTGCTGTAGCAGTAGAGAAGATCATGAAGGAAATAGATCCTGCAAGAATTGCTGTACGTGATGTTGCTTTAAAAACATTGGACGAGAAAATGCGCGTTGATAACGAAACGCGTATCAAATATGCATCAAAATATGCATCAGTAGCAAACTACTGGAAAAAATGGATAGGAGAAGTAGAAGGATTGAAAAAATCTAATGCTGTAGAGAAGAAAGTAATGTATGAAGGATCTTTAGTGGCTAAAAATCCGGAAATCAAAACTACTCTGGACCAGCTGAACAAATTTTACAACGATCAGGCTCCTTATGCATTAAACAATGCTTACTATACAGAAGTAATAAGAAATGCTGAAACATTGAAGTTGGCAGGAGATTATTACGACTTTATCACTTCCGTTGAAGCCGGAAGAATGGACGAAAAAGAACTTACGAAGCTTAAAACAAAACTGACTTCTTTCTACAAAGATTACAGTGCAGAGCTGGATGCAAAAGTGACAGCAAAATTATTGGCATTATATGTTAATAAAACAGCGCCACAGTTTTTACCGGCTGGTTTCAACAAATATAAAGATGAAACTCCAAACATCCCTGTGCTGGAAGATATGTCTAAAAACTCTATCATTACAGGAAGAACAGCTGTAAACGGGGCGGCATTAAATACAGATATTGAAAAAGCATTCTCTAATCAGGATAAGCTGATCAAAACCCTGAAAAAAGACCCGATTTATCAGTTGTATGCTTCTATAAGAGAGACATATATGAAGACTGCTGATCCTCAGTTTACTTCTATGCAGACGAAAATTGATGCATTGCAGAAGAAATTTATGGCACAGCAGATGCAAACCGACAAAGACAGAAAATTCTTCCCGGATGCGAATTCAACACTTCGTGTAACGTACGGTAAAGTAAAAGGATCTACTCCTAGAGACGCTGTTTCTTACGGTTATCAGACACACTTAGCCGGAGTTATGGAAAAATATGTTCCTGGTGATTACGAATTTGATGTTCCTAAAAAACTGATCGATCTTTACAACAAAAAAGATTTCGGAATCTATAAAGATAAAACAGGTGATGTTCCGGTAGGATTTACTGCTACCAACCACACAACTGGAGGAAACTCAGGGAGCCCGGCACTGGATGCTAACGGAAACCTTGTAGGTCTTAACTTCGACAGACAGTGGGAAGGAACCATGAGTGATATCAATTTTGATCCTCGTTTCAGCAGAAATATCATGGTTGATACAAAATATATCCTTTTCATCATCGAGAAATTTGCCGATTCTAAATGGCTTGTTGACGAAATGAAGATTATAAAATAATTTTTAAAAGTTATACCTTTAAAGAATCTATTTGAATTAAGTTTTGAATAGATTCTTTTTTATTTATAATCATGATGAAAGATAAGATCATTAATGCACTGGCTGCGCTGGAAACAGACAATCTGGGGAAATCTTTTCCGCTGGATTACTGCTTGCCGCTTTATCATACCGTTTCTGATCAGGACCTTCCCCATATTCGGAATGTGATCCGATATAAGACGACAAAACAGTTTGAACAAGATCTGGACTATATTTCACAGCATTTTCAGTTTGTAGACTGGAGAGAATTTAAAGACTTTACTTCAGGAAACTTCAAACCGAAGAAAAAAATAGCGCTGCTTACCTTTGACGATGGTTTCAGTGAATTTTACGATATTATTGCCCCTATTCTGGAACGTAAAGGGATTTATGCCTGCAACTTTATCAATCCGGCTTTTGTAGATAATCAGGATATGATGTTCAGGTGTAAAGCCAGTCTTCTAGCCGATGCTGTTGAGAAAAAGAAAACTATAGATCCCGAAATATATGTCGCTTTATCACTTGGAGATACAGATAAACCGACTCTAAAAAAGAAAATTTTAAGTATAAACTATCAGGAAAGAGATATTCTGAACGGGCTTGCAGAGAAACTTGAGGTAGATTTCAAAGCATATTCAGCAGAATATAAGCCTTATTTAAGTTTCGAAGAATTGAAAACACTTACCCACAAAGGATTCGGAATCTCGTCTCACAGTTGGGATCATCCAAAATACAAAGATTTATCCTTAAAAGAGCAAATGGAAACTACAGACCAAACTTTTGCTTATTTAAAAGATAACGGGTTCCTATACGAAAGCTTTGCTTTTCCTTTTACTGATTTTCAGGTGAGAAAGGAGTTCTTTGATGAACTCTTTAAAAACGAAGAAATTTTCTGCAGTTTTGGATGTGCCGGAGTAAAACTGGATAGTGAAAAACGAAATTTTCAACGAATTCCTATGGAAATGGGGGAGAGTGGTGAAGCTATTCTGAAAAAAGAAGTAGCCTACTTTAAGCTGAAAAAGCTGATCAATAAAAATACGATTCTAAGAAAATGATACAGCTGAAAACATTCAACAGAAAAGAACTGGAAGAATTTGTTGTATCCGGAGCGTATCAGCAGTATGGCTTTCTTCCTATTACGAAACACAGAGCTTTGTCACAGATTAGAAATCCTAAGGCATCGGATGAAGATACTCTTCTTATTTTGGCCTTTTTCGAAGATCAGCTCATAGGATATGTGGGATGTTTTCCTGATCAATTGATTGCGGATGGAAAAACCATTCATTATGCCTGGCTCAGCACATTCTATGTGAATCCGGAATTCAGGAAAAAAAGACCTGCGAAAATTCTACTGAAAAAAGTTTTTGAAGAATATCAGGGAAAAATTGCCATCACAGAATTTACTAAAGAAGCAGAAGCCCTGTATACGATTATGGGAGTTTTTGATGACGTTTTCCCGAAAAATGGAAAGCGGTATTATTTCAGAACGGACGCTGCTACAATAATTCCAGAAAAAAAACCAAAAACGGAAAAGCTGAAACCTCTTTTTAAGCTTCTGGATGTTGCTGCGAATGCTGTGATCTCTATCAAAAACCTGGGAATAGAAAAAGCGGATTTTCGTTATGAAGTTCTTCCCCGTATTGATGATGAAAGTCGTCATTTTATCAAATCTTTTCCCAGCGTGCGTGATGCGGAAGCAATCAATATTTTTATAAATCATCCATGGGTTTTGGAAGGGAAAAAAGATCCGAAGTATCTCTTTTCAAGCTTTGCCGGGAAATTTCAATATTTCTGGATCAAGATTTTTGATGAGAATACTCTTCTTACAGACTGTTTTTTACTTCAGCTTCGGGATGGATATCTTAAAATTCCATACCTTTTTTCTCATTCGGATCTTAGCAAGGTTGTCAAATTTCTTCATTTTTTCATTGTTAAAAATAAAGTGAAAGATTTTACCAGCTATCAGACTCGTTTAAATGAGGCGATCGGGCATTCGAAATCATTTCCGAAGATCTATGAAAGGAACTTCAAAAGGGAGTATCTTTTCCATAAAGACTTACTCAAGGAACTGCCTGCCAATTTTAATCCTCAATTTCAGGATGGCGATGGCGATTGTATGATGACCTAAGATCATAGTAACGTCTGTACGGTCAACTCAGCAGAGAATATCATATAGAAAAAAAACGCTCAACAATTTTGTTGAGCGTTTCTGTTTCTTAGTGTCCGAAGATATCTTTCAGTTCTACTTCATTAAAAGTTCCCATTTTGCTTACAGCTTCCATATTCAGATTTTCTTTTTTTCCGATAATAGCAGTGTTAAAATGGACTGATTTAATTTCTGTCTGATAAAACTCTCTGATGTCATCAAACTTTAGATTTTGTATCTGATGGTAAATATCTTTTCTGAAATCATGATGAATATTCAGTTTTTTCAGCCTTAGTGTATTAAAGAATACATTGTTTCTGGTCACTCTGGTAGAGGCAATTTGCTTCAGAGCTGCATTTTTAGCATTTTCAAACTGAATGGTTACTTCTGGAAGCTCATTCATCAGCTCATTCATAGTGTCTACAGCAATCATCAGTTTATCAGGTTGAGTTCCGATGTAGGTAGAAATATAATCAGGATGGTTTAGCTGAGAATTGGCAGCATAAGACACATAGGCTGAATATGCCAAGCTCTTGCTTTCACGGATCTCCTGGAAAACGATGGAAGACAATCCTCTTCCAAAATACTCGTTAAAGACATTGATCTTTCCAAAATAGTCGGTATTTACAGGGTTTCCTTTTCCTATTTTACTCATCTCCATTTGAACCATATCATAATTAATGAAATATACATTACCTCCTGTAGCAGGTTCCGGATATTTTTTAGGTTCCGGGATCTGAAGGCTTTCAGTTTCTGTATAATCTCCGATATATCCTTTGAATCCTTCAAGATTTTTTCCGTAGAAGAATATCTGATAAGGATATTGGAAAAGCGTTTTCATACGGTTTGTGAAGATTTCAGAAGAGCTGCTTTCCAGTTCTTCTTTTGAAATAACATCGGTAAAACGTGAAGTGCTGCCCAATTTAGTATAATTCGTCAAAGCGGTCATGATGCGGTTTTTGTCTTTCTTCACGGCCTGACGGTTTTCCAGTACAGTGCCGACAAACTGAAGATACACTTCCTGATCAGGTTGTACATCGTGCATCCAATGTTGCAGAAGAGCAATTCCTTTTTCTATATTTTCTTCCAGTCCGCTTAAAGAAATAATCAACTGATCATTGGTGGTTTTAAAATCATTACTGATCCCTATTTTAAAGAATTCCTTTTTCAGATCTTCCGGCGAAAGCTTTTCTGTTCCTAAATACTGCAGTAATTGAGTTGAAATTCCCAGATCACGGTCATGATCACTTCCCAGAGGGAAAATAAAGTGCACCTGAGCAATGTCGTTGTACTTATTTTTAACGAAACTTAATTTTTTACCTTTGATATTTTCAGTAATAATTTCTTTTTGATAATCGATAAATTCAGGCTGGATATCTTCAGTTTTATCAGACAATATTTCTTTTAAAAACTCAGATTGATCTTCACGGTTGATTTTTACAGGGGTAATACCTGGGTTTTCAACTCTTATAAGCCTGTCGTTAACTCCCTTCTCTTTGTTGACAACCACATAGTTTTCTTTGAAGAAATTATTCGCAAAATTTACCACTTCTTCTTTGGTGAAGCTTGCGTATTCGTCCATTTCATTCAGTTCCTGTTCCCAGGTTCTTCCTTTTATATAAGTGTCATAAAGATTGGTGGCCAAACCTTCAGCAGTTTCTAGACCTTTCATTCGCTGAAGTTTGAAATCATTAATGATGGCCGGAAGCATCCAGTCCGGGAAATCTCCTTTTTTGATGAGCTCAATTTCCTCCAAAACCATTTCTTTAGCTTCTTCTAACGTTTGAGTCTCCTTAGGAACGACAACAATAGAAAAATAGCCATATTGTTTTAACCCTACAGAAAAAGCCTGTGCCCAAAGCATCTTTTGAGTCTGATTGATGTGAAGATCCAATAAACCGGCTTCCCCTCTGTTACTAAGAATATTAGCAACCACATCAGCCAGCATGGCTTCTTTCGTTCCGTAGCTTTCTGTTCTCCAGGCCAGTTGAACCCGGGGAGTAGTGGGGCTTTTTACTGTTCTTGTTTCAACTGCTGTGATAGGTTTTTCAATGATAGGAGTCTTCTCAGGTAATTCTTTGTAAGGTAAAACACCAAAATACTGATCAACCAGTTGAATGGTTTCTTCAAAATTAAGATCTCCAACCAATACCATTGCATAATTGTTGGGAACATAATACTCATCAAAATATTTATGAATAGCCTTCATTGAAGGGTTTTTCAAATGTTCAGGATTTCCTAAAGTGGTTTGTTGTCCATTAGGATGAGTAGGGAATAGAGCGTCCATTAGCTCATAGTTCACAAGTCTCGTATCATTATCCTGCGCTCTGTTGAACTCTTCATATACAGATTCAAGCTCTGTATGGAAAAGACGCAATACAATCTCAGAAAACCTTTCTTTTTCTATTTTTAGCCACTTCTCAAGCTCATTATTCGGAATATTGTTCTTATAAACCGTTTCGTCGAACCAGGTATGAGCATTTGTGCCACTGGCTCCTAAAGAAGAAATCGCTTTGTCATACTCATTGGCAATCGCATATTGACTGGCTTCCTGAGAGACTTCATCAATCTTTTTATAAATTTCTTTTTTCTTCTCAGCATCCTGCTCAGCTTTATGCTCTTCATATAATGATGAGATCTGCTCAATCAGTTGCTTTTCTTTTTCCCAGTTTTGAGTACCTATCCTTGAGGTCCCTTTAAACATCATATGTTCAAGATAATGGGCAAGACCGGTGTTGTCGGCCGGATCATTATTGCTCCCCGTTCTTACCGGGATAAAGGTCTGAATCCTTGGCGCATCAAAATTCTGTGCAAGAAAAACCTTAAGTCCGTTTTTCAAAGTATAGATTCTTACTTTATTCTCGTCATGGATAATGGTAGTATATTCGTAATGGTTGGGATCGGTGTGAACCGTTTCCTTATATTTTTTGTCGATCATATATATAGATTTCATTCTTCAAAATTCGGAATGCAGTACAAATGTAAGGAATTGAAAAAAAATACTTTTCCGTTTTCATTACTATTACATCTATTATTACAGTTGAAAAGGTAAATCAATAAAAAACGGACACGCTTATAAAAAGATAGGTATATAGTGTTAACTTAATCTCATAAGGTAATTATGAACGGATTTTCATTCCTATATATTAGGATGCGATTTCTCAGGAGCTATTTCCTGCTATCCATTTTTACTCCTCGCTCCCGCGCTGTCCTACACGCAGACCCATTCACGCACCTACCTAAGCTGTGGGGTAACCATTCCTATCAGGGCTATAATCCTTGTCGAGAAAAAAAATACGGCCAAAATACCTCATTCCTTCTAAAACCCATCTCCCAATCCTACAATAAAGCATTATCATCTGTGTAAATCCGTGCGATCTGTGGTTAATAGATATCTCGAGATTCAATAGA
>NZ_JBODRU010000006.1:0-262932 GCF_050632815.1 Chryseobacterium sp. JK1 | reverse complement strand
TTGAAGTTTTTTTTCGTCTCTATCTTTATGAAGCTATAATGTCTATGCTTATCTAAAAGCTCTTCTGCGCTACTGAATGTCTTTCGTTTTTCAGTGGGGCAAAGATAGATACTTACTACACACTACGCAAGTTTATTTAACATAAATATTACATTTTATTAATATTAAACCTTAAGACACTGGAAGGCAGGGAGAAAAATTTTAAATAGAACTTACACTCAAAGCCTTTATATAAAGGTAATGAATAAGAATCGGCTTTAAGCAGTGATTATTTAGGTTGTTCTTCCTTATAAATTGCGCTTAAAAATTCAGCGTAAGACTTTTCTAAGCCAATAATATCTCCTGATTTGAGATTTAAACCACCTACACCGGAAGTATCTGACTTAACTTTTAGAGCAGAAATCTGAAAATAGACATTCTCATCACCTGCTTTGGACTGAGTTTTTATCGTAGAGCCTAACAATTTCTTTGTGGAAATGGTATACACTTCTCCCGGGACTGTTTTTAATTTGAGAAAAGATCTTGGCGAAACGGTATAATCTTTTTTGTTAATACTAATCTTCTGATCTTTTTCTGAGGAAGCGAATATATACATCTCTTCGCTTTGCTTTTCCAATTTTTCTTTAGGAGTATAGTATAACGCAATTTTATAATTGGAAGGATTGAAGGATTGTGGAGTTCCATCAATATTTTCGAATGGCTTTACAGTAAAAGTGTTTGCTCCAATTTCTTTAGCCTTTTTATAAATCATTGAGAATACAAGAGCATCATCTTTAGAAAAGCCCTGCACTTCCACTTCTCCCAGGTAAACAGCATCTGTAGCTGATTCACCTTTTTTATAAAAGAATTTGTCTGAGTTGTCATTCGTTTTCTCAACTTTACTCAGATAGACGTTCTGTGCACTCCAAAACTGGGCGCATACTAAGGAAAGTATAATTGCTATATTCTTCATATATTATTGTTGGGAAAGGATGTCAACACATTCTTCGAGGCTGTTTTCCCAATGTTTTGGTTCTATTTTGTAAACTTCTTCAATTTTATCTAAAGACATTGTGCTTCTGACAGGTCTTTTAGCCGGCGTTGGATACTGCTCTGTCGTTAATGGATTCAGCTGTATTGAAGATTTAGAGAATTCTGCAATTTTTTTCGCAAACTCGAACCATGTAGTTTCAGGATAGTTTGAGAAATGAAAAATTCCATACGCTTTAACTGGAGACTTAATGATATCCATTATTGCTTCTGCAAGGTCATTAGCATTAGTGGGCTGCCCAAACTGATCTGCAACGATCCCTAATTCTGTTTTTTGGGAGAAAAGATTCAACATTGTTTTAACAAAATTCTTGTTGAACTCAGAGTAAAGCCAAGATGTTCTCAGAATAATGGTTTGAGGATTTATTTCCAATGCCAATTCTTCACCTTTTCTTTTAGACTCCCCATACACCCCTATCGGATTGGTAAAGTCATCTTCAGCATAAGGCAGATTCGTACTTCCATCAAAAACATAGTCTGTGGAAACATGGATGAAGGTCGCTTTATGGTCAGCAGCAGCTTGTGCCAGGTGGGCTACCCCATCTGCATTCACAGCAAAGGCTTTATCTTTTTCAGTTTCTGCAAGGTCTACAGCTGTATAGGCTGAAGCGTTGATACAGTAATCGGGTTTGTTATCATAAAAGAAATCATTAACCTGTTCTTCGTTGGTAATATCTAATATGGAAGAATCTGTAAATACAAACTCGTATTGATGTTCAAAGTCCGGAGCAATTTTTCTGATACAGTTTCCTAACTGTCCGTTACTTCCTATTACTGCTATTTTTTTCATTTATATATTATTAATTTTAATTATCAAAATCTTCTTTATGAAACTAAGCCACTAAGAATTTTTTGCATTTTGGGATCTTAGAAATTTTACTCTTGACTGGAAATCCTTCTGGATTAAATCTACGTAGAATTTATCGAATATCTGTTTTATATCTTCAGGATGAACTTCTGATTTTCTCGTTTTAACATTGAAATAAATAACGGTTACCCAAAGTACAGCATGAATGGTTTTCTCATCCAGACTTTTCATCAGGATTTCCACTTTAGCGGTTCTATCCTGTACATCGATGGTTTTGCTGCTGATCACCACCTGGGTATTGTATCTTACTTCTTTTATATAAGCAATCTCATTTTGAATTGCAATCCAGGTACAGCCAGTCTGCTTAGTATATTCTTCGTAGGTAAATCCGTAAAATGTTTCTACATGATCTTCTCTCGCATTGAACATATAATCCAGATATTTTACATTATTCAAATGTCCGATCGGATCACAATCACTAAACCTAACTTTTACCGTGGTTGATACTTCTTTTTCCATTCCGCAAAAATAAAAAAACCACCTCTAAAAGAGGTGGTTAGTTTTATAAATCTTTGTTAATTTGCTGAAATTACTGAATTCCTAATTCTTTTTTTACAGCTGGTGTAGCATCTGCTCCTGCTTTATAAAGGAACGCAGGTGAGTTTGCATCCATAACGTATTCGTAGCCGTTAGCTTTAGATACTTTTTCAACAGCGTCGTTTAGTTTTTTCTCAATAGGTCCGAAAGCCACTTCTTGTTTAGCTTGTAGGTCTTTTTGAGCTTTATCCTGCATTTGAGCTATTTCTTCCTGAATTTTTTGTAATTCAGCTTCTCTAGCTTTGTTTTCGTCTGCAGTTTTCTTAGGAGCTTCTTCAGTATATTGCTTTAATTTAGCTTGTCCAGCGTCAGCTTTTTTCTTGATCTCAGCTTGTTTTGTATCTAAGAATGTTTTAAGATCAGCATCTGCTTTCTTTTTCTCCGGCATTGCATTAAGAACTCCTATTACATCTAAAGTAGCAATTTTTTGAGCTTTTGCCATACCTACCGATACAACCATCATTACTGCTGCAAATAATACACTTAATTTTTTCATAACTGGTAAAATAAATAATTTAATTTGTTTTTAGATTTTAAATTTAAGTAAAAGTTAATTGATAAAAAATTACTTTTTACTTTTAGTAGTTTTATCTTTCTTTTCGGTTCCTTTAAGCAGGATACTTAATACCTTTTCTGTATAATCGTATTTTCCCTGAAGAAAAATAACACTAATGTTATTGCTTTTATCAAGAACCATGCCCAATCCGTTTTTTTCCGCCATGGTTTTGATGGCTCCCCAGATCTGATCCTGGAACGGAACAACAAGATTTGTTCGTAGTTTAGTAATTTCACCATTAGACCCAAATCGTAAGCTGGTAGTGGTTTTGATGTTTTTATCAAGATCTACAACTTCTTTTTCTCTAAGTTTAAGCTGATCTCCTATTAATAATACTTTTTCACTTTCAAAAGCAGCTTTCTTACGTTCGTATTCAGACTGTAGACTCTGAAGTTCTGTCTGCCAGGTATCAATCTGGGCATTAAGTCTGGCCTCGGCTTCTTTATACTGAGGCATTTTATTCAGAATCTCATTGGTATCCACTACTCCTATTTTCTGGGCATTACTGAATCCAAAAATAAGAAGCATTACGAATGTGAAAGTTACTTTAAAGTTTTTCATGTTTATTATTATAATGTTTGGTTCATCAAGAAGTGGGTTTTTCCACCAGATTTTTCTCCTGAAATTGTTTTATCAAGTCCAAATGCGAAGTCAAATCCGATCAATCCAAATGCACCCATGTATACTCTTACTCCGACCCCTACAGATCTTTTCAGCTGGAATGGGCTATAAGAACTCCATGAATTCCATACGTTACCTCCTTCAGCAAATGTCAATGCATAGATTTTTGCTGTCTGGCTCATTGAAATCGGGTATCTCAATTCTAAAGTAAATCTGTTATAGATTGTTCCTCCCCCGGTTTGAGTAATATCTTCCGGCTGGCCACCTTCTGTACTGGCATTTTCATAACCTCTTAAAGGAACCAGTTCTCTACCGTCATATCTACCCCCGAAAAGTCCAGTTCCCCCCATATAGAATCTTTCAAAAGGCGGAGCACCCAAGTTGCTGTTATATCCGTCCATGAATCCCATCTCTGCAGATGATCTCAATACAAGTTTTCCTACGATCTCGTTGTAAACGTCAGCTTTGAACTTGATCTTGTAGAATTCCATCCACTTATATTTATCAAGTGGAGACATATTAGCATAGTCTTTTTTCTTAAACAGTGAATATGGAGGAGTCAGTTTTGCTGATAACTCAACATTCGATCCCATTGTCGGGAAGATTGGATCAATACCTGCTGAGTTTCTGCTCAATCCAAGGTTGATACTGAAGTTATTGGCAGTACCATTATTTTCTGTTGTATTTCCAAACTGGAAAGGATAGTTGTTGAAGTCATACTTCTGGAACTGAAGTCCTGTGTACAGTGAGAAATAATCATCCGGCCAGTTCAATAGTCTGTTTAAACCAGCTGATGCGGAGAAAATATTAAGCTTCTGTGCAGTACCGTAAGTATCTGTATATCTAACTCTAGAATTATTTAAACTTACAGAAAGTGCGGTAGCTCTTGTTCCGAATAACCATGGTTCAGTAAATGAAACACCATAGTTCTGGAAGTATTGCCCTGCCTGAACCTGAACAGAGAAGGTTTGCCCATCTCCTTGCGGTACGGGTTTAAAGTCTTTAAACTTAAGGAAGTTTCTCAGAGAGAAGTTATTGAACGTAAGCCCAAGAGTTCCAATAAAGCTGTTACCACCGTAACCTGCCTGTAACTGGACCTGTGAAGATCCTTTTTCAACAAGTTTCCAGTTGATATCTACTGTATTGTCCTGTTGATTTGGCTGGATGTCCTGACCTACCTGTTGTGGATCGAAGAACTGCATACCTGCCAAATCAAAAAAGGTTCTTTTGATTTCAGTTTTCTTGAATAACTCTCCCGGTCTTGTTCTTAATGCTCTAAGAATTACGTGGTCATGGGTTGTTGTGTTCCCTTGCCATGTTACTTTATTCCATGTAGCCTGCTCTCCTTCATTGATTCTTACTTCAAGGTTTACGGCATTTCCGTTCACCGATTTTTCAACAGGTGTAACATTCGAGAAAAGGTATCCGTTGTTCATATAAACGGATTTGATATCTGAATCATCTTCTTTACCACCGTCTTCACCCACTTTTTTGTTGAATCCGACTGCATCGTAAATATCTCCTTTTTTATATCCTAATAGTCTCTGTAAATATTCTGTAGCGTATACTGTATTTCCGGTAAACGTAATGTCTCCGATGTAATATTGTTTACCCTCGTTAAGTTTTACATTGATCTCGTAGTTGTTTCTTTTATTTCTCCACACAGAATCTGAAACGATTTTCGCGTCTCTGTATCCCAGGGAATTATAATAATTGATAAGACTCTGTTTATCTTCCTGATATTTATCTTCAATGAATTTTGAAGATTTCAAGATTCCTCCGATTCCGAAACGTTTCTGTTTCGTTTCTTTAAAAGCCTTATTTCTAAGCTTACTGTCGGATACTGTTTCATTTCCTTCGAATTCAATATGATCGATCTTGATTCTTTTACCTTTATCTATATTGATCGTCCAGTCTACTAAAGAAGGATCTCCAGCATTTACTTTATCTTCAATGGTGATTTTAGCATCTGCAAAACCTTTTTTGATATAGTCTTTAGGAATATTGGTTTTAAGACTTGAAACCAAGTTCTGGGTGATCTTTGTTCCCGGCTTCAGATTGTTGTCTTTTGCCAGTTTTTCATTTTTAGATTTACCGATTCCTTTCCCTTTGAATTTAACTTCTCCAAGTTCTTTAAGGTCTTCCAGGTAAAATTTCAAAACGACAGTCTGACCTTCAATACTTTGAACATAAACTTCCACTTCAGAAAAGGATTGGGTATCCCAAAGCTTTTTCACAGCGTTGCTGATTTTCTGTCCTGGAATGTCTACGCTTTCTCCTTTGGTTAAGCCTGTAAATCTTAAGATCTGAGCTGGTGTATATTTTTTTACCCCATCTACAACGATGTCTTTAAGTGTATAAGTGCCTGCCTCATTTTCTGCGTGTACAGCATTATTTACTTTTGTGCTGTCTTGTGGAGTTACTTGTCCATAAAAATGTGCAGAAGCAGCAAACATAATGATGGGTAATAGTCTAAACTTCATTTTATCGAGTCTTTCTTTTCTTTAAATTTATTGGCCTTGTATCTGCTCGCCGGTGAGTCCATATCTTCTTTCTTTGTTTTGATAATCAACAATACACTGGAAGAAAATATCTTTGCTGAAATCCGGCCATAGAACATTTAAAAATTGTAATTCTGCATAAGCAATCTGCCAAAGAAGAAAATTACTGATTCTTATCTCGCCACTGGTTCTGATCAACAGATCCACTGGAGGAAAATCTTTGGTGTAAAGGTAGTCTTCGAAGAGCTTTTCGTCAATATTTTCTACGTCTACTTTTCCTTCTTTTACATCGGAACTTATATTCTTTACGGCATTTAAAATTTCGTTCTGAGAGCCGTAGCTTATTGCCAATACAAGGTTTCCTTTTGTGTTTTCTTTTGTAAGCTCTACCACACGCTCCAATTGTTCTCTTACTAAGGTGGGCAGTTTCTCCAGATTTCCTATAACGTGCATTCTTAATCCTTTGCTGAAAATTTCTTCTGCTTCAAGCAGCAGGGTTTCTACAAGCAAATTCATAAGGGTATTCACTTCTTCAGTTGGACGGCTCCAATTTTCTGAAGAGAATGTATACAGCGTTAAATAGGGAATATGGATCTCATTACATGCATTAATGGCATTTCTGACTGCATTAATGGCATTCTTGTGACCGAAAGTTCTTTCTTCGCCACGAGATTTAGCCCATCTTCCATTACCATCCATAATGATGGCTACGTGTTTTGGTAAATTCTCAGAATTTATTTTTTCTTTAATCAACGACATATTATTCACAATAACATGGAGGTCTTCCGAACGAATATGTCAGTCCTAGACTGAAAGTATTCATCCAGTCATTGGATCTGTCATCTCCAATATTTCTCTTTTTAATAAACTCTTTTTCTCTTTCCTGAGATACGGCATAATAATTTCCTGACTGCAATAATGATCCTCCTGTAGCGGGGTCCAAAATATCTGCATTGAAAGATGTTTTTACATCTTTGGAAAGAATTTTGCTATGATCCAACTGATCCGTCAGGGTATATCTAAATGTAGCTTCTGCAAATATAGCCCATGAATGGTTGAATTTATATTTTAAACCTACACCAAAAGGGATATGCATGGTTATTTTCTTCCCTAATGAGTAGCTGGCAGTAGTATTAAAGTCCAATTCATTGATAGGAGCCATTGCTACACCATCAGCATCCCTTCTAAAGTCATTAACTAAAGTAGCTTTGGGTGCATCAAACATTAAAGCACCAATACCTCCAAAAATGTAAGGGCTCAACATACTTATCTGCTCGTTATTCACAGGGAAAAAGTTGTATTCAAACATTAAGCTTGTCTCATATACATTGTTTTTCCCGTATGAGTTTCTATTTCTTCTATAGTCTTCTTTTGCCGCTTTATCACTAAACTGGACTTGGTTGTAGCCTACATCCAATCTGATGGTTTGATGCGGATTAAAATTAAATCTGTATAACAATCCTCCATAAAATGGGATGCCCCAATCTGACACTCTGTTTAAATCCAACGGCTTCTGTAAAATATAACTTGTCTTTCCTACATCTCCCACTAGGTTACTCATACCTAGACGAACCCCCAATTCGTTTCTTTGTGCTTTAACACTTACCACTCCAAGGAAGGCAAGAAAGCTAAACAATAATTTTTTATTCATAAAAGAATATGGATTTATGGTTATTTTAAAATTTAATTTTTGCAAATATAAAACATTTTTATATTAATGATAATCTTAATGTTTAGTTAAAAATAAACAAAAAAACATAATTTGTTATAAAGTAAACGGCAAAGTGTCAAAAATATTCTTTTTTTCACACTATGAAAATACATGAAGTATGAAAAAACCCCCATTAAATGAGGGTTTAATGCTTTATTTTTTATTGAAGAATCTCTGAATTCTGTTTCTGACTCTGATTAATAGAGGTTCTTTATAATTTTTATCTTCATCAAAATAGCCATAGCCATATCCGTAACCATATCCGTAACCGTAGCCATAACCATATCCCTGTTTTGTATTATAATCATTATAAATAAGTCCAAAATGACTGATTTCATCATTATGATATTTCTCTGTAATCATTTTCAACATATACTTTTCAGTATATTCATGACGTACAACATAGATGTTAGCATCCGAATGTTTCATCAGTTCATAAGAATCCGCCACTAATCCTACTGGTGGAGAGTCTATAATAATGAAATCATATTTCTCTTTCAATTCTTCTATGAATTTAATGTTTCTCTGACTCATTAAAAGCTCAGAAGGGTTTGGTGGAATAGGTCCTGAAGTAGCTACATCAAGATTCGGGATTTTTGTTTTATTGATAATTTGATCTATACTTACTTCTCCCGTAAGATAGTTGGATATACCATATTTATTATCAATATTAAAATCACCAAAGATCTTAGGTTTTCTAAGGTCCATTCCGAGAAGAATTGTTTTTTTATCACTTAATCCTATTACCGAAGCCAGGTTGATGGAGATGTAGGTTTTCCCTTCTCCACCAATGGATGATGTGATCAGGATTACTTTTCCTTTTTCGTCATCATTATTCATCAAGAACCTCATATTGGCTCTTATTCCTCTGAATGCTTCTGATACGGATGATTTTGGCTGCTCCAACACCGTAAGCATATTTTCATTACTGTTGTTACCGATTACTCCGAGAAGCGGAATCTTAGTTGCACTCAGTAATTCTTTGATATTTCTGATCTTATTATCAAAGACTTCCCCTATCAAAATGAATAATAATGGTAATATAAGCATCCCTGATATAATGGCTGTTTTTGCCAATTTAACATTAGGACCAATAGGGCCTTGTCCTAAATTCTTCGCTGGGTCAATGACTGTAATATCAGATTTATTGGTTGCAACATTCATTTGGGTTTCATTCTGTCTTCCCAATAGACTGTTGTACGTTGCTTCAATCATATTATAGCCTCTTTCTGCATCCAGATATCTTCTTTCTTTATCCGGGAAGGTCGCCAGGTCTGAATTAGCTATTGCTACTTCGCGATCAATTTTACTGATCTCATCATTATATTTGGTATAATAGTTTCTCAAGCTACCGGATGACCCCATTTTTGCCTCATTGATAAGTCTATTGATCTCCTTCATCGGCTCTGAGCTAGGCTTATAGATGGAAGCCATTTCCTGTCTTTTAGCATATAAGGCTTTAAGCTCTGTAACTGTTGCTGTGAAAAAGCCATCTTCAAAACCTGCTGCATTTGTAGCGATCATTTTATCAAAATTCTGAGACTGCAGGGTATTTCTGATATTATTCAGTGAGCTCAGTTTACTCAGGATATCTGCTTTTCTTCCTTCAAGTTCTTTGATCTTGTCTAAGGCTCTTTCGTCTCTGTTTTTAATATTATACAGTTTTTCTGATGTTTTTAAATAATTCAGAACTGCTGCGCTGGAATCCAGTTTTTTACGAATATTATCCAGGTTCCCCTGTAGATAAGCTTCTGTATTTTTGTTAACGGTATTCTTATCTTCAAGTCTTTTTTTCTGTAATTCATTTACCGATTTATTCAGGAAGTTTACCGTGTTGTTTAGGTTAAACCCTTTTTTGGTAATGATCATAATGGTAGAGATCTCTTTATCAAATTCTACTCCTATGGTTGAAACAATATCATTAACAGTCTGGTTTACAGAACCTAAACTAATAATAACATTGCTTAATTTAATATTTGTCGCTTCCGGGTTCTGGACTAGCTTAAATCTCAGGTTGGGAGAAGTATACCACTCGTTAACCTTAATAATTTTGTTGGCAGGTCTCTGATACGCATTAATATTTTGAAACCCTTCTACATCATAGCTATAAAGATTGGTAGACTGTCCTTCTTCCGGTAATACCACTTCATAAGAATTGTTTCCTTTTGGCAATATCGTAATTGGATAGTTGATCTGCTGAAGGTGCTTTTTATCAATTTCAAGGAAGATTGGTGAATCACTTTTATCCAAATAAGTAGATTTGATGACTCCTTTAGTAGAGTAATTCACAAAAAGGTCCAATTCTTTCACCAAAAATTCATTATGGGACCTCGAAAGAAGCATTTTCTTCAGGTAGATTCCATCCTGATTCCCGCCTTGTCCCCAGATAAAGTTGATAGATTGGTTTGGGGTAAAATAGCTGGAAGTATTATTGGAAATACTCAACGAGAGGTTTGAAGCATATATGCTTTGTGCATAATATTTAGTGTATACCCAAGAAATGGAATAACCGATAAACAGCATGAAAACAAACCAATACCAATTCTTAAGTATTCTTCTTAAAAAATGCTCGATATCAAACAGTGCAAATGTCCCAAACTTTTCTTTTTGAGCATCGCTTTTTACTACTTGCGTGTCTTTTCCTGGAATCATGATTAAAGATTTTTTAGAAGTAAATAAATAGACAACGCTGTGGTAATTACAGAAACTCCTGTAACCAAAGTCTGAATAGGATCTTTTCCGAATCCATTTAAGCTTTTCGCTCTTGTATTCAGGTAAATTTCGTCTCCGTTTTGCACGTAATAGTAAGGAGAGTTCATCAGATCTTCACGGGTAAGGTCTATTTTAGCTATTTTGATTCCTTCAGGAAGTTTTCTGTGGATAACAACTTCTTTTTTATCGATCGTTCTGTTCAATCCGCCATTAATAGCTAGTGCTTCGGTAATGGTAAGTGTATTTTTATGAGCAACTTTTTCTCCGGAAAGACCTGTAGTTTCAACATCCCCAAGAATATAATAGGTAATACCGTCTGTATTCAATCTTACTTCAGATTTACCTTCCTGGAAGTTTTCATTTACTTTTTCCTGTATTTCTTTTGTAATATCATCAAGGGTTCTTCCTTCTGCCTTGATGTATCCTATTCCAAAAACATTGATTTCACCATTGGTGTCAACCTTTAAGCCATTAAAATAGAAGTTGATATTTCCTCCTCTCATCCCAGACGAAGATCCTACACCGGATGCAGCAGTACTCATTACTCCAGTGGCATTTGTTCCTCCTGAAGTATTGTAAGACGAATAGAATTGAGCAGCATCACCTTTGGGAGTTGTGACAATATTAAGATTAAGGATATCATTTTTTGTAATCCTGTATATAGGAATATTATAGGGAACAAGACCCTCTTCGTTAATCACGAGACTTTCACTTGGCTGCAAGTACCTGACATCCTTTGTTGTGATACATGAGGTAATTAAAAAAGGGAATATTAAAAATAAATACTTAAAGTTCTTCATCATATTTGAATATTGTTTACAAAAGTAATATTTAATTGTTAATTTTTGTTATTTCTTAATTTATATAGCAAATCTGGCAGATAAGCCCCGAAAAAGCCCAATGCAACGACGACGACTAATAATAAATTGATATTAATATGTCTCAGATAATAAGCAATTCCTACAATCATGAGATAATAAAGGATGATATAGAAAGTAGATCTTCTGTGGGTAAGATCTAGTTTCAGCAATTTATGATGGATATGATTTTTATCCGCATCAAATGGAGATTTTTTATTATAAAGCCTTACTATAATAACATTCAGGGTATCTACAATCGGAAGAATAAGTATTGCGACGGCAACTACCGGTGCAGACTGCAGGTGATATCTTGGTACATTGATCAATTTTTTATCAATAAAAATATCAATAAAACAAATGGAGGTAAAAGCTAGCAAAAAGCCTAGCAGCATAGATCCTGTGTCTCCCATAAATATTTTATTGGTTCTGTAATTCGAAAGATTATAGTATAGAAAGGCTAATACCGTTCCTATAATGATCACGGAAAGCACAACCAAAGGATAATTATATTCTCCCAAACGGTAATAACTTATCCCAAACAAAGCACTGCAAATTACAGAATATCCTCCTGCCAGACCATCTATCCCATCAATCAGGTTAAATGCATTAATGAGAATAATAAAGGTAATAATACTGAAGAGCACACTTACAAAGTACCCCAGTTCATATACACCGAATATCCCAAAAAGGCTTCTGATTCTTATATCTGAGCCAATCACAACGAGGGATGATACCAGGATCTGAGCAACAAGCTTCTTATAAGCCCTCATCACCACAATATCATCCATTACTCCTACATACAGCAGAATAATAAGTGATGCAAACAAAAACTTATACAGATCGAAAAGCTCGTAGGCAAAAATAGAGGTACATATCCCTATTGAGTAAAAAATAGCAATTCCGCCCAAATTGGGGATTTTTCTAAGGTGCGAACTTCTTATTCCAGGCTCATCCATAAGATTCTTTCTTCTTGAAATCTTTACGATGGTAGGAACGGAGAAAAAAGTAATTAAAAAGGAGAATACAAAACCTAAACCTATCTTTACGTAGAAAATAGGTATCCCCGATGCGCTTAAGAACAATTCAAAATTTTTCATTTTTTTCTTATCCAGTACTTGTCCTCTTCAAAAAATACTATACAGCCATATACAAGAACAGGCTCATCACTATTTTCTATTGACCGAAACAATAGCACTTACATTTGTGTTTATATTAATCTTCTTATCAATTTCTTTTGCCCTGCAAAAAATAAGAGATAAAAAATCTTTTTCTTCAAGGGCAAAGATAAAAGATAATTCTTACCAAAACGATTATACTTCAAGATATCTTGAATTTTTATCTGTCTTTCTCTCATAAAAACAGCCAGCTGCTCAGACATTTTATAGAACAATTCTTCATTTTTCACAAAGGCCAGATATGCAAGAAAGGAATATATTCCTTCAAAAATCTGAAAATTTTTCAGTTCTTCTTTTTTTCGGGAATATTGGGATTTCTTAAAGGCAAGTTCAACATCTTTCACAGCTTTAAGCATATCAAGTCCTTTTTCCGTATGTGTTTTTGTGATAGAATCTGAACGTTCAAAGTATTGATAATGGAAACTCTGTGTCTGAGCTATGGTATCGCATTCCAGTAAAAGCTGGGGAACCAGCTGAATATCTTCAAAATGGACACCTCTTTTAAATCTTTTATGGACAAAAAGTTCTTTCTTAAATAACTTGTTGCATGCAAAATAGCTTACATCAGAAAAAACGGAAAAATGCTCTTCAAGAATGATTTTCTCAGGCATATTGGAAAGCTGAGTGAGTTTTTGGGTTACTTGGCCTTTTTCATCTACTTTCTGGATATTACAGATCACCATTTTAGACTTGTGCTTTTCTGCGAGAAGGTACATTTCTTCAAACATGGTTTTCTGTACATAGTCATCGCTGTCTACAAAACCTATATAATCACCGGTTGCATGGTCGATTCCAAAATTCCGGGCATCGCTCAAACCACCGTTTTCTTTAGAAAAGGCTTTTATTTTTTCAGGATGCGTCTGTGCAAAATGTTTGATAATTTCATCAGATTGATCTTTGCTTCCATCATTCACTACAAGAATTTCGATATCCTGAAGACTTTGATGAACCAAAGAGTCCAGGCATTTTGTCAAATAATTTTCGACATTATAAACGGGAACAATGATGGAAACTTTTGAGGGAACGTTTGTCATACATTAAAATTTCGTCAGTCTTGCATTCAACCAGCCTTTTTTAGCATCATCAAAATCTCTTCTTGAGCAGGGAATGCAATTGTCTATATTTTCATCATCACCAAAATACCACAAATTACTGAAAGTATCACGCTTAAATGCATATTGTCTGTCATCCACCAGAACATAAAACATTTCATAGTGTCTTTCTTTGGGGTGTGACTGCTGGATATTAATTCCTTCAATCAAATACCAGAGCATTTGTGCGAGGAGCTGGTGATTCAGCTGGTTTTCAGAATAAATGTTATAATTAAAGATTCCTACGGATTTCAGGTTTTCACTCAATCCTATTTCTTTCATGTAAGCACAGACTTCTCTCCTATTCAATCCGTTTACCTGTGGATTCATGGAAAAAGGTTCGCTAAAACTTTCAATAGCATCACAATTTACGGTAACAAGTTCTGCTTTTCTGAAGAAAGGTTCTGTTTTTTCGGTAGAATTCATCATTTCAGCCAGTCGGATGATATCAAATTCCACTTCTTTGATGAGCCTTACAGAATCCATTTCGTTTAAATGCTTCTGATATCCTAAGTGATGGTAATTTTTAATGGAAAAATTCTTCGCTCCGAAAATTTTACTTAAAAAGGTATGTTCGTTGATGGTTTCCCCCTGTTGAAGAGAGATAATATTGCTGATCTGCGTATAATTAATGCTTTTCTGATGAAAATTCAGTGCAGAAAAAAGGGAGAAAGCAAAATCATTGGAGCCTCCGATAATCACCGGAAGGGCTCTCTTGTAATGGCAGGCAGAAAGAACCTCCTGCAAAATATAGTGAGTGTCCTGAACAGATCTTCCGGATACCAGATCTCCAAGGTCTACAATAGGAATTTCAAAATCCAGCTGCGAAAGTTTGTAAAATTCGGTTCTTACGGATGTGAAATCCTGTACTTCCGCCTCTCCGCCAGCTCCTCGGTAGTCGGATATAAAAAGGAGAACAATACTGTCTTCTTTAATATCTTTTGTAATACGGTTCCCTATCTGCCAGCTTTCTGACTTGAAATTTCTTGGCGAAATAATAAAGTCTTCAAAATCCATATTTTTATTTGAAATGTGATGATTGATTAATTACTTGATATAACAAACATACAAAAAAAGCCTTCCAGGAAGAAGACTTTTGGGAAGATATAGAATTTTTTCTTTATTATTTTTTTGTGAACTTTGAAACCGATTTTCCTTTTTCTGTCTGAAGACCAATAAAATACACTCCAGAAAACAAACTTCCTACATCAATTTTGCCTTCTGGCAATTGAGCTTTCGAATGCATTATTTTTCTGCCATTTAAATCATAAATATCATAGCTCAGTATTTTTTCACCGGACATAATATACAGAAAATCTTGAGTCGGATTCGGATACAGCTTAGCACTTTCAAGTTTTACTTCTGAAGTCTTCAGACTGCTTGCATTAAAAAAATATTTACGGGCTGTTCCCACATATTGCGTTTGTGCACCGTACCAAATTGAATAAACTCCAAATAATACTATTGAGTTTCCATATAATTCGAAGCCTGCGTTGTATACAAATGTATTCAGCATTTGTGGAGTAATTATTTTACCATTAAGTCCAAAAGAATTATCCAGATTACCATCTTCATCCATCTTTAAAGCATAAGTATTGTACCAACCTGTTCCTGAGATCATAAATGTATTATCAGGAAGACGCAACACTTTTACCGGAGTTGAATCAGACTGAACAGGAGTAACACTTATTCCCGTATTCTTAAATGTGGTATCCAACGTTCCGTTGGCATTCAGTCGATAACTGATTAAACCAAAACAATTATTTCCATTACAAATACTTCCGGAGGTGAATCCTATTATTTTTCCATTATTCAGAAACATCAGGTGAGCACTCCCATCTACATTCTGGCCAACCGAATACAGGAAAGTTCCTGCAGTTCCAAAAGAACTGTCAAAACTTCCGTCAGACTGGAGTTTGGTAACAACAATTCTTTGATCACTCACAGCTACTATTTTTTGACCTGCTATAAAGATTTCATTATTATTTTTTACTATTACTTTTATGTATCGATAAGTAAAGCCTAAAGCTAATGTTCCTCCGTTTCCGAAAGAAGAATCCTGAGTCCCATCTGGTAAAAGGCGAACAAGGCTATAGTCTGAACCTGAATTGGAAGTCGTGTATTTCAGAAGATAGATTCTCCCATTCTGATCTATATCGATATCTGCATAGGATGCCGACTGAGTATAGGGGTTAAAGCTACTTATAAAGTTCCCGTTTTCATCTATTTTTTGTATTCCTCCAAATCCTATATCCATGATGATATAATTACCATCCCCTGCAGGTTTTATACGTCCATAGTTTTTCTGGGAAAACAACTTATACCCGGTACCATTAAAAAATGAAGTATCTAAAACACCATTGGAAGTAAAGCGGGCAATAAAATTAACGCCTACCGCTAAAACCTTTCCGTCAGGAAGTTTTGTTGTAGCTTGAATATTTAGCCCTCCAGACATTTGGCTCCCATTATAAAAAGCAAAGTTGGTAGATCCATTATTTACACCATAGGATGTATCCAGCAGGTTTTCCTGAGCAAAGGTATTTAAAATGATGAAAAGGCCTAAAAAAGATAGAATTTTATACATAAGACTCAATTTTAAAATGATGTTTCAGGTTATTATATTAGTTTTTAAGCGGCCAAAGTTAAAAATTTAATGATAAATAATAGCGTGATAAATATTTTCTTCATAATTTTTAAATATAAAGCAGCTCAACTACTTAATCAGGAGTTTTTTATTTTCAATAACTTTATAAAAAACAAATCCGTCTCACAAAGTATGTAAGACGGGTTTTTATTTTAATTCGTGTATTTGCCAATTAGCATTTTCCGAATGACTGGCTGATAATTGTAATTCCTGCTATATTAATAGTAACTCTGATTCCGGTTGGAATTCCCCAGGTAGTACATATAGACAAGCAAGCCTGACCCGCAGTTCCGTTTGGAATACTCAATGGTATACTGAAACAGTATTTACCAAATCCTAATGGTAAGTTGATACAAACTTTGTTGTTTTCAACTGTAATGGAGATACATTCTGCCGTTACAAGAAGATAACCTGCGCTTGCGTTCGCAAGGCTTAAATCTGAATCTGCTCCTGATGAACGACGATTTGCCTGACTGTCTTCGTGAGATCTTTTTGCTGCTTCTAATGCGTGAGAAATTGCTTCCTCGCTAAATTTAAATTCTGCCATGATTTTTTTTAGTTTTGTTTTCTTACTCGTTTGGCTTTTCAGAATCCGCCTCGTTTTTAAAGTGGTTTCTGAGCTCCACTTTCTGTAATATTACGATGTAAAACTACAGAATTAAAACACTGTATATCAAAGCATTAGTACTGAATTTTATATTTAGGTATTTATACTTAAAGCCAAGTGATAGCCGAGCGCGAAGAGATATAAATCTCGTTGATGTGAATTTAATTAACGTTTAGCAGTATCTATTTTTATTTTTTTTGTAATAATTGCCCATAAAAAAAGCACAGACTCAATCTGTGCTTTTCTATTATTATAAAAGGCTGTTTACTTTTTTGCTGCTGGTTTCTTAGCAGTGGTAGTAGCTTTTTTAGCAGTTGTTGTTTTCTTGGCAGCGGTTGTTTTTTTAGCTGCAGGCTTTTTCTTTTCAGCAAAAGCTTTAGGATCTTGATCTGTGATCCATTTTTTAACCTCATCAAGAGAAATTTCTTTCAACTCTTCTCCTTCATATTTGGTATCATCAGCTTTCTTCGGAATCTTGAACATTGCTTTCCCGAATTTAATGAAAGGACCCCATCTACCGTTTTCGATGGAAATTTTTTCTTTTTCCCACTGTTGAATGTATCGGTTGGCTTCTTTTTCAAGTTTGGCATCAATCAGTTCGTTGATATCACTCTGAGAAAGATTTTCAAAGTCATATCTCTTCGGAACGTTTACAAAGATATCTTTGTATTTGATGAATGGACCAAATCTTCCTGAACCTTTTGTTACCGGTTCTCCCTTGTATGTAGCAATTGGTGCATCAGCAATTTTCTTCTCGTTGATAATTTCTTCTGCGCGTTTCTGATCTACAGAAAGAGGATCTTCTCCTTTCGGAATACTGATATAGGTTTCCCCCCATTTCACATAAGGCCCAAATCTACCTACCCCAACAGAAACCGACTGTCCATCAACTTCATTAAGATCAAAAGGCAGTTTGAATAATTCTAAAGCTTCTTCAAAAGTAATGGTTGCAATATTCTGTCCTGCCATTAATGAAGCAAAGATTGGCTTTTCTTCATCTTCTGTCTCTCCAATCTGGATCATTGCTCCGAATCTTCCGATTCTGGCGTGAACATTTTTACCGGTTTTTGGATCTACTCCTAAAAGCCTGTCTCCTGTTGCACGGTCTGCATTTTCTTCTACATCTTCAATTCTCGGGTGGAATTTTGAGTAGAAATTCGTCATCATTTCTTTCCACTTCTGATCTCCACTTGCAATTTCGTCAAAACTTTCTTCTACTCTTGCGGTGAAGCCATAATCAAGGATTTCTTTGAAATTATCTGTAAGGAAGTCATTTACTACTTCACCTATATCTGTAGGAATGAATTTATTTTTATCTCCTCCAAATTTTTCTTCAAGAACTACTTTCTTGATCTTGTCTTTTACCAAAGACATTTTGATTACTTCACGGGTATGAGGTTCAATCTCACGTTTATCCACATATTCTCTGTTCTGAATCGTCTGAATAGTTGGCGCATAAGTAGATGGTCTACCGATTCCCAGTTCTTCCAGTTTTCTTACCAGCCCAGCTTCGGTGTATCTTGCACTTGGCCTAGTGAATTTTTCAGTTGCTGTAATGGTTTTATAACTTAATATTTCCCCTACTTTTACTTTTGGCAACAATTTTTCGTTGTTTTCTTCATCATCCTCGTCTGTTTTTACAATACCGTAAGCTTTCAGGAATCCATCAAATATGATTACTTCTCCCTGTGCTTCAAAATGATGTGGTAATGTTGCATTTCCGATCTCAATCACTGTTTTCTCAATTTTAGCATTAGCCATCTGAGAAGCAAGTGTTCTTCTGTATATAAGCTGATAAAGTTTATTCAGTTGTGCATCTCCTATACTTTTTACGGCGAAATCTGTCGGGCGGATCGCTTCGTGAGCTTCCTGTGCTGATGCAGATTTCGTTGTATAATTTCTTGGAGAAGAATATTCTGCTCCGTATTCTGAAGTGATCTGCTTTTTGGCTCCTTCAATTGCTTCCTGAGAAAGATTCACGGAGTCTGTTCTCATATAGGTAATAAATCCTTCTTCATAAAGCCTTTGGGCCAAACGCATTGTATTGGTTACATTATATCCTAATCTTGAAGAAGCTTCCTGCTGCAATGTAGAAGTTGTAAAAGGAGCTGATGCGGAACGTGTACCTGGTTTGGTTTCAACATTCAGAACTTTGAATTCTGTAGTTTTAGCCTGTTCAAGGAACTTTTCTGCGTCTTCTTCTTTTTCGAAGTCTTTTTTAAGTTTGGCAGCAATTTCCTGCTCGGTTTTATTTAAGAAGATTCCGTCCAGCTTAAAGCTTGCTTTTGGGGTAAAATCGCGGATTTCTTTTTCTCTTTCAACAATGAGTCGTACTGCAACAGACTGTACCCTCCCTGCCGAAAGTCCTGGTTTTACTTTCTTCCATAATACAGGAGACATTTCAAAACCTACGATTCTGTCCAGCACTCTTCTTGCCTGCTGAGCATTCACTAAGTTCTGGTCTATATCTCTCGGATTGTCGATTGCTTTTAGAATGGCGTTTTTGGTAATTTCGTGAAAAACAATTCTTTTTCTGTTTTCCGGCTTCAGTTTTAACTCATCTGCTAAGTGCCATGCAATAGCTTCTCCCTCGCGGTCTTCATCGGAAGCCAGCCACACCATTTCTGCTTTCTTTACGGCAGCCTTCAGTTCGGTCACCAATTTCTTTTTGTCTGCTGAAACTTCGTAATCAGGACTGAATGTAGCAAGATCGATCCCCATCCCTTTCTTAGGTAAATCACGGATATGTCCGAAACTGGATTTCACTTCAAAATCCTTTCCTAAATATTTCTGAATAGTTTTTGCTTTGGCCGGGGACTCTACGATTACTAAATTTTTCGACATTCTAAAATTTTTGCAAAAGTAAAGCTTTTTTATTATATACTTTTTGTTAAACAGTTTTAATTTAACAATCGACAGAGTTTATGTCTCCTGGCAGCAGCCTTTATACAAAGAACCAATCCCTTTGTACTGTAGGTTTTAGCTTATTATATGATCTGTTATATTAAATGATATAGAATTTTTCATCAGGTATTATAGACGTAAAATATATGTATAAAGGTCGAATACCGAAACAAAACACTTACAAGCACTCATATCACACTCATTATCAATAGTTAACGTTTTATTATTTTCACAGCAGTATCTGAGTGATTGATCCTTATTAAATAGACGCCTGCATTCAGAGAAGAAACATCAATTTGATCATCTTCAAATTTTCCGGATTCTACAAGCTGACCCAAGGTATTATAAATTTGAAACTCATGTTCCTCACTTTCCCCACCTCTGAGATAAAGAATTTTAGAAACAGGATTTGGATATAATGTAATTTTGTTTTCCTCTGTTCTCATTTCTGTATTCTGGGTACTCAAGGTTGGACTGCTGAAAACAATTGGTCTTCTGGAAGACGGACCTTCTTCATTCCCATTATCATCATACTTTATTTTCACACATCTGCATGACGCTCCAAAATAAGGATCATTATTGTCATGGAAAGCAATCATTCTGTTGGTGGTAGGCGCTGCATCAAAAAGTATATTGACTGATCTTCCCAGATAATTGGTAGCTAAAGCAGCCGTCCATACTGGAGAATATTGAAAATTGATTATAGTAAAGGTTCCTTGTGGAGATTGGTTCGCTATGACACTTCTAAATCCACGGGCTCCGGAATCCGGATAGTTGCCTACCGGATACAAGGAATTATTAAAGATATATCCTACTGTAGAGTTTGCGCTATTTCGCACTCTGCCTCCCAAATAATCTGTAGCAATGCTGTAAGAGGTTGCTACATTTTTATCTTTTTTGTACCAGGGAGATTGTCCAAAATCCATTCCTGAAACCAATGCAGTGTTGGTTACATCCGGAATTCGCCATCCTTCAGGGCAAGGATCAAACGGTGATTTTTTACCCCCTCTTCCCCATCTTTCTAAGGCAAGATTAGGTTCTTCAGCTAACCAGTCGGATCCATTGGTATAATTAGATGTAGCACTGTTAAAGGGGGCAAATGTGCTCGGAATCATAAAGACCAAAGGATTTCTGACAGAATAGGATAAGATTTTAGAGACTTTGTCAATGGTTTTATCATTACTCAGAACATTGGATGCGGCAGCGTAGGTGTTGTAAGGTATAATATAGTTTCCCGGGAAAGTATTATAAGCAGAGGCTGTTAACGGAACATAGGATACAACGCCATTTGCTGCTGCATTTCCTGAAAATATAGAATACGAACTTCTATTATCTATATATTGAAATGTTGGAATAGGGTCTTTCCTTCCCCATTGGTAATGTAAACCTCCCGAAGCTCGTATTTTTCCAAGCTCATCGGCAGTGGGAGAAAGAGGATTTGCAACAATCGGAAAAACATCTGCTGCCCCAAGGTCCCGATCCATAAAAGTAGTCTGTAACGGCACATCTGCTTTAGCAGTATAATTCACATAATTCACAGCTACTGACACAGGAAATTCTGTGGTGTAGGTATAAGATCCCACCGGAGAATCGGTCACCCAGATATGCCAACTCCAGTATATAGGATTAGATATACTGCCATTATGTAATGTTACTACGGCATTTCCACTTTGGTTAGGGGTAATTTCCACGGAAATCTTAGAATTACTGATATCTTGAAGAGAGGTAGGCGACGGGTTCACCACTGAAATTTTATTGATAAGATTTATATTGGTCGTCCAAAGGACATTTGCTTTTAAATTATTGAAATTGGATGGATTTATGATTTCAGTATTATTTAAAAACTGATTCTGCATAGAAAAGGCTTTACTTACCGGAATTTCTATTACAGAAGATGATGCATTTTTAACGACCTGATAACTGTTGGGATTATTAATTCCTTCCCTATATTCTGTCACTGCAGGAAGATATTCTGTAGGAAAATCATAATCGTCGATGATATATAAAGGATCTTTTACACATCTGCAGCCATTGGCATCAGAACTGTACATTCCAGACAGAGGAAAGTAATAATACCGACCTTTAATATCAGGGTAATTAGGATCCGGAACATCAGGCTGTGTTTTATCCGGAATCATTGAAAGCCCTCGAATACTTACAGCAGGAGAAGTATCAAAATGTCTTGTGAGAGTGGCCGTCCACAGAGCGATATGGTGCTGATCACTATATTGTCCCGAGTGAGCGGCTCTGAGAAGCTGTCCGGTTCCGGGAAATATGCCCATATTATATCCGCCGATATTAGAGAGATCAAAACCCCAATTGGGATATATTTTAAATCCTGTAAGGAAAGCAGGAGCTCCGGCATCTGTGGGTTTAATAATATGATACTTATTGGTTTCAAAAATATTCTTACCCATATTGGTTCTTACTCCAAAAGGAGAGAAATCTATTCTAATATCATCCACATAAGACGAGGAAGCCAGATTAGCGACCAGTGCAGAAGGTATCCGCCATCCATTGGGACATGGATCATAAGAAGATTTGTCTCTGTAAGGTTTTGCGCTCGTATCGTTGTTATAAGCTGTTTCAATTTTACCCTGTGCGTTATCCGACCAAAGATTAAGCTCCGAAAGCCTGTTATCTGGAAGCGATGTAGATCTTCCAAACCAATTAACAGGCAGATTAACATTGTTATTGTAATAGGCCTGACCAGAGTTATCATTTTTGTTAATATAAATAAGGCTTAAAGGATTTTTCACAGAAAGCCTGATATTACTTGTTATCTCTGCATTGGAAAGAAGGATAAATTTTCTCAGATCATCTATACTCGCTGCATTGGTCATATTCTTAGCTCCACGATGTCTTACTCTTCCGATAGATCCTGAAACCTCATAGAAATCATTTCCCCTTGTAACGAGTGGCGGGATAGGATCTTTTCTTCCCCACTGATAAAGAAGCCCTATGTTTCTGTTCCAATCTGATGACGTGATAGAAGGGGAAAGCGCTCCCAAATTTCTATCCATCCATTTCCAGTCTGAGTCCGGAATCACTTCCGTTGTTCCATCAGATCTCATTCTTTTTAAATTACTAAAGCTTTTGTAAGAACTTCCATTAGAAGGATCGTCCGTTACCCAAATGTGCCAGCTCCAGTAGATTTCTCCATCCACCCGGAAAGCAATAACTGCATTTCCTTTTTTCGCTTTATTGATCGGAACTTTTATCTTAGCCTCCTGCCCTGTTCCCAAAATCTCCAAACCATAATTTGCTCCTGACCGGATAAGCCCATGAGTATCTTCCCAAAGTACATCAGCTGTTACTACTCCTGCAGGAATACCGTTTCCGCTGAGATATCCTCCTCCTTCCCACATAGCATACGCTTTTCTTACAGGAACCCACAACCCAGCATCGTTTTGGCCTGGATCAAAAATATAGCTATTGGGTGCTTTTTTCCAGTCCGCAAGTATCAGACTTTTATAATTAGTCTTCCCCAACGAGTCGTTTTCTTTGTGACTCAATTCCTTATTGACATATTTTCCCGAGGGAAAACTTCCCTTTAATAAGATGTTACTTTTAAAACAAATTCCCATCAACACTAGGCAAAAAAATGCCGCTAATTTTTCAACTAACTTATTCATATCTTGTGGATTTGGGTGTATCTACATTGAAATACAACTATTAAGCCTTTTTCAAAAAAATTAGATTAATTTTAATAAACAAAGATCAATATCAATATTATGTTGAAAATATTTTAACAATAAAATTATCGTACCAGATATTAAATAAATAAAAAAGGCAGCTTAAAAAGCTACCTTAAAATATAATCAACTAAAAACATATCTACGGAAGAATATGATTTTTATACCGTTCTATGGAGAATCTTCCTGCATTAATATTATTAAATATTGCAAAGACAATAAAGTTAAAGACAACCAAGAAGATAATGAATGCATAAATCAGATTTCTGGTTCTGGCTGCAACAACATACATTGCGTTGGGAATAATAATATACGAAAATCCAATAAATGCTCCGGCAAGCCTTGAGGAGAAAATAGGATTATTCCGGAAAATAAAGTATAGACAAACTCCTACAACAGCATAATTTCTATGGTATTCGTAGTAGGGGTAAAACTCTTTCATCTTATTATCAAAAACAAAAAGGAAAAAGGTAAGAATAGCCATCATAACCTCTGGAATTCCTACTCCTCCGTTTAATCGCTGTACACTTTCATTCATATATCCGTTAAAACCTTCCACCAGTGAACTTTCTGAAGCCATCCCGTCCAGGAAGCTCCCAAAAAATCTGTAGACTTCAAACGGAGACAGAAAAACAGAACCTATGATCATTATCAGCATCATCATTTTGTTCAAAGGAACCCGGGCCAACCAGTACATCGGTAAAAAAAGATAACATACACTATGGATTCCCGATCCTATGAATATGAAAAAGAGATAATGCCAGAATTTCCGTTCTTTTATATACCGTATCGCAAAATAAACAATAAACGTCCCTAAATTCTGTCTTATTTGTCCACTTTCACCAATGAAAAAGTTGGGAATAAACATAAACAGAGTAAAGGTAAAAGGATAAAAGGTATTATCTTCGGTATATTCTACTTTAAAGATCATGGCAAAGATTGCAATGACTAATGTCACCATATAAAAAGGTGCATCAAAGATATTGAGCAGGATCTTGTTGATTAAAGTATAAAGCCACTCCACATCAAGATACTCTGTACCTTCCATATGAAGCATCTTCATAAAAATTGTGTAATAGCTTTTGGTGTCTGAATAAATATAGATCCCTTTATAACTTCCATAATCCGGCCCCACATCATCCCTCAATCCTACGATAATAATGAAATATACGGCCAAAAACCAAAACCATTTCTTATCTACTTTTTTGCCAAAAACCTCCTGAATACTGAAAAACAGCATATAGACAATCGCAATTAGATAATATGGGTGTAATAAACTCATGCTAAATTTCTGATGTATTTTTAAACTGATGACAGGCTATGATAATTCCTGTAAGAATTAAAGGCAGAAACAGTCTTGCTTCCCAAAAAAGCCCCACTAAGGTAATCATTAGAAGGTATGGTATGGAAAAAAAAAGATATTTTCTAAAAACATCTCTGTTCTCGTTATCCACACACAGCTTATATATAAAATAGATCACAACAACTGCAAAGATAAGACCCGCCAGGTTGAATGGGCTGGAAAAGTTTCTATTGATATAAAAACCCTCTACAAAAGTAGTTTCTTCCTGCTTAAGCAAAACTCTTAATCCAAGATAAGGAATAATAAAGGCAATAACCAGAGGAAGTATTCTCCAGATGATCTGATAGTTTCCTCTCTTCAAATCACTAAAACTAAAAAATACTGCAGCGAAGAATGCAATATTAATACATGCCGTTTCCCTTACCAAAGTAGAAACTGCAATAAGAACCACTAAAGAATAAAGAAATATACTTTTTTGAGTATGTACATATTTCAAGGTTAAAAAAACGCCTGTCAGATAGCAGAAGAGAGCAATGGTATCACAATTGGTAGGAGCATATTGTGTCATAACAATAAAGAAAATACTCAAAAGGTGAATAACCCTTCTTGCGTTAAGATTCAAAATAAAGCCTGAAGCTTTACATTTAAATATTGCGTTAAGAACCAAGGAACACAAAACAAAGAATACGCTGTTCATTAGAAAAAGCCCATGATAAAATGGAGTTCCGTTCTTGGATAGAAAATCTTTAAAAAAAGAAAAAGGTCCGTTGATCAGGTGATACATCATCTCCGTCATCTGTACACTAAGGTAATTGGGAATCACTCTGTAAGCGTATACAGACGCGAACAAGAAGTCCGGAGTTTTCTCCGATGTCTTTAGTCTGGTATAAGAAGATTCAAAACCATAATAAGACATTGCAAACAGCAGAAGCGGAAGTACTATTACAAATAGGAATCCGTTTATTTTTTCATCATTTCTTTTCAACATATCTAAAACAGATTCTTATTTTCTTAATAATAATTGTGGTTTAAAATACATTTCGTTAAAGGGGAACTTTTGCAAAAGTAGAGTTTTTTTTCATTCTGCCTAGAATATTTTATTGATTTTCAGACAAAACTTATCGCCTAACTATTTTGAACTAATTCTTAAAAAATTAAATTTGCAGACTTGATTTAAATGCAATGCATCGCTTTTTTATATTTTTATATTATCTGATTTCCAAAAACAAAGTCATTTCTGTATTTACAGCATTGGGAATTGCTGCTGTGTGTATTTTCTTTGCTTCAAAGATCAATTTTGAAGAGGATATCAATCAGATCATTCCTAAAAATGAAAAATCGGATCTTACTGCGAAAGTACTTAAACAGCTTAATTTTTCGGACAAGATCATCGTTATCATAGAAAACAAATCGCACGAAGACAATTTTCAGCTTTCCGAAACGGCGGATACTTTTCTGCAGAAAATAGAACCTCTGAAAAAATACATTGGCTCTGTTCAGGGCAAAGTCAATGATAATGAAATCTCAGAGACATTCGATTTTGTAAGTCAAAACCTCCCGTTATTCCTCAATCAAAATGATTATAGGGAGATTGAAAGGAAACTCCAGAGAGACAGCATTGCCAAACAGGTAGAGAGTAACTATATCTCATTGGTATCTCCAACAAGTTTGGTCACTAAAGAATTTATCAAAAAAGATCCTCTTGGTCTTACTTTCTTAGGAATAAAAAAACTAAACGCCTTAAACATCAGTAAGGATTTCAAACTTGAAGACAGCTATATTGTAACGAAGGATGGAAAAAACCTCTTGCTCTTCATCGACCCGAAAAATAAAAGCAATGACACCAAAGCCAACGAAGCTTTTGTGGATCAACTTAATATCATAAAAGACCACATTAACAAACAGTTTAAGGGAAAAACAGAAATCAGTTATTTCGGTTCCCCGGTCATTGCCGTTGCCAATGCCAAACAGATCAAAAAAGACATTCAAAATACCGTTGTTATTTCTATGACGGTTCTTTTGATACTTCTTATCTATTATTTCCGAAATTTCTTCACTCCCATTATTGTTTTTCTTCCCACAGTGTTCTCTGTATTGCTGGCTTTATTGATTTTATACTTTATTAAAGATAAGATCTCCGCAATTTCATTAAGTGTGGGAGCGATTCTCATTGGTATTACCATAGACTATGCCCTGCATATTCTTACCCATTACAAGCATAATAACAATATTGAAGAACTGTACAAAGAAATCACCCAGCCTATTGTTTTAAGCAGTGCCACTACAGCAGTTTCGTTTTTATGTCTGGTTTTTGTACGCTCCGAAGCTTTAAAAGATTTGGGCCTTTTTGCCGCTATTACTGTTATATTGTCTTCTATTACAGCCTTGATTATTGTTCCTCAACTTTACACGCCAAAAGAAAAAGGAGAACACATAAATACCAATTTCATTGATAAAATAGGATCATATCCTTACGAAAAAAATAAACCTCTGATTATAGGATGCTCTGTTATTATTCTTGCCTGTCTTTTCGGATTTCGACATGTAGGTTTCAATGAAGACATTGGTGATCTGAATTATATTCCAAAAGAAATGAAGATCAGCGAAGCCAAATTGCAGAAGCTTTCTGATATTACTTCAAAATCGATATACACTATTTCTTATGGAAACTCTGAGGAAGAAGCTTTGTCCAGAAACTCACAATTGAGCAGCTTTCTTGAAAAGGAAAAACAGGAAGGTAAAATTTTAAGTTATAACTCTATTGGCAGTATTGTACTTGCGGAAAAAGATCAGCAGAAGAAAATAGAGCAATGGAAGAATTTCTGGAACAATCGGAAAAAAAGCCATACTATTTCCGAGCTTGTGCGTAACGGCAGCAAATTTGGTTTCAACGGCTCGGCATTTGATAACTTTAATGGGATCTTAAATAAAAACTACACTTCTTTAAGCCTGAAAGACTATCAAAAGGTAAAAGCCCTTCAGATCTCAGAATTTCTTAGCAATGAAAATGGTTTCTATACTGTATCGAATGTAGTAAAAGTGAACGAAAACAAAAGAGATACCTTCATCAAAGATATTGAAAAGAAACACGATGCTCTGGCGATTGACCGACAGCAGATGAACGAAAACTTTTTGGGCCTTCTGAAAAGAGATTTCAACACACTGATTAATTACTCACTTTTGGCTATTATTTTAACCATCATTGTCTTTTTCAGAAATTTTGAATTAACGGTTCTTACCATGTTCCCGATTGTTTTAACGGGAGTAGTAACTGCCGGAATCCTTTATTTTCTGGGGTTAGAACTGAATATTTTCAGTACCGTAGTCTGTACATTGGTTTTCGGAGTTGGGGACGATTTCAGTATCTTCCTTACGCAGGCTATGCAGAAAGAGCATACAACAGGAAAGAATGAACTTCCTACCTATAGAACCTCTATAATTCTGGCGGTATTCACGACCATTCTTTCTATTGGGTCTCTGATTTTCGCCAAACATCCTGCACTGCATTCTCTGGCCTTAGTTGCTTTAATTGGAATGTTTTCGGTGATCATTATTACTTCTACCCTTTACCCGTTTTGGTTCAGATTACTGATTACCAACCGGGCCAAGAAAGGACTTTCTCCTATTACATTCAGACTTTTTGTACAAGCGGTATTTTCGTTTTTATATTACGGACTGGGCGGATTGATATTTTCTGCATTCGGAAGTTTTTTTGTGAAGAAATCCCAGGGAGGCCCCCTCAATATTATTAAACTGATTCTTGCTAAATTTCTAACATCTGTATTGTACACCAACCCTTTTGTTAAGAAAAGAGTTATTAAAAATACGACGGAAGACTTTAGTAAACCTGCTGTTATCATTTCCAATCACACTTCTTTCCTGGATACGTTAGCAATTGCTATGGCAACTCATAAAATAATCTATCTGGTGAATGACTGGGTATATGATTCTCCCATCTTCGGAAAGTTGGTAAAAGCTCTTGGCTTTTATCCGGTTTCGCAGGGTATTGAAAACGGAATGGATCAGCTGAAAGAGAAAATTGCACAGGGATATTCTCTGGTTGTTTTCCCTGAAGCAGAACGTTCTTATACCAATGATGTAAAAAGATTCCATAAAGGAGCCTTCTATATTGCAGAACAGTTTGATCTGGATGTACTTCCTATCTACATCCACGGAAATTCAGAAGTACTGCCTAAAGGAGATTTTATCATTTACAACGGAAGCATTACTGTAAAAGTAGGAAACAGAATCAGCAAAGATGATCTTAGTTTTGGAAAAAATTATTCTGAGCGAACCAAAAAAATCAATGCCTACTTTAGAGAAGAGTTTGCAAAACTCCGAGAAGAGATTGAAGATGAAAATTATTTTAAAAACAAATTATTCCTCAGCTTTTTATATAAAGACAGCGAAGTAGTACAGGAAGTTAAAAATGATTTCAATACCAATAAATCAGTCTACTTTGAACTCAATAAACACATCCCGGCGGATGCTACTATTCTTCACATAGCGGATGATTATGGACAAAAAGATGTTCTATTAACTTTATATCAAGCCAGCAGAAAGATTTTTTCATGGATAAAAGATGAAGAAAAAAGAGCAACTGCAGCTCACAGTTATCTGGTAAAAAGGAGAAAGCTTCATTATATAAAAGACCTTTCAGAAGTGAATAAAAATATTGATGTACTGCTAATTTCAGATGATAAATTTACCATCAATAATCTTAAGACTCTTCCAGAAACCATTATTTTTATAAATACCAAAAATGCAATACTGGAAAGTGAAAATTATACATTAAATTGGAGTTCCGTATCAGTAAAAGTATTTAAAACCCGATAATAAATATGAAAAACATATTTTTGTAAACGCTAAAGAAAAACTAATGAAGAAAAATATACTTGTCATATATTATTCACAAACCGGTCAACTTGAAGACATCGTGAGAAACATAGCCCAACCTTTTGAAGCTCAAAAGGAAGAATATGATGTCGCTTATTATAACATTAAGCTTAAGGAAGATTTTCCATACCCATGGCCTGGTGATGTTTTTTTTGATACATTTCCGGAGTCTTATTTACAGATTCCTAAAGAGATCTTCCCCCCTTCAGAAGAAATTCTGAACAAAAAATACGACCTCATCCTTTTTGGATATCAGGTATGGTTTCTTACACCGTCTATCCCGATTATTTCTTTCCTGAAAAGTGCTTATGCAGAAAAGATACTTAAAGATACTCCTGTTGTCACCATTTCCGGAACAAGAAATATGTGGATGCTTTCCCAGGAAAAATTAAAGGTTTATTTAAAAGATTTCAAAGCCCAACTTATAGGAAATATTGCATTGGTAGACCGACACGACAATTATACAAGTGTATTAACGATTGTCAGATGGCTTACTAAAGGACAAAAAGAAAAAACAGGGCTACTGCCAGCTGCAGGGGTTTCTGATGAAGAAATTGCAGGTTCAGTAAA
Source organism: Chryseobacterium sp. JK1 (assembly GCF_050632815.1). Lineage (NCBI taxonomy): Bacteria > Pseudomonadati > Bacteroidota > Flavobacteriia > Flavobacteriales > Weeksellaceae > Chryseobacterium > Chryseobacterium sp. JK1. The sequence continues at coordinate 232,652 of NZ_JBODRU010000006.1, read as the reverse complement.
GTATGGTACGATCATTGAAAAACATTTTAGAAACAATGATCTGAACAATCTACAGCCAGATCTTATAAAAAACGGAGCTGTGGAAATACGCGCCTTTTTGGTACGTGTAGAGAAAGTAGGGAACAAGATTTTCACCATATGGTCTAATCTGATTATCAATAAAAAAGAGAAACGCCCATTGCTGATAAAATTCTTTACGGTATATTTGATGGCGGCGATATGGATTATCTCACCTGTCGTCTTAGTATTACACCTGCTTACAACCCCTATATTTTGGTTTAAAAGACAAAAACAAAAAAGATATTTACAAGGAATTAATTTAAAATAGAATGTACGACGTATTTATAACAAAGGCTTCAAAATTTTTACCCAATGAGCCGGTATCGAATGCTGAAATGGAGACTTATCTTGGCCTTATCAATGACGCACCTTCTAAAGCAAAATCACTTATTTTAAGAAACAATAAAATTACTACAAGATATTACGCTTTAGATAAAGAAGGAAACCCTACGCATTCCAATGCGCAGCTTACAGCAAAAGCAATAGAAGGACTTTTTGATGAAAATTTCAAAAAGGAAGATATGAAATTATTATCTGTAGGAACTACATCCCCGGACCAGATCCAGCCGTCACACGCTTCTATGGTTCACGGTGAACTGAACATCGGAAAATCTATTGAGATTAATACCGCCACAGGACTTTGCAACTCCGGAATGAACGCTCTGAACTACGGATTTCTTTCCGTAAAGGCCGGAGTACAGGAAAATGCTGTTTGTGCAGGTTCTGAAAGAATGTCTGCATGGATGACTGCTGATAAATTCAACCATGAGGCAGAAAACTTAAAATTACTGGAAGAAAGACCTATCATTGCCTTCAAAAGAGAATTCCTGAGATGGATGCTTTCTGATGGTTCCGGAGCTTTCTTATTAGAAAATAAACCAAGAGAAAACAGTACTTCTCTGAAAATAGAATTCATCGACTTCTATTCTTACGCTCACGAAATTGAAGCTTGTATGTATGCAGGCTGCGACAAGCTGGAAGACGGAAGCTTAAAATCCTGGGCAGATTATCCTTCAGACGAATGGCTGAAGCAATCTATCTTCGCAATTAAACAGGATACTAAGATTCTTGATAAATATATTCTGGTAAAAGGTGCTGAAAGTTTAAGATCATCTTTTGACAAACACAATTTGGATCCTGAAAAAATAGACCATGTATTGGCACATATCTCTTCCGGTTATTTCAAAGATGGACTGAAAGAGGAATTTGCTAAAAAAGGAATGGACTTCCCTGCTGAAAAATGGTTCTACAACCTTTCTGAAGTAGGAAATATTGGAGCAGGCTCTATCTTTATCGCATTAGAAGAATTAATGAACTCAGGAACGCTGAAAAAAGGCGAAAAAGTACTTCTTTGTGTACCTGAAAGTGGAAGATTTGCGTATTCTTGTGCTTTATTAACGGTTTGCTAATGGAAAACAGACTGCCCACATCAGATAAAGATTTTGTAGAAAGTCTTATTCCACAAAGAGCACCGTTTGTAATGGTACATGAGCTCACAGAATATTCTGAAAGCTACCTGATCTCAGGTTTTGAAATTAAAGAAGATAATCTTTTTGTTCAGAACGGATATTTTCAGGCTTCCGGATTAATTGAGCATCAGGCACAGAGCGTGGCTCTTCATACCGGATATAAATATTATTTACTTGGAAAAGAGGCTCCTACAGGATATATTGGAGCTATCAAATCTTTTGAATCTGAAATATTACCCAAAACAGGAGATCTATTGAAATCTGAAGTCACCATCCTTAATGAAGTAATGGGAGTAACTCTCGTAGATATTGTTACCAGGCTGAATGGAGAAGTGATTGCAAAATCTCAAATGAAAACTGCTGTAAAATAACTGGAAATGGAAATCAAGGAAGAAAACATCATCAATATACATAACTTTTTACCTCATCGTGACCCGATGCTGATGGCAGACTATATTCTGGAACTGACCCAGGAAAAAGTGGTGACTTCCTTTGAAATAAAAGAAGACAATATCTTTGTTCATAACGGTGAGTTTGCAGAAACCGGATTAATTGAAAATCTCGCGCAAACCTGCTCTTCTATCCTCGGACAAAGCTTCTTCGAAAACCCTGAAGCAGATACCAAAGTAATTGGCTTTATTACCAATATCAAAAAGATTGAAGTTTTTGGCCTTCCTAAAGTGAATGACAAGATCATTTCTAAAGCTTCGTTGATCTCACAGTTTGAAAATATCTGTCATATTTTCTGCGAAACCTTCAATAATGACGAATTATTGATCCGGGCAGAAATCAACCTGTTTATTCAGGAAGTAAAATCCTAAACTGAAAAAAATCACTATAAAAGCTGTACAAAACGTACAGCTTTTTTGTTATTAATTTCCAGATTTGTGATAATTTGTGAAATCCATTAGTGACCTTTGTGTTGAATCAGGTTTTGGCTAAAGCCAGTTGATTTTTTCATTTTTTTAAGCGGGCTAAAGCCCACTCCTATTGAATTGATTACAAAAACATTACAATAGAAATATTCATTTTTTGTTTATTTACACATTCATTACAACCTTCAAAAACAGCTGATAAACAACATATTACATACTCGAAAACCTCATCACAAGATGAATTATTTCACGTGAAACATTAAAAAAATGTGTGAAACAATGATCATCAAAGAGAAATATATTCAACAACAAAAAAGCGGAACATTTCTGCTCCGCTTTACCTATTATTAAAATTAAAATATTAATATCCGAAGATCTCTTCAAGAGATACTTCCTGGAATTCACCCATCTTGTTGATAGATTCCATATTCAGGTTTTCTTTTTTACCGATGATCGCTGTATTATACTGTACAGGTTTAACCTCTGTATTGTAGAATCCTGTAAGCTGTGGCAATGTCAGTCCCTGGATCTCAGAATAAATATCTTTTCTGATGTCATAATCTACTCCCAGCTTTTTCAATGCTAACTGATTGAAGAAAATATTTGTTCTGTTGATTCTGTTGGAAGCAATCTGTTTTAAGGCAGAACCTCTGGCATTTTCAAACTGAGCTGGAATCTGTGGTAAAGATACCATTAAGTCATTCATCGCATTTACAGCTAAAGGAAGTTTATTTGACTGTGTTCCAATGTAGTTCGTCACATAGTTTGATTTCCCTTTTTCTGAAGCATTTCCATAAGAAACATAGGCTGTGTAAGCCAATGACTTACTTTCTCTGATCTCCTGGAAAACGATAGAAGATAATCCCCTTCCGAAATATTCATTGAAAACATTCGCTTTTCCAAAGTTACTAAGGTTTACCGTACTTCCTTTTGCTACTTTAGACATTTCCATCTGTACCATGTCATAATTTGTGAAGTATACCTTTCCTTCAGTAGCAGGTTCTGCATATTCTTTTGCCTGTGCCGGCTGAAGGCTTGTATTGATGATAAAAGGTTTTACCGCTTTTTCCAAACCTGACTGATCCTGTCCGTAAAGAAGCACCTGATAAGGATACTGGTTCAACGTTTTCACTTTCTTCATCAATTCTACGGCATCAATGCTCTCAAGACGTTCTTTGGAAACGATGTCTGTCATTCTTGAGTTTTTACCGTATTTAGCATAGTTTGAAAGTGCTGCCATAATTCTCACTTTGTCTTTCTTGGCAGTAGCTCTTGATTCCAGAATTGTTTTTACCGTTTGAGCATAAATCGCTTTATCAGCTTTTACATTCGTCATCCAGTGGTTCATCAGCTCTGCAGCTTTCTTCATATTACTTTCAAGACCACTTAACGTAATAATCATTTGATCATTGGAAGTTCTCAGGCTATAGTTTATACCAAGTTTAAAGAATTCTTCTTTCAGCTGTTCCGGAGTATATTTATCGGTTCCAAGATATTCAAAAAGAGTTCCTGCAATAGAAAGTTCTTTATCATTATCTGTTCCGAAAGGGAAAATATAACTGATCTGGGCAACCTCATTATATTTGTTCTTCACAAAGCTTACCGTCTTATCTTTGATCTTTGAAGTCTGAATGGCTGTTTTAAAATCAATAAATTCAGGTTTACTTTCCGGCACTTTTGTATTCAGAATATCTTTAAGGAAAGGAGACTGAGCTTCTCTATTCAGTTTAATCGGGGTAATTCCAGGGTTCTGTACACGTACAAGCTTATCATTCACTCCTTTTTCTTTATAAATAACAACATAATTATCTTTAAAGAAATCGTTGGCAAATTTCACCACATCAGCTTTCGTGATCTTATCATACTGATTGATCTCATCCAGCTCCTGTTCCCATGTTCTTACATTGATATAAGAATCGTACAATTCAGTCGCTAATCCGTCAGCTGTTTCCCAGTTCTTCATACGCTGAACTTTTTTATCATTCACGATAGCTTTCAGCATCCAGTCCGGAAACTGTCCTTTTTTTACAAGATCCAACTGATCCATGAGAAGTTTTTTAGCTTCATCAAAACTTTGGCCTTCTTTAGGAGTTACTACCAATCCAAACGTTCCGTACATTTTGTAAGGTGACTCATACGCTCCTGCTCCAAGCGTTTTTTGCTTCTGGTTGATGTTAAGGTCAATTAATCCTGCATCTCCTCTGTTGCTTAAGATTTCGGATACTATATCTGCCAGTCTTGCTTCCTGAGTTCCATAAGAATCTGTTCTCCATGCAATTGTCATTCTTGGCGTAGTCGGGCTTTTTACAGTTCTTGTAACAATGCTGGTCATCGGCTCTTCCGTAACCATTTTTTTCATTGGAAGCTCTTTGTATTTGAATGCACCGAAATACTGATCAACTAGTTTTATAGTTTTGTCATAATCAAGATCTCCAACCAATACAACAGCCATGTTATTAGGCACATAATACGTATCAAAATACTTGTGAATCGCTTCCATAGAAGGGCTCTTCAAATGTTCTGAAGTACCTATTGTAGTCTGCTGTCCGTTCGGATGTTTTGGGAAAAGGGCCTGCATCAATGAATAGAATACAAGACGGCTGTCATTGTCCTGAGCTCTGTTGTATTCCTCATATACCGCTTCAAGCTCTGTATGGAAAAGACGCAATACCAGTTCTGAAAAACGCTCTTTCTCTACTCTTAACCATTTTTCTAATTCGTTGGAAGGGATATTGTTTTTATAAACCGTTTCATCCAAAGAGGTATGAGCATTTGTACCTGTAGCTCCTAAGGAAGAGATCGCCTTGTCATATTCATTGGCAATAGCATATTGGGACGCCTCCTGAGAAACCTGATCAATTTTCTTGTAAAGTTCTTTCTTTTTTTCAGGATCTTTTTCTGCTTTATGCTGCTCATAAAGATCAGAGATCTGCTTTAGTAAAACTTTTTCTTTTGCCCAGTCCTGAGTTCCCAGATGTGAAGTTCCTTTGAAAACCATGTGTTCCAGATAGTGAGCTAATCCCGTATTATCACTAGGGTCGTTGTTTGATCCCGTTCTCACCGGAATATAGGTCTGAATTCTCGGAGCATCATCATTTTTAGCAAGATAAACCTTCAGTCCGTTTTTCAATGTGTATACTCTTACTCCCGTCTGGTCATTCTTTACCGTTTCATACGTGTAGCCTTGGGCATCAGTCAGTTTTTGTGTCTCAAATTTCTGAGCCATAGCCATTACCGCACAGAAAAGCGAAACAGAAATAAAAAACTTCTTCATAGTTGTTATTTGTTAGTTATTCTTATCCAATTTCTTTCAACCATTAGTCTTATAATACAGACACTTGTTACAGCTCTTTTGTTACAAGCAGATATAATAAGTCTTAACGATGCTTTTTAAGATACTTTTAACTCCAATTAGTTAAACCATGCCCGACAAATGGGGAAAATAAAATCCTATCAGGTATTACAAATTCAAAAATATATTCTGTATCTTCTCTATCTCACGATAATAACTCCCTCATATTTAATATGATTTACATATAATGTATTTTCACTATTTTAGCCACCTGATTAAGAAGAATCAACACAGGTGAACTATTTTTCATCTGGAATCTAAAAAAACAACCATTATTTAGATGAAAAAGCAAGACCTACCCCAAGACGAAAGCAACCTAAAATCCGCCAATATGACAGAAGTTCTGTATGTAACGGATGAAAATGACAACTACACCACCGCTAACAGTACGGGCTGGGATGCCAAAAAAGCTGCGCTGGATGAATCTATGGAACTTATCTATGAAAGGATTGAGGAGGCAAAAAACCACGTTGCCCAAAACAAAGTAAGCCCTATTGTTTATTTTATGGAACTGAACAAAATGGATCTTGGCGTACTGGCTTCTTATGTAGGAATGTGGCAATGGAGGGTAAAAAGACACTTCAAACCCACAATATTTAAAACACTAAGCGAAACCCAACTGAAAAAATATGCCGATGCATTCGGAGTTTCAGTCAACGAATTAAAAAACTTCGACGGGAAATAATTTGATAAGGCATATCATCATGCCGAATCCCATTATACCAATGAAAAAGATATAAGCTGCCAATGAAATTAAACTTTGAACACCATCAGACTGCGCATTGCGAAAACGGTGTTGCTTCCAATCTACTGCTTAATAAAGGCTTAAAGCTAAGTGAACCTATGATCTTCGGAATCGGTTCAGGATTGTTTTTTGTCTATCTTCCTTTTTTGAAGGTGAATTTTGCTCCGGGCTTCAGCTATCGTCCGATGCCGGGTGCTATTTTCAGTAAAGCAGCCAAGAGATTAGGCATTAAAATCAAAAGAGAAAAATTCTCAAATCCTCAGGATGCCCAAAAGGCTCTTGAAAGAAATCTAGAACAAAATATCCCTACAGGACTTCAGGTTGGCGTTTTTAACCTCACCTATTTTCCTGAAGAATATAAATTCCACTTCAATGCCCATAATCTTGTTGTATATGGTAAAGAAGACGGAAAATTCCTTATCAGCGATCCTGTAATGGATTATACCACGACATTGACGGAAGCCGAGCTGGAAAAAGTAAGATATGCTAAAGGAGCACTTCCTCCCAAAGGTCACATGTACTATCCTGTTTATATCCCTGAAAATGTTAACCTTGAAGAGGCCATCAGAAAAGGCATCAAAGACACTTGTAAAAATATGCTGGCTCCGGTACCTCTTATTGGGGTAAAAGCCATGAGATGGGTAGCCAAAAGCATCCCGAAATGGGCTGATAAGAAAGGGACAAAGGTTACGAACCACTATCTTGGGCAGCTGATCAGAATGCAGGAAGAAATCGGAACCGGCGGTGGCGGGTTCAGATTTATCTATGGTGCATTTCTTCAGGAAGCTTCTGTCATCCTTAAAAATGATGAGCTTAAAGAATTATCAAAAGAAATCACCTCTATTGGTGACCTTTGGAGAGATTTTGCCGTAGACATTGCCAGAGTGTATAAAAACAGGAACTCAAAGAGCAATATCTATAACGAACTTTCAAAAACAATGCTGCACATTGCAGACCTGGAAGAAGCTTTCTATAAAAAACTGAGAAAAGCGATCTGATATGGCGGAGAATATGATTGAAATTAAAAACCTATATAAGAAATACAAAAATTCTGATGATTTTTCGGTAAATGATATTTCTCTGAATATCAGCAAAAACGAAATCTACGGAATTCTTGGGCCCAACGGAGCCGGAAAAACAACTCTTATTTCTATGCTTTCGGGCTTAATAAAACCTACCTCAGGACAATTTACCATCAATGGTTTATCTCCGCAGAAAGATGGTTTCAAAATCAGACAGATTATTGGGATTGTTCCACAGGAATATGCCCTTTACCCTACCCTGACCGCCAGAGAAAATCTTATGTTTTTCGGCAGCTTGTATGGCTTGAAACATAGTGAACTTAAAAAAGCAATTGACGAATCTCTTGAAATCATGGGACTTTCGAAATTTGCCGATAAACAGGTTGCCCAATTTTCAGGAGGAATGAAGCGCCGATGTAACCTTATTGCAGGAACTCTTCACAATCCTAAAGTACTTTTTCTTGACGAACCTACTGTAGGAGTGGATGTTCAATCCAAAAAAGTAATCATCGATTTCTTATTGGAACTGAACAAAAATGGAACCTGTATCATTTATACGTCTCACCATCTTTCGGAAGCAGAAGAATTCTGTACCAAAATTGCTATTATCGACAGAGGAAAAATTCACGCTGTGGGAACTCCTGAAGAACTTGTTTCTCAGATTACCAATGCCGAAACCCTTGAAGATGTTTTTATTTCATTAACCGGAAAAGAATTAAGAGATGTTGTTGTATAAACTGTGGAGAAGTTTTATTAAAGAAATCCTTTTACTAAAAAGGGACATCGGGGGAATTGTCATCATCTTTGTTATGCCTTTGCTTCTGATTGTCACCATCACCCTTATTCAGGATTCAACCTTTAAAAATCTTGAAGGATCAAAAATTCCCATCATTTTTATTGATCAGGATAAATCCGAAGTTTCAAAAAATATAAAAGCAGAGCTTGAAAACAGCAAAACATTTCAACTGCTGACTAATTTCAATGAAAAATCTGCGCAGGAAGCCGTTTTTGCAGGAGACTATCAGATGGCGATTGTCATTCCTGAGAATCTTACAAAAGATCTGAATTCCAATATTGATTCTAAAGTTCAGACCATTGTAAGTTCATTCGGATTGGAAGGAGATTCAACAAAACTAAAAACAGAAGCTCCAAAAGCAAAGGAAATCCATTTATATTTTGATCCAGCTACCAATGCAGGGTTCAAAAATTCTGTGATGAATTCGGTTAATAAAATGGTATTTCAAATCGAAAATAAAAAAATTTACAAAGCTTTTCAGGATCAGCTGGGAACTACTGAAAACCTTGACCAAAATAAAAACCTGATCAGTTTTAAAGAGATCACTCCCAAAAAAGGAGAAATGGAAGTTATTCCGAATTCTGTTCAGCATAATGTTCCTGCCTGGACGCTGTTTGCAATATTCTTTATCGTAGTGCCGCTTTCTATTAATCTGGTAAAAGAAAAAAGCCAGGGAACAAGCGTAAGAGCGAGAATCAGTCCTACTCCGTATTTTGTGCATATTTTGGGGAAAACATTTACCTATCTTATTATCTGTATCATTCAGTTTTTACTGATGGTTGCTGTTGGAGTTTATCTTTTCCCTTATATGGATCTTCCTGCTTTTGATGTATCAGGAAAAATGTTCCAGCTCATTACCGTAACTTTATTTGCAGGATTGGCAGCCATAGGATTTGGAGTATTATTAGGAACTATTGCAGACACACAGGAGCAGTCTGCACCATTTGGAGCAACTTCCGTAGTTGTTTTAGCAGCTATCGGAGGAATATGGGTTCCTGTATTCCTGATGCCGGAGTTTATGCAAACCGTAGCAAAATTCTCTCCTATGAACTGGGGGTTGAATGCTTACTATGATATTATTTTAAGAAATAGCAGTATTGGAGGAATAGCTAAAGAACTGGCATTCTTACTATTATTTTACCTTGCCACCGTTTCCATTTCCATTTTTTATGAGAGAAAACTCCAAAATATTTAATTTAATTTTATGTCAAATATTACCGGGGGTTTCCTGACGACAAAAAAAACAATAAAAATTCCGGAAGAAAACAAAATGCAGTCTAAAGAGAATATATTAACCTGTACTGAAGAAGTAAGAGTACGATTCAATGAGACAGATCCGTTGGGAATTGTCTGGCATGGACATTATATTGTTTATTTTGAAGATGGTAGAGAAGCTTTTGGGCGTCAGCATGGTCTTACGTATCTTGATATTCAAAATGCCGGCTATGTAACGCCTATTGTAAAAAGTACGTGCGAACATTTTCTTCCTTTAAAATATGGAGAAACCTTTAACATTGTTACCACTTTTGTGAACTCGGTTTCCGCAAAACTGATCTACAGATATGAACTCTTCAATCAGGAAGGGAAACTTGTATGCAGCGGTGAAACCATTCAGGTATTCCTTGACAGTAATGGCGGGCTGTGCCTTTACAATCCGGAATTTTTTCAAAAATGGAAAGATAAAATGGAACTATCATGAAGAAAGAAATCTTTATCACGGACTATAATTGTGTAACTCCGCTGGGTTTCAATGTTGAAGCCAACTGGAAGGCTCTTTCAGAAGGCCAATCGGGAGTTGCTTTACATAAGATCATAGGCAATCAGGATGCTTTGTATGCCTCTATGATTGATTCTGAAAAACTGAATGAAGAATTCAACAGAATCTTTACTCAAAACGATAACGAGAGCTTTACAAGACTTGAAAAAATGTTGCTTTTAAGCTTACAGCCTTTGATCAACAAACATACACCTTCAGAAAACACGGCTTTTATCCTTTCAACAACAAAAGGAAATATCAGCCTGTTAAAAAAACAGTCTGAATTACCGGAAGGCGTTTATTTATCAAAACTAGCAGAGAAAATAGCCCATTTTTTTGGATTCAAAACAAAACCGATTGTAGTTTCCAATGCCTGTGTATCGGGAGTAATGGCGATAGCTGTGGCTAAGAATATGATTCAGGCAGGAAGATATAAAGATGCTTTTGTTATTGCCGGAGACGAGCTTTCCGAATTTGTCATCTCAGGATTCAATTCCTTCCAGGCAATAGGATCAGGGCCTTGCCAGCCTTATGATAAAAACAGAGACGGAATCAATATTGGTGAAGCTGCTGCTGCTGCTTACATTACTGCTGAACCTTCTGAAGATGAAAAAATTACTTTTAAAGTTATGGGAGATTCAGCCATTAATGATGCCAACCATATTTCCGGACCTTCCAGAACCGGAGACGGACTATACGCCAGCATCAAAAATGCGATGACTGAAGCTCAGGTTTCTTCTGAACAGATTGATTTTATTTCTGCTCACGGAACCGCTACTCTGTATAATGACGAAATGGAAGCCATCGCATTCAACAGAATGGAACTCGAACATGTTCCTCTCAACAGTATGAAAGGATACTACGGACACTGTCTGGGAGCTTCAGGCCTTCTTGAAAGCATTATTTCTATGGAAAGTGCCCTTCGCAACACCTTGCTTCCTTCTAAAAATTTTGAAGAAGCAGGAGTATCTCAACCCTTGAATATCATTACAGAAAACCAAACGGCTTCTATCAGATATATTCTGAAAACAGCGTCCGGCTTTGGTGGATGTAATGCTGCTATTGTATTGGAAAAATGCTAAGATGAATGCTATGAAAAAAACAAACTACACTACAATAGAACACTCAAGAATAACAGTCGATGGAGATTTTATTTTTGAAAGCCCAAGCGAAACATTTCAGGAATTTGCTAAAGAAGCTTATAAAAGCTTAGAACTCAATTATCCAAAATTTCATAAAATGGATAACCTTAGCAAACTGGCATTCCTTGCTGCTGAAACGATTTTAAAAAATGATGACCACAGCAGAACAGCTATTGTTTTTGCCAATAAATCATCAAGCCTGGATACCGATTTCAAATACCAGGAAAGCATCAATGATCAGGAAAACTTTTATCCAAGTCCCGCGGTCTTTGTTTATACATTACCTAATATTTGTGTAGGAGAAATCAGTATTAAACATAAAATGCAGACAGAAAATGCGTTCTTCGTTTTGGATGAATTTGATGAAGAATTTCTAAACAATTATTCTGAGCAGATTCTCCAGTCCGGAAAAGCAGACCAAGTGTTGTGTGGCTGGGTTGAATTATATCAGGAAAATTACAAAGCTTTTGTATATTTGCTAACCTTATAAAAATGTAACGATCTAACAATGTAAAAATGTAACAATTTTCGATATTGCTAAACTGTGGCATCAATACATTGGTAAATTAATTAAATTATGGAAAACTTAAAAACAGAATTGAAGCACAAAATTATTGAAGTACTAAACCTTGAAGACGTTTCTGTAGAAGAAATCAAAGATACTGACCCATTATTTGGTGGAGGATTAGGACTGGATTCTATTGACGCTTTAGAGCTTATCGTTCTTCTTGACAAAGATTACGGAATAAAATTAGCTGATCCTAAAAAAGGAAAGGAAATCTTCCAGTCTATCGACACGATGGCTAAATTCATCGAAGACAACAGAACGAAATAAATAAATTTAACAATCTAGCAGTTTGCACATACAACAATGATTGGCAAACTGTTAGATTGCTACATTGTTACATTATCCGAATACAATGAGTCAAAAAATTGCCATAACAGGAATGGGCATCATTTCCTCCATCGGAAACAACGTGGAAGAAAATTTTATCTCGCTCCAGTCCGGAAAACACGGAATTTCAGATATTCAGATGTTTGAAACCCGTCATGCCGGAGCGATTAAAACAGGTGAGATAAAATTATCTAATGAAGAGCTTGTACAAAAACTTCAACTTAACGAAGACAACAATATCACAAGAACCTCTTTATTAGGAATGGCAGCCGCAAAAGAAGCCGTAGAGAGTGCCGGAATTTCTGATATCAACAGTTGCAGAACCGGTCTGATCTCTTCTACCAGTGTAGGCGGGATGGATGTCACTGAAAAATATTTCTACTCTTACGAAGACTTTCCTGAAAAGCAAAAATATATTGACGCTCACGATGCCGGAAATTCCTCATTGGCTATTGCCGATTATTTAGGATTAAAAGGTATGGTTTCTACTATCAGTACCGCCTGCTCTTCTGCAGCTAATGCGATTATGATGGGTGCCAAATTGATTAAAAACGGAGTTTTGGACCGTGTTATTGTTGGAGGAACAGATTCTCTTTCAAAATTTACGCTCAATGGGTTCAATACTCTGATGATTTTGACAGATTCTTACAACACGCCTTTCGACAATGACAGAAAAGGACTCAACCTTGGTGAAGCAGCCGCTTTCCTGGTACTTGAATCTGAAGAGATCGTAAAAAAAGAAAATAAAAAAGTCTTAGCGTATCTTTCCGGGTATGGAAATGCGAATGATGCTCACCACCAAACGGCCTCTTCCGAGAACGGACAGGGAGCGTTTTTAGCGATGCAGCAGGCATTAAAAATCTCCGGATTGGCTAAAGAGGATATAGATTATATCAACGTTCATGGGACGGCAACTCCTAATAATGATTTATCAGAAGGTATTGCCATGATCAGGATCTTTGGAGAAAATCAGGTTCCTGAATTCAGCTCTACAAAAGCATTCACCGGACATACTCTTGCCGCAGCAGCCGGAATTGAAGCTGTATTTTCAATTTTAGCGATGCAAAACAGTCTTATTTTCCCCAATTTGAATTTCAAAACGAAAATGGCAGAATTTGATTTAACACCGGTTACCCAGCTGAAAGATAAGAACATCAATCATGTACTTTCCAATTCATTTGGTTTCGGTGGGAACTGTTCAACCTTAATTTTCTCAAAGTCATGAGTGCGGTATACATCAACAGTGCAGCCTGTATCTCGGCACAGGACACTTTAAATGACAATATTCTTCAGAATCTTACCCCTGAAAACTCTTTATCAATCATAAAGGCTATAGAACCCAATTATAAAGAATTCATTCCTCCTGCAATGATCAGAAGAATGTCTAAAACGGTAAAAATGAGTTCGGTAGCTTCAGCTTATGCTTTAAAAGAAGCAGGTATTGAAAAACCGGACGCCATTATTGTAGGAACCGGAATGGGGTGTTCTCAGGATTCTGAAAAATTTCTGAAAAATGTGATTGATAATCATGAGGAGTTTTTAACGCCTACTTATTTTATTCAGTCTACCCACAATACCGTAGCTGGACAGATTGCATTAGGACTACAGTGCCATGCGTATAATTTCACTTATGTAAACACATCCTCTTCTCTTGAATTCTCGTTTCTGGATGCTCAGCTTCAGATCAATGACGGAGAAGCAGACAATGTTCTTGTAGGTTCTACAGATGAGCAAACCGACAGAACAATGGAACTTTACAGGTTAAATAATACCATCAAAAAAGAAGGGAACCTTCCTGTTAATTATCTGAACTCTGAAACAGCAGGGGTCGTTTGGGGAGAAGGAGCAAGTTTCTTTGTGGTAGGAAAAGACAAAACAGAAAATACCTACGCCCAACTTACTGATATCAAAATAACCAACAGGTTGGAAGTAGATGAAACAACAGGTTTTATACAGGATTTTTTAGCCAAAAATAATCTTACAGCCAATGATATTGATGCCGTTATCTTAGGATTCAGCGGAGATTCAGAATCGGATGTTTATTATACTCACGCGATGGAATTGCTACCTAGCTCTTCTCATTTGTATTTCAAGCATTTAAGTGGAGAATTTAACACTGCAAGCGGTTTTTCTACTTTTATGGCGTGTCATATTCTTAAAGATCAGCAAATTCCTGAAATTATGATGATTAACGCTAAAAATAAAAGTGAAGTCAAAAATGTACTTCTTTACAATCATCTGGCTGGAAATGACCACAGTTTAGTATTATTGGAAAAAGCTTAATTGAAGAGGAGTAATAAAAACAGTGCTACTGTCATTCTGACGAAGGAAGAATCTCTGCTTTTATTATAGATTCTTCATTTCGCTCCGCTACACTCAGAATGAAAAAATGGGTATAAATCCAGGAAGTTTAACAATAAAAAATAGTCAGCAATGAAACACTATCCCTTCATCCTGTTTTATCTTTTCTGTAACGTTTTTATTTATGCGTTTCAGGGGAGTTTCTGGGTGTATCTCTTTTGTTTCTTTGCTTTTTCTGCAGTTGTAGTTTGGGGCGCTTTTGCTATTGAATTGGGATATTTTGTCAACAGTATCACTCATAAACGAACGAAAACTAAAGAAATCGCTCTTACCTTTGATGACGGACCTACTGAATTCACTCCTTTATTTTTAGATCAGCTTAAAGAACATCAGATAAAAGCCACCTTTTTCTGTATCGGAAAACAAATTGAAAAGTATCCTGAAATATTCCAAAGGATCATTGCAGAAGGTCATATTATTGGTAACCACACTTTCTCTCATTCCAATTCAACCGGTTTTTTATCGGCTTCAAAAATGACTGAAGAAATTGAGAAATGTGATACTATAATCCAGAAAACAGGCAATATAAAAACAGATCTGTACCGTCCGCCTTTTGGAGTCACCAATCCCAATATTGCCAGAGCCATAAAGAATACTCATAAGCAGAGTATAGGCTGGAATGTACGCTCTTTAGACACCATTATAGATGATGAAAAAAGGATCTATAAAAGAATTACCACAGGTCTGAAAAAAGGAAGTATCGTTCTTCTTCACGACACCTCTCAAAAGACCTATAATGTACTGGCAGATTTATTAGTATTTTTGAAAGATCAAAAGTACTCAACGTTTACCGTTGATTCAATTACAAATTCTAAGAAAAAATGATTAAAAATATTGCTTTCGGAGCTCTTTTATTAGTTTCAGGCTTTCTTTTTGCCCAAAATACAGCAATGTCAGGAGCAGAAGCCAAAGCTTTTGTCACTAAAGTTTCTTCAGAAACCAAAGAAATCAAAACCTTACAAAGTGATTTCACCCAGACCAAAAAAATGGATTTTCTGGATAAAAGCATCGTGACGTACGGCAAAATGTCTTTGCAGACACCCAATATGCTAAGTTGGAAATACACCAAACCTTATCAATACAGTATTGTTTTTAAAAGCAATAAAATATTCATCAACGATCAGGGTAAAAAGTCATCAGTAGACGCTAAAAGCAAAACGTTTGAAAAGATCAATAAACTGATTGTAGGGAGCTCTAACGGCACCATGTTCAATGATCCTGAGTTTACGGTAACCTATTTCAAAACCGGAAATTTTAACGTGGCAAAATTTGTCCCGAAGACCTCTCAGCTGTTGAAATACATCCAACAGATCGAGTTGTATTTTCCTAAAAACCAATCCACCGTTTCGCAGGTGAATATGACGGAAGCTTCCGGAGATACAACCAATATTGTTTTCAAAAACACCAAGATCAATGCGTCAATTCCTGCGTCAGAATTTACTTTATAGCCTTCTACTGGTATTGGCAGTTTCCTGTAAAAGTTACCAGCTTACAGGGGTAAAACCTGTCTCAACGACTGAAAAAACAGTTGAAAACCTTTACTTTTCGTCCAATGAAGATTATGTTTATAAGTGTCAGATGGATATTTATAACAATCATGTAAGTGGTATTCTGATTATTAAAAAAATCAGTGATACAACTCATCGGGTTGCATTAACCTCTGATTTTGGGAATAAACTGATTGATTTTGAAGTTTCAGACCATGATTTTAAACTGAACTATGTACTTCCCGATCTGGATAAAAAAATTGTCATCAATTTTCTTAAAAATGACTTCCAGCAGCTTTTAAAAAGACAATACCCTGTAAGTGAAAGTTTTGAGAATGAAAACGCAAAAGTTTATCTTTCAAAAATTGATAAAAAAGGATATTATTTATTCTTCAGCAAAGAAGATCATTTACTGAAACAGATTGTTTATACGAAAAATAATAAGGAAAAAATCGATTTTACTTTTGATGCAAAAAAGCATATCTTCGCGGATAGCTTAAACCTACAGCACAGGGATTTTAAGATCAATATAAAACTATTTCAAATAACCGAAACGGAATAAATTCCACATGAAGAAAATATATTTCTTGCTTTGCGCACTCATCTCTGGTTTGTCTTTTGCACAGGTAACATTCAATCCGGGAATCAGAGTAGGTGCTAATATTTCACATCTTTCTGATGGTCCTGCTCAGGATTATTGGTATTATAATGACAGCCAGGGATATCATTATATAAACAATGTATATGATATCAAATCAAAGGTTGATTTTTATGTAGGTTTTCAGGCGAATATTCGTTTTGCAAAATTCTATGCCCTTCAACCAGAGGTCTATTATACCCGTCAGGGCGGCAAGCTTGAAAGCAAAACTCCGGGAGTTGATCCTAAAACAGTAAGTCTTTCTTATGTAGGGGCAGCTGTGGTTAATAAATTTTATATTGATAAATTTAACCTTCATTTCGGCCCCACTTTGGAGCTGTTGACAGACCATAAAGAAATAGATCACCCTACAGATGCAGATCTTGGGTTATTATTCGGAGCTGGATATGACATTACAAAGAATATTGGTGTAGAAGCCAGAGTCAAAAAAGGATTTGTACATATTTTCAATGACCATACGAATGTAACATTCCAGGCAGGGGTTTATTATACATTTAATCTAAAAAAATAAAAGCATGCAAAGCATTCTTACAGATTTTTACACTTTAACATCGCATGAAAAAGCTGAAAACGGAAAGTTTACGGCTTATATTCATTTAAATAAAGACCATGATATCTTCAAGGGTCACTTTCCTGGAAATCCTGTTACTCCAGGGGTTTGTATGATGCAGATCATTAAAGAGCTTACGGAAGAATTCCTAGGTACAAAACTGTTTCTGAAAGCGGCTTCCAATGTAAAATTCATGGCGATCATCAATCCTTTTGAAACACCTGATCTGGTACTTCAACTTGATATTGATGAGAATGGTGAAGATGTTAAAGTAAAAAATACAACATCTTTTGGCGAGACTATTGCATTAAAATTGTCTGTAAGCTATAAAAAAATACCATCATGAAACTTATCTTATCATTCGTAGCAGCATTTATTTTTTTATTTCAATCTGATATTGAAACGCTGAGAAACAGCTATGCTAAGGCCAATGAGTCTAATGCCAATACAGAAAACTTTATTGAAACAGCAGAAAAACAAGCAGGTTCTGATGCGGTTACTTTAGGATATAAAGCAGCGGCAAAAATCATGGAAGCCAAAATTGCCAAAAGCAATAGAAAATCTCTTGTGAAAACCGGAGCAACAAGTCTTGAAGGGATTATTAAAAGTAATCCTAATAATGCTGAACTTCGTCTGATCAGATTAAGTGTTCAGGAAAATATTCCGAGAATTGTAGGCTACCGTGGCAGTCTCAAAGATGACAAAGCATTCCTTCTGAACAATTACAGCAAACAGAATGCAGCATTAAAAAGTTATATTAAAAGGTTTGCCATGCAATCCAAAACTATTACAGAGGCTGAAAGAGCCACTTTAAAATAAAACAATGTCTCTTGCTGAAGTACAAAATGCAATTTCTGAAAAGAAAATCTGTGTTTTAATTCCTACTTATAATAATGAGAAAACTCTGAAAAGAGTGATTGACGGTGTTCTCGATTACACCGGAAGTATTATTGTGGTGAATGATGGCTCAACTGATTCTACCCCTCAGATTCTTGCTCAATATCCGCAAATAACAGTCATTGCCATACCGGAGAACCGAGGAAAGGGAAATGGCCTTAAAACGGGATTCAGAAAGGCAAAAGAGCTGGAATATGATTATGCCATTACTATAGATTCTGACGGGCAACACTATCCGGACGATATTCCTGTATTTGTGGAAGCTCTGATGCAGGAAACAGAAGATGTACTTCTGATCGGTAACAGAAATATGTCTCAGGACGGAATTCCGAAAAAAAGCAGTTTTGGAAACAGGTTTTCCAATTTCTGGTTCTGGTTCGAAACAGGAATCAGGTTAGAAGATACCCAATCCGGATACAGACTGTACCCTTTACATAAAATACCAAAGAAGTATTTCACACCCAAATTTGAATTTGAGATAGAAATCATTGTAAGAACTGCCTGGAGACATGTTCCTGTAAAGAATGTTCCTATAAAGGTTTTATATGATCCAACAGAGCGGGTTTCCCATTTCAGACCTTTTAAAGATTTTACAAGGATCAGTATTCTGAATACTATTTTAGTAACAATCACATTATTGTACATTATTCCGAGAAACTTCGTGAATAACTTCAAAAAAAAAAGCTTTAAAAGATTCATAAAGGAAGATGTACTGGAAAGTGACGGGAGCAATCGTACCAAAGCATTTTCTATTGCTTTAGGAGTCTTTATCGGGCTTTCTCCTTTTTGGGGATTTCAGACGCTTCTTGTAATCAGTCTTTCTGTTCTTTTCAAGCTGAATAAAGTACTTTCATTTGTGGCGTCCAATGTGAGCCTTCCCCCTTTTATTCCTTTTATTATTGCAGCTTCTTTATTTTTAGGAGCTCCCTTTGTACATGGGGACAGTAATATTCTCAGCCAGGATTTGAATTTTGAACTGATCAAAAACAATCTTCTGCAATATATTATAGGAAGTTTTATTTTAAGCACAACCTTATCGGCATTATCCGGTATTACAACCTTTCTTTTTCTGAATAAGGTAAGTCCTGAGAATAATTAAGATCTTATAAAAAATAAATTAAACCAGATTATCTAAACTGATGATTATTTATAGACAACATCAGCAAAAGATAAAGGTCCCATTAAAATGGTTACAAATATGGCAAGAATTACCAGAGCAAGCTGCGTAATATGATAAATCTTTCCATGATCTTCTTCTTTTATTTCAAAGGTAAATTTTATGGTATCCGGCCTCCTTATAATGAGCCAGATAAAAATAAGAACGATAAGATTAAGCAATATCGGTAAAAAGAGAAAAATTTTGCTGCCATAGCTGTCTTTATTGTTTCCGTAACTGTGGATAGGGATAATATCAGGTACATTACTGTATACCGTACACAGATATATAGAATAACAGATAATAATAACAAAAGGAATACTGAAAAGCAGCTTTATATGTTTAGGAATCATTTCAATTTATTTATGGTTTTTTTCAGGTATTTTTCTACGTTTTTTTTGTCGGGAACTGTAGTGATTTCTTTGGTAAGGACTTTTTCAAATTCAGTTTTTGCTTTGGAATATTCTTTTTTATCAAAGTAATATTTTCCTGTCATATAATAGGTTTTCCAAAAATCCGGATTTAAAGACCTGTAATGAGCAAGAAAATCATCGGTAAGGATCTCATTTTTATCAATGGCATCCTCTAGTGTTATGTTCAGATTTCGGTATTCCTGATAATTTTTAAATTCCTGAGAGTCTGCAAAAGGATCTCTGGCAACATTCAGTCCCGATTTTGAAAAGTCATTAGGTTGCAAACCATCATCAGAAAAGATCTTATTGAGATCATAACATACAAATTCGCCTAATTGATAAGGGTTTGAAGAAACCCAAACTAACTTTTTCTGAGGAGAAAAAATAACAGCATGATGAGCCAGAAGCTGGTTCAGTGCTTTTTCGTTGCCATAACCAATCTTTTCGTCTTTTAATCCTGACCTGTTTCTTAAAATGGATGCCATTTTTTCAGGATTCAGTTTTGGCTCTTGCTGCAAAAGTTCCTGAAGTTTTTCATACCGATATTCGGAATGGCTTTCTTCTCTATGTTTTTGATTTCGTTTGTCATCTTTATAGGCTTCAGACTGGAAATGATTGGTACAAAGTACACGGCTTGTATTTTCCACCTTATACACACCGAGGTTTTTAGGTGAAACTTCAATAATTACCGCAATTTTATCTGCTGCACTTCCTACAAGAATAGACTCCGAAACAAAAACTTTTCTTTTTTTAGCAATGGCAATAGCTTCTTCTATAGTTCCTGCATATTGTAAAATTTCTCTTGTTACAAGGGAAATAGGAGTTTTGGCTGTTAAAGGAATTTTTGATTTTCCGGCATTAATGGTGACCGTGATTCCTTTTTTATTCATTCCTGACACTACACCAATCATTCCTGGCCAACTTACAGACATATACGGAATTCCGTCTTCCGGTTTTACAAATTCAACCAGTTTATTCTGTGCAAAATCGTCACCAACATAAAAATCGAAATTTCGTCCGATCAGAAGATCACCATCTTCTGTGTTTTCGTTCCAGACGGCCAGTGAAGAGCATCCTACCATTGCCAGATCCTGCATGGCGTGCCCAATATCATGAGCTCCATGCAGATAAAGATTTCTTAAATATTTAGGAGCAATAAAGTCGTACTGATCAGATGAATATTGTGCTAAACCATATAATTCTGCCTGATAGTCTTCCCTCACATTCAGATACATTTTTCTGTTGTACCATTTTAAAAAGCCTCTTAACAGCTTTTGCTTGAATTTTGAAGGAACAAATCCTTCTACTTTTGAAAAGAAGATTCCTTCCTGTTTCTGCATCAGGCTTTGTGTAAGCGCTCCGTTATTGTATCCCAGCTGCAGGGGATTCCCTTTGATATAAAGTTCCCAAAGCTGCTGTTTATTCTTGGTAAGAAAATTCTGTCTGTATCGAAAGGTTGAGTCATTAACCTTGGTGACTGTTGGTACCTCAAGGGGATATTTTTTTACTTCAGGAATATGATGAACAGACTTCGAAACTCCACACGAGATGAATGTCAGAGACAAAAGAGAGTAAAGAAAAAGTCTTTTATAAGGCAGATAATTGGTTTTAGTTTTTTTCACTGGGATGCTGTTAAATCATTTCTCGCAAGCGGTTGTCAATCGTGTCTTTTCCTATAATTTCTGCACAGGTATTGAAGGCCCCGATAGTGACCCCTAAAATTCCGTGCATATTCACAGACTGCCCGGTAAGGAAAAGATTATCAATTTTAGTGCGCGGAGAAACCATTGTTTTGAGGGGATTTTCTGAACTTTTCATGTATCCGTACATATTTCCTTCAAAATTACCGATATAATCCCGATAAGACAGTGGAGAGGATGTATAAATATTCTTGATAGCATGTCTGAGATTAGATATTCTTTTCTCTAGAGCCTCAATCATTTTTTCGGTTTTCTCAAATTTAAATTTTTCATATGCTTCTCCTCTTTCATGATCATCAGAAACCGTATTGAATGTATCTGCCCATTCTTTAACCTCATCAAAATCCATATAAGAAATAGCGGTAAGGCTTTCTGCATATCCAGGATGATGCTTTGATGCAGTGGAAGAAAGCATATAAGTTTCCGGCCACGACTTTTTATTGTATTGGAAAGCATTCCAAACCAATTCTTCAGATGAATAATGATAAATATTATAGTTGAAATTGGGTAAACTCTGAGGTTTTAAAACCAAATAAATACTGAAACACGAAGAAACCGGCTTCCAACTCATCACTCGATTCAGAAAAGATTTTTTCAGTCTTTCCTCTCCAATTAATTTGATCGTGGAACGGATCTCAATATTTGAAATAAACTGTTGGGCAGAAAATATTTTTCCAGTCTTTGTTTTTACGGAGGTCAGTGTATTACTCTCATTAAAAATAAATTCTGAAACTTCGGAATGTTTGTGTACTTCTGCTCCATATTTTCTAAGTTTTCGGATCAGCAGTTTGGAAATCTGACTTCCTCCTTTTACACATTTGTAAGCACTTTGAATATAAGAGTTCACCGTTAAAGCATGAACGTAGAAAGGTATATTTTCCGAATCTCCGGCATATAAAAAATTGGATCCTAATAAAACGGATTGCAGTTTTTTATTGTGAGTAACAGATTCTATGAATCGCTTGGTATTGAGGTGAAGAATTTCTTCGTTGTAATGATCATTTCCTACCACATTATATCGTGGAAACTGGCTGCAAACGTATTGAATTTCTTCGCAATAGTTCTCAAGATTTTCTTTTTCTTCAGGGAAATATTTCGTGAGCTGCTCTATAAAGTTCTGATATCCCTGTGCATGAGGATATTCTACCTCATCTCCTTCAAAGCTTATCCTGTCGTAGCCGTCTTCGTCCATTTTCTGAAGTTCCAGATCATCCATAATCTCCAGATAAGAGAAAAAACGGTTCAGGTTCTGTCCTTTTGAAAGGCCTCCCAAATAATGAACTCCGGTATCAAAAATAAGTTTATCACGGGAAAAGGTCTGAAGGTTACCGCCATACTGGTTATTTTTTTCCAACACGCACACCTTCATGCCTTCTTTCGCCAAAACGAGAGCCGAAACAAGACCTCCCAATCCGCTGCCGATTACAAGTATGTCATAGTCATTCTTCAAAAGAGGATGTGTTTTTAGTTAAGAGATTCTGAAATTAAGAGATTTGATAATTATTCTGACTCCACCGCAACAGAAATGTTATTCGGGCAATGCTATTGGGTTCTCTTCACTTCTGTGGAATCTTAATGGTTTTTTAGTTTTTTCGTTAGTTTTTCGAGGTAAAAATAGAAAAATTAATCAATATCATCCCAAAAATCAAAATAATTAAACCATTGAAGCGGATATTTTTTGACCATGGTTTCCAGATTCTGAACATAAGAGTGCAGCAATCCCTGCGAATCTCTGTTCTTTATGTTCTGTGCTACTCTCGCATATAAGTGGTAATGCAGATTATCTTCTTTCATCACATATACATACACTACGGGAACACCTAATCTTGATGCGATCAGAAAAGGTCCTGCAGGAAATTTTGCACTTTTCCCTAACAACTCAGCTTCGAGGTATTTAGATCCTTCAAAATAACGATCTCCGGTAAAGCAGATCAGCTCATTATTGGATAAAGCCTGATTGATCTCGAAAATATGGGACATATCGTCTTTCACATAAATGAATTTGATATTGCTTTTTTTAACGGATACGCTTTCCAGGTATTCTTTAATCACGGTTACTTCCTGATCAGTGGTAACCAGGTTGATCTGGCAATCGAAATCGATATCGGCAAAAAAATGTTCTGCCACTTCAAAATTTCCGATGTGAGCACTGATGAGAACCCCGCCTTTTTTGGCTGCCAAAAGGTTTCTCAGATTTTCAATACCATCAAATTCGTAGGTATATTTATCTCTCAATCCGGCAGAAATAGCGGTTTTATCAATAAGGACTTTTCCGAAGGTAAAATAGCTTTTAAAGATAGAAGCTTTTGCTTTCCAGTAGCTATAGTTGAGTCTTTTTCGGAAATAATAAAGGATATACTGGTTACTCTTTTTCTGAAACAGCGAGTAATAGGCGGCTACAAAGTAAAGCACGCCATATGAACTTCTGATCCCGATATTTCTAATACACCAGACGAATATTCTGTATCCTAATACCGTCCCTTTAGATTTACCTTTCCATTTGTTCATAAATACAATTTATCAATATAAGAGTATACCAATGTAACAATCTTTTTTGGTATCCTCAGAACCTGTTATGATTATTACATTGGTACATTTTATAGAATTAAGATTTACTCAATAACTAAGCGTTTTTTTCAGTAATCTTATTTTCAATCGTTGTGTAGAAATCGTCGAATGTCACCATCTTCTTGAAGTCAGCTTCACCTAATTTCACTCCGAAATTGGATTCAATCACCACCACCATGTCGATATAGTCCAGACTGTCTAAACCTAATGTTTTTTTAAGGTTAGCCTCATTGCTGATTTCGTCTCCGTCTACTTCGAATTCGTTTACCAGAAAATCGTTAACGATGGCCACAATTTTTTGCCTTTCCATGTTTTTAATCAAATTTTTTAACTATTAATGCAGAATTGGTTCCCCCAAACCCAAAAGAATTCGACAAAAATACATCAATTTTTTGATTTTTTGTTTTTGGGATTAAATTTATCTTTTGTGCCTCATTATCAGGATTTTCTAAATTGATATTGGGTGCTACAAAATCGTTCTGCATCATCAGAATAGAGTAGATAACTTCACTTGCGCCAGCCATCCAGCACTCATGTCCTGTCATAGATTTGGTAGAACTTACCGGAACTTCACTTCCGAAGATCTCATAAATAGCTTTGGCTTCATTGGCATCTCCAATTGGGGTAGACGTTGCGTGAGCATTGATATAATCGATGTCCGAAGCTTTTAGTCCTGATTGTTTCAAGGCTCTGTTCATCGCCAATGCCGGTCCATCCACATTCGGTGTCGAAATATGTCCACCATTTGAAGAGAAACCATAACCGATAATTTCCGCAATGATAGGCACTCCCCTTCTTTGGGCAGATTCTAAGCTTTCAACGATCAGGGTAGCTGCTCCACCACTGGGAATCAGTCCGTCTCTATCGGCATCAAAAGGTCTTGAAGCCTTTGTGGGTTCATCTTCTCTAGCAGAGAATACTCCTAACCCGTCAAAGCTTGCCATGGAATATTTATTGGTTTCCTGAGCACCACCACAGATAATCATATCCTGAAAACCATTCCTGATCATCATATAAGCTAGCCCTAAGGAATGTGAACCACTTGCGCAGGCAGCACTAATCGTAAGATTGATCCCTTTCAGTTTAAAAATGGTAGAAAGGTTCATCGTTACTGTTGAATTCATTGACTTGAAGATCGCTCCTGATCCCATCAATGTTGTATCTTTCTTTTCTCTTGCTATATCAATAGATTCTACTACCGCTTTGGAAACACTGTCATTTCCATATAAGATTCCTATTTCATGAGAATCTAAAAATTCTTCATCCAGATTAGCCTGTTTTAAGGCATCGATGGTTGCCAGATAAGCATATTCGCTTTCTTCACCCATACTGATGCGTTGGCGTCTGTTTAAAAGATTTTTAAGATCCGGTTTTGGAACGACTCCTGTGAGACCTGATCTGAAACCAAATTCTTTTCTTTCCTCGTCTAAAACAATACCGGATTTTCCTTGATATAGGGATTCCCTGACCTCTTCTAAAGACGTCCCGATGCAGGAATAAATTCCCATTCCGGTAATTACAACCCTATTTTCCATATTATGAATAAATTCCTCCGTTAATATTGATCACTTCCCCTGTAATGTAGGACGATTTTCTAGAGGCTAAAAATGCTACCAGATCTGCCACTTCTTCTGCTTCTCCGAATCTGTTGGCAGGAATCATTGCCTTCAGTTCTTCTTCATTGAAATCCTGCGTCATGTCTGTTTTAATGAAACCTGGAGCCACTGCATTTACAGTAACATTTCTTTTGGCGACTTCCTGTGCAAGAGCTTTTGTTGCCCCTACCAAAGCTCCTTTTGCAGCAGAATAATTGGTCTGTCCTGCTGTTCCTTTTACTCCGGAAACGGAAACCATATTGATGATTCTTCCATATTTGTTGCGAAGCAGCTTTTGGATAAAGAAGTTGGTTACATTGAAGAACCCGTCAAGACTCGTATTAATTACGTTGTTCCAGTCTTCTTTCTGCATCCACATAAAAAGACCGTCTCTTGTGATTCCGGCGTTATTAACAATCACTTCTACTATTGCGTCAGGGTTATTTTCCTGCCATACTGTTAAAACATCTTGTGTTTCTTCTGTATTTCCTACATCAAATTTAAGGATTTCTCCTGTAGCGCCCAGTTCTTCTACTTTAGCCAACGTTTCTTTTGCTGCCGTTTCATTTGAAGCGTAGTTGATGAGGATATGATAGTTTTTCTCTTCAGCCAGTTTTATACAGATTGCCCTCCCGATTCCTCTGGAGCCACCTGTTACAATTGCACATTTCATGCGTTAGTGTTTATATCGTTTTTAGTTTTTTTAAGTTTGCGTTTGCCTCTTTATTATATAGACAATTTATTACGGTCAATAATTACAACGCTTTTAAAAATTTCTTCACTTCCTCCAAATAGGGATACATTACCATATCATCTGAGAAGGCAGGAATAATTTTTCTGATCTCATCATAAAGCTCTTTGGTAGATGATGAAACCTTATCCTGAAAACCAAGATATTCAATAGCCTGAATAATTGTAATGGCCTCAATAGATAATACTTCAAAAGCATTTTCTATTACTTTTCTGCAAATTACTGCAGCGTTCGTTCCCATACTAACGATATCCTGATTATCATTATTGTTTGGAATACTGTGAACGTACATTGGATTTGACAGCATCTGGCTTTCTGCCGTAGTAGAAGTTGCCGTAAACTGTACTCCCTGCATCCCGAAATTGAAACCTAATTTACCTAAATTCACAAATGGCGGCAGGATCTCGTTGATTTTAGCGTTCAGAAGATAGTTCAGCTGTCTTTCCGCAAGCATCGTTAGTTTAGTTACCACAATCTTAAGTTTGTCCATTTCTAAAGAGATGTAGTCTCCGTGGAAATTTCCTCCGTGGTAAACATGTTGGTCTTCCACATTGATAATAGGATTATCATTGGCTGAATTGATCTCATTTTCAAGAACTTTTTCTGTGTATTCCAATGTATCCAGGACCGGCCCCAAAATCTGTGGAACACATCTTAAAGAATAATATTCCTGTACTTTTTCTTTGAAAACTTTTTCCTGTTCTTCAAAATGGGTATAAAGATGGTCTGCTCTTTTTCTGATCAGCTTACTGTCTGCCAGATGAGCACGCATTCTTTCTGCTACTTTCTGCTGACCGTAATGTTTTTTAGTTCCGTTTAAAGCTTCTGATAAGTGATCATCATAAGCCTGAACGATTTCATTGATCGCACAAGAAAGTCTGATGGAAATATCTGTCAGCTGATTCGCTTTATAAGCATTTACAATCCCAATTCCTGACATCACCGAAGTTCCATTCATTAAAGCAAGCCCTTCCCGGATTTCTACTTTTATCGGTTCAAGTCCTTCGGTTTCAAAAACCTCTTTTGTAGATTTTCTTTCTCCTTTATAGAAAACCTCTCCTTCACCAATCAGGACTAAAGCAAGGTGTGCTAACTGAACAAGGTCTCCGCTTGCTCCCACTCCCCCATGTTCAAAGATTAGGGGGGTAATATCTCTGTTGATAAGTTCCCTTAAAAGGTAGATAACAGATTCATGAACTCCTGAATTTCCTAATGACAGGGTATTCAGCCTTGCCAGCATACAGGCTTTTACTTCCTGTGGAGGCAATGGATTTCCAATTCCTGAAGAATGGCTTCTGATCAGATTATACTGAAGCTGATGGGTATCTTCATCACTGATCTTGAATTGGGCCATAGGTCCAAAACCGGTGTTCACCCCATATATTACTTTATTTTTTGAAAATTCCTTTAAAAACTGAAAACTTATATTCACTCTTGACAAAAGTGATTCGTCCAGTTCTATTTTTTCATTCTCAATGATAATTTTCTGAAAGTCTTTCAGCTCTAAAAAGTTATTTATTTTCATCAATTAAAAGTAATAGTTGATAATTTTATAAAATATTAATTATTTGTCACTAATTTTGCGGCAAAGATAAAAGTTATTATTAAAATAAAAAATCAAAGATGATCAAAGAATTTGTTGACGTTCTTGTAATCGGAGCTGGACCTTCCGGATGCGTGTCTTCTTCCTACTTAAAGAAGAATAATGTCAGCGTTAAAGTTGTCGAAAAGACAAAATTTCCAAGACTGGTAGTCGGTGAAAGCTTAATTCCAAGAGTAATGGACCACTTTGATGAGGCCGGGCTTTTTCCTGCTTTAGATAAAATGGGCTTTGAAAAAAAATTAGGAGCACGTTTCCTTCGTGGCGATGAAGTCTGCATTTTTGATTTCAGCAATAAATTCGGGGAAGGCTGGGACTGGACCTGGCAGGTTCCTAGAGCTGATTTTGATAATACACTGGCTCAGGAAGTCATCAATAAAGGAGTAGATCTTGAATTTGAAACCGAAGTGGTTGCGATCAGGTTTGAAGGTACAGACTCTATTACAAAGGTAAAAACAAAAGATGGCGAAATGAAAGAAATCCATGCCAAGTTTGTGATAGATTCCAGTGGCTATGGTAGAGTTTTACCCCGTCTTTTAGATCTTGAAAAACCTTCAAAACTGTCTCCACACTCTGCTATTTTCTCTCATGTACATGATATTAACAGAGAGCCTGGAGAAGAAGGAACTTTGATTTCTTTTGATATCATAGAAACTGAAGTCTGGCTTTGGGTAATTCCTTTTTCTAATGGCAATACAAGCTTAGGAATTGTAGGACCAACTGAATATATAGATAAGTTATCAGAAAATGGTGATACAGCGGAAGCGCTAAGAAAAGCAATTTCTCTTTCCGACTATTATGTAAAGCGTTTTGGGAATGTAGATTTCCTTTTTGAGCCTAAGCACCTTAAAGATTATTCGTGTTCTGTAAAAAGCTTATTTGGTGACGGATTTGCTTTAACAGGAAATGCTTCAGAGTTTCTTGATCCTGTATTTTCTTCGGGAATGGCTTTTGCCACAGAATCGGGAATGCTGGCTGCAAAACTGGCTTTAAGACAACTTAACGGCGAAAAAATAGACTGGCAGACTGAGTATACAGACTATATTTTGTACGGAGTGGATGTTTTCACCACGTATGTAAAAGAGTGGTATACAGGTAATCTTCAGGAACTATTCTTCCACCAACCGGAAAATCCGGATGTAAAGAAAAAGATCTGTGCAGTTTTGGCCGGCTACGTCTGGAATAAAGACAATCCTTTTGTGAAAAAACATGATACTGTAATTAAAAATCTGGCTAACCTGATTAAACATGAAAAGCAGGAACAACAGAGTTAATGATAAAAAAACGGTCTGAGATTTTCAGACCGTTTTTTGTTTTATTTTTTCAAAGCATCTTTAATGTCTTTTCCTAACTTTTTCCCGGTAACTTCATACGCGGCAGCTATTCTTCCGTATTCCCAGCCAAATTCTTTATTTCCTTTGTTTCCTTCCACTTTGTCAGCCTGTAGTTTTGCAACTACTTTTGAAGGATCTTCTGTTTCTACAAATGTAAGGGTTGCTGATAATTTCCCCGGTTGAGAGCCTATCATTCCACCATACCAC
Organism: Chryseobacterium sp. JK1; assembly: GCF_050632815.1. Classification (NCBI taxonomy): domain Bacteria; kingdom Pseudomonadati; phylum Bacteroidota; class Flavobacteriia; order Flavobacteriales; family Weeksellaceae; genus Chryseobacterium; species Chryseobacterium sp. JK1. The sequence continues at coordinate 203,263 of NZ_JBODRU010000006.1, read as the reverse complement.
CCGGCATAGATCCATTTCGCATCTACAATAAGTGTATATTTCGTTTGGACATCTTTTTTGAAAACAATTTTTTTATTTTTCTCATTGATTCCCTTCAAAAAATAATCTCCAAATTCTGAGGATTTGAATTTACCCCACTGAGATTTCCAATCTTCCCAAACAGCAGGGCTTTTCTTTTTAATAATATCCTCTTTTCTGTTTTCAAGATACTGTTCCTCTGTAAGGTTTTTCTCGTGATAAGTAGCATTCTCAAATATAAACTGAACGTTTACTTCGGTCTGATCTTTCAGAAAATCAAAATTTCCGGATTCGTGGTTAATTTGATTCTGGGCAAAAGCTACTGTTGTAATTGCTGTAAATACCAGCAAAAATAATTTCTTCATGGTTGTCGTATTTTTTTAAAAATTTTAAAGTTGCAAATATAGATGAAAAGCCTCTCTTCAGAGATCCCAGGAACTATTTTTCATGATAATATGCTACTTTTAAAGGTAACATACTGGCTTTCTTTGCGTAGTATTCCACAATTCTGTCAGCAAATCAGTTATCTCAAATCTACAAAAGTGATTGGCTTTCTGCTGTTGCGATGAAAGACGGTTTTAGATAAAATATCAAAATCAATAATTTCAATTTTAGGACTTACTCTCAGTTTTGCCCGGAAGTGATCTCTTACTTCATTGACAAAGTTTTCGTTCTTACTTTCGGTACTCAATTTAATAATAATTTCATCCAGTCCTATCTCATTAGACTGAATAACGATCTGATAGCACAAAATAGTATTGAAGTCATTCAAAATATCATTCATTGCCGGTGGATAAAGCGTTGTACCTTTGTATTTGATCATCTGCTGCTTTCTACCAACCACAGGTCCCAACCTCATCGTATTTCTACCACATGAACATGGTTCGTAGTGTGCTTTCACCAAATCTCCGGTTTTAAATCTTAGTAAAGGAATCGCTTCTACCCCTAATGTTGTGATTGTTAATTCTCCGCTTTCTCCTTCTTTTACTACATTTCCGTCATCGTCAAGAATTTCTGTAATGATTAATTCAGGATGATGATGGCCTCCGATTTGGAACTCACATTCTGTAAATGCAGTACTCATCTCCGTAGAAGCATAGGTAGAAAAAAGTTTGATATTCCATTTTTCTTTAATCTTCTGTGAAAGAATATTATCTGTAAAATCCTGATTCTTGATGCTTTCGCCAATGCAAACCACACCGTAAACACTGGAATTTTTATAGTCCAGGCCATGTTTCTCTGCATAATCAATCATTTTCAGGAGAAAAGATGGAACGGTAATCAGATATTTCGGTTTGTATCTGAAAATAGAATCCCATTGCAATTCGGGAATTCCCGGTCCCATTCTTACCACACTTGCCCCCATTTTCCTTAAGCCCAGGAAGTAAGCAAGCCCTGCCATGAATCTTTTATCAATGGTTGTGATCATCTGTACCACATCACCTTTCTGAATTCCTGCACAGGCAAAAGATATTGCTTCATTGTAAGCAAGCCTTTCAAGATCATCGTCAGACAATCCGAAGGTAACCGGATCTCCCAAAGTTCCGGAGGTGGTACTGTAATCTACAATTTTATCCGGCGTTATACAGAAAAAGTCATGATTGTATTGCTGTAAATCGTTTTTTGTGGTTGTAGGTATCATATGCAGATCTTCCAGCGTGTGAATATCTTCAATGCGGATATTATTTTCCCGGAAAAGCTTTTGATAAAAAGGTGAATTGTTTTCAAGATAAACCAAAAGTTTCTGAAGTTGTATTTCCTGAAATTTTTTTATTTCCTGAAGATCTGATCTTTCAATTGAAGGATAAAAGTCCAATGGTTTTTATTTTTAAAGGACAAATTTATTTAATTAAAATGAAAAGATTTAAAGATTCATATGTTAAAAATGATTTATCGCTGAAATGTAAAAATCTGGGTATTGATATTTCCTGCTGTATTCCCTGTGACGACCTTTAAAGTATGAGCACCTGAGCTTTTTGGACATTTTTCGTCAAACTGATATACAAAATCGTCTTTTACGCGGGCAAAACGAAGCCACTTTCCATCGAGTTCTGCACGGAATGACACGATATCTCCTATTCTGGTACTCCCTTTAAGACGTATAGAGCTGCTGTTAATCTGTGCATTTTCTTTCCAACTGGCAGAAACAGAAGGCAAGGTGTTATCAACAAGAAGTTTTGCAGTACCCAATCTGTTGAATTGAGCTTCTACACGATCTCCGGACCATTTTCCTTTTACAGTGTTAACATCGCTTCCGTAATTAAGCTCTACCACTACTTTGCCTTTTTCATCAGTAGTCAGTTTTCTATTGGGTTTTATTTTTAAAGTATACTCATTTTGTACGGGAATATACGGACTGGCAAGAACAATAGCGTTGGATACAGAGTTCATTTCAGCATCTGTTTTTTCATACATGTTGAAATTTACAGCGTCATACACTGTATTTTTACTTAAATTAATTTCTGCATTTTCAGTAGTCATCGTTTTGGCCTCATTAGGAGTTACCGTGTTATTGGAAGAAGAGATTTTATTAACCCCATTGCTGAGCTGTACTTTTGTCGTTAAACGGCTCGTATTTCCGTTTACATCTTTCAGAATGATTTCAATATTGTGAACTTCTTCGTCATTAAGATTGATAATTCCTGATAAGTTGGGAATGCTATACCCCTGAAGTTTCATTCCCGGCAATGTTGACAAATGCTGAATTCCCATCTTATCTCTAATGAATTTAGAATAATCGATACAACCATTGATGTAGCGGGTATCATCATAACTTACTTTATCAATAGAGAATCCATATATCAGCTTACCGTCCATCAATAACTCTGTATGATAAATCCCGAGGTTAAATCCCTGGTCAGCTTTATCTACGGCTTTGATTGCAAAGCTTACCATGGGCGAATTAACTTTAACAATATCAGCGGAATATACACTTCCCATTTTTTTCACAGCAATTCCATTAGCTCCAGGTTCATAGGTACTGAAACGTCTGTCATACCAATACAATCCACTGATAATCGGCGCAATATGATCAGGAATAGTAAACCCAAAAAGCAGCGGATTGAGACATTCTTCAGTTTTGGTGTCTCTTATTTCAAAATGAAGATGTGGCCCGGCCGATCCTCCTGTATTTCCACTTAAAGCAATCAACTGTCCTTTCGAAACAGGAAACTGATTCGGTGAAAAGATGATATCCTGTTCCCATTTTTCATCTTTATATTGTTTTTCTTTTACATATTCATCCAGCTGATCAAAATATTTATTTAAGTGGGCGTAGACAGTAGTATACCCATTGGGATGCGTAATGTAAATCGCATTTCCAAAGCCATATCGTTCTATTTTTATTCGGCTTACATAGCCTTCTGCCGCCGCAAAAACGGGTAGATTTTCCTGACTGTTTGTTCTCAGATCCAATCCCATGTGAAAATGGTTGGTTCTTACCACACCAAAATTGGCAGCCAGCTGCATGGGAATATTTAGTGGGTTGCGGAAGTAGTTCTGGGGATAATTTTGGGCCTGTGTGATAATGGTATTGATCAAACAGATAGCAAGCATCAGTTTTGAGAAGATTTTCATACAGCATTTGGGTTTTATGTCTACAGAATTCTAGCAATGATCGTGCTAATTTGCTGTCATTGGTTGTGTTTTTATTTTTAACCACGGATGATTGTGGATAAGAAACCTGTAAAAACCTGTCAGATCTGCGAGAGGTTATATTTAGGTTTTGGCTAAAGCCAATGGACTTAAATCTATTTTTTAAGCGGGCTAAAGCCCACTTCTATTGAATGGGAATAAATCGGGAAACAGTATCAAAACAGTTATAAAAAAGAGACAGAAAACTCATTTATTCTCTACTCTACACTCCCATTTTTACATTTTCTCTGTTTATATTTCTGAAATTGAAGTTTTTAATAGAAATATCCACAGAAAAACATATATTATAAACCGACAAATTTTAGTAAATTTGCAGACTTAATTAATCAACGATATTGAGATATTACAATGAGCCAATTTAAAGAATACAAAAACCTCAACCTTATTGACGTAGCAGAAAATGTAGCGGAATTCTGGAAACAGAATAAAACTTTCAATAAGAGTGTTGAGATTCGTGAGGGGCAACCTGAGTTTGTTTTTTATGAAGGTCCACCTTCAGCAAACGGTATGCCCGGAATTCACCACGTAATGGCCAGGGCATTGAAGGATATTTTCTGTCGTTATCAAACCCAAAATGGGAAGCAGGTTTTCCGTAAAGCGGGTTGGGATACACACGGACTTCCTGTAGAGCTAGGCGTAGAAAAAGAATTAGGAATCACTAAAGAAGATATTGGCAAAAAAATTTCTATTGAAGATTATAACAAAGCTTGTCGTGAAGCAGTAATGCGTTATACTGATGTTTGGAACAACCTTACAGAGAAAATCGGATATTGGGTAGACCTTGATGATCCATATATCACGTATAAGTCAAAATATATGGAGACTGTTTGGTGGTTATTGAAGCAACTATACAACAAAGATTTGCTGTATAAAGGCTATACCATCCAGCCATATTCTCCAAAAGCCGGAACAGGGCTTTCTTCACACGAAGTCAACCAGCCGGGTGCTTACCGTGATGTTTCAGACACAACAGTTGTTGCTCAATTTAAAACATTACCGGAAACTCTACCTTCGTTTTTACAAGGTTTCGGAGAGGTACATTTCTTAGCCTGGACGACAACTCCTTGGACGTTGCCTTCTAACACAGCGTTAACGGTAGGTCCGAAAATCGATTATATTTTAGTTAAAACGTTCAACCAATATACTTTTGAACAGGTAAATGTTGTTTTGGCTAAAGCTTTATTTTCAAAACAATTTGGTAAAAAATACGGAGAGGGAACAGATGACGATTTTGCCAACTTCACTCCGGAAACTAAAGTAATTCCTTATAAAATCTTAGCTGAATTCAAAGGAGCTGATTTGGTTGGAATTAAATATGAGCAGTTATTACAGTACGCTCTTCCTTATAAGAACCCGGAGAATGCTTTCAGAGTAATTTCCGGAGATTTCGTGACAACGGAAGACGGAACAGGTATCGTTCATACCGCGCCGACTTTTGGTGCTGATGATGCGAAAGTAGCAAAAGAAGCTCAACCGGAAGTTCCGCCAATGTTGGTTTTAGATGAAAATGAAAATCCAATCCCGTTGGTAGATTTACAGGGAAGATTTTTATCTATCGTAAATGACGAGATCTATGGTTTTGCGAATGAATATGTGAAAGGAGAATACCTTAGCGAAGACGAAAAAAATGCAGAATTAAATATTCAGAAAGAGAATTTAAAGTCAATCATTGCAGATTTGAAAGCTTATCTTTCTGTAGACGAAAGAATTGCTTTAAAATTAAGAAAAGAAAACAAAGCTTTTAAAGTAGAAAAATACGTTCACAGTTATCCACACAGCTGGAGAACAGATGAGCCGTTATTATATTATCCGTTAGATTCTTGGTTTGTGAAAATGACTTCACTGAGAAGTCGTTTGGTAGAACTGAATGATACGATTAACTGGAAACCGAAATCAACCGGAGAAGGACGTTTCGCTAACTGGCTGGAAAACGTAAACGACTGGAATCTTTCCCGTTCAAGATATTGGGGAATTCCGTTGCCGATCTGGAGAACAGAAGATTTGAAGGAAGAAAAAATCATCGGTTCTGTAGAAGAAATATACAATGAAATTGAAAAGTCCATTGCAGCAGGATTCATGGCAGAAAACCCATTCAAAGATTTTGAAATCGGAAATATGTCTGAAGAAAATTATGCTTTGGTTGATCTTCACAAAAACATCGTTGATCAAGTAATTTTAGTTTCAGATTCAGGAAAAGCAATGAAGCGTGAAAGCGACTTGATCGACGTTTGGTTCGATTCAGGTTCGATGCCATATGCGCAGCTGCACTATCCTTTTGAGAATAAAGAATTAATCGACAACAATAAAGCTTTCCCGGCAGATTTCATTGCGGAAGGAGTTGATCAGACTCGTGGTTGGTTCTATACCCTTCACGCCATCGGAACGGCAGTTTTTGATTCAGTTGCTTATAAAAATGTAATGAGTAACGGACTTGTTTTGGATAAAAATGGCGTAAAAATGTCGAAATCCAAAGGAAATGGAATTGATCCTTTTGAAACATTAGCCGTTTACGGACCGGATGCTACACGTTGGTATATGGTTTCGAATGCGAATCCTTGGGAAAACCTAAAATTCGACATTGAAGGAATTGATGAAACAAGAAGAAAATTCTTCGGAACATTATATAACACGTATTCATTCTTTGCTTTGTATGCGAATGTTGACGGATTCAATTATTCTGAAAAAGAAGTTGAAAACAGACCTGAAATCGACAGATGGATTTTGTCTGAATTAAACTTATTAATTAAAGAAGTTAAAGCATTCTACGAAGATTACGAACCGACAAGAGTGGCAAGAGTAATCAACACTTTTGTGAACGACAACTTATCAAACTGGTACGTAAGATTATGCAGAAGACGTTTCTGGAAGGGAGATTATTCGGAAGATAAGATCTCGGCTTACCAGACTTTATATACCTGTCTGGAAACTGTTGCTAAATTATCTGCACCAATCGCTCCGTTCTTTATGGATCAGTTGTATCAGGACTTAAATAAAGTAACAGGAAAAGAAACTGCTGAATCTATTCACTTAACAGACTTCCCTGTTGCAGATGAAAGTTTAATTGATACTGATTTGGTTGAAAAAACGCATTTAGCACAAACTATTACAAGTTTAGTTCTATCTATCAGACGTGCGGAAAGCTTAAAGGTAAGACAGCCGCTTCAAAGAGTATTAATTCCTGTTTTGGATAAGAAAACTGAGGAGCAAATTTCTGCAGTTTCAGAATTAATCAAACAAGAAGTAAATGTTAAAGAAATTCAATTAATTAATGCTGAAGAAGCATCCGATTTAATTGTAAAGCAGATAAAGCCTAACTTCAAAGCGCTTGGTCCTAAATTAGGAAAAGACATGAAGGTTGTAGGTGCAGAGATTGCTAATCTGAGTGCAGAACAAATTTCCGCTCTTGAAAAAGAAGGAAAATTGGATATTCAGGGATATGAGATCACACTTGACGATGTGGAAATCTCTACAAAAGATATCCCGGGATGGACAGTAACTTCCGACGGAAAAACAACTGTGGCATTAGATTTGACGTTAACCGATGAGTTAAAATCTGAAGGTATCGCCAGAGAGTTTATCAACAGGATTCAAAACTTGAGAAAAGATAAGGATTTCGAACTTACAGACAGGATCAATATCTCAATAGAAGAAAACTCACCTTTTATTGAAGATATTAAGAAAAATGAAGAATATATTTCTTCTGAAGTCTTGTCAAGTAAAATAGAAATTGTATCTTCACTTTCAAATTTTAACGAAATCGAAATAGATGAGGTTAATTTTAAGATAAATGTTGAAAAAAATTAACATGTAGTTATTATATTTCAAATTCCATTTCATAATTTTATTAAAAAAGAGAAAGAATATGTCAGACGAAAGAGTTAGATACAGCGATGCTGATTTACAGGAATTTAGAGCGATCATTAAAGAAAAAATAGAAAAAGCGGAGAAAGATCTTCAGCTGATCAGAGAAAGTTTCATCAATGACCAGAATAATGGGACCGATGATACTTCACCTACTTTTAAAGCATTTGAAGAAGGTGCAGAAACTTTGAGCAAAGAGCAGAACTCCATTCTTGCCGGAAGACAGGAAAAATTCGTACGTGATCTGAAAAATGCTTTAATCAGAATTGAAAACAAGACTTACGGTGTGTGTAGAGTAACCGGGAAACTGATTCCAAAGGAAAGACTTTTGGCCGTTCCTCATGCTACCCTAAGCATCGAAGCGAAAAACATGCAGAAATAACCGCAAGGTTTGTAAAAATAATATTGGGTTTATATTGTATTGAAGAATACTTTATAAACCTAATTTTTAATGTATACCCATGAGCGAATTATTAATCTTAGGACTTATTATCGCAGCCATCCTTTTGTTTTTCAACAGAGAAGCCCTCAAAAACAGGTTTTTTCCTGAAAAACAGAAGAATTATACTATTGATGATAAGTTTAATTCTGATAAACGCGACCGGGAGAAAGAAATAGACCGACTTTTGAGTAAGATGGGCAAAAACGGAATCAACGATCTTTCTGAAAAAGACAGAAAAAGACTTGACGAGTTGTCCAAAATGTAATTTTTAAATATAAGAAATGGAATCTATCATAGTACATCCCAAAAATTCTATGGAGCTAAGCGCATTGAAAAGCGTTTTGAAAGAAATGAATATTAAGTTCGAAAAAGCTCATGTAAAAAGTTCGTATAACGGACAGAAAGTGATCAAGAAGGCAACCGATAATAAAAATGTAAGAGCGACAAAACCTTCAAAACCTAAAGGAGAGTAATGAAAAAGATTCTAGCCATCACATTTTTGGTATTGTTAATTGACCAGGCTTCAAAAATTTATATTAAAACGCATTTCAATCTGGATGACAGTGTTACTGTTTTTCCTGGTTTTAAACTGACCTTTGTAGAAAATCCAGGAATGGCTTACGGGTTTCATTTCGGGGGAATCATTGGAAAATATTTCCTTGTTATCCTACGTGTTTTCCTAATTGGAGGGATGGTTTATATGTTTAAAAAATGGCTAAAAGAAGGAGCTTCCAACTATCTTTTGATTCCCATGGCAATTATTTTTGCAGGAGCTATCGGAAATCTTATTGACGGTATGTTCTATGGAATGATCTTCGACAGCGGAACAGTATATGACCCAAGTATTGACCGATGGCTCGGTTATGGAGGAATTTCTAAAATAGTTCCTTTTGGACACGGATATTCTACCTTTATGAAAGGATGTGTGGTAGATATGCTTCACTTTCCTCTTGTAGACTGGAATGTTCCTGAAAGCTGGCCTTTAATTGGAGGAAAGCATATTGAATTCTTCAAATATATTTTCAATGTAGCGGATTCTGCTATTACAGTGGGAGCTGCTTTCTTGTTGATATTCAGAAAAAAAGCTTTCCCGAACGGACTTGAATTCTAACAGATGTATTTCTAATGAGAAAAACAATCAAAAATATTTTTAAATTTTTCCTGCTTCTTTTTGTTGCAGGAATTATTTTTATTGCCTGGGCCAACTATAGCATTAAAAAGGAAAGTGCAGCTTCTGTATCTTATAATATTGCAGAAGTACCTACAGCAAAAACAGCATTATTGCTGGGAACAGGGAAAAACTTAAATAACGGAATGCCCAATGCCTATTTCTATAACAGAATAAAAGCAGCTACAGATCTTTTTAAAAGCGGAAAGATACAGTACATCATTGTAAGCGGTGACAACAGCAGCAAAGATTATAATGAACCAGAAGATATGCAGTCTGCACTGGTCCAGCAAGGCATTCCACAGGATAAAATCATTTTGGATCATGCTGGATTCCGTACCTTGGATTCTGTAGTAAGAGCTAAGGAAATTTTCGGACAAACTAAACTGATCATTATCTCTCAAAAATTCCACAACGAAAGAGCAGTGTTCCTTGCACAGAAAAATGGAATACAAGCCTTTGGGTATAATGCGGAAGATGTGAATAAATATGCAGGTTTAAAGACTAATTTGAGAGAGTATCTTGCAAAGGCTAAAGTATACTGGGATCTTATCCTTGGTGTACAGCCAAAATTTGGAGGGGAAAAGATTTTAATTCCTTAGTATTAAAAACAAATACAACCATAAAACATGAGTGTCTTCTCCTATCATTTAATAAAAACAGATTACTTTTCTGCGCTAAGAATTCTTTATTCTTCACCAAAGTCAAGAAATATCGCAGGGCTAATTCACTCAGAAATTATGACGATGATGACTTTAGGCTCTCCTATTTTTTCACCTTCTCGAATGTTAATAAGACAAATCGCTGTATTCGCACAATGGGAGGATGAAAGTGATCTCGAAAATTTTTTAGCTAAAGACAGCTTAGGAAAAATTTTATCTCAAGGCTGGCACACAAGATTAACTTTTATGAGAAAATGGGGGAAATTCAACAAGTTTGAAATTCCTGATGAAACCTCAGAATCTGAAAATCCGAATTCGCCAGTCGTTGCAGTTACCATTGCCAGAATGAAATTTTTAGAAATTCCCAGATTTATTCGTTGGGGAAGACCGGTTGAAAAATTGGTTCGAGACCATCCGGCAACAACTTTGTCTTTGGCCTCCATCAAATTCCCTAATACCGTTTCCACTTTTTCAATTTGGAAAAATCAAAAAGAAATGACTGATATGGTTCATGGACATAGCAAAGTTCCCAATCCGGAAAGGCACACCAATGCAATGAAAGAAAGGGAGCGAAAAGATTTTCATTTCGAATTTACCACTTTGCGCTTTAAACCTATTTCAGAATTTGGGGAATGGAATGGGCAACGCAATCTTATTCCATATCTCAAAAACACCTAAAATGGGATTTGCTTATCCAATACAGAAGTTCCAGGATTGGCTTACTCAGCAATGGGTAATTCAGCGTGGAAGAAAAATTAAGCCCGAAGACTCTCTCTGGTTGATGGGGCCTTTTGGAAGTTTGAATGCAATGAGTGAGAATTTTATTCATCAATTTGCAGAAAAAGAAAACCTAATTGTAGAAAAAGACCCAAGAGTAAAAGGTATTATTCCTTCGATGCTAAAACTTAACTTATCTGAAAATGAGTTCTCAAATTTATCCAAAAGTGTAATTGACTTCTATGAAAACACCTCAAATTATACCTTAAATTTTTCTGTAAAATGGAATCCATATTTCAAATTTTTTGGAATTTTAATTAATAAATTATTCAGTAATAGAATTAACCAACTGAATATTCCTACTAAAAATATTGACAGTTCAGAATCTCTGAAAAGCAAAATCATCAACCTCACCGACCCCAATACCAATGAAACACAATACACGTTTTGGTATCGTTCTATTGAATCGACAGGGCAAGTTATCTATTCCGGAGTTTACGGCATCAGCAATTTACCGTCAGGCAAAACTTGCGTAAAGGCCGTATTTCCCTTACCCAATGGGAATGCAACAGTTTTGATGATTCCTAGTGTCGGAAAAAATGGGGAGCTGGTTTTAGATTCTTCAGGAAAAAAATTTGGCGATGCTGGTTTTTATTTTTTACTTAAAGATTCTAAAGGTGAATATTGGTCACAATTTATACGTTCTTTTCGTGATTGTCTCATCATTGGTTCCGAAAATGATATTATATCAGCAGAGCAAACTTTAACACTGTGGCGTTTCAAGGTTCTTACCTTTATCTATACAATTGAGTTAAAGAAATAGATGTATTGATGTAAAATTCTTCATTAAAGAAAATTTATATGAACAGGCACCGGTTTTTGAAAGGGATAAGTTCTAAATTTTCACTATTTTTGCAGAAATATTTTTATTAAATGTCAAGAATTCTTACCGGCATTCAAGCCACCGGAACACCCCATCTTGGAAATTTATTAGGGGCTATTATTCCTGCTATTGAACTTTCTAAGCAGGAAGGAAATGAATCATTTTTATTTATAGCGAATCTTCATACACTTACCCAGATTAAAGATGCGCAAACGTTAAGACAAAATACCTACGAGATTGCTGCGGCTTGGCTTGCTTGTGGATTAGATACTGAAAAAACATTCTTCTACAGACAAAGTGATATCGCTGAAACCTGTGAACTATCTTGGCATTTATCATGTTTTTTTCCTTATCAAAGATTAACACTGGCGCATTCATTTAAAGATAAAGCAGACCGTCTTCAGGATGTAAATGCAGGATTATTCACTTATCCCATCTTAATGGCTGCAGATATTTTACTGTATGACGCAGAGATTGTGCCTGTAGGAAAAGATCAGCTTCAGCATTTGGAATTTGCAAGAGATGTTGCTTCACGATTCAATAATCAGATGGGTGAAATTCTTGTACTGCCACAGTCTGAACTTCAGGAAGACACGAAATATGTACCTGGAACAGATGGTCAGAAGATGTCTAAATCCAGAGGAAATATCATTAATATTTTCTTACCGGAAAAGGAGCTGAAAAAACAGGTAATGAGCATAGAATCGGATTCTAAGTCTTTAGAAGAGCCAAAGGATCCTGAAACGGATAAAACATTTAAGATCTTTGAACTGATTGCAACACCGGAACAAACAGAAGAGTTAAGAGCAAAATATCTTGCCGGAAACTTCGGATACGGACACGCTAAAAAGGAATTGCTGGATCTTATCCTGACCCGTTTTACTAAAGAAAGAGAAACATTCTCTTATTATATGAACAATCTTGATGAGCTGGAAGCAAAGCTACAGGAAGGCGCTGAAAAAACCAGACCTATTGCTTTGGAAACTCTTAAAAGAGTAAGAACAAGTTTAGGATTTTAATTCTAAACTTCAGATATAAACGAACCGGCTGTCTCCACATGGAGACAGCCGGTTCGTTTTACAAAGTATTAATGCTTTCTATTCAGATTCTATTTTTTTGTATCATGAAGTAATGCATTTTATCTTCAAACTTATAAGTAACTTCCCAACCTGGATATTGTTTAATAATCGTTTTAATGATCGACAATCCAAGACCTGTAGAAGTATGATCCGAGGTATGTTTATAAAAACGGGTAAAGATTTTAGATTCATCCAGAGAAACAGGTATTCCACTATTTTGGAAAGTTATTCTGTTATTCTCTATCATAATGTTTAAAGTTCCTTCTTCATTATTGTATTTGATTGCGTTCTTAAGAAGGTTAGAGAGAAGAATATCTGCCAAATCCTGATTAAAGTCTGCGATAAACATCCCTTTTTCTAGGATATTCACCTTTACTTTTTTGAATTCAATGAAATCAGCATAGTTTTGAACCAAATGAGTAACCAATGTATTAAAATCAATTCCTGAGGTTTTATTGAACTGACTGTTTTCTATTTTGGAAAGCATCAGCAGAGATTTGTTGAGCCCTACCATTCTTCGCAGATCATTTTTTACTTCAGTAAGGAAGTTCAGATTCTTTTTGTCAAGATTATCATTCTGAATAAGAAGATCAATTTTATTAATGACAATTGCCAATGGGGTTTGAAGTTCATGAGATGCATTTTCTATAAACTGTTTCTGCTGATAAAAAACAAGCTCATTACGCTCGATCATTTCGTTGATTTCTTTATTTAGCTCTTCAAATTCGGTTATAGAATATTTTTGCTCTTCCTGTGAAAAAGGGATTCCAAACTGATATTTTTTAAGTTTTTTAAGGATTAAATAGAACGGCCTCATGGCTTTGTTTAGAAGATAGCCATTCACAGCAATAATGCTTATTACTAAAAGAATGTAAAGAACAACCAAAGCTGTTGTAAGGTCATAGATCAGCTCATCTTCCTCTACAGTTGAAGTTCTTATTACCAGTCTCTGGGGGTTTTTATACTGATCGATAAAGTCGGCCTCGAGAACTCTGTATGGCTGGTCTTTATCGTCATATTCCATATAAAACATCTTGTCGTAAAGCCTGCTTTTATTTTGGTATTCTTTTTCTGTAATAGGATTGATTTTAAATTCATTAAACCCAAAATCATTATTTTTCAGCAGTTGAGGGTTCAGGTAAACGGCTTTTATAATCTGTATTTTTCTATCTCTGAGGCCATCGTCCACATTATCGTGCACTTCATCCAGAATATAGGCATAAAATAACCCGGCCCACACTGCAATAATGAGCAGAAGGATCATGATCAGGTACTTTATGGTGTAATATTTTAAGGAAACTTTCATCAGACAAATTTATATCCTATTCCGTATACCGCCTGAAAGTCGGCTTCTGCATTGAGTGTTTTCAATTTTTTACGGAGATTTTTGATTTGTGAGTAAATAAAATCCAGACTGTCTGCCTGATCGATGTAATCTCCCCAGATGGCTTCTGCGAGAGTGGTTTTCTGCAGCGTTTTTTCGGGATGGATCACAAAATAATATAAGAGATCATATTCTTTGCGGTTGAGAACAAGCTCTTCTTTTCCTACCATCACTTTTCTATGATCCGGATCAATGCTTATGTTTTTGTACTTAAGAATATTTTCTCCATCCTGATGGTTTCTTCTAATCACAGATTTTATCCTGGCCATAAGTTCTGCCAGATGAAAAGGTTTCGCAAGATAATCATCTGCACCAATTTCCAGGCCGGCCACTTTATCATCCACAGAATCTTTTGCGGAAAGAATAATGACAGGATCTTTTTTGTGCATCTTTTTAATTTCTCTAAGTAGATCTATTCCATTACCGTCTGGCAGCATAATATCTAGAAGAATACAGTCATATTCATAGGAAATAACCTTATCAAGTCCAGTGTTATAATCCAGGGCATATTCTACAATAAAATGTTCTGCTTCCAGGAATTTCTGTACAGTGTCTTTTAATTCTGGTTCATCTTCTACTATTAAAATCTTCATATTTCTGGTATTATAACTGTACTGAATGCTTAACCTCCTATCAAATATAGGAATAATAAGAAGGAAAAAAGAAGGAAATACTTACGAAAACAGTATCAGTAAGAGAGTGATATGATACATCGCACCTAATACATCAATAATCCGTAAGTATCCTTCTGCGTTTGCCGTTTCAATTCTTTTCATACTACTCTATCGTTTTCATATGATGACCATTGACATCAAAAATGAAGCAAATCCCATTCATCAAAGAAATTTTATAAGCATTGTATTTCTTTTCAATAGATTCAACCACACTGCATGGATGATGTTTTGTGATAAAAGACACAATATTCTTTCTAATCTCTGTGGAGGATCTTTTACCTCCGCTATTTTTTATTAAATTCCAGTTGACCATACTATTATTATTTGGTGTTAATTGATTATGATTGATTATGATTGATTTATTAGTCATCAATTTTTTTAAAATTTCCGTTTCTGTCAAACTCCAGCTCCAATCCGTTGGAAAGTTCTGCTTTGTAAGACCATCTCTTTTTTTCTACTTTGATGATGTAAGTATTGGGAAAATTTCTTGTGCTGTAGTTTTTGATGGATACGGGAATAAAGCCATATGGTAATTTCTGATGTTTACCATCCACTTCTTTCCAGTTTCCACTGCTGTCAAACTCCATTTTCATTCCGTTGCTCAGATAGACTTTATATTCGTCGATACCATAGATTTCTCTGTCTTCAATGGCTGAAGCAACAGGAATTCCTTTAAAATGGAAAGCAAGGAAGTTTTTAACGTTTTTGGGAAGCTGATTAGGATTAATTGCTCTATCCTGAGCGGTAATAAACCCACTAATCAATAAAAACATAATCATTAATACTCCGGTGATCTTCTTTACATTTTTCATACTATTCTATTTTTCGGTTGTTATTATGAAGCAAAGTTGAGAACCAATTTGGGAAAGAATTGGGAAAAAGGATTTTATAAAAAGAGATAAAGGTTAATTTAACCGCAGATTCACACAGATGAACACGGAGGTTTGCGTTGATTTTTGAGAAGTATTATACGTCGTAATGACTTGTAATTTAACATCAGATTCAAGCAGATAGGCACGGATATTTGCGTTAATTTTTGAAAGATATAATAAACAAAAAAAGCCATTAAGATTGTCTTAATGGCTTGTGTATTTCTTATAATCGAATGTTATAAATATTCTTTAATTTGCTGAAGATGAGTAATGGCTTTCAATCCTTCCTTCTGTTTATCTTCTTTATAGACGTCAAAAAAAATGGCGTCCATCCCGAAATCTGTAGCTCCCATAGCATCAGCAATCCAATCATCACCAATGAGGATACTTTCTTCTTTTTTGGCATCAGAAAGACCAAGGGAATATTCAAAAATTTGCGGGTTGGGTTTTCTTACACCAACTGCATCTGCACTGGTTATGGTTTTAAAATATGGAGCAATACCTGAAAGTGTACATTTTCTTTCTGTTACTTCCTGAAAACCGTTGGAAATAATATGAAGCGTATAGTTTTTGGCTTTTAAATATTCCAAAACATCTTCTGCTCCTTCTACAAGCTCGTTATGGCTTACGATATTATCCAGGAAGTTTTCTTCAAAGTAAAGAGACAGTTCTTTATTATCTATTCCAAAATGTTGAAAAGTGTCATAAAAACGGTGTTCCCTCAGATATTCTTTTCCGATAATTCCATCTCTGATTTTCTCCCAAAGTTCTTCGTTGATATCATGATAGACAGAATGAAATTCTTCAAAGTCAATATTATACGTCGAAGTGATGTCCTTTTTTTCGAAAAGTTCTTTAATGGTAAGGTAAGCATTTCTGCGGTGATCCCAAAGCGTATTGTCGAGATCAAAAAAAATGTGCTGCATCTTCATACAGCACAAAGTTAATAATTTTAATTTTTTAAAATAGGATAATTTTTGCTTTTGCTTTTCACAACCTCAAGGCTTTTGGAAAAATTCAGCAAAAAATCAATTGTTTGTTTCTTAGGTTTCAAAGCTTTCACTTTTAAAGAATCATTTTTTTTCATAGGCGAAGTATGTTTTCCTTAAAACGTGAAATTTTACGAAATATTATTTATCTCGTTAAGATTATATTATTTTCGTCCATGATTTTTCTCAGGTTAATGAGTGCATATCGTACTCTACCCAGTGTGGTATTGATACTCATATCTGTATGATCTGCAATCTCTTTGAAGCTTAACCCGTCAAAAAACCTAAGTTTAATCACCTCCTGTTGATTTTGTGGCAAAAATTGTAACATCTTCAAAAGGTCTTCCTGAATCTGGTTGGATACAAGCTGATCTTCGATATTTTCTGAAGGTTCTCTGATCAAATCAAAAATGGAATATTCATTGGTTTCAAAAGTGGTTTCTGAAACTTTGACATTTTTGGCTTTGGATCTGAAATGGTCAATGATTAAATTGTGGGAAATTCTTTTCGCCCAAAGAATAAACTTTCCTTCTTCGTTATAACGGCCTTCTTTCAGCATTACAATAATCTTCATGAAAGTGTCCTGAAAGATATCGTTGGCTAGGTCTTCATCATTAATTTTGTAAAAAATGAATGTAAACAGTTCTCTCTGGTGTCGGTGAATGAGGGTTGATAATGCGCCCTCGTCTCCTTTTTGGTAAAGGGAAATTAGTAAACTATCCGATTTTGATTTCATAACTCTTTTCAATATAACATTTGTAGACAGCCCTTCTACCAGATATTCTATCTGGGCCTGCTGTATAAACAAAACAGTTCAAAGTAGAGTTACTTCAATAGGCGGTACAATTATTATGATGTAAATATAATAATTTTTTAATAACTGTTAACCGATTATTAAATTTTCACAAGAAAAATTTAAAGAAAATCATTTAAACATATCGTGAATGAACACAGTAGGGATATTTAATGTAAAATTAATATTTAAACCTTTCATTTCTTTTCCGTTCAAACGGGTGTCTCCGATAGGGAAAGCATACCCTCCTGTGAGGTCAAGCATTCCAAAAAGGGTAACCCCTATTTTCGGAGCGATATATTTATTGGTTCCTTCTGCTCCTGCCAGAAAATAGTAAGAATGGTAGAAGTCTACATCTTTCTGAAAATTCAGAAGGATATCTGCCTGTAATTTAGGCATAATAGCAAACTTAGAATCTGTTGCTCCCATTAAAGCGGAAGCTCCTACTCTGTAAATAACATCGTCATTTTTAAGAAAAAGCAATTTCCCTCCCACTTCACCAAAACTTTGATTCTGATAAGTATACCCTACGCTGATCATTTTATGCATTGTATACTGAGCTTTTGTTGCAATACTCAGAAAAACTAAGATAAGGATAGCCACTGCAGTTCTAAAATTCATCATCTTTTAATTTATTATCGTGTAAAATTAAAAAAAACTGCCTTATCAGAAGATAAAGCAGTCCATTTATTCTTAAAAGAAAAAATTAAATTCCGAAAGCGGCTTTAATTTCCTCTACTTTGTCTAGTTTCTCCCATGTGAAGAACTCAAGGTCTTTTAACGTTAATTCCTTTTTATGGCCTTTATTGAAGGTTTTATCAGCAATATAATGCTCTTTACCCATGTGTCCATAAGAAGCTGTTTCCTGATAGATAGGATTTCTTAATTTCAAATTCTGCTCAATAGCATAAGGTCTTAAATCGAAAATTGAAGAAACTTTTTTAGCAATATCTCCATCATGAAGATCCACTTTTGCAGTTCCGTAAGTATTGATATATAAACCACAAGGTTCTGCTACTCCGATTGCATAAGAAACCTGTACCAAAACTTCATCAGCAACTCCTGCCGCAACAAGATTTTTAGCAATGTGTCTCGTTGCATAAGCAGCACTTCTGTCTACTTTTGAAGGGTCTTTTCCAGAGAAAGCACCACCACCGTGAGCTCCTTTACCACCGTAAGTATCCACGATAATTTTTCTACCGGTAAGACCTGTATCTCCGTGAGGTCCTCCAATTACGAATTTACCTGTAGGGTTGATATGGTATTTGATCTGATCATTGAATAAAGCTTTGATCTCCTCTGTCTGCTGTGCCACAACTCTAGGAACAAGAATGTTTTTAATGTCCTCACGAATTTTGTTAAGCATCTCTTCTTCTGTTCCAAAATCATCATGCTGAGTAGAAACTACGATAGAGTCTATTCTGATAGGTTTGTGATCATCAGAGTACTCGATAGTCACCTGGCTTTTTGCATCAGGACGAAGATAAAGTATTTCCTTATTTTCTCTTCTTATTGCAGAAAGTTCTTTAAGAATTGTATGAGCAAGATCTAAAGCCAATGGCATATAGTTCGCCGTTTCATTAGTAGCGTATCCGAACATCATCCCCTGGTCTCCTGCTCCCTGTGCATTCGCTTTTGCTTCAAAAGACTCATCATTTACTGCTCTGTCCACCCCTTGGTTGATATCAGGAGACTGCTCATGGATTGCAGAGATTACTCCACACGAATCTCCGTTGAACATGTACTCTCCTTTTGTATACCCTATCCCATTGATTACTTCTCTGGCAATGGTCTGTACATCAAGGTAAGCATCAGACTTTACCTCTCCAGCCAATACAACCTGTCCTGTCGTTACCAATGTTTCACAAGCAACTTTTGAATCCTTATCGTACGCTAAAAAATGATCAATTAATGCATCGGAAATCTGATCGGCAATTTTATCCGGATGTCCTTCTGAAACGGATTCAGATGTAAATAAATAAGACATATTATTCTTTGTTTAGATTTAGAAAATTAATGTTGAAGAAAAAATATGAATAAAAATTGCCCAGAAAAAAGAATACTGTTTTAGCATTTTTTTATAGAGGTTGCAATCAGGTCAAATTTTTCCTCGTAATAAACGCAGCAAATTTAAGTACTATTTTTTTAATACTCAAAAATTTTGTTTATTAATTATAATATTATTTAAATTAATGATTTCTATCATTTTAAAGTCTCTTTACTATTGAGGTTTTATGCTCACAAATTCTTTCGGACTTACATGATAATTCAGTTTAAGCTCTAAAGAATTTTTGATGGAATGAGACAATTCATCAATGATTTTCTGTTTAAAGGTTGGTTTATAATAAATAATACTGATCTCTCGGTAAGGAAAAGGCTTTTTGAATCGGAAAACATTCTTCTTCTGCTCTTCAGATAGCTGGCTTAGTGCAAGCTCCGGCAGAATACTGATTCCTCCTACTTTATCCACCATATGCACCAATGTCTGAATATTGGAAGCAAGGAAATCTAAGTTTTTAGGTTTCAATGTGTTTTCTTTCAGGTGGCAGATATTCTCAAACTGGTTTCTAAGACAGTTCCCTTCTTCAAGCAACCACACTTTTTCTACGTTCAGTTCTTCAGGAATAATGTAAGCATTTTTTTTATTAGCCTCAGTATTAGAACTATAGATCATCAATTCTTCGTTAAATAAGAAGTCCTGATAAAACTCGTCTGCAGTATCATAAGGTGTAGAGATAATTCCCGCATCCAGTTCTCCGGCTTTTAAGGCCTTAATAATATTATCTGTTGTCATTTCTTTTACATTCATCTGAATCTTCGGATTTTCCTCCAGGAATTTGAAAATCTCAGTAGGCAGAATGAAAGACGAAACAGTTGGGATGATACCTAAGTTCAGAGTTCCCCCCAGAATATTATTCAATAGGTTCGCTTTGTTTTTCAACTCATTGACAGATTCGATGATCACCTTGGCCTGATCAATGATCTGAAGCCCCACATCTGTGGTACGAATAGGGTGCGTTGTTCTGTCGAATACCTTCACATCCAGTTCATCCTCAAATTTCTGTATCATGGCACTTAACGTAGGTTGTGTAATGAAGCACGCCTGAGCTGCTTTACCAAAATGTTTATACTTATCAACAGCGATAAGATACTCCAGTTGCTGAATGTTCATTTGATTAATATTATCTATTACAAAGATATAACGTTTTTGCTATTACCAATTAAAAATTCAAGTAAATTTGATATTCATTACCTTTACACTTGGATTTAGAAAAACAAAAATATTTATACAAATCATCAACGATATGGATTCTAAAAAATTAACGTTAAGTAACGGCGCACCTTATTATGAGCACCAGGATTCTCAGACGGTAGGACCTAGAGGCCCGGTATTGTTGCAGGACTTTATTCTTCAGGAAAACCTTGCCCATTTCGTTAGGGAAAGAATTCCTGAAAGAATTGTGCATGCCAAAGGAAGTGGCGCTTACGGAACTTTTACCGTAACGCATGATATCAGCCAATATACAAAAGCCAAGCTTTTTTCCAACGTTGGAAATTCATGCAGAATGTTTGCAAGATTCTCTACAGTAGGAGGTGAAAAAGGAAGTGCAGATACTGCAAGAGACCCAAGAGGTTTTGCTTTAAAATTCTACACAGAGGACGGAAATTGGGATCTTGTAGGAAACAATACTCCCGTATTCTTTATTAAGGATGCAAAAAAATTCCCGGATTTTATCCACACTCAGAAAAGAGTGCCGAAAACCAATTTAAAAAGTGCTACCATGATGTGGGATTTCTGGAGTTTAAATCCTGAATCTCTTCATCAGGTTCTTATATTAATGTCAGACAGAGGAACTCCTTATGGCTACAGACATATGCATGGCTTCGGATCTCATACCTTCTCTATGATCAATGATAAAAATGAAAGAGTATGGGTGAAGTTTCATTTTAAAACAAAACAGGGAGTGAAAAACTTCACCGATGAAGAAGCCGTAAAAATGGCAGGAGAAAATCCTGATTTTGCACAGGAAGATCTTTGCAATGCCATCGAAAACGGAGATTTCCCAAAATGGACTCTTTATATTCAGGTAATGACCGAAGAGCAGGCAAAAGATTTCAGATGGAATCCTTTTGATGTAACGAAAGTATGGTTCCACGATGATTTCCCATTAATTGAAGTAGGAGAAATGGAACTGAATGAAGTTCCTGTTAACTACTTTGCCCATGTTGAACAATCTACTTTCTCACCAAGCAATCTGATCAACGGAATCAGTTTTTCTCCTGATAAAATGCTGCAGGGAAGACTATTCTCCTATCCAGATGCACACCGATACAGAGTGGGAGTGAATGCTCACCACCTGGAAGTAAACAGATGTCCTTTTGCTGTTAATAACTACCAAAGAGACGGTTTTATGGCAGATTCAAGCTCCTATCAGGATAAACCTAACTATCATCCGAATAGTTTTGATGACATCAAAACTGATTCTTCTTACAAAAACTACGAATATGAGCTGGACAGCGCTCACGTAGCAAGCTATAATAGAAATGATAACGACAGTGATCATTATACTCAGCCAGGGCTTCTTTATTCTAAAGCAATGAATGCTGAAGACAGAAACCGCCTTATTCAAAATATTGTAGGAAGCATGAAGGGCATCACCGGGCCTAAAAAGGATGAGATTATCAACCGACAGCTATGCCACTTTTTCCGCGCCAATATTGAGCTTGGCATGAAAGTAGCATCTCAATTAAATGTGAATATTGATGCAAATATGATGAACCATTCTAAATAATCATATTGAACGATAAATAAAAAAAAAGGAAAAAAAAATAATATTTTTTCCTTTTTTTTGTAAAAAATTCATAATTTGCAAAGGATGATATTTTAAAGTGGAAAAATGAGTTACGACAACATATTATTAAATAAAGAAGATAAATTATCTATCATTACCATCAACAGGCCTGAAAGCTTAAACGCCCTAAATGCCAAAACCATTCAGGAAATCAGCACCGCATTGGACGAACTTAATTCAGATCCTTCATGCAGAGTAATTATCCTTACAGGTAGTGGAGAAAAATCTTTTGTAGCCGGAGCTGATATCAAAGAATTCAGCGATTTCGGACAAGAAAGAGCTGAAGAACTAGCCAGAAACGGACAAAATACGTTGTTCAACAAAATTGAAACACTTTCTAAACCTGTTATTGCAGCCGTAAACGGTTTTGCATTAGGAGGAGGTTTAGAGCTTGCTATGGCATGCCATATCAGATATGCATCAGAGAATGCCAGATTAGGGCTTCCGGAAGTAACCTTGGGATTAATCCCTGGATACGGAGGTACACAAAGGCTTCCTAAGCTTGTCGGTAAAGGTATTGCCAACGAAATGATCTTCTCGGCCAAAATGATCCCCGCTCAAAAAGCAAAAGAGATCGGTTTGGTAAATGAAGTATACCCTATAGAAGAATTATTAACAAAAACGAAAGAATTAGCGAACACTATTGCCTACAATTCACCAATGGCAATATCCAAAGCGATTAACGCTGTGAATTTATCTGACACGGATAAAGGTTTTGAGACTGAAATTACCTATTTCGGAGAACTTTTTGAAATGGAAGATAAGAAAGAAGGAGTTTCTGCGTTTCTAGAGAAGAGAAAGCCCAACTTCTAATCTTTCAAAAAAGATTTTAATCCAAATTATTTCGAAAAACTAATGCTGCGGTATGAATAAGTTTGACAAAGCTTATCTAAAAATGGCTCAGGAATGGGCAAAACTTTCCTACTGTAAGAGAAAACAGGTAGGAGCTCTTATCGTAAAAGATAGGATGATTATTTCAGATGGTTACAACGGAACTCCTTCGGGATTCGAAAACTGCTGTGAAGATGAAGACGGGAAAACGCACTGGTATGTATTACATGCTGAAGCCAATGCCATATTAAAGCTGGCGGCTTCCACACAATCTGCAGAAGGCGCAACGTTATATTTAACGTTATCGCCATGTAAAGAATGCAGCAAGCTGATTCTACAGGCAGGTATTGCAAGACTGGTGTACATTAATGAGTATTCGGACGATGACGGAATATCGTTCCTTAGAAACCATAATATTGAGATAGAACAAATATCGGACTGTGAACTAAAAAAATAAGCACAAATGACTTGGGATGAAAAGATCAAAGATTTTGAAATATTTCTTCGTTTCGAAAGAAATTTTTCAGAAAACACTCTCGACGCCTACGTTCGGGACATTAAAAAATTAAAAGATTATGCAAAAGAGGATCTGGAGAACGTCGGTCCAGACTCTATTGGTTACGAAAACCTGCAGGAATACATTTTCAATCTTTCCAAACAGAAATTCAGTGAGAGATCACAAGCAAGATGGATATCTTCCATTAAAGCATTTTTTAAATTTCTGCTTGAAGATGAATATCGTGAAGACAATCCTGCGGCACTACTTGAAGGCCCTAAATTAGGATTATACTTACCTGATACTCTAAGCCTTCCAGATATCAATAAAATTATTGCTGCTATTGAGGTTGATACAGATCTCGGAAAAAGGAATCAAAGCATTATTGAAGTGCTTTATGGTTGCGGACTCCGTGTGTCTGAACTTATCGATCTGAAGATATCCAATATCAATTTCAAAGAGCAATACATCAAGGTGCACGGAAAAGGAAACAAAACCCGTTTTGTTCCTTTGGCAGATTATACTGCTGACTTACTGGAAAGCTATATCAAAGAAGTACGTTCTAAGGGAAAAATCAATAAGAAATATGAAGATACACTGTTCTTGAACAGCCGTGGAACTTCTATGTCCAGAGTAATCGTATTTCTTATCATTAAAGAACTTACAGATAAGGCAGGGGTCAACAAGAAAATATCTCCACATACATTCAGGCATTCTTTTGCCACGCATTTATTGCAGAATGGGGCAGATCTTCGTTATATTCAGGAAATGTTGGGACATTCCAGTATTACAACAACGGAAATCTACACCCATCTTAAAACAGAAGAATTGCGGGATGTTATTTTGAGTTATCATCCGAGGAACTTTAATATTGCTCAGTGAGCATAAGTTCCATCTGACCTTTCACAAAATAATTATAAACAGATGAAATTGTTGAAATATTGCCCAAGCTGTGGCAAAGAAACTTTACATTGGGACGGCGAAAAAAAATGGAACTGCCCCGAATGCGGATTTACACTGTACAACAACGTGGCAGGCGCTGTAGCGGTTGTCATCAGATGTGGAGATGAAATTTATCTTACCAGAAGAAACAGAGATCCTAAAAAAGGAAAACTCGATCTGGCCGGAGGTTTTGTTGATCCTAAAGAAAGTGCAGAAGAAACCTGCAGAAGAGAGCTTTTTGAAGAACTACAGCTGAATATCAATATTTCCAATCTGAAATACCTTACAAGCCTTCCCAACATTTATCAATACAAGGAGATTGATTATAATACGATTGATCTTTTTTATGAGTATACTGTTTCGGAAAAATTTGAGGTAAATCTTGAACTTTCAGAGATTTCAGAGGCCGTATGGATTCCTTTACAGGAACTCAACCTGGAAGACATCGCTTTTGATTCTCAGAAAAAATTTTTTGAACACTATTTAAAAAAATAATTTTTGTAATAAATACTCCCGCAGATCTGAAGATTTTGCGGGAGTTTTTTTATGATCAGAAAACAATTTTCCCACAACTTTCACAGATCATTATAGAGTTTTATAAAACCGTTCTATACAATTGGTGAAACTTGTGGGAAACTCTATTTTTAAACTTAGTATGTTTTAGATTTCAGCATTTCTTCAAGATATTGAGCCAGAAGCGTTCTTTCTGCTTCTGTAAGTTTAGCTTCATCATGATAAACAATATAGCCTGGTAAAGGCATTGTTTTATGTTTAAGAGCCTCAATAGACCTATCGAGTATATTCTCTTTTAATTCTTTATTATAGGTTCCCCAGATAGAAAAGTTAAGATGCTCACGCCCTTCATTCACATGGCTTTTTACAGACCAGGAAATTGGAGCAATAAAAGCATATTTAGGATATACAGTTTCATTGGAATGGCAGTCATAACAAGCGTTTTTAAGCATTGTTCTGATCTTCTCTGGGGTTTTCTTTGAATCTACAAAATTCACAGAAGAATCAACAGGTTTATTCACCCGGTCAATAGGAATAAACTGAATGATAGCAAAAGCCACTAAAGTCCAGAATATTATTTTTTTAGCCGTCTTCATACTTTTATTTTACTGGGGTGAGAACAGCGGTATTGGATTTTATTTCCGTTTTCACGGTCTGCTTCACGGTCTCAGATTCTGCAGGAGCCTTAGCTGGGGGTACAGGGGAAGGGTTTGTTCCTTTAGGATTATCAAGGCTTCTTGTATCTTTTAAGTCCCATTCTTCTCTGGTTTCCCATAATCCTCTTATGATAACTTTTTTATAGAAAACGTAAGCATCTTCAGCAAAAACTTCATTGGCAAAATCTGCTTCATCCCAATACTTATTTTCATTATTATCCACTAATATTCTTACTACATATTCCTGGGGTTTCAGAATATCAAATTTTACTTTATTACCTTTCGTATACTTTTGGTAAGCTACTTTCTCAGAAGAATCAAGCAGCTGAATCCAATAGCTGGAAGTAGGCGCGTTCGTTAATGTAAATTCAAGGCTTCCGAACTGGTCTATCTTCGCCACGTCAAAATCAAAACGTTTCGACTGGGTATTTTTCGTAAAGAAAGAAGACACCGTTTCTTTAGGAATAGTAAGCTGATAAGCTTTTCCGCTTACAAAATCGGACTGAACTAAAATCTTGTATGGATTGGTTTCAGAAATTCTTGCTTTAAACGGTATTGTACTGATACTGTCACCTTTAATGTTCAAAGTCCATTTAAAAGGATCAATTTTATCAATCATATAGTCGGAAGAAATTCTAAACTCAGCATTGGGAGCCAATGAAGCACCGTCATTATCACTTACGATGTCCATTACGTTTTTCTTATTGTATTTGTACTGCAGGGAAACATTATAAATACTGTCTTTTTTAAGACCGAGATTGTGACTGAATACAAGCTTCTCATTCACGGTTTGCCCTACATCACTTTTTACTGCATCAAACCAGATTCTTACCGAGTCTGATTTCGGAGTATGCGTAATTTTAACATCTTTGATTTTATCGTTCAGTGATTGAACTTTTACATCTTCAGGATGTCCTTCAAACAACATTAAAACCCCTCCTGCAATTTCTTTCATTTCTGAATACTTTACAGCTTTTTTAGAAGGATACACCTTTAAATTGAGTCCTGAAATAGATTTTTCAATATTGATAGCTTCTTTTTGAAATCCGACTTTTTCTTTACCCGGATCATATACAGAGTTACCGTTTTCATCATCAAAAGCGATGATTTTATATTTTCCCGGCGACAGATAATTCAGTTCGTAGTATCCATCTTCATCTACTTTTGTAATGTAATAAGGCTTCTGTCTGTAGTTGATGGTATCTTTCACCTGATATAAGCCTACTACCAGTTTATTTTCATTACTCCCACTCTTCTTTTTGATCTCCATGGCATCTTTTACCTCACCACTTACATAAAGATCATCAAGTTTACCCCCTGTAGAAAAAGCAAAATTGAAATAACGAAGAATATTAGATTCGTTGTTATCCACAATTGAATTTCCGAAATTGAAGTTATAGGTCGTATTGGCCTGAAGCGTATCTGCCCATTGGATCAAAATAAATTTATTGGCAATATTCGACGGAAGAATTCTCTTGATATTCTTGATGGGCGGAGAAATGATCAGGTTTTTGTTGATATCTTTCAATGTAATATATTCATCAAAATCCAGACGGAGCTCGTGAATATCTCTTTTTACATTAATTCTTGTGGTATCAATGTTTGAACTTAAAAACCTTGGTGCTAATGTATCTTTTGGCCCACCCACAGGTGATCCTACTCTTGCACATGAGTGTACAAGAAAGCAGATAACGAATAATAAAAGAAACCTTTTCATGAAAATGTTTAAGCAAAAATAAACATTATTCTCCAAAAACTTCCTGTCCAGAATTTAAAGTATCTTTATTATCATTCATCACCGTATGAAGTTTATCTTTCTGTAAAGGGAAATTTTCAAATAATCCTGATAATGCAAGTGCTGTATATACTTTGTTTGAATACTTATTTCCAATAGCAACAATGGTAACTTTTGATTTCAGAAGATGAGCAAATACAGAGTTTGTACCATGCCACCAACCATTGTGGTACGTTAGCTTTTCACCATTATCAAAGATCTTCATTCTGAATCCTAATCCATAATTATTCATCCCCATTTTTTCATTGCTGTATGGTGCAAATACCATCTGCATCAGCTCTGGCTTTAAGAAATTCTTGGAGAACATCGCCTTTGAAAAATTATACAAATCTCTTGGTGTAGTATAAACGTTTTTATCACCATAAATAAGATCTAATCTATCCAGCGGATACAATTTGCTTCCTCCATAATAGAATGACTGTGCAGCGGTTGGAATATCTTTTTCCTGGAAAATGTAAGTATTGTTCATTTTCAATGGTGCAAAAACCATTTCTTTCATCGCCTGAGGAAAAGGGGTTTTAGTAACCTTCTCAATCAATAAAGCCAATAGAGCAAAGTTTGTATTACAATACATAAAACCTGTATCTGTATCTCTTGCCAAATCCGGTTTGTATTTAACAATCATATTCAGGATATCCTCATTGGTCAGAAACGGTTTTGAAAGTTCCGCCGGAGCGGGCTGAATTTTTGTGATGAAATATTCATATTTAGGAAGACCACTTCTTTGATCCAGTAATGTTTGAACAGTAACATTAGGATAAGGAAATCCTGGAAAATACTGAGTAAGATGATCAGACATCTTTATTTTGCCAGCTTCAACCAACTTCATCATCGCCATTGCCGTAAGTGTCTTTGAAACTGACGCAACATGCAATGGAGTATTCTTATTTATTGGCATCTGATTGCCCTCTCTTCCGAATCCCCTGTAATTTTCATACAGAATCTCATCTCCTTTCGCCACAAGAATACCTCCACTCAGATCTCCTGCATCCCAGATCTTTTTGTAATACTGATCTATATAATTAACTGTTGCCTGCCTATTCAAAAGCTCGCCATCAGCCTTGGTAAATACATTTCCCAAATCTACGTTTCCATAATTGGGAAGATTGGTCGTATTTTCGGCTGAAACTTCTTTGGCTTCAGACTTTTTTTTGCAGGAAAACAGGGATAAAATTACAGTTAAAATAAGTACCAGGTTGCTCGTCTTCATGAGATTCAAAAATGAGTGGCAATTTAGTAAAACTCAAAAATAAATAGTAAATATGAGGGGGATATTATGAATTATTTAACATAAAAATTTGAAAAAGCGAAATAATAAAAAGATAAAAGATTCAAAATCTCAAGAAATATGTAACTCTTTATAAAAAACAAAGAGAGACAAACTGCCCTAAAGTTAATTTGTCTCTTTATACTTTAACTTCTAAATCTCGACAGATTTAGGTTATCAATTTGTTTCTATTATATTTAACAATAGGATGCTATGATTTTATCTACAATAAACTGAGCCAGTTTTTCCTTACTCTGATGTGTCCAGCCCGCAATATGAGGAGTAACAATAGCATTTTCCGACTGAAGAAGATAATTCAGATCCTCATTTTCGGTTTCTATATTTTCAAAAGAAGACTTTTCGTATTCTAAAACATCCAGACAGGCTGCTTTTACCTTCCCGGATTTCATTGCCTCCACTAAACTTTTAGTTTTCACATTTTTTCCTCTTGCTGTATTCACGAAATAGAAGTTATTCTTCATTTCTTTAATAAAGGTTTCATCAACAAGATAATGCGTTTCTGCAGTTAAAGGGATATGAAGACTAAGGATTTCCGCAGACTGCTTAAGTTCTTCTAAAGTAACCTGTGAAGCAAATTCGTCTGAAAGATCAGGAAGAAGATCATGGAAGATCACTTTACATCCAAAGCCAGAAAGCCTTTTAGCAGTAGCTTTTCCCATGTTCCCATATCCTATCAGCCCGACAGTCTTCCCAAGCAATTCGTCACCTCTGTTTTCTTCACGTTTCCAGATTCCGTTTTTTACTTCCTGAGAGGCAATAAAAAGCCTGTTCATTACGATCAGTAACATTCCTACAACGTGCTCTGCCACAGAATCTCTATTTCCTTCCGGAGAGTTGATCAGCTGAATTCCTAATTTTTCAGCAACAGGAATGTCAATATTTTCCATTCCGGCGCCTACTCTGGCAATAAACTTCAAATCCTCTGCTTTTTCAAGAAAGTTTTTATCTAAAGGAATACGGCTTCTGATGATAATCCCATCGTAATTTTTGATTTTATCACAAACCTCATCATAAGTGGAAGTAAAATCTTCTTCCAATATGAAGTTTTTAGCTAAAAGCTGTTCGGTAATAAGAGGATGATTTTTATCTAAAAGAAGTATTTTCATAGTTTAAACACAAATGACACGAATTAATTTCACAAATAACACAAATTATAATTTTCCGTCAATTACTCTTTTTACTCCATTTTTAAACTGGGTCGTATTAAAGTTAATCAACATTCCAAGTTTGCAATTACTTAAACGAAGATAGGTGAGTATTTACGCTAAGTGAATATCATGTAATGTTTCTACAGATTTTATTTCCAACACAAACTTTTTCTCAATTAGAAAATCAAGTCTGTACCCAACATCTAATTTTACCTCTTCATACATCAAGGGCATCGGTTTTTGTCTTTCTACAAGAATATCATGTTTATTTAATTCATAAAAGAGACATTCTTCATAAGCACTTTCTAAAAGTCCGGGGCCCAATATTTTATGAACAGCATATCCTGCTTCGTAAACAATTTTTGATATATCATTTTCTGAAATACCCATTTTTATTTCTTTTCATTTAATAAGACACAAATCATTTGTGAAAATTTGTGCCAAGCATTTGTGTTTTTTGTGTTTTATTTCTTGTCTTTCTTAGACTCCTGCGGCTCCTGGAATAGTTTTTTAAGCTCTACAGATTCTAAAGGTTTCATTCTTCCTGAAAGAATTAATGAAAGTTCTTTTCTACGGAAAGCCGCTGCAAATCTTTCTTTTTCTTCGTCTGTTTCTGGAATCATTTCCGGAATAGGAATCGGGCGGTTAAATTCATCTACTGCAACGAAGGTATAAATTCCTGCATTGGTATGAATTTTCTTCTGATTGATAGGATCATCCAACCATACATCTACATAGACTTCCATAGAAGTAGAGAACGCTCTGGAAACTTTCGATTCCAATACCACTACTCCACCTTCCGGAATTGGATGATTGAAGGAAACGTGGTTTACAGAAGCTGTTACCACTCTTCTTTCACAGTGTCTTGCTGCAGAAATAGAAGCACAACGATCCATTTTTGCTAAAAGTTCACCTCCAAAAAGGTTTCTTAAAGAATTGGTTTCGTTCGGAAGAACGATATTCGTCATAATAGTCAGAGATTCTGACGCCGTTTTTATTTTTTTTGCCATTGAGTCTTAGTGTTGATTGGAGTGGCCGGTGTTGTTTTAACTTCTTTTCCGACAGGTTTTACAAGTGAATCTTTTTTCAGAGAGTCTGAAACGGGAGCGGCCGGTGTATGAACCATTAGTTTTACCGTATCTTTTATAATTCTGTGAGTAGAAGTCTGAACAGAAACCTTATCGAAAGATTTTTTTCCGAAAAGAAGGTCCTGTTGGGTAAAAGCAAGGTATAAAATTCCTAAAACCGGTATAAGCAGTAAGAAAACCCAAAGAATGATCTTCTTGAATTTATAATCTTTCTCGCGGTTTGCAGAGGCATTTACCCTTTCTCCGTTATTGATATCCGAGAATCTGATTTCTTCCAAACCATAAAAGTCGGGACCTCCGGATTCTATTCTTTTACCTTTAAAGTTGGTATTTCCTTCTTCGATATAAACGGTTCCCAGATTTTGAATTTCAAGAACCTGTTCTGCCTGAAGTTTTTTCTTCCAAAAATCGGTCTGAATCTTCAGATCACTCTTGGAAGCTTCTAAAGACATTTGTTTTTGGGCAGCAATAAAAGCTGCAAGGTCTTCCGCCTGTACCTCATAGTCTATAGAAAATTCAATCTGACTTGCCGGTGGCAGGATACTTCCGTTTTCGGAATTGATAATTGCCTTAGAATTTTTCAGAGAAAACACACCAAAGCCTGGAACAGTGGCTGTTCCAAATTGTTTTAAATATTCTAAAATGTATGCTGAAATATTCATTTGGTGGCAAATTTATAACTTTTTCATGACTTTTTAAGATATTTAACGGATATAAAAAAAGACCGCCAGAGCAGTCTTTTGATTATTATGTACTAAAACACGAATACAGTTATTTAAACTTCTTTTTTTGAGCTTAACTCTTAGTAAGGCGATGGGTAAAATTATGAAAAAGTAAAAGGGTGAATTCTTTTATATTTCTTTCAAAATTTCACAGTTCACCACTATTGAATTTTCCAGCTTACTCCCACCATAAAGTTGGTTCCGGCCTGAGCAAAATAATAGGCCTGGCTTCCGTCTACCGCTCCATTATTCACATATTTCCTGTTAAAAATATTGTTTACCAACAGTTTCAGAGCGATGTCATTATTAGCAATTTTAAACTGATACTGTGCATTAAAATCGGTCAGGAAGTAATCTTTAAGCTGGAGATTTTTATCTTCTGTATTGTCCAGATACTGTTTCCCAACATATTGGTTCATCAGGGCAAACTGGAAGTTCTTGGTTGGATTATATTTCACACTCAGATTAGCAATTACATTGGGCGAGAATGAGATCTGTGTATTTCCTAAGCTCTGAGGAACGGTTCCATTCTGAATATTAAAGTCCTGGTTTCTGTTCTGGCTTAGTGTCAAGTTCCCAGACACTTCCCATTGTTTTGAAAGCTTTGCTAATGCGCCAATTTCAATTCCTCTTCTGTAGCTTTTTCCTGAGTTTGTTCTGATGAATGCTCCAACGTTGCTAAGGGTACCATTTAAAACCAACTGATTAACATAATACATATAGTAAAGGTTTGCCGTTACAGATACGATTCCGAATTGTTTTTCCAATCCTGCTTCAAAGTCATGAAGTTTCTCTGGCTTAACGTCATTATTAGACATGATATCTTCCCTGTTGGGCTCGCGATGGGCGTGAGCATAGGACAAGAATACTTTACCTCCATCGATTCTGTAGTTTACCCCTGCTTTTGGATTAAAAAACAACCAGTTTTTATCCAGATTAGCACCTTCTTTATCACCAGCCATCAGGATTTTGGTGTTGTAGGTAATATTTCTAAGCTGCAAATCTCCGAAAAATTCAAAATTATTCACTCTCAATAAAGCCTTTGCAAAACCTGAAACCTCATTTTTCACAGAACGGTTTCTGTAGTATTCGCTTTCGTCAATTTGTGGATAGAACACTCCGGTAACGTTTCCGTAATGCCTACCGTAATATTGGTTGGCAACTGCTCCGATATTGATGTCCAGATTTTCAAATTTTCCGTATAAAGTTGAAACTACCCCATAGAAATCATTATTCAGCCATTTTTTTCGGATAAAGTCTGAAGATTTGATGGTTTGCCCGTTCTCAACAACATCGGGAAGGTTATATCTTGAAAAAGCATTATCCTGTTTATAGTTTTCATAATATCCTTTTCCTTTGGTGTAATGGAAAGTTGTCTCCAGATTCCATCGGTCATTGAACTTCTGCTCCCATAACAACTGATAGTGATTCTGTCTGTAATTATCCGTTTCATTATTATAAAACCCGACAACATTCTCCCAGTTGGCATCATAAATAACTCCTGAGTCATTAAACTTAGGATCGGTTTCCCATCTTTCCTTTGTAACACCACCCCAGGCCTGATACGTTTTCTCTTTTCCTCCAAAAGCCATTAATCTCAACTTCGTTTTCCCTTCTTCGAACAACGCGGTAAAATTATAAGAATGAAGATCTGAGGAAGCTCTGTCTATATAACCATCAGAGTGAATTCTTGTATATCTTCCCATTACAGAAAGACGGTTTTTCCAGAATTTTCCAGAACCTATTTCAGCAGCATATTTATAAGTATTAAAAGAGCCGTAGCTGTCATCTGTTTTGAAATAGAATTTATCCTCCGGATCTTTGGAAATAACATTGACACTTGCTCCAAAAGCAGAAACTCCATTATTGGATGTTCCGACCCCTCTCTGAATGACAATCTGAGACGCTGAACTCGTTAAATCCGGAACATTCACAAAAAATGTACCCTGGCTTTCTGAATCGTTATACGGTACTCCATTCATCATAACATTAATGGATGACCCCGAAACACCACGAATTCGGAATCCCGTATATCCAACTCCGTTTCCGGCATCTGAAGTAGAAATAATGGAGGTTTGATTTTTCAAAAGAATAGGAAGGTCCTGACCCAGGTTTTTCCCATCTAAATCTTTCTGAACATTGATAATTTCCTTGGCAACAGGAAGTCGTTTGGTAAAGCTGACTGCTTCAATTTCTCTGATTTTCAGAGAATCTTTATTTTGAGCCTGGATAAAGGCTACAGAGCCTACACTAAGCCCTAAAAAAAATAATCCTTTCATTCTATAAATCTTTGACATTTAATGAATAAAAGGGGATCGATAAGATATTATACAGTGTTGGCTCTCATGGAACCACGTCCCTAAACAGCATTACCTGTTCCAGGTTCATTGGGTATAATCTCAGCCTGTTAAAGCACCCCTTTATTTCAGGCGCAAAATTACAAAAAATATATCAAATGTAAGCTTCTGGTTTAAAAGCTGATCAGGATCAGGAAATCTGCTTTTCAATACCTTAGTATGTTTTGTTATTGGCATCAATATAATAGTAGTTTTTACCATCTTTGGTAACTTCAAACATCCTTCCGAGCTTCCAGCTGAAATTTCTTTTAATATTGGCATATTCAAAAGGAATGATAATCTTGTTGTTCACATCAATCACTCCAAAACGGTCATTATTGGAAGCTACAATCATAGGATTACTCACATCGTCACCTTCCATAATATAAAGATATTGGTACTGAGGATAAATTTTAAACTGTCTATAGTCGGCGGCATTTACAAAGGTGGCTTTCTCGATGATACCGTAAAAACCATTTAAAATATAAGCCTGAAATAACTGTTGCTTGTATTCTTCAAACTTACATTTTCCAAGGTCTGCGTCTTTAAACTGATATACTCTTTTTCCGGATTGATCTACTCTATAGGAAATCATGTTCTTTTCTACAGTAGCATAATCGGCTGTTCCGAATTTTCTGACTTTTTCATTGGGAGAGTTCAGCAAATTACAGTCTTCATAAAAAAATACCGCTATATGATACTCCGGTTGGATGATGAATTTTCCGTTTTGGCTGACATAGCCGAAGTCATCTCCTTTCTTTTTGGGAATAAGTAAAGGGAGATCTTTATTGATTATTACAAGATCCGGGTTAGGTTTTACAACGTCTGTTACTTTTCGCACTGTAGTTTTAGCGGTGCCCTTAGACGGATTTTTTTTCACCGCTTTTGTCTGCGAGAAAACGAAAATCGAAATAAAAACACATAAAACATTCAGGATATTTTTCATATTCACCATTTGTCTGCAAAATTACAGCCAAAAATAGAAATTATCAAATTCATATTTATAAACAATCTAAATAATTTCATTCTTATAAAATAGTAAAATTTCGTAAATTTGGGGAAACATTTTGAATTGTTTAATAATTTAAAAATACTTTTAAATAAAGTGTAGATTATCCTGGCTTTACTCCGGTTCATGTTGCCAATTAAAATACGAAAACTCAAAATGTTATTAAATTGTATTTTATTCATACCGGTAAAGAAGTCGCCATACGATAACTTATTTTAATCTACCTTTAAAATTGAAAGACTTCTATTATGAATATTTATAAGGATTACATCAAGGAAATTGAGGAAAGAAAAACCCAAGGGCTACATCCAAAGCCAATCGATGGTGCTGAATTACTAAGCGAAATCATTACGCAGATCAAAGATGCCGGTAATGAACATCGAGCAGATTCTCTTAACTTTTTTATTTACAACACGCTGCCGGGAACGACAAGTGCTGCGGGAGTAAAGGCTACATTTTTAAAAGAAATTATCCTTGGTGAATCCGTAGTAGAAGAAATTTCTCCTGCTTTTGCGTTTGAATTATTATCTCACATGAAAGGAGGACCTTCTATTGGAGTTCTTCTTGATCTGGCTTTAGGAAATGACGTTGCTATTGCAAAAGAAGCAGCAAATGTCCTTAAAACTCAGGTTTTCCTTTATGAAGCAGATACCAACCGTCTTAAAGAAGCATACGAAAGCGGTAGTGAAATTGCAAAAGAAATTCTTGAAAGCTATGCACAGGCTGAGTTTTTCACTAAGCTTCCTGAGGTTGCAGAAGAAATAAAAGTGGTTACTTTCATCGCTGGTGAAGGTGATATCTCCACCGATTTACTTTCTCCGGGTAACCAGGCTCACTCAAGATCCGACCGTGAACTTCACGGGAAGTGTATGATTACTCCTGAAGCTCAGGAAGAAATCAAAGCTTTACAGGCTCAATACCCGGATGCAAGCGTTATGCTGATTGCTGAAAAAGGAACAATGGGAGTGGGATCATCAAGAATGTCAGGAGTAAACAACGTTGCTCTTTGGACAGGTAGACAAGCGAGCCCATATGTACCATTCGTAAACTTTGCTCCAATCGTAGGGGGAACAAACGGTATTTCTCCAATCTTCCTTACTACAGTTGACGTTACCGGAGGTATTGGTATCGACCTTAAAAACTGGGTTAAGAAAGTGGATGAAAACGGAAACGCTGTTCGTAACGAAGCTGGAGAAGTAATTCTTGAAGAAGCTTATTCTGTAGCTACAGGAACGGTATTAACAATCAATACAAAAGAAAAAAAATTATATAACGGAGACCAGGAATTAATCGACCTTGCGAAGTCTTTCACTCCTCAAAAGATGGAATTCATCAAAGCGGGTGGATCTTACGCGATCGTATTTGGTAAAAAATTACAGACTTTTGCTGCTCAGGTATTGGGCGTTGAAGCACCAGTTGTATTTGCTCCGTCAAAAGAAATTTCTCACGAAGGACAAGGTCTTACGGCTGTAGAAAAAATCTTTAACAGAAATGCTGTTGGAACCACTCCAGGAAAAGTATTACACGCTGGATCAGACGTTCGTGTACAGGTTAATATTGTAGGTTCACAGGATACGACAGGTCTTATGACTTCTCAGGAACTTGAATCTATGGCTGCTACTGTGATTTCACCTATCGTTGACGGTGCATACCAGTCAGGATGTCACACGGCTTCTGTTTGGGATAAAAAAGCTCAGGCTAACATTCCTAAGCTTATGAAATTCATGAACGAATTCGGTCTGATCACCGCCCGTGACCCTAAAGGGGAATATCATGCAATGACAGACGTTATTCACAAAGTTCTTAACGATATTACCGTAGACGAGTGGGCAATCATCATTGGTGGTGACTCTCACACAAGAATGTCTAAAGGGGTTGCTTTCGGTGCCGATTCCGGAACGGTTGCTCTTGCATTAGCTACAGGTGAAGCTTCTATGCCAATCCCTGAATCTGTAAAGGTAACTTTCAAAGGAGAAATGAAAGAACACATGGATTTCCGTGATGTTGTACACGCTACCCAAGCTCAGATGTTGAAGCAGTTTGGAGGAGAGAACGTAT
Source organism: Chryseobacterium sp. JK1 (assembly GCF_050632815.1). Taxonomy (NCBI): domain Bacteria; kingdom Pseudomonadati; phylum Bacteroidota; class Flavobacteriia; order Flavobacteriales; family Weeksellaceae; genus Chryseobacterium; species Chryseobacterium sp. JK1. The sequence goes on along the minus strand of NZ_JBODRU010000006.1, from coordinate 166,332 downwards.
TCCAGGGAAGAATCATTGAGGTTCACATCGGAACACTTCCTGCTGACCAGGCCTTCACATTTACAGACTGGACTGCCGAAATGAAAGCAAAAGCTTCTATCAATATTTCAGAAGACAATACGTTAATCGAATCATTGGAAATTGCAAAAAGCAGAATCCAGATTATGATTGATAAAGGGATGGATAACCACAATAAAGTTCTTCAGGGATTAATTGATAAAGCTGATAAGAGAATTGCTGAAATCAGATCAGGTGAAAAACCAGGTTTAACTCCGGATGCTAATGCTAAATATTATGCTGAAGTAGTTGTAGACCTTGACATCATCGTAGAACCGATGATTGCTGACCCGGATGTAAACAACGACGATGTCTCTAAAAGATATACTCACGACACTATCAGAGATCTTTCCTACTATGGAGGAGAGAAAAAAGTAGACCTTGGTTTTGTAGGATCTTGTATGGTTCACAAAGGTGACCTTAAGATCGTTTCTCAAATGCTTAGAAACCTTGAAAAGCAAAATGGTAAAGTAGAATTTAGCGCACCGTTGGTAGTAGCTGCACCCACTTATAACATCATCGACGAACTAAAAGCTGAGGGTGATTGGGAACTGTTAGAAAAATATTCAGCATTTGAATTCAATGATAACGCTCCTAAAGGTGAAGCTCGTACAGAATACCAAAACGTAATGTACCTTGAGCGCCCTGGATGTAACCTATGTATGGGTAACCAGGAAAAAGCGGCAAAAGGAGACACTGTATTGGCTACTTCTACCCGTCTTTTCCAGGGAAGAGTAGTAGAAGATTCAGAACGTAAAAAAGGAGAATCTCTATTGGCTTCAACTCCGGTTGTTGTACTTTCAGCGATTATCGGACGTATTCCTAATATTGACGAATATAAAGCGGCTGTTGAAGGGATTGATCTGACAACTTTTGTACCTTCTATTAAAGAGTTGACAAGCACAAGCGCTCACTAATACAATTCATAAATAAGTCGCAAGACTTTTGAAAATTATATAATTGAAAGATTTTAGTCCTTTAGGATTTAAAATCTTTCTTTTTTTGTTTAGAATGTTTCTATTTTAAGTGAAATACGATTTTTTTTCGATAAAATCACAAAAAAAGAATCTATTTTTTCTTAAATTGAAAGTTATAAAATCTCTTGATTTTCTAATCAAAATAAGCCCTATTAATAGATTATAGGAACGTTTTTTGATGTATATAAATGGTTCTTCTCTTTATGAAATTCAAAGAGAGAGGTATATTAACGGAAAAAAGAACTAAACTAAAATAAAATATGACTTTTGATATTGATATGATCAAAAAGGTGTATGAACGTTACCCAGAAAGAATTGCAGCTGCAAGACAAATCGTGGGAAAACCGCTTACACTTTCAGAAAAAATTCTTTACACCCACCTTTGGGAAGGGAATGCTACGCAAGCACATGAAAGAGGAAATTCTTATGTAGACTTTGCTCCAGACAGAGTAGCGATGCAGGATGCAACAGCGCAAATGGCGTTATTACAATTTATGCAGGCAGGAAAAACAAAAGTAGCTGTTCCGTCAACCGCTCACGCAGATCACCTGATTCAGGCGAAAGTAGGAGCAGACAAAGATTTACAGGAAGGTATCAACAAAAACTCTGAGGTATTCAACTTTCTAAGCTCCGTATGTGATAAATACGGAATCGGATTCTGGAAACCGGGAGCGGGTATCATTCACCAGGTTGTATTGGAAAATTATGCCTTCCCAGGAGGAATGATGATTGGAACAGACTCTCACACGGTAAATGCAGGAGGTCTTGGAATGGTTGCCATTGGTGTAGGAGGTGCTGATGCAGTAGACGTAATGGCCGGAATGGCATGGGAACTTAAAATGCCTAAACTTATCGGAGTAAAATTAACCGGTAAAATGAACGGATGGACTTCTGCAAAAGACGTGATCTTAAAAGTAGCAGGAATTCTTACCGTAAAAGGAGGTACAGGATGTATCGTTGAATATTTCGGAGAAGGAGCAGAATCTCTTTCTGCAACCGGAAAAGGTACAATCTGTAACATGGGCGCCGAAATTGGGGCTACTACTTCTACCTTCGGATATGATGATTCTATGAGAAGATATCTTTCAGCTACCGGAAGACAGGATGTAGTAGATGCTGCTGATACAATTGCTGAACACTTAACAGGTGATGCTGAAGTATACGCAAACCCTGAACAATATTTCGATCAATTAATTGAGATCAACCTTTCTGAACTAACGCCTCACTTAAACGGACCTTTCACTCCGGACTTGGCAACACCGGTTGCTGAATTCAGAGCTAAAGCTGAAGCTAACGGATGGCCGCTGGAAGTTGAATGGGCTCTCATTGGTTCTTGTACCAACTCTTCTTACGAAGACTTATCAAGAGCGGCTTCTATTGTGGAAGACGCTGTTGCAAAAGGGGTAAAACCAAAAGCAATACTAGGAATCAACCCTGGTTCTGAGCAGGTGAAATTCACAGCAGAAAGAGATGGCTTCCTTGATTCTTTCAGAAAATTTGAAAACGCAAGAATCTTTACCAATGCCTGTGGACCTTGTATTGGACAATGGGACAGAGAAGGCGCTGAAAAAGGAGAGAAAAACTCTATTATTCACTCTTTCAACAGAAACTTTGCAAAAAGAGCTGACGGTAACCCCAACACCCATGCATTTGTAGCTTCTCCTGAGATGGTAGCCGCTGTGGCTATCTCAGGAAGATTAGACTTCAACCCTATTACAGATACTTTAACAAACGAAGCTGGTGAGCAGGTAAAACTTGACGAACCCAGAGGTTTCGAGCTTCCTTCTAAAGGTTTTGCAGTAGATGATAACGGATACCAGGCTCCATCTGAAGATGGTTCCAGCGTTGTGGTAAACGTAAGCCCTACTTCAGACAGACTTCAGTTACTGGAAGAGTTCCCGGCTTGGGATGGTAAAAACATTGAAGGAGCTAAGGTCTTGATCAAAGCGTTCGGAAAATGTACTACTGACCACATCTCTATGGCTGGTCCTTGGTTGAAATACAGAGGTCACCTTGATAATATTTCCAACAATATGTTGATTGGAGCTGTTAATGCTTACAATATGGAAACCAATAAGGTGAAAAATGAACTTACTGGTGAATACGGTGAAGTTCCGGCTGTACAGAGAGCTTACAAAGCGGCAGGCGTTCCAACTATTGTTGTAGGAGACCAGAACTATGGTGAAGGTTCTTCAAGAGAGCACGCTGCAATGGAGCCTAGACACCTTGGGGTAAAAGCTGTATTGGTGAAATCATTTGCAAGAATCCATGAAACCAACCTTAAAAAACAAGGGATGTTGGGGATCACTTTTGCTAATGAAGCAGATTATGACAAAATTCAGGAAGATGACACTGTTAACTTCTTAGATCTTGATCAGTTTGCTCCAGGAAAACAATTGACATTAGAATTCGTTCACGCAGACGGAACTAAAGATATCATCATAGCAAACCATACTTACAACGATCAGCAGATCGATTGGTTTAAGGCTGGTTCTGCTCTGAACCTGATTAAACAACAGGAAAAATAAGATTAATTGTTAGATCGATTAATACATAAAGGCGGCTTCAGTAGAAGTCGTCTTTTTTTGTTGGAATAGTACTCCCTAATTACATAAAAGCCACTCCTATTTCTATTTTAGTCTTCCCAAAAGATTAGCTCTATAACTGTCTCCTATTGGAACTTCATGTTCAGGAAGTATAACTTTTTTGGGGCTGACACTCTTAATTTTACCAAGATTGACAATAAAAGATTTATGAATTCTTACAAATTGATCGGAAAGCTGATTCTCCATTGATTTCAGTGTATCTAAAACAATATATTCTTCTGCTGCAGTCCGGATATTCACATAATCTTTGATGCTTTCAATATAAAGAATGTCATTAAAGCCTATACGATGCTGCTGGCCGGAAGATTTAACAAAAAAGTGGGTATTTTCCTCTTCCTGAAAAGAAAACCGTTCCTGAGCCTTTAATGTACTTTTCTGGAAGCGTTCAAAAGAGATGGGTTTCAGCAGATAATCAATAACATTATGCTCATAGCCTTCTAGTGCATATTCTGAATAAGCTGTTGTTAAAATATATTTCTGCTTAGCGCCTACAATCTTCATAAAATTGATTCCTGTAAGTTCCGGCATCTGAATATCCAGAAAGATCAGATCCGATTCATTATTCTGAATGTATTCTACAGCCTCAATGGGATTCTCTGTAGAAAAAACCAATTCCAAAAAAGGGATCTTCTCCACATAATGCTCAAGAAGAGATAGGGCAAGCGGCTCATCGTCAACAATAATGCATTTAATTTTATTCATCCCTTAAATCAATTTTCAAATCTACAATAAATTCAGTTTCAGAGTCTGTTATAGTAAGCTCATGCTTTGGATACAATATTTCCAGACGCTTTTTAACATTCCGAATACCAATCCCAGAAACAACATCTTTTTCTCTGTTCTTTTTAAAATTTAAAAGATAAAAATGCAGAATTTTACTCTCATCAGAAATCATCATTTTAAAACCTTTACCCCGAAAATCACCATGCTTAAAGGCATTCTCTACAAATGGAACCAGAATCATAGGAGAAATACTAAGGTGCGGGTAATTGATCTTTTTCTCAATAATCAACAGTTCAGGTTCCCTGATTCGAAGTTTCTCAAGACCTATTAAGCTGTCAATATATCCAATTTCCTTTTCCAATGGAATCATATCCCGTTCCAGATCTTTTGTACTGTACCTCAGCAGCTGACTCAATTCTTCAATAGCAGGCAATGCTTTATCAGATTTTTGATAAACAAGCGAATAAATGTTATTGAGCGTATTAAAAATAAAGTGAGGATTGATCTGCGTTTTCAATGCCTTTAGTTCAGCATTCTTCTTCTCTTCAACCAATTGTAGCCTTTCTTCATACAAAGAAGAATATATGCTGAATAAACAGAAAACAGTACTTATGAATATAGAAGTTACACTGTTGTAAATATTATCAAAAAAGTAATATCCAAAATTTGTTCCCGCAGGATAATTGCTTAACCCTCCAAAATAGGGCAGCAAAACCTCATCTGTAAAATACCGTATCACCACAAAACAGGTTACGCTTATAGAGAAGCCTATAATGGTTTTATAAAGTTTGTTGATATCAAAAAAACGGGGAACAATAATGAAAAAGTTAAAATAAAAACAAACTAAACTGGTCAGCAGATAAGTGAATTTAAACTCAATATGCCGTATATCGTACACAAAATGAGGAACAATAATCGTCCCTACCAAAAACATGGCCCAGTAGAAAATATGGAGGAAAATCAGTTGTTTTTGTTTCATAACACAAAAATAATTTTTCCGGTGCATTCAATACTCTATTTTCGATAAACCCGGCGATTTTATCGATGAAAATAATTCAAAGGGTAAATAATCTACTTTGTCTAAAGGCTATTTCGAGAAAAAGCGATCAACAATACCTTTGCTTCAGAAAACAAATCAACAATCACAATAATTCATTAAAACAAAAAACAATGAAAACCATTATTTATACTTTCTTACTTTGCCTTCCAACCTTTATTTTAGCGCAAAAACAACCTTCAGAGTATTTCAAAAATCCCAAAACCAAGGTATTGGTGGTAGGGTCTTTCCATTTTGATTATCCTAATATGGATGCTATCAAAATAAAAAAGGAAGATCAAATTGATGTTTTATCTCCTGAAACAGCTCAGGAAGTGACGGAGCTTGTAGAATACATCAAAAAATTCAAGCCCACAAAAATTGCTATAGAAGCATGGCCAGAATGGAATGCCAATGAGAAGCTCCAGGAATACAATAAAGGGAAATACAGAGATCAGAGGGATGAGCGTTATCAACTGGCTATGCGTATTGCCAGTGAAATGAAGATCAATGAAATCTCAAGTATTGATGCAGGATCTATTTTGGAAGATCTTCAGGAAAGATTTGGTAAAACAGATTCTTCATTTTTCAAAAAAATTACGCAAGATTATGACTTTAAAAGTGAAGATCCGGTGGCCCAGCAATTTGTTAGTTTCTTTAAAAATTCCGATCGCAAAAACTTCTCTTCACTCCTGAAAACATTTCAGTATATGAACAGTAAAGAAAGTCACCTTTATGGCAACGGAGCATACCTAAGCGGAGATTTTAAACTAAGAGCACATGATGGTGCAGATATGCTTGCGCTGTACTGGTATGACAGAAATCTCAGAATGTTCCGCAATATCCAGAATATTCCTCACACTGCGGAAGACAGAATCCTTGTGATTGCCGGAAATGGCCATGCCGCAGTATTACGACAACTTTTTACTTATTCAGCAGAATATGATTTTATAGAATTTTCATCTTTGAAAGAATAAAGTGATAGAGACACTGTAACAAAATTCAATTTTGGGTGTCTAACTAAAGAGAAGTAAAAAAAACATTATGAGAAAAACTATATTCGCTTTATCACTCTTAAGTTCCGTTTTCGCTTTTTCTCAGGAGAAGCAGAACAACGCTCCTAAAGAGAAACAAATTGAAGGTGTTGTCATCACCAAAACTAAAAAAGCCGTTGAACAAAAGGCAGACCGTACCATTTTCGATTTTTCTGAACAACCTCAACTGAATAACGGGAACGTTCTTGAAGGAATCAAAAAACTTCCGGGACTTGTGGCCACAGATATCGCAGGAATGATGTATCAGGGAAAAGTGCTGGAAGTATACCTTAACGGAAGACCTTTAAACATCACGTCTAACGATCTGAATTCATTTCTTGAAGGGATGCCTGCCAATTCTGTAGAAAGAATAGAAGTGATCACTCAGCCGGGGGCTGAATTTCCAGCTACATCCGGAGGTGCGATCATGAACATTATAACGAATAAAAATGCCAATAAATATTTAACGGCTACCTATTCCGGAAATTATTCATTCACAAATTATGATAAATACAGAAGCAGGACCACCAATTCTGTGAATTTAAATGCAAGGAATAAATATTTCGGATGGCAGCTGAACGTAGGGCAAAATTATCGTGAAAGTATGCTCAACGGACAACAGGATGAGCTTCTAACGAGCCATACCAACAGATATGGGCGCGGATATTTTGCAAAATCGGGATTAACTTTTGATTTGGGGCAGGATAGATTGTTATTGAACTACGATATTTATCACAACAATAATGACAACTATACACTAAGTAACGGTCATGGAGACTTACCTTTTAATAACGATCCTGCAGATTTAAGAGAGGCTTTTTATACTTCTTCGGATGTGGCTCATACCAATAATTTAAGACAGGAGGCTGTTGTGACCTATCAGAAACGTTTTGCTGACAAATCACAAAAACTGGATTTTCAATTTGGATATACAAGGTCTGACAGTAAATTTTCCCAGGATAATTTCTTTCAGGATGGTAATTTTGCACAAAGCCCATATCTGCCGATCAATAGCGTACAGAATGGTTTAAAAGATATCCTGAACAATAAATCGGTGATGAATATTGCCAATTTCAAAGTAGATTATGCGCAGCCTGTTAAGATTCTTGATGGAGGTAAAGTAAGTTTTGGAGGATTATATGAAAAACAGGATTATAATACAGAAAGTTTTGGGTTAACGAACCTTAAGTATCAGAGACAAACCGCTTCTACTTATTTGGAGTTTCAGGCTAAGCTGAAAAAGTTTGATTTCACATTAGGTTCCCGGGCCGAAAACTATGATATCTCAGGAATAACAAGATTTATTAAGGATAAAAAAGTGGTAGAGGCTGATTTAATTCCTTTCAATAAGTTTAAGCTTTTCCCGAACGCAAGTATACAGTATAACATGATGAGTCAGGTTAATGTTTCTGCGAATTATAACCGAAAAATCAGTTTGCCAAGTATTTCTGCCTTAAACCCGAATAACGTAACATTCTCCGGGCCGAGTACGGAAGTAAACGGTAACCCTAATCTACAACCTACAATTTTTGATAATTATGAAGTAAAAATTTCTGCTTTTGATTATGCATTTATTGGGTACAGTGTGAGCTCAGCAAGCAATCAGGTAGCGCAAATTATCAGAAAAGACGGTAGAAAACTCTTCAATGAGCAGGTGAACATCTCCAATATGAAAATTCACAATTTCAACGTTGGATTACCGATTCCTTTTATGGTTTTCAGCAAGCCTTTAAGTGAGATCATGAAGTTTAATTTCAATCCTGATAAGATTAATTTCATGTATTTATATGCAGGTTATCAGAAACATGAAATTGACAATCTGAATAATAAAGGTTTCTGGATCTTTAATATTATGACTCAGATTATTTTACCTAAAGATATAAAACTAACGGCCAACTACAGTTATTTGACTCCAAAGGCAGGTTATTTCTACTTCACTGCAGAGAAGCCGTTCAACAACTCGTTTGATCTTACCTTAACGAAGAAGTTTATGAACAACCGTCTGACGCTTTCCGTTTTTGCGAATGATATTTTCAACGGTCAGGTAATGCAGGTACGTTCTAATCCACCATCAGGAGAGCCGGTGATGATCTACAGTAAATATGACACGAGAAACTTCGGGCTTTCTATCAACTATAAAATCCCAACGAAGAATAAACTGGCAAAAGAGGATACCAATATCCTAAACCAGACTAAAAAAGAGGATAATGGAGGAGTAATGCAACAGGGACAATAATGCAACAAGCTTATCATTATTAATAAAACCGACAGTAAGAATATCTTTACTGTCGGTTTTATTCTTTTAATCGGATACTGTCAGGTAACGGATAGATTTTCTAAAAGGGGTTAAATCTATTGTTTATGAAAAAGTTATTTTAGAAGATCGGCCTCCAAAACATTATTAGGCAAATTCATTTTAAGATACTTTTCCATGTTTTTAAGCACTTCTGATGCATTTTCTTCTTTTCCGTGATCAGACAAACCTTTTACAATACCTTTTTCCCGCCATTTTCTAACAGGATTTTTCCTATAATTTGTATAGATTTTTTTATACTGAGCCTGTGTGATTTTAATTGAATTGAATTTATCTTCAATACCTTCTATCTCAAAGTCATTTAATGTTTGTAATGATTGTATAGTAAAGCTGTGTTGCTTTTTATCATCTTCCATTTTAATAATCGTTCCGGGTAGTCCATGAAATTTATAGGGACCTTCCTGAGAAGGAATGGCCATAGTAAACCAGGCATTCCATTGTCTTCCTCCAAATGACGTAATTGCTTTTTGAGATTCATATCCTAATATTGTATCTCTTTCTTTGGTGAGAGTCCAGATGATCTTTCGATCGTCAAACACTTTGTAAGTATCTCCATCGAGATCTGTGATATCTATTATTTCATTGTTTTTCCGGTTTTTAATAATAATATGCATGTCTGCAATTTTATTTTGTTCTGCTTTACTTTTGTTTTCTATAAATCTATTGGTAAGGGATGGATTGTAGAAGTACGAATTCATGGCAGAAATATCCAGATACATATCACTTGTTTGTATGTCTTCTTTAAGACTGTCTTTCTGCACTTTATACTCATATACAATCCTTATATCCTGAGCTTTAAGACAAGGAAGGCATGCCAGAATAACCAGGATACAGTGAAATGTTTTTTTTACTAAAAGCATATACAACATATATGAAATATGAAACAATATTAACAGAGGCTGCCTGTAACAGATCAGCCTCTAAATAATTAACAGCTACAATCACTACCAGTTTGGTAATAGCTATAGCAGCTACCTCCACTTGAAGTACAGCCGCCTTTTCCACATTTTGTAATTTTCATACTGGATTCCCATAATTTACCAGTATAGTAAAAATGGCAGAATGTAGAGCCTGCTCCGGAAGCACCAACAAACGTTTTCAATTGTTCTCTAGTCAGTTTTTGCTTTTTTGCGAAAGGTAAACTTTCTAAATTCATTTTTTTCATAATAATTTGTTTAATAAGATTACTTATAGAATTTTAAAGTAAAATTTCTGTAATGATACAAATGTCTTATAAATTAAACACCATAAAGTGTGTTAATTTAAATTAACGAAGAATATTCAGTAAACCGTGGTAGAATACATATTTTTATAACACATATTAAGAAAATGAATAAAGACAATTACTCTATTGATGATATAAGAGAATACTCCTCCTCAAATATTGAGCAAGTACATTCTGTACTGCTTCGTATGCTTCGGATTTTTGATGCAATATGTCAAAATAATAAAATTAATTATTGGATGGATTACGGAACTCTCTTAGGAGCAGTGAGACATAGTGGATTTATTCCGTGGGATTTTGAGGCAGATATTGGAATGTTAAGATCAGATTTTATCAGACTCCGGCAGATTATAGAGACAGAACTTCCTCACGATTTATTTTTTCAGTGTGAGGAAACAGATCCCAGCTATATTTATGGAAATGCTGTAGAGGCAAAAATAAGAGACCGGTACAGTAATTACCTTCATAATGAACAGCCATCAGAAACAAAGAATTGGCATAATGGAATACAAATAGACATTTTTGTTTATGATCGTGATCTTATATTTGAAAATTGTCTAACAAATGCTTTTGAAAGGCATATGAGTAACAGCAATATTCATCTGCAATTTGATGAAATACAATATACTACTGATTGCGAATTTAATGGCTTCAAATTTCCAATTCCAATAGGGTTTGACACCTACTTGCGCAGAAACTACGATGATTATATGAAACTTCCACCACCAGAGCATCAGATAGCGCCCTATGTTGACGTATTCAACTCCTCAAACCATCCGGCAGGTCTAATATGGAAAACTAAACTATGATAGCTATTATACTTGCAGCAGGCTCTGGGAGAAGACTGAATATAAAAAAACCAAAAGGATTATTGAATATCGGTCCCTATCCACTCTTACACTATTCCATACACAATTTATTGAAAACAAAAAAGGTAGAATACATTTATGTAGTTACGGGCTATGAACATCTTAAATATGAAAATTATATAAATACAATTAATAATAGTATTCCAATAGAATCAATTTTCAATCCCGTTTTCAATTCATCAGGTTCATTGTATTCTCTTTATTTAGCAATAAAGTATGTACTTAATGTAAGGCATGAAAAGCCCACTGATATTGTTATTTTAGATTCAGATATTCTCTATAATTATGATGAATTTTATGACTATATAACAAATACACATCGTAATGCTGTTTTTGCTACTAATGTTCCTCCTGAAAGATATGATGCATGCTATATAAAAATGGACAATAACGATATTTTACAACAAATATCCAAAAACATTAATATAATAAGTTCAGATTGTGGTTCGGTAACCTGGGAACATATAGGGCTCATTAAAACATCTTCGGAAACCCTACATCCAATTAAAGAATATTGTGAAAATATATTTGAAAAAATGGGCTCTGTTCAATATGAATATGATGATATTTTTGAAAATTTACCTTTCCATTATAATGTCTGTAAATTTCGAGATTACATTTGGGGAGAAGTGGATGATGATATACAACTCAACCACATGATAACCAATATATATCCAAAAATCAATTTATTTTAAATGAAGTTATCAGAATCTGAAGAAGAAATAAAGAATAAATTAAGAATTCTAAAAGGTGAAAATGGATTACATTCTGCATCTGTAAACGAAATAGAATTATTAATAAAACGTGAAATTACCATTGATGCTTGTTTTTTATCTAATCCTTATTCTCAAGAATTAGCTTATAAATGGCTAGAAAAAGATATAAAAAAGCAATTGAAAAACTATCCGCCATCTCATTCTTTCCTTGCAAAAAAAATTGGAGAATGGAGAAATTTAGACCCATCAAGAATTATTGTTGGTAATGGAGCGACAGAACTTATTTATCATATCTTAAATACCATTAAAAATAAAAAAATAGTCATCCCTATACCATCATTTTCAACCTATTACGAACTTCTTGAGAAAGAGAATGATATTATATATTATCAACTGGAAAGCTATAATGAATATATTGTAGAAATTGATGTCATAATCAGACTGATACAAAAGGAAATGCCCCATTATGTCATATTAATTAATCCATCTAATCCTACCGGGCAATTATTACATCCCGAAGAGCTGAAAACCATCCATAAAAGTATGAGCTCTACCCAGATACTCATTATTGACGAAAGTTTTATTGATTTTTCAGACGGTGACATGTCGTTGGAAAGTTATGCCGCTTTGTATAATAATATAACAATAATAAGATCATTATCAAAAGATTTTGGACTTGCCGGTTTACGACTAGGCTACTCATTTTTACCTCATACGATCAAAAACAAACTGTCTGCATCATCCTTTTTGTGGAATATAAATGGTCTAGCTTCTGTTTTCTGCACTTATTTAAGCAATAAGAAATTTATCGAAGAATATCAAGAATGTAAAGCGAAATATATTGAAGATAAACAGAATTTTTATCGTAAACTATCTGCATTACCCTTTAAGGTTTATAACTCTTCTGCTAATTTTTTTTTAATCAAGCCAGACATGTCTGCTGAAAATCTGTTTGTTCGCCTTATTCATAAACACGGTATATATACCAGGCTTTTAAATGATAAAATAGGGCTTGACGCCAATTACTTAAGAGTTGCCTCAAAAGACAGTATTGAGAACCAGAAAATTTTCAATGCATTAAAATCTGAGCTGCTTCAGACTGCGAAATAATATTTACCAAACCTCACCACCTACATTTAAATACCTCATAAACAGATTATAGTAAAAAAGGGATAATATAAATTAATATGTTTATACTAAAAAGACAAGAATCATATCACCTGTATTTCCTATTTGAAATATAAGTGATACGATTCTTCATATGGATTTTAAGTAGCAAGAAGATCATTTGAAATAATTGGCCAACGATTTAAAATAGTATGATTTTTTAGAAGCCCACAATCTGAAATCTCCAGTTCATAGTATCCACTAATGTCATCTGATCTAAATTTACCGGAAGATCTGTAATAATTTTCAATGTTTGTAAAGCCATCATACTTCCTATTATTCCCGGCAGGGCACCTAAAACACCAAGACTGTCACAATCTGGTACAACTTCATCAAAAGGAGGTTCCGGGAATATATCTCTGAGATTTTTACTTCCTTTATGATTGAAAACAGCTACCTGCCCTGAAAATCCCAGAATACTTCCGTACACCAAGGTTTTTTTCAGTTTCACACAGGTATCGTTCACCAAATATCTTGTTGAAAAATTATCAGACCCATCAATTATAATATCATAATAAGACAGTATATCTTCAATATTCAATTCATTTATTTTCTCTTCAAAAGCCATAAATCTTACCTGATGATTGAGTTTTTTCACAAAATTCTCAGCGCTTTTCACTTTTGATATTCCTATGCTATTTTCAGTATGGATAATCTGACGGTTCAGATTATGAAGTTCTACATGGTCGAAATCGGCAACTCCTAATGTGCCTACTCCGGCTGCAGTTAAATATTGTATAACAGGACTTCCCAGCCCACCGGCTCCTATAACCAGCACTTTTGATGCTATTATTTTCTTTTGGCCCTCCAATCCTATTTCTTCAATAAATATCTGCCGGCTATACCTTGAAAAATCATCTGCTTTTTTCATTCTCTCTTTTGGATTTAAAAACCACTATAAATAGAATCCCAATCTTTCATTACAGGGTCATATCCTGATTTTCTGATCATTATCTTTATCTCTTCCATACTTCGTTCGTCACTTGTTTCAAACTGCTCCAGAGATTCTTTATCTACAGCGTATCCTCCGGGGTTGGTCTTGGATCCGGCACTCATTGCAGTAGCACCTAAAGACACTATATTATTTCTGAACACTTCATTTTCTCTGGTAGAGATTGATATCTCAAGGTCTTCATTCCAGATTCTGTAAGCACAGATCAGTTGAAGCAGATCTTTATCCTCCATAATGAAATTGGGTTCAATGATACCTTCTGCAGGTCTCAGTCTTGGAAACGAAACCGAAAATTTACTTTTCCAATAGTGTTTTTGAAGGTAATCAATATGAAGAGCATTAAAAAAGCTGTCTACACGCCAATCTTCCAGCCCAAGCAAAACACCCAGTCCTATCTTATGGATGCCTGCTTTTCCTATCCTATCCGGCGTATCCAAACGGAAGTGAAAATTAGATTTCTTTCCTTTCGGATGATATTCTTTATAAACGTCCTCATGATAAGTTTCCTGATACACCAAAACAGAATGTACTCCTTCATGATGAAGAAGGCTGTATTCCTCTTCCGTTAAAGGTTGTACTTCTATGGAAATATTGGAAAAGTGAGGCCTAAGCATCCGAACAGCATTTTGAAAGTAAGGAACTCCTACTATTTTATTAGCTTCTCCACTTACCAGCAGAACATGGTTCACTCCCATTGATTTCAGGACTGAAGCTTCAATCATAAGCTCTGTATCAGAAAGTGTTTTCCTCTTTAAATGATTATCCAGGCTAAATCCACAATAAGTACAGATATTCTGACATTCATTGCTGAGATATAAAGGAGCATACAACTGAATGGTCTTTCCGAAACGTTTTTGGGTCAGAGACCGGGTCATTTTTGCCATCAGTTCCAGTTCCTGTGAAGCGGCTGGAGAGAGCAGGTTCAAAAAGTCATCAATTGTTTTATTCTTTTTCTGAAGACTGCTATGAACTTCTGATAAACCTACCCTGTCGACCCTGTTTTTTATTTCATTCCAGTCGTATTTTTCAAAAACGTCTTTAAAACTGTTCATTTTTCTTGTTTTATTCGAATAAAAATGAAGTAAGCGGACTGGATGCTTCGGCATGATTAGCAGTTGCTCCCAATCCCGATTCGAAGGCTCTTCTTCCGGCAACAACTCCTTCTTTAAAAGCCACAGCCATATTAACAGGATTCCCGGCAACAGCAATCGCGGTATTAACAAGAACTGCATCGGCTCCCATCTCCATTGCTTTAGCAGCATCCGATGGGGCTCCAATCCCTGCATCTACCACTACAGGCACGTTACTCTGGCTAATAATTATTTCTAAAAAGTCTAAAGTTCTCAATCCTTTATTTGTTCCGATGGGAGCTCCTAATGGCATTACCACAGCTGTTCCAGCATCTTCAAGACGTTTGCACAGGACAGGATCTGCATGAATGTAAGGCATCACCACAAATCCTAATTTGGCAAGCTCTTCTGTTGCGTACAGGGTTTCTATAGGATCGGGAAGTAAATATTTAGGGTCGGGATGAATTTCCAGTTTTACCCAGTTGGTTTCAAGGGCTTCTCTGGCCAGTTGTGCTGCCAATACTGCTTCTTTTGCGGTTCTTGCTCCCGAAGTATTGGGTAAAAGGTGAACGTTTGTTTCTCTTAAGGAATCCAGTAAATCATCTTCTGCTGATTGTGCATCAATTCTTTTGAGTGCCATTGTGACCATATCTGTTCCTGAAGCGATAACAGCCGAGGTCATATCTCTGAGACTCCCGAATTTTCCTGTTCCCAAAAACAGTCTGGATTCAAAAGTTCTTCCTGCTATAACTAATTGTTGATTATTCATATCATTGCTTTCTTTAAATCATTAATAATAGATGGCTTCTTTGTTATTTCTCCGGAAATAGAAGCTCCATAGATCCCGATTTCTTGTAAAATGTGAAGATCTTCAAGGGTAACGCTGCCTATTGCAAAAATGTTGGGAATCTCTATTGAACGTTCTTTTAAGCTCGCAATAATAGACCGATACCCTTCAAATCCTAAAACAGGGCTTAATTTTTCTTTGGTACTGGTAAATCTCAATGGTCCAAGCCCGATATAGTCGCAGGATTCGTTGATCCTCTGAATAACATCACAAAGCGTATTGGCCGTCCCCCCGATAATTTTGTTTTCACTCAAGATCATTTTTGCCTGTTCAACAGAAATATCATCCAGGCCGAGGTGAACACCATCCGCATCTACATTTTTTGCCAACTGAACATGATCGTTGATGATACAGACAGAGTGATATTCTGTACAAAGTTTTTTTGACGTTTCACAAAGAGTGGCAAGTTCATACTCAGGCGCATTTTTCCAGCGGACCTGTATCCATTGTATTCCATGGTCTAACGCCTTGCGGATATTCATTTCTTGTTCCTGTTTTGTGCGTCCCTGTGATATGTATTGTAATTTTTCCATATACCTATGAATGTAGAATTACTTTTTTTAATTTTTATTTCAATCTTTTTCTACTGATCTACAAAGAATAATCTTCCTACATTCTTTAAAAGCCTTTAAGGGATCTTCACTTTCCCAGATGGTCCCAAGTAAAGCGACTCCATCAGCTCCTGCATCTACAACCGTTTTCATATTATCCGGAGTAATCCCTCCTAATGCTATTAATTTTACATCAGGATTTTCTTTATACTTTACACTCTCCATAACTGTTGAGCTTTCTCCGTATCCTTTTTTAGAAATACTGGGAAAGAACGGGCTTATAAAAGCATATCCCCATTCTTTTCCCAAAGTATTATAAGTTGTAATATCATGTACAGAAGTTGAAAGGATATCTCTTCCTGCAAAACTTCTGTGTCTTTCCTCCTGTCGGTCAGCTTCTCTAAAATGAAGTCTTGAAATACCATACTTTTCCCCCAGTTCATAATGGCGATGAAGAACCAATTGAGCATGGAATGAAGAATCAATTTTATCAATAAAACGAATCATTTCATGTTGGCTGATTTGAGGTTTCCTGATATGAAGCAGATCCAGACCTTCCTGAAACAGATGATTAATAATCTCAGTTTCATTGGGAATAACCAATTCTGGAGTGATGACAAGGATCATATATAGATTTCTTTTCCTTTTTCAATGAACTCCTGTGACTTATCCAGCATTCCTTTTTCTGCAGATTCTCGAATTTCCTGTGTAATTTTCATTGAGCAGAATTTAGGACCGCACATTGAGCAGAAATGTGCAATTTTAGCCCCGTCGGCAGGAAGCGTTTCATCATGGTAAGATCTTGCGGTATCTGGATCTAAGGAAAGATTAAACTGATCTTCCCATCGGAATTCAAATCTTGCTTTACTCAATGCATTGTCTCTGTACTGTGCTCCCGGATGTCCTTTTGCCAAATCTGCGGCATGGGCTGCCAGTTTATAAGTAATGACTCCAACTTTTACATCATCTTTATTTGGAAGTCCTAAATGTTCCTTTGGGGTTACATAGCAAAGCATCGCACATCCGAACCATCCGATCATGGCCGCTCCAATTCCGGAGGTAATATGATCATATCCCGGGGCGATATCTGTAGTCAAAGGACCCAACGTATAGAAGGGAGCTTCATGGCATTCCTTCAATTGCTTTTCCATATTTTCTTTGATCATATGCATGGGAACGTGCCCCGGACCTTCGATCATCACCTGTACGTTGTGTTTCCATGCAATTTTTGTCAGTTCACCTAAAGTTTCCAGTTCTGCAAATTGAGCCGCATCATTAGCATCTGCAATAGATCCGGGACGAAGACCGTCTCCTAACGAGAAAGCCACGTCATATTTTTTCATGATCTCACAGATTTCCTCGAAATGGGTGTACAAAAAGCTTTCTTTATGATGGAATAAGCACCATTTTGCCATAATAGATCCTCCTCTTGATACAATTCCGGTTACTCTATTGGCAGTCAGATGAATGTAACGCAATAAAACACCGGCATGGATTGTAAAATAAGACACTCCCTGCTCCGCCTGTTCAATCAGCGTATCTCTGAATATTTCCCATGTAAGATCTTCAGGAACCCCTTTTACTTTTTCCAAAGCCTGATAAATAGGAACGGTACCAATGGGAACCGGACTGTTTCTGATGATCCATTCTCTTGTTTCATGAATATTCTTTCCGGTTGAAAGATCCATAATAGTATCTGCTCCCCATCTGCAGGCCCATACTGCTTTCTCAACTTCTTCTTCTATACTGGATGAAACGGCACTGTTTCCGATATTGGCATTAATTTTTACTAAGAAGTTTCGCCCGATAATCATGGGTTCGCTTTCCGGGTGATTGATATTGTTTGGAATAATCGCTCTTCCGGCAGCAATTTCATCTCTTACAAACTCCGGAGTGATTTTTCCTTTTGGAGTGTTAGCACCAAAGCTGTGCCCGGCATGTTGGAATGCCATTTCTTTTGAAACAGAATCAAGCTGTTCTATTTTCTGATTTTCTCTGATGGCCACGTATTCCATCTCAGGGGTAATGATTCCCTGTTTTGCATAATAAAGCTGCGTAAGTTCTTTACCTTCCTTGGCCACTTTGGGTTGGTGATCATAAGAAAAACGCAGCTCATCAAGACGGGGATCTGCCAAACGGGCCTTTCCATATTCTGAAGTGATTCCTTCCAGTATATTGACGTCATTTCTGTCAAGAATCCATTGCTCTCTGATTCTTGGAAGTCCTCTCTGGATATCAATTTCTGCATTTATATCCGTATAAGGTCCTGATGTGTCATAAATGGTTACGGGAGCATTATCTTCAAGACTTCCATTGGTAAGCTTGGTTGGGCTAAGCTGTATTTCACGCATTGCTACATTGATAGGATGAATTTTTCCTTCAACATAGATTTTCTTTGAGTTCGGAAATGGCGAACATGTAATTGAATGAGCCATAGATATTGGTATTAAGTATGAGAATTAACCGCCCTGAGTGGCAGTAATGATTAAAACTGAATCTTTGTCGGTAAGGATGGTTTCTGCCCAGGCAGACAGCGGAATAATACGATTGTTGAGAGCTACAGCAATTCCCTTCTTCTTTCCGGGAAGCTCAATAGCCAATAATGCTTCCAGGTTTTCGGGAAGTACATCAAATGTTTTTCGGGTGTGGTTGATTATAAGTTCCATTCCTAATTATTTATATACACTTTAGGAATGGCCATTATTGTACAATAGAATGCACAGCAAAAGTCATCTGCTTTTCCCTACGCTGGTATGATCCAGATCAGGTTCAAAGGGTAAAGTCTCAGTCTGTTGGTAACAGACACCCCTAAAGTCTGGGACGAAGTTAGACATTTTTTCAGAATGGGCAAAATAGAATTTTTGATCAATAAAAAACCACCCCGGAATTTGAGGTGGTTTATTTTTATTCTTCACATGCTCTCCAAATGGCATCATTTTGCGGAACGGGAGCAATAATTTCAATTTTCTCTTTGGTAACGGGGTGAATAAATTCCAGTTTTCTTGCATGAAGATTGATTCCTCCGTCCGGATTGGACCTTGGAGCTCCATATTTCAGATCTCCTTTAATGGGCACTCCTGTTTTAGATAGCTGTGCACGAATCTGATGGTGCCTTCCTGTTTCAAGATCTATTTCGAGAAGAAGATAATTATCAAGTGTTTTAATCACATGATAGGTAAGAATTGCTTCTTTTGCTCCTTCTGTGGCTTTAGGAAAAACGATTGCTTTATTGTTCTTTTCATTTTTCCTCAGGTAATGAACCAGTCTTTGAGTTTGTGGAATCATCTCTTTCCCTACAACCGCCCAATAAGTTTTCTTTACTTCACGGTTTTTTACCATTTGAGTAAGTCGGGAAAGCGCTTTTGATGTTTTAGCATAGATAACCAGCCCGGAAGTCGGGCGGTCTATACGATGAACCAAGCCGAGAAAAACATTTCCCGGCTTAGCATCTCTTATTTTAATAAAGTTTTTGATCGATTCTAATAGTGATTCATCACCGGTTTTATCGCCCTGTACAAGCTGACCAACCTTTTTATTAATCACCATAAGATGGTTGTCTTCATATATGATCTGCTCCTTCATACGCTGTCTGCCTATCTTTTTCTATTTGACATGGAGAGGATAATCCCACCCAGAAGACCAATTGTTTTCACAGATGAAAGCTTGGAATCTTCAGGTAAAAAAGCTCCAAACACACAAACGGCGGCGGCAGCATACATGGCATACACAAAATTTCTATTGGTAAGCAAAGGGGCCTGAATGAAGAAACTCGCTCCTATTAGAATATAGAAAACTTTTCTTGAAAGTAAATGATTGATATCCTCGGAAAATAAATTAAACCACCCCACCGCAAGACAAATTAATGCGGCAATGGATAAAATTCCCTGGATAGATTGTTGTTGATTTTGCATTGATTAATAACTTTCGTTCTCGTTTGGAAATTCCACGCTCTTCACGTCTTTTACATATTGAGCAACAGCTCCTGTAATTTCTGTGTAAAGATCAAGATATCTTCTCAAAAATTTCGGACTGAAACCTTTATTCATTCCTACCATATCGTGATACACTAAAACCTGTCCATCACAGTCTGCACCCGCTCCAATTCCGATAGTTGGAATAGAGATGCTTTCCGTTACTTTTTTAGCCAATTCCGCCGGAATTTTCTCTAAAACAACAGAAAAACAACCTAGTTCTTCTAAAAGTTGTGCATCAGCAATCAGTTTTTCAGCTTCTGCTTCATCTTTCGCTCTTACTTTATACGTTCCGAATTTATAAATTGACTGTGGCGTTAAACCTAAATGTCCCATTACCGGAATTCCTGCATTGATAATCTTTTTGATTGATTTGGAGATTTCTTTTCCTCCTTCAATCTTAACGGCATGTGCACCTCCCTCTTTCATCATTCTTACGGCAGATTCCAGAGCTTTTTCAGGATTACTCTGATAGGTCCCGAAAGGTAAATCTGCTATAACCAAGGCCCTGTCGGTACCTCTTACAACACTTTGAACATGATAGATCATTTGGTCCAAAGTAATAGGTAATGTAGTTTCAAAACCTGCCATTACATTTGCTGCAGAATCCCCAATCAAAATAGCATCTACTCCACCTGCATCTACCATTTTTGCTGTGGTAAAATCATAAGCAGTAAGCATTGTAATTTTTTCCTTGTCGAATTTCATTTTACGCAAGGTTTCAGTCGTAACTTTTTTAATTTCAGAGTGAACAGACATAATTTATCTATTTTTAAAAGTTAAAAAGTCGGCCTGTAGCCGACTTAAATTTTTATATGATTTTTATAAAACTACGTGACCGAGTTTCATGAGTTTATCGTGATTTAGAATCTTGATATTTCTACCATCTACTTCAATCAGACTATCCTGTTTGAATTCCGAGATCAGTCGAATAGCACTTTCTGTAGCAGTGCCGATGATATTGGCAATTTCTTCTCTTGTTAAAGAAATTTTAATGAAACCTTCAGGATCTACTCCCAGCTTCTGTTCTAAAAGCAAAAGTATTTCCGCCAGTCTCTCTCTTACTGTTTTCTGAGCTAAGAAAGTAATAGTGTTGGAAGATTCTCCCAATTCGTATGAAATTTTCTGAAGCATTACGAAAGATAACTGTGGATCTACCTCCAAAAGATACATGAATATATCTGCGGGCAAGAATACACATTCAATGTCTGTCATAGCTTCTGCTTTGGCCTGGAAATTCTCCCCGCAAAGCAAAGAACGATAGCCGATGATATCCCCTTCTTTGATAAATCTTAAAATCTGATCTTTCCCGAAGGCACCCGATTTCGAAAGTTTAGCGGCTCCTTTTTCAATGACAAACACTCCTTTCGGAGTTTCTCCATCCTCAAAAATAGTATCGTGTTTCTGAAAACTCAATCTTTTTTTACCGTTAATATATTTTTCAAAATCTGCGCTAGAAAGTCTTTCCTTAAATGATTTATCATTAAAAACTCTGGCGAACCTCTCTTCAATTGCTATCTGTTGTTCCTGCGGCATTTTATATGATATTTATCACAAAAATAGAACTTTTTAACACGATAAACAAAAAAATTTGTTATAATTTTGTAGTTCAATATTTTATGGGGTGAGTGAGAACTGTTTTCATTGTGGTCAAGGTATCGAAAAAGAGAGAATTTTATTTGATGAAAAGACTTTCTGTTGTAACGGATGTAAATCTGTTTATGAGATTCTGAATTTAAATAATTTAAGTAATTTTTACGAACTGAATAAAGGAGCCGGAATTCGTCCGGGTGATGAGAATTCTACTCAGTTTGATTATTTGGACACGCCGGAAATCTTCGAAAAGATCACAGATTTCTCGGAAGGAAGCACCAGTCTTGTCACTTTTAAAATCCCTGTAATTCACTGTTCTTCTTGCATCTGGCTATTAGAAAGTCTGCATACTCTGAATGAACATATCAAATATTCTCAGGTCAACTTCACAAGAAAGACCTTACAGGTTTCATTCAATCATAATGATCTGAAATTAAGTGAACTCGCTAAATTTTTAACTAACTTAGGATATAAACCGGTCATCAGCCTTGAAACCGCTGATAAAAATGAAGATCATCTTGACAAATCTTTATTAGTAAAATTTGCCATCGCGGCCTTTGCTTTTGGTAACGGAATGTTTCTTGCCTTTCCTGAATATATTGGAGGTGAAGACTATTGGATGGAACATTATAAAGGGTTATTCAGAACGTTGATATTCCTTTTGGCAACTCCGGTTGTATTATACTCAGCTTCAGATTATTACAAATCCGCATGGTATGGTTTAAAAAATAAGATTGTCAACATTGATGTTCCGATTGTCTTAGGAATTTTCGTTCTGTACGGAAGAAGCATCTATGAGGTGGTAACAGATTACGGTCCGGGATATTTTGATACTCTTTGTGGACTTTTATTCTTCATGCTTCTCGGGAAAATTTTCCAAAAAAGAACATACAGTGCTCTTTCCTATGACAGAGACTATAAATCATTCTACCCTATTGCTGTTACCAAAGTAGACTTTGAAGGAAAGCAGGACAATATTCTTCTTTCTGAGGTAAAAATAGGTGACAGAATCCTGGTAAGAAACCAGGAAATCATTCCGGTAGATGCCATCCTAATCAATGGAGAAGGAAATATTGATAATAGTTTTATCACCGGAGAAAGTGAAAGCATCAGCAAGCAGCCTGGAGATAAAATATTTGCCGGCGGAAAGCAGATTGGTTCTTCTCTGGAACTGGAAGTAATCAAAAATGTAGACCAAAGCTACCTTACCCAGTTGTGGAACAAAGAAGCTTTCAAGAAACACGAAACAGGGCTCGACACCCTGACCAACAACATCAGCAAATACTTCACATTCATTATTTTAGGTATTGCGGCAGTTTCTGCAATTTACTGGTCATTTATTGATCTTCAGAAAATGTTCCAGGTTATTTCCGCCATTTTAATTATTGCCTGCCCATGTGCGCTCGCATTGTCTGCACCATTTACTTTTGGGCACATTATGAGAATTTTAGGCCGAAATAAGTTCTACGTAAAAGATACTTTAACGATTGAAAAAATCGCTAAGCTGGATACAATTGTTTTTGATAAAACAGGGACTATTACCCATAGAAAAAAATCCAATATCAAATACGAAGGGGCAGAAATAAATGAGTTTGATTTAATGAATATCAAAACGTTATTAAAAAACTCAAACCACCCGCTTTCAAAATCGTTATATGAATTCATTGAGGTGAGTGATGACTATTACCCTGTAGAGAAATTCGTAGAGACCTCTGGGAAAGGATACGAAGCTGAGATTAGAGGTAATCTCTACAAAATAGGTTCTGCACGCTACAACAAACAGGAACCTAAGAATCTTGAAACAGCTGTTTTTATCAGCAAAAATGATCAGTTTGTAGGTAAATTCATTTTTAAAAATGAGTATCGTCCGAAATTGAAAGAGCTTTTCAGTAAGATTTCCAACTATAAAGTTTTCATTTTAAGTGGAGACAATTCTTCGGAAGAAAGTCAGCTTAAGGAGCTTATTCCAAACTATAAAGGAATGGCCTTCAATCAAAGCCCGGAAGATAAACTGAATTACATCAAAAACCTTCAGGATCAGCACATGAGAGTTGCTATGCTTGGTGATGGGCTAAATGATGCAGGAGCATTAAAACAGAGTAATGTTGGTATTGCGATTGCAGATGACACCAACAGCTTTACTCCATCTTCTGATGTGATTATGAATGGAGAAAAAGTAGTGACTCTGGACAATTATCTGAATATCTGTAAGGGCTCTATCACTATTGTGAAAATGACATTTATAATCAGTTTTCTTTACAATATTATCGGGTTAAGTTACGCTGTTACAGGACACATGCACCCTCTTTTTGCGGCAATCATCATGCCTGCGAGTTCAATTACCGTAGTAACCTTTACGACAGTTTCAACCTGGATTTTGGGACGCAAATATTTCAAAAAACAAGCTTAAACGCCCTTATTTAGACTGATTTTAAATTAGCTGAAATCGGCATTTCGTGATGAATGTCATTATTTTTCACTAAATTTGAACCCCGAAAATAGGTTAATTTTGTTGTCCAATGGATATTCTATATTTAATGATCCTCTGCAGTGTTTCTTTAGCTGCGATTTTCTTGGTCGTATTTATAGTGTATGCCCGAAAAGGACAGTTTGAAGATGATGAATCTCCTGCTGTCAGAATCCTTTTTGATGATGGAAAAATCAAAGAAAAAGATGAAAACGGCGACAAAATTAAAGACGAAAAAGAAATAGGAGAAAATAATAAAAATTGAGAAAAATAGTGAATAGTTGATATGGAAACACAAAAGTTTAGTTATGACAATAGTATTGTCCGTGCGTTCCTTTATGCGACCTTAGTTTTCGGTCTCATAGGATTTACGTTCGGGCTTACGGCGGCATTAATGCTTTTCTACCCGGAATTACCTGAATTCTTCTTCGGGACAGATGATACAACCATTAAAAGTTTGGCATCTGGTAATATTCAAGGGTTAATAAACACTCATGGTGCATTTGGTTTTGGTAGAATCAGAATGTTGCACACCAATACAGTAATCTTTGCATTCGTTTGTAACATCGTTTACACGGGTATTTATTACTCATTACAAAGATTATTAAAAACAAGAATGTACAGTGATACATTATCTTGGTTACATTTCTGGACTTGGCAGTTTATGATCGTTGCTACGTTCGTTACATTCTTCATGGGGATCAATACCTCTAAAGAATATGCTGAACACGAGTGGCCGATCGACATATTGATTGCTTTCTCATGGATCATTTTCGGGATCAATATGTTCCTGACTATTTCAAAAAGAAGAGTGAGACACCTTTATGTAGCAATTTGGTTCTACATTGGTACCTGGATTGCAGTAGCAATGCTTCACATCTTCAACAACCTTGAAGTACCTTTATCTTTCACAGGCTGGAAATCTTATTCAGCATATGCAGGGGTAAAAGATGCTATTGTACAGTGGTGGTACGGACACAATGCGGTTGCATTCGTATTGACAACACCGGTTCTTGGTTTAATGTATTACTTCCTTCCGAAGGCTGCAGACAGACCGGTATTCTCTTATAAACTGTCTATTATTCACTTCTGGTCATTAATTTTCGTATATATCTGGGCTGGTCCTCACCACCTTCAGTATACAGCTCTTCCAGCTTGGGCTCAGGCGGTAGGAACAGGTTTCTCTATCATGCTTATTGCACCATCTTGGGGAGGTATGTTAAATGGTCTTCTTACACTGAGAGGAGCTTGGGATAAAGTAAGAGAAAATCCTATCCTTAAGTTCTTCGTAGTAGCTGTTACCTGTTATGGTATGGCAACATTTGAAGGTCCGCTTTTAGCAACAAAAAACATCAACAAAATTGGTCACTTTACGGACTGGGTTATCGGTCACGTACACTTAGGAGCTCTTGGATGGAATGGTTTCATGGCATTCGGGGTTATCTATTACCTAATACCAATTATGTGGAGAACAAAACTTTGGTCTGTAAAATTAGCTAACTGGCACTTCTGGTTAGGAACTCTGGGAATCATTTTCTATGCAGTACCAATGTATATTTCAGGATTCACACAAGGATTAATGTGGAAGCAGTTCAACCCAGACGGAACCCTATTATGGAAAAACTGGTTGGATACTGTAACGGCAATTATCCCTTACTTCAAAATGAGATTCGTAGGAGGTTTATTCTATATCTCAGGAGCAATCCTAATGATTGTAAACGTAATTGCTACAGTAAGAAAAGGATCATTCCAGAAAGAAGTTCCTGCTGAAGCTCCTGCGTTGGCAAACATCAGTAAAAACAGAAAAGAAGGAGAAGGTACTCACCTTTGGCTGGAAAGAACTCCGGTATTACTAGGTATTTTATCTTTCTTCACAATATCTATCGGTAGTTCAATTGAAATTATCCCTACACTATCTCTTAAGAAAAGTGTACCTACCATTTCTGCAGTGAAGCCTTATTCACCACTGGAACTTGAAGGTAGGGATATCTATATTCGTGAAGGATGTAACGCTTGTCACTCTCAGATGATCAGACCGTTCAGAGATGAGATTACAAGATTCAACGGTAAAAACGGACAATACTCTAAAGCTGGAGAATTCGTATATGACAGACCATTCCTATGGGGATCTAAAAGAACTGGACCGGATTTACATAGAGAAGGAGGTAAAAACCCAAGTTCTTGGCACTATAAGCATATGTACAACCCAAGATCTACTTCTGCAGGTTCTATTATGCCACGTTACCCATGGTTGATCGCTACTGATTTGGACAGAACTAAAATGGTAGACAAAATGAAGTTGATGAAGAATGTATTTGATGTACCTTACACTAAGGCTCAAATTGATTCTGCAGACAAGTGGGCAAATAACCAGTCAGCGAAAATTGTAAAAGATATCTTTTCTGAAGCAAATGACTTAAAAGAAGCATATGCTAAAAAACCTCAGGGAGAGCTAGAGAAAAAAGAAATTGTAGCTCTTATTTCTTATCTTCAGAGACTGGGAACTGATATCAAGACAACTGAAATCAAAACAGCAAGTAATAACTAAAAACATTAAAAGGTTCATATGATTCCTCAGAACTTTAAAGATATATTATCCAATACAGAAAATGCTGGTCTTTACCAGACCCTGGCTCTAATTTTCTTTATGCTGTTCTTCGTCGCTCTAGTGATCTATGTTTTTAGCAGACCTAAAAAATATTACAAAGAGGAAGAAGAAGCACCGCTTGGGGATGATGAAGATGACAATTTTAATTTAAAAAATTAAACTATTTTTATGAAACAAAGAACACCTGTTATCGTAAACATCTTAATAATAGTAGGACTTTTAATAGTTTTTTATTATTTATTTGTACAGAGCTACGCGTTCCTAGGTTCGCCTTACTTCTGGGGAACAGTTGTGATCGCTGGTATCTTAGCTTACATTCACAGTGCTATTGGAGATTTGATTGAAAACAACAAATTCAAAAAATTATCTCCGGAAGAAAAAGCCGCTTATTTGGCTGAAAAGAAAGTTCCTTTCTTAAGAAGAATGTATGATGCCGCATTCAAAAAGCAATCTGAAACTGAGGAGAAAGATATCCTTATCGACCACGGTTTCGACGGAATCATGGAGTTGGATAACCAATTACCAAAATGGTGGGTAGGTTTATTCTATTTTGGGACTGCTTTTTGTATTGTATATATTGCAGCATACTCTTTTACAGATTTCGCTCACCCGTTAAGCGAATATGATAAAGAATACAAAGAGCAATTAGCGAGTATTGAAGAATACCAAAAATCTCAGCCTCCTGTAACCATTGAAACGGCTAAATATTCAGCTGATAATATTGCAGAAGGTAAAGAATTATTCAAAACAAACTGTGCATCTTGTCACAAAGAGGACGGTAGTGGAGGTATCGGACCAAACCTTACTGATAACTACTGGATCAACCAGCCTGAAAAAACGTTATTTAAAAACGTATTCCATATGGACTGGAATGGTTCTCCTACTAACCCTGCGATGAGACCGTTCGGTAAAAACGGAGAAGTTTCAGGTGCAGAGATTGAAAAGATTGCAGCGTATGTATATCACATCAATCAGGAACAACCACCAGTGACTCCGGCTCAGGGAGGAGCAGCTCCTCAAGGAACTGAAGCACATTGGGAAAAAGAATAATTTAAAAAATTAGAAACATATGAAAAAAACATAATTTGTTATTAGATAAAAATAGTAACGAATTATGTTTTTTCTTTTTTAAAACTTATTACATATGTCAGACATAGAAGAAATAGAAGTACGCGGCGGACAGGGACAGGTTCTGGACCCTGAGACTTACAGAGATTCTATAGGGACAATGGAGCAATCCGGAAAAAGAAGATGGGTGTTTCCCCGAAAACCTAAAGGGAAGTACACTAACTATAGAAACATTGTAAGCTATCTTTTACTTATTATTTACTTTTCATTACCATTCATCAAAATTAATGGTAACCCCTTATTACTATTCAATGTAATAGACCGGGAATTCTTCATCTTTGGACAGCCTTTCTATCCACAGGACTTTTTTATCCTCACTTTAGGTGCCATCGCATCTTTAATCTTTATTATTGTTTTTACGATTGCGTTCGGAAGAATTTTCTGCGGGTGGATCTGCCCTCAGACAATTTTTATGGAATCTATCTTCCGTAAAATAGAATATCTGATTGAAGGTGACCGAAATAAGCAAATGAAGCTGGACAGACAGGAGTGGAATACAGAGAAGATCTGGAAAAGAAGTTTGAAATGGACTGTTTACATCATCATTTCTTTAATCATCACCCATTTCATGTTCATGTATATTGTAGGATATGAAGAAGTGTTTAAAATCGTTGGGGAAGGACCATTCACCCATCCTACCAATTTTATTGTTATGATTCTTCTTACCGCAGCATTTTACTTTGTATTTGCGTGGTTCAGAGAACAGGTATGTACACTGGTATGCCCTTACGGAAGACTTCAGGGAGTACTTATTGACAAAGATACGATCAATGTTTTCTACGATTTTAAAAGAGGAGAAAACAGATCAAAATGGAGAAAAGGTGAAGACCGTAAAGCAGCTGGCAAAGGAGATTGTATCGACTGCCATCAGTGCGTAGTGGTATGCCCTACCGGAATTGACATTAGAGACGGACAGCAGTTGGAATGTATCAACTGTACTGCATGTATTGATGCCTGTGATGAAGTAATGGAAAAAGTAGGTCTTCCAAAAGGACTGGTAAGATATGCTTCTGAAAATGAAATTGAGCAACAGACTCAATTCAAGTTTACTGGAAGAATGAAAGGCTTTTCAATATTCCTGTTACTTCTTGTAGGTTTCTTAGGATATCTTCTTTATAGCCGTGGTGAAATGGAAGCTAAATTCATCAAACCGGCAGGAAGCACATTCTTTGTAAGGGATGGTAAAATTACCAATACTTATAATTATACTTTCCTTAATAAAACGAACGAAAAGAAAATAGTTACCATCAAAGTAATAGATCCGGCACATGGTGAAATTATTTATAGTGCATCGAGCAAAATTCAGGTAGACAGAGATAAAATTTCAAAAGGAACCATCAATATCAGCTTCCCTGAAGATGAAATGAAACTCTCGAAACAGAATATCACGATCGGCGTTTATGATATGAAGGGTAAACTGATTGACTCCTATCAGACTTATTTTGAAGGACCATTTAAATTGCAATTTTAATTAGAAAAAAAATGAAGAACTTTAGTTGGGGACACGGTGTTGTAATTGCATTATTAGCATTTATAGTTTTTATATTATCCATGATGTTTCTTTTCCCGAATGGGCAGAAGAATTCTGAAATGGTAACTGATAATTATTACGAAGAAGAGTTAAAGTATCAGGATGTGATTGATGCGAAGAAAAAAGCTGATGACTTACAGGAAAAACCAGTATACATTCAGGATACGAAAGGAATTAAAATTACTTTTCCAAAAGAATATAACAACTCAAATACTACGGTAAAATTTGTTTTAAACAGAACCGACGACCAGAATTTAGATATCAAAAAATCTGTACAGCTTGATGCCAACCAGTCTTTTATAATACCAGCAGAGGTATTGAAAGTAGGAAACTACACATTAAGACTTAGCTGGACAACAAATAAAACAGACTACCGAATGGATTACGATGTGATATGGAAATAGGACTTATTGTATCGGCTATTGCTCTAGGCTTTGCTTCCGGTTTTCACTGTATCGGAATGTGTGGCCCTATTGCCCTGTCGATGGGATTGACTAAAAAACAGGCAGCCAACTTCTATCTTCAGAATCTTACTTATCAATTCGGGAGAATTTTCACCTATTCATTATTGGGTGCACTTCTTGGGATTATAGGACAGGGATTTGAAATGGCAGGCTTTCAGAAATACCTTACCATTACGGCAGGAATTCTTCTGATTATCATGGCTCTATTTTCATTTGGCGGAAAAGATTTTGCCTCAAAAATTCCTTTCCTTTCCAAATTTCTATATTCTGTGAAATCAAACTTGGGAAGACTGCTTCAGAAAGCAGATTACCGTTCAAGATTCTCTACAGGAGTTCTTAATGGTTTTTTACCATGTGGAATGGTTTACATGGCTCTTACTGCCAGTCTTGCAGGAGGCGGAATATGGCAGGGAGCTTTATATATGGCCTTATTTGGCCTTGGAACCCTTCCATTCATGTTTGCCATCGTTTTAGCTGGAAATCTAATGAATCAGGCTTTCAGAGTAAAGATTTTGAAGGCAGTTCCGGTAATTATGATCATTTTAGGTGGATTATTCATTCTGAGAGGTCTTGAACTTGGAATTCCTTATGTTTCGCCGAAAGCAGAAGCGATGACGGTCATTAAAGACCCAAACGGGGCCGTTAACTGTCATTAAAATTTGTATTTAAATAAAACCATGAAGAAAACCCTCTTATTATTCCTGATAAGCCTTTTTATCCTGCAATCCTGTAGTGTGAATTCTGAAGTCGTCTATCATAAAGATGCAGCCTCAACCTCTGTTACCAATATTGACACAAGAGAATTTATGGCAGAAATGATGGCGATGACTCCAGACTCATTAAAACAAAAAGAATTTGGAGAAATGGACAAACTTCCAAATACATGGACAAGTATGTATGATCTTGCCAAAAAGGAAGGAAAATTAAAGACTGAAAATCCGGATTCAATCAGAATCATGAAAAAGATCTTTATGAAGTCTACAAAAGAAGATAACAGAATTTCAGATTTTTCTTTTAAAATTGATCATTTCACTCCGGAAGATTATAACGTCTTAAAAAGTTTTACAAAAACTGAAAAAATACCTTTGGATCAGAATATTTATAACCATTGGGACGGGAAAACCCTAACTATTGATACGGATAATTTTAATCTTAAAAGTATTGAAGAAGCTATCCGCGCCAAAATCTCAAAAGAAGAATCTGAAAAGATAGCTGGAATGATGATGATGTTTTTTAAAAACATTGGCACTACTGTAAGGTTTGAAAACACTATAAAATCAATTTCAGGGAAGCATGATTGGGTGAAACAGATTGATGATCATTCCCTAAGAATAGATTATGATCTGAAAGCCATTTATGATAAAGATACAAAGCTAAGAAACGCAGACAAAAAGATTACCATTGTTACAGAATAAAGCAAAAACCACCGGAATCCGGTGGTTTTTTTATTGTAGACTAAACTGATTCATTTAGTTGATTACGTCAAATCTTGCATACTCTGCAATCTTTTTAGGAAGCTTAATTCCTTCTGCTGTTTGATTGTTCTCCAGCAAAGCTGCCATAATCCTTGGTAATGCCATAGCAGAACCATTTAATGTATGAACCAATTGAGATTTACCATCACCTTTGTAACGGCATTTCAATCTGTTTGCCTGGAAAGTTTCAAAGTTAGATACAGAGCTTACTTCTAACCACATTTCCTGAGCAGCACTCCATACTTCAAAGTCATAGGTCATTGCAGATGCAAAACCAGTATCTCCACCACAAAGTCTAAGTACTCTGAAAGGAAGCTCAAGATCTGTAAGGATTTCTTTGATATGTTCTACCATTTCCTCCAAAACAGCATAAGAATTTTCTGGCTTCTCAATTCTTACAATTTCTACTTTTTCAAACTGGTGAAGACGATTCAACCCTCTTACGTGAGCACCATAACTTCCCGCTTCTCTTCTGTAGCATTGAGAAAAAGCGGTATGCTTAATCGGAAGATCTCTTTCTTCCAATAATACATCACGGTAAAGGTTGGTAACAGGAACTTCAGCAGTAGGGATCAGATATAATTTATCTTCGTTGATATAATACATCTGTCCTTCCTTATCAGGCAACTGTCCCGTCCCAAATCCTGAAGCTTCATTCACTACGTGAGGAGGGTTTACTTCTGTATATCCTTTCTCTACGTTCTTATCCAGGAAATACTGAACCAAAGCTCTCTGAAGTCTTGCTCCTTTTCCTAAATAAACAGGGAAACCAGCCCCGGCAATCTTTACTCCAAGTTCAAAATCGATCAGGTTATATTTTTTTGCCAGCTCCCAGTGAGGAATTGCTCCTTCACCAAGACCTTCTACGGTATGAGACTGAAAAATAGTCTCATTATCTTCTGCAGAAGCACCACTTTTCACCAGCTCGTTGGGGATGTTTGGAAGTTGATACAGAATATTCAGCAAATCATTTTCTTTAACTTCTAGTTGAGATTTCAATTCTGAACTCGACTCTTTGTACTGTGCTGTTTTAGATTTTGCAGATTCCGCTTCTTCTTTCTTTCCTTCTTTCATCAAAAGTCCAATTTCTTTGGAGATTTTGTTGATCTCGGAAAGCTGGGAATCTAGTTCAAACTGGATTCTTTTTCTTTCTTCGTCAGCAGCGATTGCCTCGTCTACCAACCCAAGATTTTTGAATTGTCTTTTCTTAAGACCTTCTAAAACGCGTTCCTTATTGTCGCGCAAAAAATTGACTTGTAACATTTTATTTAGATGTTAAATATTAGAAAGTTAGCTTCAAATAAACTAACAATTATACAAATTTAAAATTATTTTGTGATTGTAACTACATTTATTGAATTTGGTTGGTCTGCTGTTTTGGAAAATACAGCAGTTCCATCATACAATACTTTCGAAACCTGAAATAAAGTGGGTGTATTACGATACTGGATTTCCAGTGTACCGGTAACATTATCACTTGCATTGGTACTTTTTACAAAAGTGATCTGCATTCTGGAAAAATAAGAGGTTCCAGTACCTGGATTATCAGGGCTAATAGAATCCATTCTTATTCTTTTGGCACCCCCAAGATATTCCATGTAATACAGAGAGTCTGATGTTATTTTCAAAGGAATCGAAACCGGAGACACATCTTTAGTACCAAACATATCATTCACAGAATAGCTTGTAAAAGATCCTGTTTTTTTAGGATTCAAAAGATCCTGGCCCGCACTGTTTCTTATATAAATGTTCATAATCTGATCAATTCTCTGCAAAGAATCGTCCTCACTTTTGCAACTGATAATTGCAGAAAACATAACAAGTAACCCCCAAAAATATCTCATCATACTACAAAGGTAAAATATTAATCTTTAGACCGCTTCTATTTCTCAAAATATTTCTGGTACCACAATTCAAAAGTAACCAATTGCCAGATTTTCACCCAGTCGTACTCATGTTCCTGGTGCTTCCACCATTCATCAATAGTTTGGGAATTGAAAAAATCTCTCTTTTTTAAACTTTCTAAATGTACCGTTATAAAATCTCTGACTTTTTTTTCATTTTTAAGAAAGTGATGAACAGGAAACGAAAACCCTCTTTTCGGCATATTTAAAATTTCTGCAGGAAGATATTTTTCAGCAGCTTTTCTCAGCAAAGGTTTGTTTTTAGCACCGTTAAATCTTATATTTTCAGGCAAAGCTGCCACATAATCAATAAGTTTATTGCTTAAATAAGGGTAGCGGAACTCTACTCCATACTTCATTGCACTCAAATCATCCCTGAACACATGGTGAGAAGAGAGCGAATATTTCATATCATATTCAAAATATCCTCTATAACTCTTATTTTCTGAAGTATGATAGAGAGAAAGATCTGTTGTAATTTGTTTATAAATTTCAGGTTTCAGAACATCTTTCACCTGAAGTGGCATCATACTGATCTGGCTCTGACGGAAAAAATCGAACATATTATCTTGCGAAAAATAGTTTTTAACTCTCAGAGAAAATGGATCTTTCGTAAAGATGAGAGGCTTTAAAAAGTTAAAATTTCTCATCAAAAGCCATCTTTTCAACTTTAAAGTGTGAGAATATCCGGCAAAAAGTTCATCGGCTCCATTTCCACTTAACACCACTTTAAATTCATGATCCTGCGCAAATTTTGCGGCATTAATGAGTACTTCAAAACTGCTGTAAGGTTCTTCAAAATGTTGAATATTTTCTTTAAGATTTTCTAAAGCTTCATCATCATTCACTTCTTTTATCTGGTGTTTTACTCCAAAATATCTGGCTGCTAAAGAGGCTTTTTCAACTTCTTCTTCCGAAAAAGGGTAAGATATAGTGTATGTATTTACATTTTCACTAAAAGGCGTAGCTTTTGCGGTAATAAGCGTAGAATCAATCCCTCCACTCATCATAATGGCAACAGGAACGTCTGCATAAAGCTGTTCTGATATGCTTTCTGCCAATAATTCATCAATTTTTTTTTCGGCATCTTCTTCAGAGATTCTTTCTTTACTCTCTTCAGGTAGGTTCCAGAATTTTTCCTTTGTTATTGTATGACCATTCAGATCAACTGTCATAAAAGATGCCGGTTCCAAAGAAAATATATTCTGAAAGCAAGTATAAGGAGCCAATGTTGTCTGGAAAAGGAAATTCGTATAAACGCCGTTCCAATTAATCTCAGGCGTTACCCATTCATTTTTAAGAATGGCCTTTATTTCGGAAGCCCAAACCAATCCTGCATCACTCTGATGGTAAAAAAGAGGTTTCATCCCTACTCTATCTCTACTTAAAATAATTTTCTGTTGAGTAAGATCTACAATACAGATGGCAAACATCCCATCTAGCTTTGAAAATACAGCATTACCCCATTCCTGATAGGCTTTTAGGATGACTTCGGTATCGGAAGTTCCTCGAAAAGAATATCCTAATGCTTCCAGATCTTTTCTTATTTTCCTGAAATTATAAATTTCTCCATTGAAAGTAATAATGATTTGTTCGTTTTCTGAAAGCATCGGCTGATGTCCTTTTTCAGAAAGCTCAATAATTGATAATCTCCTGAATCCCAGAGCTATTTTTATCTCTTCGTCTATTATCACAGGAAATTGTTCTTTAATCTTGTCAGTAGAATCGTTACCTGAAAAAGAAGCACCATCATTTTTATTGCAGAGCCAAAATCCTTCATCATCCGGGCCACGGTGCTTGAGGGCATAATTCATTTCTATAATATTGTTGGAAGAAATACTTTTATGAAATGAATAGTAACCGCTGATTCCGCACATAACAAAAATTAATAGAACTGTAAAAATAAGGAATAGTCTGCCAATTGCAAAAGTTCAGGAATTTTATCTTCAATAAAGCTTCTGTTATTTAATGTGAAATAAAATGTGTGTTTTGACAAAAGACATTCAAATAGAAACAAACGGGCTACTTCTTTAAAAATTTAGATTTCAGAAGTTCAATTTCTTCCTTTGAAACCATAAAATCTTTTAAATGAAAAGCCGTAGACCGATAAAACTTATAAAATAACAGGAACGCTGAAACCAGATAAGAGGAAGTGGTAGCAAGACACGCTCCTAAAATTCCCCATCGGGGTATAGCAATACAAGAGAAACCAACAGTAACAATAAGACCCACAATTGATTTTACATTAAGAATTCTCAGTTCCCGGATTCCTGAAAAATAATGACCCACCATATCACTTACTGCAATCGCAAAAATGCCGGGAGACAGAAGGAGCATAATTGCTCTGGTATCCCTAAATTCTCTACCGAAGATCATTTCATACACCTGCGAAGGAATAATAATGATTCCCAAAACAAATCCTATCATCAAAAAAAACGTAAGCTTAAGTGAAGATTTAGTTTTTTCTACAGATTCTTCACTGCTTTTGCTATTGACTACATCGGAATATAAAACAACAGCAATGCTTCTGGTAATTGTCCAAATAGCTTCAGAGAAAGTAACCCCAATAGAAAAAATGCCTACACTTGCAATTCCCTCAAAATGTTCCAGGAAGTAAAACGAAAGCCTATAATTAAGGAACTGGATAAATGCGCTTAACTGAGTTTTCCAGCCATATTCAAACATATTCCGGGCAACTTCTTTAGAAAAAGAGATCTCAGAAATAGTACATTTTTTAATAATCTGAAAAAAACTCGTTATAAAAAGTACGGTCAGGCAAGCAATTTGAGCAAGAAAATATACAGAAACATCCTTTTGATTAAATACATACACCAGTACTCCTATAAAAATAATATGGACAAGCTGTTGTAACACTGTATAAAGATTAAACCTTTTAATATCCTGTGTTCCAATAAATAAACTCACATTAGTAGACAAGAGGGACGAAAAAACAGAGATCCCAATAAGGTAGGTCAGATATTCTCCCTGAATGGATGCCCAACTGAATAAAAAAGGAACTAAAAGCCCAATGAAAAGCGACCAAAGATAGGAATAGAGTACTATTTTTTCAATTTTAAATCTTGAAGCAAAATAAGAAGTACTGCTCCCTGAAAAAATATTACTGAAAAAGCTTACTGCCGCAGCATTTGCTATCACAATAGAGATCGTCCCCTTCCCTTCACTACCCCACATATTGGTCGTATAGATCACCAACCCGAAACTTAAGATCAGGATGAGGAAACGTGAAATGAAAGTTTTAATAATAGTAAGCTGCATGACGATTATTTATCAATAGATTTTTTGACAAAATCAATAAAAGCATTCCTGATGATAGTCCAATTGTACTTTTCTTTAAATTCTGTTATGGCATTGATGGCATGAGAACGGTATAAATCTGGATTTCTTGTGTAGTTGATCACAATTTCAGCAATTTGATCTGAATTTCGGGGATCCACAAGGCTTCCAAATGAAAGTTTTCCCATATGCTGTCTTATTCCCTTCAAATTGGAATAAATGACAGGTTTGCCTGCTCCCATAAAGTAGAACAGTTTTATAGGCAGTGAATGATTGTTCTCAAAGTTAATTTCCCTAAGGTCAAAGCAAAAATCTGCATCTGCAAAAACTTCTGTAAATTTTTCAAAAGAAGTAGGTTTTCTGAGCTCAATATCTGCAAAGGTATTTTCATTGAGTAATTTTGAAAAATAGGCTTCATCGCTCTTCTGTCTTGTGGAGCCGATAATGATGGTTTGTACCTTAAGCTCAGGAGCCTTTTCATGAATTTTACGAACAATATTAAAAAAATTTCCAATCCCTTTATCTTTTGAAATCTGTCCCGTATAGCAAAGGGAAACAGTTCCGGGTTCCAGCTCTTTTATATTTTCTTTTATATAAACCGGATCCGGATAGTAAGGGAGAATCGTTTGTTTTTTTAACCCAAACAGGTAAGCCAGAGGAAATTTCTTGGTAGATTCACCAAAAATAAAATGAGTACTTAGAAAGCCCGCATATATCTGAATCAGTGAGAATTTTATTGTCTGAAAAATGGTAGTGGGAAAACGATATTCTCTTATCATCGACATGGAAGGATACCATTCTGTAATATCATAGATACAACTTATTTTTTTATCTCTCACGAAATCTTTTACAGCTACTACAGCCAACGGTTCGGAACAGATAATACAATCAGGCAGAAATTTCAGACAAACGTCTTGAAATGTCTCCGTTTTCTTTTGTATACTTTCTTCCAGTACGGCATACGATTCAATCTCTATGCCTTCCATATTCCCTTTATACTCCTCGTAGAGACTGCAAATTTTCACATCATACCCAAATTCCTTAAGAGCCTTCGCCTGATGATGGAAAATCCGGTCATCATTATAATTATGGGAAGTGGTTAAAAAAAGTACTTTAGGCATTAGCTTTCATTCGAGTCTTTACAAAGATACATTAAAACAAAAAAGTGGAAAACAGGTTTCCACTTTATGATATATAAGCTTTATCAGCTTATTATAATTATTTTATAGAAGCCGCCCAACTCTTCTCTAAAGGAAGAAGGAAGTGGCTCAAGAAGTCCAGATAGGTATTTTTGGAAAAGTCA
Organism: Chryseobacterium sp. JK1; assembly: GCF_050632815.1. Taxonomy (NCBI): domain Bacteria; kingdom Pseudomonadati; phylum Bacteroidota; class Flavobacteriia; order Flavobacteriales; family Weeksellaceae; genus Chryseobacterium; species Chryseobacterium sp. JK1. Next base: position 128,450 of record NZ_JBODRU010000006.1, on the reverse strand, counting down.
AAAACCTGAATATCTCTGGAGATTTCTCCGTTTCTAAGTTGTGTTTTAAAGTCGATCAGTTTCAACGTTTTCACTTCTCCATTTTCTACGAAGCTTGCTTTCATTCTGTCGAAAAGTCCCAGTTGGTACTCTTCATCAATTTCTCTCATTATTTTACCTAAAGCATCAATGCTGCATCCTGAAGCCATTTCTTTTTCTTCATCTACACAAACCACGATAAACTGGTTTTTTTCGATTTTAAAAGAGGAAGAAAGGGGTTTCCCATGAGCCGCCCAGGTTGCAAGGAAATCAAATAGTTTTTCTGTAATTGCTTTTGCTTCTTTAGTTTCGAAAGGTCTTGAAGCAGGATATATAATGACTCTGTAGTCGCTGGTTTCTACAATACTAGATTCTTCGATTTTCATAATGTAATTATTTATTTACCAAGGTATTATACAATATTTTTTTCTTCAGTATATGATCCAAAATTTTCCTGATGATGATTGTATGACCTTATACTTTACAATACAAAATTACGCAATTTTCGCGAGTTTGAGATCATTGTATTTTTGACTCAATGCATAAAGCATCATGATGAAAATGGGAAAAATAAAAGGTAAAAAAAATCTTAACACCGCAGATTGCGGAAAGAAAAAGAATTTGATATAAACGTTTACCACAAAAAGAACTGAAATCATCCTTGTCCATTTATCTTTTGAACTCCAGAAAATAACAGTTGTCATTATTATAACTGATACGGTTACCTTTTTAAAGTAAAGAATTTTTGGATAAAGAATCTGCAGATAATCATTCAAAGTAATCTTCACAGGATGAGCAGAAATAATAGGCCTTCTGTCTATAAAAGTATCATAAAAAACATCTTTCCAGCCTGGATAATGATAGAACTTAATGATTACAAGATACATCAACAAAAGAACGCCTCCCTGTGCAATGAGGTAAAAGGAGATTTTTTTTTCTTCAAAGTATCGAAATGCAAATACTGCAATAAGATAAGTGAGTGTAAATGTAATATAGTCTGGACGGATGAAAGTAATCATCAATAAAAGCAAAAACATCATCCATTGGCTCCATTTCTTTAGTAAGCCTAAGAGGAGAATCAGAATAAACATAAAAATAAACATATCCGGCATAGAAACTCTTGCCATATACGTTATAGGAGGTAAAACTAAGGTTGCAATTGTAATAATTGGGGCAAGCCAGTATTTTTGTGGGAAAATAGTTTTAACGGTATAAAATATGAGTAATCCTGAAAGGAAATAAGAAATAAGACTGATCAGTAAAACTGACATGGGAGGAGTAATTCCCATCTTATACAAAGCGGTAATCGTTAAGATATAGCCTATTTTTATCTGATAGTAAGGCAATTGTTCTGTAAAAGCCTGAGTATTTTTTTCGAAATACTGCCTTGGAATATCCCAGGGCTTCTTCCCAACAATATCTGCATAATGATCTGCAGATGCTTCTTTTTGTATGGAAGTGTAGGTAAGTATGCGAACTTTATCTGGGGAATCTGGAAATTCAGAAGTGAAAATACTTCCTAAATATCCGGGCATATCCCAATCGTATATTCTATTCTTATAGTTCCACGAAGTCAGAAATATAAGGACAGATAATACAAAGAAGAAGGAGATCCCCCATTTTAGTTTCATAGTGGGTAAAGATTATATCTATAAATCTTCTGCTTCTGCAAGAAGTTCAACAATATCCTTTACGGCAACTTCTGTATTTTTATTAAAGTGTTTTACACCATCTGTCATCATTGTATTACAGAAAGGACATCCGGTTGCAATCACTTTAGGCTCAAAAGACAAGGCTTCTTCTGTTCTTTCGATGTTGATGTCTTTGTTTCCTTTTTCAGGTTCTTTAAACATCTGTGCTCCTCCTGCTCCACAACAAAGTCCGTTGGTTCTACAACGTTTCATTTCTACCAGCTCAGCATCAAGCTTTTCAAGTAACATTCTTGGAGCTTCGTATTCATCATTGGCACGTCCGAGGTAGCAAGGATCATGGAAAGTAATTTTTTTTCCTTTGAAAGCACCACCTTCAATTTTCAGTCTCCCTTCTTCCATAAGAGTTTTAAGGAACTGAGTATGGTGTACTACATCAAAATGGCCTCCTAAGCTTGGATATTCATTTTTTAAAGTATTGAAACAGTGAGGACAAGCCGTTACAATTTTCTTTACTTCATAAGCATTCAGAACTTCTATATTGGTAAGAGCCATCATCTGGAAAACAAACTCGTTTCCGGCTCTTTTTGCAGGATCTCCTGTACAGCTTTCTTCCTGTCCAAGAACAGCAAATTCAACACCTATTTTATTTAATATCTTGCAAAATGCTTTTGTAATTTTTTTAGCACGGTCGTCAAAACTTCCTGCACAACCAACCCAAAATAAAACTTCGGGAGCTTTTCCTTCGGCAGCGTACTCTGCCATTGTTTTTATATTGAAATCCATTTCTTTTTCAATTTGAAAATGTGAGAATTTGGAAATTTGAAAGTGATACAGACGATAATCAATTTCAAATTTTCAAATCGATTAATTATCTAGTTTTCCGTTGCCCAGTTCAGACGGTCCGCCTGGTTGTACTGCCAAGGAGCAGCATTATTTTCCACGTTGGTCATCATCAGATTCAGTTCCTGTGGCGCTGCAGATTGCTCCATCACCAGGAATCTTCTCATTTCAAAAATAATGGAAAGTGGGTCTAGCAATACCGGGCAGGCATCTGTACACGCATTACAGGTTGTACATGCCCAAAGTTCTTCTTTTGTGATATAATCGTTCAACAGTTTCTTGCCGTCATCTACAAATTTTCCGTTCTTATCGATGTTTCTTCCTACTTCTTCAAGTCTGTCTCTGGTTTTCATCAGAATCAATCTAGGAGAGAGTTTTTTACCGGTAATATTAGCCGGACAAACAGAAGTACAACGCCCACATTCTGTACATGAATAGGCATTGAGCAACTGCACCTGATTCAGGTCGAATATATCTTCTGCACCAAATTTTGAAGGAACATCAGCTTCTGTACCTTCAGCCGGAGCGGCGTAAGGGTCTGCATTAGGATCCATCATCAATTTGATTTCTTTGGTTACAGAATCAAGGTTATTGAATTTCCCTTTTTTATCAAGATTCGCATACCAGGTACTTGGAAATGCAAGAATAATATGCAAATGTTTTGAGTAATAAAGATAGTTCATGAAGAAAAGAATTCCTACAAAGTGGAACCACCAAGCTCCTTTTTCAGTAAAGAAAAGGAATCCGTCTCCAAAATTATTGAAAATTGGACCTAAAACAGCAGAACTGATCGGAAAGCTTCCAACTTCATGAAGCAATCCTCTCTGCTGTAGAACCCAATCGGCAGCATTCATTTTAAAGAAAGCCATCATTAGGGCAAACTCTATGATCAAAATCCAGTTGGCATCATGCTTCGGCCATCCGAAAAGTTCTTTCATGGTTAATCTTTTAACCCCATAAAAGTTTCTTCTGATGAAAAACACAACAACTCCAATTACCACAAGAAGTGCTAAAATCTCCAGTGTGGCGGTAAAGAAGCTATAAAAGCTTTTTCCGAAGACAGACGCCAGAAAACGGTGTGTACCGAAAAGTCCATCAACAATAATTTCAACGAGTTCTATATTGATAATAACAAACCCTACATATACAAATACGTGCAGAATACCGGCAACAGGACGTTTAACCATTTTGCTCTGCCCCATAGCTACTCTTGCCATGGTGCTCCAGCGTTCAGACTTTCTGTCGCTTCTATCTATTTCGTGGCCCAGTCTGATATTTCTGTAAATTTTCAGTAAGCTTTTGCCAAACAGACCAAAGCCGGCTACTAATAAAATCAGGAAAATAATGTTATCGATGTACTGCATAAGGGGTATTAGTCTTTATTGTTTTTACCGAAAACAGAGAAATTGATATATCTCTTAGGGTGGGCTTTCATATCTTCGATCAGGGAATTCAGGTTAGAAGATGCTGAGTTCAGATTGTTATAAAGCTGCTCATCCTTCATTAGTTTACCTAAACTTCCTTCTCCTTTATCAATACCTCCAATTACCTGATTCAGTTTTCCTACCGTAGCATCAAGGTTGGCAATCGTTGCGTTTAGTTGCTTTGTATCGATGCTTTGTGCAAGATTCCCGTATTTATCCAAAGTAACTTTTCCGCTTTGCATTGTAAGACTTGCATCATCTAAAACTTTCTGAAGTTTCGGATCATTGTGTCCTACCAGATTATTTACGCTTCCCGCAGTTGTCTGTAATGCGCCAACGGTTTTATTAAGATTGGATAACAAAGCTTTAATTTCGGCTCTGTTTTGGGCGTCTACAAGCATATTGGCATTAGTCATCAGGGAATCTACTCTATGAAGAACAACCTGTAACTGATCTTTTACGGGTCCAACCTGAGAAGAAAGGCTGCCTAATGTTCCAAGTTTAAAAGCACCTTTCAAGGTATCGCCGTCTTTTGCGGTCGCTCCACCATAGGTAAGATTTACTCTCATCTCTTTTCCGGACATTAGGCCTGGTTCAAAAATTTCTAATGTAGAATTTTTTGAAAATTCGAATTTATTGTCAACCGTAATTTTCACTACGAAACTGATTTTACCGTCTTTTGCCGTTTGAGGGATGATCTTATCAACCTGCCCTACTTTGAGACCATTAATAGAAACGGCTGAAGACTGTGCCAGCCCCTCAACATTCTCATATTTTGCGTAAAATATATTGTCGGTAGTAAAAAGGCTTTTCCCTTTCATGAATTGAAACAATACCACAAAGCCTACTACAGCTAGCAGTGCAATCACACCAGCTTTTAATTCTTTACTGAACTTCACTTGCTAAATTTTTTCTAATAAGCAAATATAGTACATTTTAAATAAATCTTTTCCCTTATTACTCTGCGTTAAATACAAAAAAAAGCGACAAATAAATTTGTCGCTTTTTTATATCAGTGAAATGATTTCTTATTGTTGTTGGTTTCCGATTTTATTCCAGATTTCAATTCTGAAATCCTCAATATCAGCATTGTCCTGAAGACTCTTCATCCAAGCCTGACCGAACATTCCTGCATTTCTTTGAGTAATAGACTCTGTGAACTGCTTAAGATCTCCAGGTTGTTTGTTTACTGTTTCTGATTTTTTGATCAGTACATAAACTCCTGTTCCACCTTCAATAGGGTTAGAAAGTTTTCCTTTCGCAACTCCAAATGCAGCTCCAGCTACTTTAGGTTCCATAGATCCTGCTACTGAAGGATTCAATAGGTTAACCTGAGCAGTTTGTTTTGTTGATGCAAATAATGTAGCAACCTGATCTAAGCTTGAAGCTTTTGCTGCCGCAATTTTATCAGAGATCTGTTTAGCAGCCAATTTATTTTTAACAATAACTTCAATCTGATCTCTTACAGATTCCGGATCAGCAAGACCTGCATCCTGTTTTCCGTTCATGTAAACTACAATCTTATCTCCTGTACCTTCCACAGTGAAAAGTTCTGTATCTCCTTTTGATCTTTTCTTATCGAAAGCCCAAGTTAAGATTTCAGCATCTTTTTCAGTACCTAAGCCCTGAAGCTGACCTTCAAATCTTTTTGCCGCTTTAGGATTGGTGAACTGATAGTTATCTTTCTTAGCAATATTCACGAAATCGTTGAAAGATTTCCCTTGAACCTGCTGAATGAATTTTCTAGATTTTTTATCTACTTCCGCTTCAGTAGCATCTGAAGGTTTGATTGCTTTCACAAGGTTAGCAACTTTATATCCCATAGATCCTGATTTCTTATCTTCAATATTGATGATATGATAACCAAACTGAGTTTCCACTACTCCTGTGGCTCCTTTAGGATTGTTTGCCAAATAAGTAAGGAATTCCGGCACAAAAGGTGTTTCCGGGGTTGTCCAACCTAGGCTACCTCCCTGCGCTGCAGAGTTAGGATCGTTAGAAAGCTTAAGGAATTCTGTAAATTTAGCTGGAGTAGCTTTTACAATAGCTCCGATAGAGTCTGCCAATTTCTTAGCCTGCTCTTTAGTTCTTGTTACTCCTTGTCCTGCAGGGCTTCCTTTGAAAGCGATAAGGATATGTCTTGATAATGTAGAGTCAGAAGTCTTTTTATTCAAAAGCTTAGAAACTACATAGAAATCTTGTTCTTTGTAAGGACCGAAAGTCTGCCCGATTGGTGCAGTAGCAATCTGACCTTGTATTGTTGCCGGCAATTGATTAGGCGTCATATACTGAGGATTGAACGGCATATCAGAATTTGCCGTTACAAACATAGAATCGTTTTTCGTATTCTGGAAGTTTTCTGTACCTCCGCTAGCGTCTGTACCTCCTGAGTATAGTTTAGTAATTTCTTTCAATGCTGATGCATCATCTGCTGCACTAGGTTTTGATGGGAAAAATACAATTCCTAAGTTTCTGCTAGGCTCCGCTTTGAACGTTACAGGGTGCTTTTTGATGTAGTCAGCAAGATCCTGTGTTGTAACATTGATCTTTGTTTTCTGAAGATAAGCAGCATAATCCACTTTCACAAAGTCGATATCAGCTAACTGATCTCTCTGCTTCATCAATTCTTCCCCTTCTTTTTTACCGGTTGTAATACCTGCTGAAATATTGGTAAACACCTGTCTTGCCATTAGTCTGTACTCTACGGTTTTTCTTGTTTTCAACCATTGAGCATATCCTTGAGGATTGGTGTTCTGTAATGTTTCAATTTCTTTTTTAAGCTCTTGAGTTTTAAAATTACCTTTCTCATCAAAGAACTGTTGATTTTGAGCAAACATCTGATCGTACTGGATCTGACTCCAGAAGTAATCGTCTGTCATTTCAAAGCCCAGTTTCTCAAACTGCTGCTTGATAAGTTTAGATTGTACAAGTAACTGCCAAGCCTGCTCCTCAAGTCCGTTTTTTGGACGACCTTGCTGTTCAGCCTGTTGCTGCAACACGAAAAGCTGATCATTGAACTCTTCGCGGGTGATTTTCTCACCATTTACTTTTCCTAAAACGTCAGGATTTTTACCAAAAACCTTGTCGATACTATCTGGGTTCACCAAGAACGCCAAAAGCGCTAAGGCTATTACTCCCATTAAAAGCCAAGGCTTACTCCTAATCTGTCCTAAAATTGCCATTTTATAAATTATAGTTTTTTATCAGTTTGCGAAAATACACATTTTTAAGAAATTACAGAAGCAGAAGTTCTTTATTTTAATTTTTATTCGTAAAGATTATTCAAAAAAGGAAATTTTGACCGTATTTTTCACTAAAAAACAAATGGCATAAGTATTGCGAGTTTTATAATATCATAATATGCTACACGTTTTCAGAGCATATTTATAGAAAATCACTTTAACGATTAAAAACGAAAATGACAATTTGTCATCCGATTGACTATGACAGAATTTGAAGATATGAGTTTAGAAGAAATGATCAGCGACGGATTTGATATCGTAGCTGAAGAAATCAATCTTTCGGACTTCTCGGAAACTGATAAAAATTCCGAACAGAAAATATTCCCTATACTTCCTGTAAGAAATATGGTAATGTTCCCTAATGTGGTGATTCCCATTACTGCGGGAAGAAAAACTTCCATACAACTTCTTGAGGAAGCCCAAAAGAATGGCGATTTTATTGGAATTGTAAGCCAGAAGAATTCAGATCTGGAACAACCTACAGAAAAAGACATTTACCTTACCGGAACTCTTGCAAAAATCATCAAGATCATCAAGTTACCGGAAGGAAATATTACAGCCATCACGAAAGGCTTTCATAGATTCAAGATTAAAAAGATCACTGAAATAAAACCTTATTTCAGAGCGGAAATATCCAAGTTAAAAGACAGCAGACCCAAAAACCAAGAGGAGTATGAAGCATTGCTGGATAACATCAAAGATCTTGCATTAAAGATCATTGAGCTGGATCCTAATATTCCTAATGCTGCTAATTTCGCGATTAAGAACATCAGCAACAATGATGATCTGCTGAACTTCATCTGCACCAACGCCAACTTCTCTTCTGAGGTTAAGCAAAGGCTTCTTGAGGAAAAAAGCCTGATGGAAAGAGCCAACAAATGTTATGAAATGATGCATGAGGACTTCAGAAAGCTGGAATTGAGAAACCAGATTCATCAGAAGACTTCAAAAGATCTTGATAAACAGCAGAGAGAGTATTTTCTGAATCAACAGATCAGAACCATTCAGGAAGAGCTGGGCGGAGGTCCTGAGGGAGATGTAGAGGATCTTATTAATAAGGCGAAAGCAAAACAATGGAGCCAGGAGGTGGAAGATCATTTCCAGAAAGAAATAGGAAGACTGCAACGCCAAAACCCTAATTCTCCGGATTATAACGTTCAGAGAAATTATCTGGATTTCTTTACAGACCTTCCATGGGAAACCTATACCAAAGATGTTTTTGATATTGCCAGAGCCGAAAAAGTTTTAGATAAAGCTCATTTCGGACTTGAAGATATCAAGAAAAGAATTCTGGAGCATATGGCTGTTTTAAAATTAAAAAACAACATGAAATCACCTATCTTATTATTGGTAGGGCCTCCGGGAGTGGGTAAAACCTCTTTAGGAAAATCGATTGCAGATGCGTTAGGAAGAAAATATGTAAGATTATCTTTAGGAGGTCTTCATGACGAAAGCGAAATCCGTGGGCACAGAAAAACGTACATTGGTGCAATGGCCGGAAGAATTCTGCAATCCATCAAAAAATCAGGAACATCTAACCCTGTCATTGTATTGGATGAGATCGACAAAATAGGACAGGGTCTTCATGGGGACCCCAGCTCTGCACTTTTAGAAGTCCTTGATCCTGAACAAAATAAATCCTTTTACGACAATTTCCTTGAGATGGGCTACGACCTTTCGAAAGTGATGTTCATTGCTACTGCCAACTCTCTTTCAACAATACAGACCCCTCTTTTAGACAGAACTGAGATTATTCAGATTGCCGGCTATACTTTGGAGGAAAAGATTGAGATAGCTAAAAGACATTTAATCAAGAAGCAACAGGAAGAGAATGGTCTGGACACTAAATCTTTCAAACTTGGAAATGCTGAGCTGAAACACATTATAGAAGCCCACACTTCGGAAAGCGGCGTAAGAACCCTTGAAAAAAGAATTGCTTCTATTGGAAGATGGGTCGCCCTTCAAACTGCTTTGGAAAAAGAATATGATTCTAAAATTTCTCTGGAAAAAGTAGATGAAATTCTTGGAGTTCCAAGACCGAAAAGTCTATCTGAGATCACCGGAGTTCCTGGTGTGGTAACAGGTCTTGCGTGGACAAGTGTAGGAGGAGACATCCTCTATATTGAAAGTATTTTGAGCAATGGAAAAGGAGCTTTAACCATGACGGGTAACCTTGGTACTGTAATGAAAGAGTCAGCAACAATTGCTTTGGAATATATTAAAGCAAGACACGACGAATTGGGCATTCCACACGAAGAGCTGGATAAGAAAAACATCCACGTCCATGTACCGGAAGGAGCAACACCTAAAGATGGACCGTCGGCTGGTATTGCAATGCTTACCTCAATGGTTTCTTCTTTCAAAAATAAAAAAGTAAAACCACATCTTGCGATGACCGGAGAAATTACATTAAGAGGAAAAGTACTTCCTGTAGGAGGTATTAAAGAAAAGCTTCTTGCGGCTACCAGAGCTGGAATCAAAGATGTTATTCTTTGTGAGGCCAACAGAAAAGATGTAGAAGAAATTAAAAAAGATTATTTAAAAAATCTAAAAGTACACTACGTCAACAGAATGGAAGAAGTGATTGACATCGCCATCGAAAAATAAACAGCTTATAACATATTAACTTCTCAATAAGGAAACACGTTCTGGTCACCGGAACGTGTTTCTGTTTTATACCCACTCTTCCGGGAGGGATGGAATGAAATTTGATGTGCTGAAATAAAACTCAACACTGATGGAATAAAAAATTCCTCAATTCGATGGGTTTTCTTATTTTTATTCCATCCACAGATTTAAATTATGAATTTTCTTAGACTTCCTTTCCTTGTCAAGCTTACGCTCGTCGTGATTTCCATCATTGGACTTGGCTACCTTCTGGCATTAGGACAGAGTATTCTGGCGCCGTTTTTCCTTGCATTTCTTATGGCAATGCTTTTTTTACCGGCCGCTACTTTTATGGAAAGAACTCTAAGATTTCCAAGGTCCATGTCTACCATGACTTCGGTTTTCATCATGCTGGTTATTTTAAGCGGAATCATTTATTTCTTTACTAATCAGCTTTCTGATTTCAGTAAAGATCTTCCTCATTTAAGAGATCAGTTCACTACTGTATTTGACGGGCTACAACACTGGGTTTCAAAGAAATTCAATGTTAAAGTTGATGAACAGGTGGATTATATTAACCAAGGACTGAATAAGCTACTGTCTTCTTCGGGTGCTATTTTAGGATTTACTTTTGGAATTTTTTCAACAGGATTTGGATTTATTATATTCTTTACGCTGTTTTTTATCTTCATTCTAAATTACAGAAGACTTTTGAACAATTTTATCGTCACCGTTTTCAATGAAAGACATAAAGCAAGCGTACAGGAAGCGGTAAATGAAATTCGTATTATGACCAAAAAATACATTTTCGGACTTTTTCTGCAGGTGGTTATTGTATCTGTCCTTACTTCAATTCTTTTAACCATTCTAGGGGTAAAATATGCAATTCTTTTAGCTGTACTTACAGGTTTACTAAATGTTATTCCTTATCTGGGAATTTTTATTTCCCTTTTAATTTCCTGTTTTATAGCATTTGCGACATCCAGTCCATCAACGTGCATTTATGTGGCAATGGGCTATATTGCTGTTCACGCAGTGGATGGAAATATTGTTCTTCCGTTTGTTGTAGGTTCTAAAGTAAAGATCAATGCCCTGTTTTCCTTTGTGGGGATTCTTTTAGGAGAACATCTGTGGGGAATTGCAGGAATGTTTCTGTGCATTCCGGCTATTGCAATCATCAAAATTATCTGTGAAAGAGTGGATGATCTCAAACCTTGGGGAAGATTACTCGGAGAAGAACAAAAACCCAACAAAAAGAAAAAGAGTTATAAAATTTCTAAGAATATCACTTTAAAAGAAATGGATTAAGTAGGAACGTAAACTATTTAACAAGTTAAAAATCAAATATTTAATATATTTACAAAAAAAAGACCGCCTTTTCTGGACGGTCTTTTTTTATTATGTACTAAGGAAGGGCACAATAAGGGCTCATTCCATTCGGACAGGTTTCTGTACACAGAATATAAGACTGGCTATCTGGGCAGTATCCTAAATCAGGACCAGGATTCCCACCACCAGTTCCGCCTCCTAAACAAGGGTGGCCAGGAGGAATTTTACATGGACAGCCAATAGGGCCAATATCACATAAGCCAATACCTACTCCTCCCTGGATCTCTCTTAAATTAGAGCGATCTAGTTTTTTAAGATTTTTCAACATAATTTCTATGAGTTTAGTTTGATTCTCTAAGGTAAATAAAAAAATTACTCAAAAACCAACATTAACCTATCATTAACACTAATTACCTATTTTTTATAAAAAATCAACCAATGAATCCTATTTTTATTTTACATTTGATATAAAATCATCAATCATGAAAATAGTAAAATTCATTGTATGCTTACTTTTCGGACTTATGTTTATCAATGCCGGATTAAACAAGTTCTTTAATTATATGCCCATGGAAAAACCCACTCCGGAGCAGATGAAGCTGTTCACCGCTTTTAGCGAGATCAGCTGGCTAATGCCGCTGGTGGGTACTGTAGAGGTAATTGGCGGACTATTATTTATCTTTCCCAAAACCAGAGGATTGGGGGCTATTGTTATTTTACCTGTCATGGTAGGAATTGTCACCCATGTTCTCACTATGGATAAATCTCCAATGGGAATGGGCATCGCCGGAGTTATGTTTCTTATTAACCTTTGGATGTTGATTGACAATAGAGAGAAATACAAACATTTAGTTTCATAAGGGCAATAAGGCAGCAGGTGACAGGTTGCAGTTTCTACAACCCATCACCTGCTGGCTATTTTCTACACAAAGGCACTGAATCCTGTAATCGATCGTCCTACAATGAGCGAGTTGATTTCTTTTGTTCCTTCATAAGAATAAATTGCTTCGGCATCTGCAACAAATCTGGCAACGTCATATTCCAATAAAATTCCGTTTCCACCCATCACCTCCCTCGCTCTGGATACAATATCTCTTGTTCTTAAAGTACAAAATACTTTAGCCAGAGAAGCGTGTTCATCTTTTAAGATCCCTTCATCCTGCATTTCAGACAATCTGAAAACCATAGTCTGCATCGCTGTTAAGTTGGATAACATTTCCACCAGATGCCCCTGAATCATTTGAAAAGAAGCAATAGGTCTTCCAAACTGTTCTCTGCTTCGGGTATAACTAAGAGCGCTTTCGTAAGCTCCTCTTGCACATCCGGTGGCCATCCACGCTACCCCTGCCCGCGTCATTCGAAGGACCTTACCGGTATCTTTAAAGGAATTGGCATTCTGCAAACGGTTTTCCTCGGTAACAACACAGTCTTTCAAAGTAATAAGGCCATTTTGAACAATTCTTAACGCCATTTTTCCTTTTATTTTTTCCACAGAGAATCCCGGATTATCTTTTTCTACAATGAAGCCTTTCACTTCCCCACTATCTAAATCTCTTGCCCAAACAATAATAAGATCTGCAAACGTGGCGTTTCCAATCCATTTTTTCTGACCGTTAAGAACCCATCCTTCCGGAGTTTTTTTACAGGTTACCGTAAGGCCCCCTGCAGCTCCTGATCCTACTTCGGGTTCTGTAAGACCAAAAGCTCCTATTTTTTCAAATTTCTGCATCTGAGGCAACCATTTTTGTTTCTGTTCTTCTGAGCCACAAATATAAATAGAGCCCATTGCCAACCCGGACTGAACTCCAAAAAAAGTAGCAATAGATGCATCTACTCTAGCCATTTCCATCGCAATAACTCCTTCCATAAGAAAAGGCATTCCCGGGCATCCGTATCCTTCATATGTAACTCCGCAGATATTAAGTTTTTGAAATTTCGGGATCAGCTCGAACGGAAATTCGTCCCGAAGCCAGTAATGGTTTACCAAAGGTTTAACTTCTTTTTCCATAAAGGCTCTTACCTGCAGCTGAATTTCCCGCTGTTCGGGAGTAAGGGTGTGATAGATATCGTAAAAATCTCCATCAATAGGAGGAAGTTCTTTCTTTTTCTTTTCCGGATCAAGCATTTTCATAAGTCCGGAGAGTTGTTTATCATCCAATTTTGAGAAATTCTGCATCAGTTTGGGCAGGTCAACTTTTGAAGAAATGGAGCTCAGCTGATCAAAATCTATGGATCTGAATAATTCTATTGCGTTTCTGATTTTGGAGAAAGTATTTGACATAATGCTATATTGTGATTTTGGTTTGTAAAAGATAAGCAAAAATTACTCCGAAAATAAAAAGGAAACCGAAGCTCCATTTTACAAAACACTCAATTTCAAACCGATACTAAAGAAAATTTCGTTTACAAGTTTTTTACTTCCAATATTCAAGCGTTACAAAAGATCCTGCCAGAACTTTGGTTCAAGCAAAAATAAAAAATCAACGCTATGAAAACCACTTACATTAAATTATCATTATCAGCAGTTATTTTACTAGGAATTTATTCATGTAAAAAAGGAGAAGTTTCATCTACTGAACTTGCAAATTATGCAACTACAGATTCTGCTGCTGCAGTCGTATCTGACAGTATTTCTTCTGTTGCCAGTATGAAAGTGAAAGACAAGCAATTTATTAAAACTGCAGACGTCAATATGGAAGTGAAGGATGTGTATAATGCGACTATTGCTATTGAAAAATCGGTGCAGGAACTGGGTGGTTTTGTTACGAACAGCAACTTAAAAAGCAATGTTCTTTCTGAAGATACCTACAATACTTCCAATGAAGAAGCCATGCTGATCAAAAAATATCAGACTGAAAACGCCATGCAGGTTCGTATTCCCACCGAAAAATTGGGAGAATTGCTTACAGCGATCAACAACCACAAATTATTTCTTAATTCAAGATCCATCAATGCTGAGGACGTAACTGCGAATATCAAATATTCTGAACTGGAGGGGAAAAGAAACCAAAAAACGTCAGAAAACATCAGTAAGCTGAAGACCAATAAAGACAAAGTAAAGCTGGATGATGAAAATATGGGAGAAAGTAATCTTCAGAAACTACAAAGCATGAACATGACTGATGATCTTAAATACAGTACGATTGACATTTATATTAAAGAGCCAAAGCTACGTATTGCTGAAATTCCCGTTACTAACACAACCAGTATTGATAATAAGTATAAATACAACTTCATCTATGATGTAAAAGATGGCTTTGTATATGGTTTTTACCTGATCCAGAGGATTATCGTAGCTCTTATCAACATCTGGCCAATTTTATTAATCGCTGCTGCAATTGTTTATTTCCTGAGAAAAAGAAGAGTAACCAAACCTAAACCTTCTAATATCAAAGAATAAAAACCATCCTAACCAATTGGTTATCATCACAATTTTAGATTTTACAACCTCCTGTTCATGGGAGGTTTTTATTTTTTTGAAAAAAACTGTAACGATTGTAACTCCTGTTTTACCTACTGTTTAAAGAACAGAAAATCAAAAAAATTAATACTATGAAAAATTTAATAAAATTTGTATTCGGAGCATTATTATCAATGAATACTATAACCGCTAAAGCACAAAACATGAACACCGAAAAAAACAACAGCCTACTTTGGGAAGTGTCCGGGAACGGTCTCACTAAACCCTCTTACATTACCGGAACTTTCCATATCTTATGCAGCAAAGATTTTGAACTCAAACCAAAAGTGTTAAAAGCTCTTGAGAAATCTGACAACTTTGTCATGGAAATCAATTATACAGATCCTGCTGAGATGATGTCATTACAAAAAATGTTTCAGACTGATAAAAAGATATCGGATCAGCTGTCTCCCGAAGACGCTAAAGAACTGAATACCATTCTTGCCAATTACGGAACGGATCTGAAAAGTGTTGATTCTTCAAGTCCTCAGGCTCTTTATGCTTTACTTTCTACCAAAGCAATTCCTTGTCCTCAAACTGACATAAAGCTTTACGAAATGGAACTGCTGCAGAAAGCGATTAAAGATAAAAAGAGCATTAAAGGACTGGAGAAAGTTGAAGATCAGATGAAAGCGATTAATACAGCTTATGATCTGAAAAGCACCATCTCACAGCTGAAAATGGGCAAGGAATATGAGATATTGTTCAAACAGATGATAGACGCTTTCAAAAATGAAAATGCACAGTCGCTTTACAGTCTTTTCAAAGATGAAAGATTTATGAATGCCCAACAGGAAAAAGCGATGTTGACCGACAGAAATCAAAACTGGGTAAAAATAATGCCAGAAATGATGAAAAAGGAAGGTTCTTTCTTTGCCGTGGGAGGATCTCATCTTATGGGTGAAAACGGAATCATTCTTCTTCTTCGAGCAAAAGGTTACACCGTAAAACCTGTAACAAGTTTATAATCATAATCAAAACCATGAAACTACTGTGAGTAATCCAACTGAAACTGCTTTTTTAAAGCTTGTCAACCAGCACAAGGGTATTTTATATAAAGCCTCGCGGATCTATGCAGATTCTGTAGAAGACCGCGAAGACCTGCAGCAGGAGATTCTTATCCAGCTTTGGAAATCCTATCAGAACTTCAAAGGGAACAGCGAGTTTTCTACCTGGATGTATCGGGTGGCCATTAATACGGCCATTACCTACTTGAAAAAAGAAAAGCAGAGATCTAATAATCACACCAGTGCTCCCACTCATTTTGAAGTACAACAAGAGGATTATAATCCAACCAAGGACAGTCAGTTAGAAATATTCTATAATACTGTTCAGGAACTGAATTCCTTGGAAAAAGCCGTTATATTTTATTTCATGGAAGGCATGTCACACAAAGAAATCGGAAACAATCTAGGGCTTAGTGAAGGTAATGCCCGGGTAAAACTCAATAGAACAAAAGAAAAAATACAGGTAATCATAAAAAAATCAGGTTATGAATTTTGATCAATTAAAAGAACAGTGGAATAAAGAAGGCAATGACCTTCAGGTTCCAGACACCATAAAGCAACTTAAAGAAAGCAAACATCCGGTAGAAAAAATTAAGAAAAACATGAAAAGTGAATTTCCTACTCAGGTATTTTCTGTTATCATGATTGGCTTTTTCCCGCTGGTATTACAATTTCCAGCTTCTCAGTACACTATTTATTATATCTCTTATACATTCCTGGTGATTGTCTCCTGCTATTATTTATTTGAATTTTATAAGTTCTATAAACAAGCAGAACTTTATACCGGCAATACAAGAAACAGCCTCTGGAAAATCTATCATGAGCTTACGTTAAATATGGAAAGATATCAGTCCTTTGGTTTTTTGTTATTGCCTCATCTCATGATTACGTTAGGTTTAACGGCTTATAACACGTTAGGAAAAAAAGGTGAATCCTTAACCAATATTTCCAGCACGAAACAAATAGTTCTGATATTGCTGGTGGTAGTAGGAATAGTTGCCGTTGTAGCAGGAATTGTTCTATGGACAAAGTACTTTTACGGACGCAGTGCCAGACAACTTGAAAAGATCCTTGACGAAATAGAAGAATAGATCATTCATTTTTTATATGTATTATAAAGCCTCGGAGAACATCTGAGGTTTTGTTTTTTAAAAAAACGTTATTTATCACGTTCAAATTTATCTGAGGTTTTATTTTTCCTTAAATTTGCAAATCAGAAATAAATCGTTATAGATTTTTTGAAATTCTGATACGAATAATCATTTTCTGAATCTTTTAAATTCTTACCCTATGCTATCAAAAATAAATCCTATACAAACCAACAGCTGGAAAGCTCTTGATGAACATTTTGCAGGAAACGACTTTGATCTTAGAAGCCTTTTCCAATATAACCCGAACCGTTTTGAAGAATTTTCTTTACAAAAGGACAATTATCTTTTTGATTATTCTAAAAATTTAATTGATAGTAGAACAAGAGAGCTTCTATTGCAGCTGGCTGAAGAATCTCAACTGAAAGATGCTATTACTAAAATGTTCTCCGGTGATAAGATCAATGAAACCGAAGGAAGAGCGGTTCTTCATACAGCTTTGAGAGATTTTTCCGACCGTGAAATTATCGTGGATGGAGAAAACATCAAACCACAGATTAAGAAAGTTCTTAACCATATGAAGTCTTTTTCTGAAAAAGTAATTTCAGGAGAACATAAAGGTTTCAGCGGAAAAGAGATTACTGATGTGGTAAATATTGGTATCGGAGGTTCGGATCTGGGGCCAGTAATGGTGTGCTCTGCTTTAAAGCATTTTAAAACAAGATTAGATGTTCATTTCGTTTCCAATGTAGACGGAAATCACATTGCAGAAGTTGTTAAAAACTTAAATCCGGAAACCACTTTATTCATCATTGCTTCTAAAACGTTTACCACTCAGGAAACAATGACGAATGCTAATTCTGCAAAAGATTGGTTCCTTAAAGCAGGAAACCAAGAAGATGTAGCCAAACATTTCGTAGCTTTATCTACTAATATTCAAGAAGTTAAAAAGTTTGGAATCGCAGAAGAAAACATTTTTGAATTCTGGGATTGGGTAGGCGGAAGATATTCTCTCTGGAGTGCGATCGGATTAAGTATTGTACTTTCTGTAGGATATGAAAACTTCGAGCAGCTTCTAAGAGGTGCATTTGATACAGACCAACATTTCCAGACTGCAGATTTCTCTGAAAACATTCCTGTATTAATGGGACTTTTAGGAATTTGGTACCGTAATTTCTATGCAGCCACTACCTATGCAATTTTACCTTATTCTCAATATCTGGATAGATTTGCCGCTTATCTTCAGCAAGGAGATATGGAAAGTAATGGAAAATGTGTAGACAGAAACGGAGAGTTTGTAGAATACGAAACAGGACCAATCATCTGGGGAGAGCCAGGTACCAATGGGCAGCACGCATTCTATCAATTGATTCACCAAGGAACAGAATTGATTCCTGCTGACTTTATTGCTTATACAAAAAGTCCGAATAAAGTTTCGGATCATCAGGATAAATTACTCGCTAACTTTTTCGCTCAAACTGAAGCACTTGCTTTTGGAAAACAGGAAGAAGAAGTAGAAGAAGAGCTTAGAAATTCCGGAAAATCTGAAGAAGAAATAGACCGATTGATCAATTTCAAGGTCTTCCACGGAAACACCCCAACTAACTCTATATTATTCAAAGAATTAACTCCATTCTCATTAGGCCAGCTTATCGCTCTATATGAGCACAAAATCTTTGTACAGGGAGTAATCTGGAATATTTTCAGCTTCGATCAGTTTGGAGTGGAATTAGGAAAAGTTTTAGCCAATAAAATCCTTCCGGAATTGGAGAACAATGAAGCAATAAGCTCTCACGACAGCTCTACCAACGGATTGATCAATTACTATAAGGAGTTTAAATAGTAAGTAAAAAAGAAAGTAAAAGTAAATCTAATAAAAGTAATAAAAAGTAAAAATGGCAGAAATTCTTGACGGACTTAAAGTATCCAAGGAAATAAAAGCAGAAATCAAAGCGGAAGTGGAAAAAATCCTCGAAAGCAAAAGAAGAGCTCCGCATTTGGTAGCAATTCTTGTTGGAAACAACGGAGCTAGCAAGGCTTATGTAAACGCTAAAGTGAAAGACTGTGAGGAAGTAGGATTTCAATCCAGTTTAATTAAATTTCCAAGTACAGTTTCAGAATCTGAATTGTTGGAAAAAATTGACGAACTGAACAAATCTAAAGCCGTTGACGGATTTATCGTTCAGTTACCTCTACCAGACCAAATAGATCAGGAAAAAATCATCAATGCAATTGACCCAAGAAAAGATGTGGATGGTTTCCACCCTGAAAACTTTGGAAAAATGGCATTGGAAATGGATACTTTCTTACCAGCTACTCCTTTCGGAATCTTAACGTTATTAGAAAGATATAACATCGAAACCAAAGGAAAAGACTGTGTAATTATCGGAAGAAGTAAAATTGTAGGAAGACCAATGAGTATTTTGATGGGTAGAAAAGATTTCCCAGGAAACTCTACGGTAACTCTTACACACTCGTATACAAAAGACATCGAAGAATATACAAAAAAGGCAGACATCGTGATTACAGCATTGGGAGATCCTCACTTCTTAAAAGGAGACATGATCAAAGATGGCTCAGTAATTGTTGACGTAGGAATCACTAGAGTAGACGATGACTCTCCAAAAGGATATTACCTTGCAGGTGATGTAGATTTCGACAGCTGTGCCGCAAAAGCAGGCTGGATCACGCCGGTACCTGGAGGAGTAGGTCCAATGACCAGAGCAATGTTGATGAAAAACACCATCATCGCTTACAAAACTTCGGTCTATAACGACTAATTTTAAAATGAATAAAGAAGAAGATATTTTATTAAAAGAAGGTAAAATGCTCCCCGTAATGGAGCATTTTTACACTTTACAGGGAGAAGGAGCACACACCGGAAAGGCCGCTTATTTTATCAGATTAGGAGGGTGCGATGTAGGATGCCACTGGTGTGATGTAAAAGAAAGCTGGGACCCGGCACTTCACCCACTGATGAATGCTGAAGAGATTGCAGAGACCGCTGCCAAACACTGTAAAACCATCGTTCTTACAGGAGGCGAACCTCTGATGTGGAATCTGGATATCCTTACCGCTAAATTGAAAGAGCTGGGATGTACCGTTCATATCGAAACATCAGGAGCTTATCCTATGAGCGGACAATTGGACTGGATCACCCTTTCTCCGAAGAAGACAGGACTTCCTAAAGAAGAAATTTACCAAAAGGCCAATGAGCTGAAGATGATCATCTTTAATCAGCATGATTTTACCTTTGCTCAGGAGCAGGCAGCGAAAGTTTCTGAAAACTGTAAACTCTACCTTCAAAGTGAATGGAGCAAAAGAAATGACATGTATCCTAAAATTACAGACTTCATCCTGGAACATCCTGAATGGCAGGCTTCAGTTCAGACCCATAAATATCTGAATATCCCATAAAAATATGTACCTTAGCTCGCTGTTTCTTTAAAACACCGATAGATGCAGAGAATTCGATACTCTAGATACCTGAAATCGATCATTATTTTGCTTGACCTTATGGTTATTGCATCTATCTTTATATTCTTTTTTATAAGCAGAAATGAAAATTTAAAATACCATAAAGAAACCTGGTATCAGAATATTTTCTCACTGATTTTACTGTTTTTGTTCTGGGTGCTTCTCAGCGGTAGGACAAAAATATACAATATCCCGAGAAACCTTACCTATACCCTGTTTCTGGAACGGCTTTTAATCCACTTCTTGTTTTTTATACTGGGAGTGCTGCTTATCGGAAAGGTGAGTAACAACGTTTTCTTCAATTCAGATATTTACTGGCTTTCCTTTTATCTGTTTGTTTTTATTTTTCTCGCAAAGTCACTTATCTATTTTGCGATCAAATATTTGCGATCACTCGGGATCAACCATCGAAATGTAATGTTTCTTGGAGATAACGATTCTACGGAGATTCTGAAGAATATATTTAAAGACCGTAAAGATTACGGATACAGGATATTTGAATATGAAAACCCGGAAATTAAAGTACCCGACTTAGTCAGTTTTTGGAAAAAGAATGGAATTCATACGTTGTTTTTATCCACAGAGAATTCATACGACGAAAAAACTGAAACGGAATTATTCAAACTGGCAGAAGACAATAAAGTTCATGTCTCGTTGATCCCGAGTATTACACAGAGCGATTTTTTCCTTTATGACCTCGGCTACATACAGACACAGCCTGTTCTCAGCCAGGCCAGATATTCGCTGGATTATTATTCCAACTTTCTGATGAAAAGAACATTCGATCTTTTCTTCTCCATTTTTGTTTTGGTATTTATCTGTTCGTGGGTATTTCCCATTATAGCTTTATGTATTAAACTGACCTCTAAAGGACCTGTTTTCTTCCTTCAGAAAAGATATGGTTTTCATGAAGAGGTATTTAATTGTATTAAATTCCGGACTATGGTGGTAAATGACGAATCTGCGACAAAAACCACTTCAGAAAATGATTCAAGGATTACCAACATTGGTAAATTTTTAAGAAAAACCAGCCTCGATGAGCTTCCTCAGTTTATCAATGTCCTGAAAGGGCAAATGTCTGTAGTGGGGCCTCGCCCTCATATGCTGGCCGTTGACAATTATTACAAACCGAAAATCGGAAGATACAGCTTAAGAAGTATGGTAAGCCCGGGTATAACAGGGCTTGCACAGGTAAGCGGACTTCGTGGTGATTTTGGAGATGTGGAAGTAGAAATGAAAAAAAGAGTACTGGCCGATGCCTTTTATGTAAGGAACTGGAGTTTTGTACTGGATCTGGTTATTATTTTAAAAACCGTTCTATTAGTAATAGGTGGAGATAAGAACGCAAAATAAAAACGTAAGGCAAAAAATTAAAGATGAGATAATTTTAACATTATTCTGTCCGTCAGTCTCATCTTCAACCTTAGCCTAATTCAATAAAAAAGTCTAATTTAGCAGTATGTTAAAAAAGTTTTTCACAGCAGTAGGGGAATACATGATCCTTTTAGGAAAATCCCTGCAGAAGCCCCAAAAAATGAGGGTTTTTTGGAAGCTGTTCATGAGAGAAATTAATGATTTGGGAGTAAATTCTTTCGGACTTGTAGTCTTCACTTCAATATTCGTGGGGGCTGTAGTAGCTATCCAGATGTTCAATAATTTTGATGCATCTTCGTTTCCTATTCCTCCGTCATTTGTAGGATATGCAACGAAGGCAGTACTTGTACTGGAATTTGCCCCTACTATTATCAGCTTGATTTTAGCAGGTAAAGTAGGATCTTATATCGCTTCCAGTATAGGAACAATGAGAGTTTCCGAACAGATTGATGCCCTGGATATTATGGGGGTAAACTCTCCCAACTTCCTGATTTTCCCCAAAATTATCGCCTGTATGCTTTTTAATCCTCTCCTTATTGCCATCAGTATTGTGTTTGGTATTGCAGGAGGATACATTGCAGGGATATTAACCGGCAACTGGACTACAAACGACTATATCACTGGTATTCAAATGTATATGCCTAATTTATTTATTTACTATGCATTTGCCAAAACCACCGTTTTTGCATTTATTATTGCTACGGTTCCTTCTTATTTCGGATATTCTGTAAAAGGAGGATCTCTTGAGGTAGGTAGAGCCAGTACGCAGGCTGTAGTATGGACAATGGTATTTATTATCATTTCTGAATTAATTCTAACCCAATTAATATTAAGCTAATGATTGAGGTAAAAGATCTTAAGAAAAGTTTTGATGATGTTGAAGTACTTAAGGGAATATCAACATCATTTGATAAAGGAAAAGTAAACTTAATCATTGGGCAGAGTGGTTCGGGAAAAACCGTGTTTCTAAAAAGTCTCCTGAATGTTTATATGCCCTCATCCGGTGAAATCCTATTCGACGGAAGGGATATCAATACGATGACCAGAGATGAGAAGCAGCACCTCCGTTCGGAAATCGGAACGGTATTCCAGGGAAGTGCCTTATTTGATTCATTAACAGTGGAAGAAAACATCATGTTTCCGCTGGATATGTTTACCAACCTTACCTATAGAGAAAAGAAAAAACGAGTGTTTGAGGTAATCGGAAGAGTTCACCTAGACAAAGCAGATAAAAAATACCCTTCAGAAATCTCCGGAGGAATGCAAAAAAGGGTTGCCATTGCAAGAGCCATTGTCAACAATCCCAAATATCTGTTCTGTGACGAGCCCAACTCAGGCCTTGACCCGTACACCTCTAAAGTAATTGATGATCTTCTGTACGAAATCACGAAAGAATATAACACGACTACCATCATCAATACTCACGATATGAACTCCGTGATGACTATTGGCGAGAAAATTGTATACCTGAGACTAGGAATCAAAGAATGGGAAGGTAACAAAGACATTTTGATTACTGCAGGCAATAAAAATCTGATTGATTTCGTTTATTCTTCAGAACTATTTAAAGAGCTGCGAGAATATTTACTTGAGAACAATAAAACGATTGAAAATACAATTACAAAAATAGACGATAATGAAAAAGGTACTTAGTGTAGCGTTAATAGGGTTTTCAATGTGGGCTTCAGCCCAGATTTCACTGGCAGGTAAAGCGAATCTGATATTTCCGACAGGTTCTCCTTCATGGTCCAACATTAAAGGAACTGTGAACGATGCCGTTAACGGATCAGGAAAAAATAATGTAGGGTTCAATGTGGGACTTTCCTTAAAAGTTGGTCTTCCTACATCACTGTTTGTAATGCCGGAAATCTATTATACCCATTTTAAGAATGAGTTCACAACAGAGAATACAACTTTCGATGTTAAAAGCAATCGTATTGATGTTCCTGTTTTATTAGGATATAACCTTTTAGGCAATATGTTGGGCGTTTTTGTAGGTCCGGTTGGAAGTTTTAACTTAAGCAAAGACAATACTTACAATGATTTCAAAGAAAATGCTAAAAATAATTTTACGGTAGGTTACCAATTTGGGGCTCAGCTTGAAATTAAAAAGCTTATTCTTAATGCAAGATATGAAGGGGCCTTCAGTAAAGATGAAAGAAATTTCATCAACAGAGTTTCCGGTTCGGAAATCAGATACGACAACAGACCTAACCTATTTATGGTAGGTTTGGGATACAAATTCTAATCCACACTATCGAAAATAATAACTATAAAACCCTGAGATCTAGATCTGAGGGTTTTTATTTTGACTTTCAAGCTCTGCCTGGCGTTTTGCAATTTCGGCAGCCTGCTTTTCAAGCTCTTCTTTGTCTTTTTGCAGTTGTTTGAATTCTTTTCTTTTCTGTTCTTCTTTTATCGCACTTCCTTTACTTAAATACCCTACCATTCCGCCAATGATAAGGCCAATTCCAACTCCGGCCATCACTCCCATAATATGAGACATGGTAATTTTTTCAACGGTAAAGTCAGTAGTAAGATAAAACAGTAAAGCAGAAACTGCTAAGAGAATAAGTCCTGTGATTGATAAACTCTTCATAATATTGTGTTTAGGTGATTATATAAAAAAAAGCCTTACCAAATTTACTAAAAATTTAATAAGGCCTTACTCAAGATTAAAATTCTAATTATATTTTTCCTCCCGAAGCCTTATAATATTCTAATGCTTTCGGTAAATCTTTGTTAATATCAGAGATTCTCGTTTCCGGGTTCGGGTGAGTAGACAGGAACTCCGGTTGTCTTGATCCCGAAGAAGAAGCTTCCATTCTGTTCCAGAAAGGAATTGCCGCTCTTGGGTCATATCCTGCCATAGACATTAGATAAAGTCCCATTTCATCTGCTTCTGATTCCTGACCTCTTCCATATTTTAATAAAGCAACCTGAGATCCTATAGGGTATACTTTTTGGAAGACACTAGCCCACTGCGCATTAGAAATAGCCCCTCCAAGCAAAGCTCCTCCATACTGAGCCATCATCGCCTGAGAAATTCTTTCATTACCATGTCCTGCCAATGCATGAGAAACCTCGTGTCCCAATACTACTGCAAGTCCGTTATCATCTTTCGTAACGGGCAATATTCCTGTATAAACGGCTACTTTACCTCCCGGCATACACCATGCATTCAGCTCATTGCTTTGCAGAAGATTAAATTCCCAGCTATAATTGGCAAGATCCGCAGATCTTCCGATATTCTGATAATATCTTTCTGCAGCACTTTTAATTCTGTTTCCTACATTTACCACTCTCTTTGCATCTGCTGTGCCGGTAATCACTTTACCTTTAGACAATGTCGTCTTATATTCCTGAGCAGACATTGTTAAAATTTCTGAATTGTTGGCCAACTGTAATGACGATCTTCCCGTAATCGGGTTGGTAGTACAGGCAGAGACCGACAGGGCAATTGCCCCAATTCCTAATAGATGTGTAAATTTCATACGTTTGAGTGTTAATAATTCAACTTTAACAATTTTTATTCCAAAATAATCAAGAAAGGATATATTTGCATACATTTTGCTATTTAAATTTACTAATTATTTCAATTATGAAAAAGTATATTCCCATTCTGATGTTTTTTGGATTCCTGTTCTTTTTTCAGAGCTGTGCCTCTCAGAGCTCAGCAGATCCAAAGATAGTGAACGCGTTAATAGATTCTCAGGAGTTTACCTTCCATGCGGAAAGAGCCAACCCGACCAACTATGACGTGATCAATGTATTGGGCTCTATGCCCAACGCTACCTCTACAAGGATGCTGAATCTGGACGGAAGCTATACGATTGATGTAAGCAAGAATAATCTGGATGTAGCTTTGCCTTATTTCGGAAGATTGTTCAATGCAACGTATGGAAACACATCTAACAACAGCTACAGATTTACTTCAAAAGATTTTACCATCAATAAGTCTCAAAATAAAAAAGGAAAATGGACCTTAAAAATTAAGCCTAATGATGTGAGAAATGTAGATGAAATTAATATTGAAATCTTTAAAAACGGTAAAGCTCTTGTTTCTATGAGAAGCAATGACAGGCAACCGATTAGCTATGATGGATATATTTCAAAAAGTGAGGTAAAACAGGACAAAGAAAAACCTTAACCTCCATTTTTATCAGATAAAAATTTTTCAACAAATAATTTTGCTTCAGTACTGGGATTAGAAACCATTTCTGAGGCATTTTTTTTGTGCATAAAGTAAGCTTCCTCTACCTCATTATTTCTTTTCATTAAAGAGAGAATATATTCCTGCACCCAGTATTCAAAACGTTTCTCTGCCTGCTGAATGCGGACTTCTTCAAAACGGCCTATTTTCTTTTTAAGATCAATAAATTCTGAAATTTTATCATAAATATCTTTCAACCCTTCATTTTGTAAGGCTGATCCCAATAAAACGGGTATTTTCCACTCTTTTTCTTTGGGAGGAATAAAATCCAAAGCTCTTTTTAGTTCCAGTCTTGTATTTTTTGCTTTCTGGAGGTTGTCCTGATCAACTTTATTGATAAAAATAAGATCTACCATTTCCATTATGCCTCTTTTTATCCCTTGGAGTTCATCACCACCTCCTATGATTTTAAGAAACAGGAAAACATCCGTAATATCGGCTACTAGGACCTCCGACTGCCCTACTCCTACTGTCTCAATAAGAATATAGTCGTATCCTGCAGCTTCACAGATCATCATTGTTTCAAAGGTCGTATTGGCCACTCCTCCTAAAAACCCTGAGCTGGGAGAAGGGCGAATGAAAGCGTTTTCCTCTTTTGCAAGTTCCTCCATTCTGGTTTTATCTCCTAGAATACTTCCTTTATTGATGGAAGAGCTGGGATCAATGGCGAGTACAGCTACTTTTTTACCTTCTTTAATGGCCAGCCTCCCGAAACTTTCTATAAAAGTAGATTTTCCGGCTCCGGGAACTCCTGTCACTCCTACCCTTACAGAATTTCCGGTAAGAGGCATTATTTTTTTGAGAAGTTCTTCTGCCTGTATTCTATGTTCTGCTTTTTTACTTTCAACCAATGTAATGGCTTTTGCAATCAGACGTTTATTTCCTGATTGTATTCCTTCTATTAGCTCTTCTGTAGAAAATTTCATTGATTCAAAAGTAATAATTAAAATGGGAATGATCAATAGCCAAAATTCAATGAGCGGATAAAATATTTAGATGGGTAATTGTCATTTTGTTACAAGCTGCAATTTTAATTTTATTTCTTCTAAATTAAAACTACAACCGCCTGTATCAAGGGCCTTGGGAATTTATTACATTTGTTATATAGCAAAAATAAGAAACATGAAAAAACTCTTCGCTGCGGCATCATTTACAGCCATTCTGTTGGTATCCTGTACACCGAAGGCAAGCACGTCTTCTACAACTCCAGGGACTACAACATCTACTGCAGAGCAAATTGCTCAGGGAAAAACAATTTTTGAAAATTCTTGCGGAAGATGCCATAAATTACCGGATCCAACCTCTCACAATCCTGTACAATGGGTAGGAATTATGAATTCTATGGCTCCAAAAGCGAAACTAACAGATGAGCAGCATCAGTGGGTTTACGACTACATTGTTTCTGCAAAGAAATAATCATCAACAAAACAAAAATATGGGTATGAAAAAATTAATCTTAAGCGGTCTTGCAGCATCTGCCTTTCTGGTATCCTGCGGGCCTAAAAGTACGGCAGTAACAGGGCCAAAGTATACCTCATCCGAGCAACTGGCCCAGGGAAAAACGATCTTTGAAAATTCCTGTGCAAAATGCCACAAATTACCGGAGCCTACCAAGCATGACAACCAGGGATGGATCAACACTTTAAGCAGAATGGCTCCTAAAGCTAAGCTTAATGATGACCAGCATCAAATGGTTTATGATTACCTGATCTCTGTGAACAAAAAATAAGCTTTCTAACGAAAGCTTATTTCTTTTAATTCCCAAAAGTTAAGACAGATTATTCAGTCTTTTTTACGGTTCTTGTTCTGGTTGTTTTTGCTTTAACTAGTTTTTCTCTGTCTTCAATGACATCAAGTGCCGTACGGTTGTAAGCAAATTTTTTGGCTTCTTTAAGGGTTGCCAAAGCCTGCTTGTATTCAAATTTTCTTTCTTGCAGAAGAGACAGGCAGTTCAGGATTTCCGACTTATCAATTCCTTTGAGTTCTAGGGCAAACTCAATTAATTTTTCTGCTTCTTTATAATCTTCGTTACTCAAAAGACACTCAATATAATATTTGGGGGTATTGACATTTCCGATATTGCTCTGCATGGCTTCATCGAAATATTTTTTTGCGGTTTCATAATCCTTTAATTCCTCTGAATATACTCTTCCCATGAGACAAAGGCTGTCTGCATCTTCGGGTTCATAGGACAAGGCATAGTTGAGCGCATCCATACATTCGGAAAGGTTGAATGGGAAATAGTCCAGCGCTTCAAAATAGTATTTACTTTTAGTTAAGGTCATTTTCGTAGTTTTTTAATTCATTTTTCAGGACGTTTCTTTGCTTTTTGAAAGACTTGTCAACATAATTCTTTTTAAAATCTGTTCCGGAAAATGTTCGGACAGGATTTCCCCGCTGCACCCGCAAATGGTGATTCCAGGTTTCCTTCATCTTCTCTTCCAATGCTTGAATATAACCTGCCATTACCTTTTCTTTTAATCTGATAATAGACAGTCTCTTATTCTCCAATTGTGAACGTGAATCCTGCACAAAGACAGATTCTTTACTCGGAATATGAGTCGCACGGACGGCAGTATTCACTTTATTAA
Source organism: Chryseobacterium sp. JK1 (assembly GCF_050632815.1). Taxonomy (NCBI): domain Bacteria; kingdom Pseudomonadati; phylum Bacteroidota; class Flavobacteriia; order Flavobacteriales; family Weeksellaceae; genus Chryseobacterium; species Chryseobacterium sp. JK1. Next base: position 100,128 of record NZ_JBODRU010000006.1, on the reverse strand, counting down.
CGTTCTGTCCGCCACTTCCCTGACTTCTGACTGCCTGAAATTGTATGTCTTTTTCGTTGAATTCAATTTTCTTAATATGTTCAAGTTCAAAGACTCCAATAAACCAGTTGCTCCTTTTATGAAGTTTTCTGAATGTGCTTTTGCCTATCCAGCAAATACTTCCCAGCCAGCTTTTTAAGAAATCTGGAACTTCTTTTCCTTTTAAAAGCAGGGTTACTGATTTTAACGTTAGATTTTCATCACCATTTTCACGGTGGATGATTTCGTATTCTATATTATTGTGTTTCGCTTCTTCAAGAAAGGTCTTCAGCACTTTGGCTGTAACCCATTGGCATTCTAGAGGCCCTCTTCCTGAAGTGATCTGTATTAATTTTTCCATGTTATTTGGGGATTTTGTTTAATAAGGGATTTCCTACCGGATCTATTCCCTTCTGTAATAATTCTGTTGCAGCCATTACTGCCCAGCACTTGTCGCTGGAGTGAATATTTCTGTAGAATGAAAGTAAAACATCGGGTTTTACAACGGTAAACCCGTTTGCTTCGATGGTTTCGAGATCATTTTTCTCAAAAAAATCGATTGTGATTCTGTGAAATTTACCATTTTCCAATTCTACTGTTTTTTCATATCTGCGAAAGTTCTCCTGACTCGGCAGATGATCGTAGCGCGTCCAGACTTTCTGAAAGCCTTCTTCCTGCAAGATCATCACGACCGCAGCTACATTTTCTTTTTTTACAAAAACATCAATATCTTTATGATCATGAGCGTGCTTATATTCAGCATGTCCTTTCTCAGACATAAAATGCCACGCCCAACCTCCTGATATGATGACGTTATCTTTTAATTGATTTAAAATTTCAAGTCCTAGCCTGATTCTGAATTCCGGCCAGACTTCTCCGTATCTTTTTATATTATGTGGTGCTCCCATTTTTTGATAATTTAATTGATAATTAATGATTTATAATTAACACCTTTAATTATTTTTATTTTTGACTTTGGTAAGCGTTACAGGTTTTTGAAACCTATAAGGCTGGGTACCTAGAATTTTATATTCTATCAAAATAAAGTTTTGGCTTTCAATTACAAACCATCAATAATTTATCGGTCCATTCTTACGATTCTCGGTTGAAATGTTCCCAGAATATCTACCAATTCGCTCTGTGCATTCATCACTTCATTAATGTCTTTATAGGCCATAGGTGCTTCTTCTGCATTCCCGCCCATGAGCGTGACATTTTTCAATTTCAATTCTTTTTTGATATCATGCTGAGTAAAAAGGCTTCTGCATTCTCCTCTTGAATGCGCTCTTCCTGCGCCATGTGAAGCGGAGTTCAATGAATCCGGATTTCCTTTACCACGAACGATAAATCCTTTTGCCGTCATAGATCCCGGGATCATTCCCAATTCATTTTCATTGGCAGGAGTAGCTCCTTTTCGGTGAACAATCACTTCTTTGCCGTTATGAATTTCTTTCCAGGCAAAATTGTGATGGTTTTCTATTCTGGCTTTTACTCTTCCACCAACTGCTTTTACCAGTCTTCTGTGAATATCATCATGACAGGCTGAAGCATAATCTCCTGCGAGATTCATTGCGGTCCAATATTCCAGACCGAGATGGGTATTCAGATCCAGCCACGCGAAATTTTGCGCTTCTTTAGGCAACGGACATTGTTCGGTAGCCATTCTCGAATAGTATTGGGCAATTTCAGCTCCTAACCCTCTTGAACCACTGTGTGAAAGAATACCCAGATATTTTCCTTTTGGCAGGCCAATTTGTTCATCTTCTTCGGTGATTTCTACTTCTCCGAATTCAACAAAGTGATTTCCTCCGCCTGAGGATCCCATCTGTTTGATGGCTTTTCCCTTCAATCTTCTTAAGATCGGGATCATATCGAATGTATCTCTCTCGAAAATCTCATGATCTATGTGAGATTTTTGCGTTTCATACATTCCGAATTTTGTATGTTCTGCAAGCGCTTTTTCGTATTTATCTCTTGCTCCTTCAAGATATGAAATGGGTGTATCCAAAATACTGAGGCTCATTCTGCAGCCGATATCCATTCCTACTCCATAAGGAATTACTGCATTTTCTACAGCGAGTACTCCTCCTATGGGAAGTCCATAACCGCTGTGTGCGTCTGGCATTAATGCTCCCTGTGTAGAAATCGGAAGTTTCAAAGCTGTATACAGTTGATTTTTAGCTTCCTCTGAAATATTATTTCCAAAAATCTGAAATGAGGCACGCTGTGAATTCAGCATTCTCTTTTCTGTTTTCTTAGAGGAGAGTAAAGCTTCAGCAATCTGACCGAAAGTCAGGTCTTGTTCAAAATTCTCCGGATTCAGCAGAATTTCTTTCAAAAGAGATTTTACGTGATGTATATTTTTGGTTGCAAAATTTCTTTTCATGACTTCCAATGCTACATTGATACTTTGATTGTTTGGATAGCCTAATTTTAATATATCTTTTCCTTTTAGTTTTAAATTTCCCATTGTTTTTGTTTTAAATAACATTTGGACTTATTCGTCCTGTAAGCTTTCTGCAATTTCTGTTGCAGACATTGTGCAGGTTGCATACTTCATGCTTTTGATAAGATCATTATCTTCTCTTTTGGTTTTCCATGTATAGGATTTACCATAAATAGTTTTATGAATAATCCCTTTCACTTTGTGTTGCCCTAAATAAGCCTCAAGCTCTGCATTTTCCTTTTCCAATTCAAAATCTACAGGTTTATAATGAGTAATCATATTGGATCTTATTCTTAAGATAAACCTCCATGGTTCAATAAACTTGTAGTAAGTCTCCTCCCTCTTTCTGATAGGGCAGTATTCTTCTTCTCTCAAAAAGTACTGCCTTTCTCTGGCTGTAAGTACAAATTTTGGATCGGTCCAGGAAGTGAAAGAAATACGTTTAAGCTTCTGCTCTTTTTCTACATACATTCTTCTTCCCAATTTTCTTTTTTTCTTTTTCAGAAACTGTCGGCTTTCAGAATACATGTACGTATTGATCTTCGTTAAAATCTCATTGAAGAATTCTCCGTCTTTTGATCTCATTACATCTTCCCACACTACAAAGAATCTTACAAATCCTCTTTGGTAAGGGTTTTCTAAAGGAATCCACGGAATATTTCTTTTTATCTGCTTCAACTCTTCATTACGACGATACTTTTTTCTTATCTGCTTTATTACATCTTTTTTTATAGTTCTTTTTCTGCTTCTCACGCTTCTAAGGCGGAAAGGCAAAAGGTTATTATTTTCCATATAAGGCACAAGACATCAGGTACAAAATCCAGGATTATGGATTTGTTCTGCATCTTATTTCAACTAAGTTACTAGTTGAATGGTTTGACATTGGACAGCATGAGCCTGAGGATGCAACCTCATCTCTATCGTCCTTAAAAGACACTAAAAAAGATTTCGGGGGAAACTAAATTCGAGTTTTGAAATATTGCGCAATAAAAAACCCGAAATCTCTACGACTTCGGGTTTTGATATTGTATTGTACTATTATTCTAAGAATGTACCAAACCGCGAAGCCTTACCAACATAAGTGGTAATCCAACTGTAGAATTCTGATTGCTTCTGAACATTGCTTCGTTGTTTTTAAATGGTTAAACTTGATTTTCAGATGCAAATATATAAAATTTTCTGATAATCAAAATATTTTTTTCACTTAAGGTGAATAATGCTGAGGAAAATAGCGTCAATAACTTTTGTCATTCTAGCTATATCGAGGGTTTCTAGAGTGTCTGTTACTTCGTGATAATTTTTGTTTCTAAAGAATGAAGTATCGGTAATCATGAGTGCGGGGATGTCAAATTTCCAGTAGTTCAAATGATCGGAGTAATCTACACCACCTACAAACTTTGGAGCTGCAAATGTTTCTGTTTTTATCTGCTTTGAATTTTTAAAATGATCAATAAAATCATTAACGAAAGGTCCTGCTCCACTGAATTTTTTAACCAAGGTAATGAAATCACCTCTGTCACCATAGATCCATGAGAGAATTCCTGCAGGAAAATGCTGTGACTCATTTTCATCTTGGAAATACCCAATCATTTCAACACTTGCCATTCCATAGACATTGATATTTTGGTCTTTTAAATATTTTGCATGAATGTAGCTTCCCATATTTTCAGTTCTGAAATAAGGAGGCTCTTCTAAGGTATAAGCTACCAGATCTATTCTGTAGTTGAGCTTTTGTTCTTTCAACATCCTGGAAAGCTCTAAAATAGCGGTAACTCCCGTCGCGTTATCGTCTGCCCTGCTGATCTCCACAAACGTCATAATGGGCTCCTATGATTATTCTTTTGCTATTTTCTGTCCCGAATGAACAGATTACATTTTTGTATACTTTTCCATCCACAGTGTATTCCTGAAACCTTGTACTATCACTGTATGTTTTAAAAGTCTCATGAATATAATCTGCAACAGCATTGAGCTGATCTATATTTTTATGATTTCGAAACCGGGGTGTTTTTGTAAGGGCTGTTAAATGTTTTTTTACTTTTTCTATATCAGCAGTGACTTTGGAAGACTGTATATTTTGTTCTTTTTTATTTAAACCCCATACAAGAACAATGATAAAAAATAAGCCTGCCAAAGAAATTATCTTCCTGGTAGGCTTTATATTATTTTTAAAATTCATAGGTTGTGCTTTATTCTCTGGATTGAAATTAAAGCTTTTTAGTTTTATTTTCCTAAAAATCTTTCCAGAATTTCTACTGCACACTTAGGAAGGTTGGTACCGGGGCCGAAAATAAAGTCTGCTCCATTCGCGTAGAGGAATTCATAATCCTGCTGTGGAATAACACCTCCTACAACGATCGTAATATCATCTGCACCGAGTTTTTTCAATTCTTCCACGACTTGGGGAACCAGCGTTTTATGTCCTGCAGCCAGGGAAGATACTCCTAAGATATGGATATCGTTTTCAATAGCCTGTTTGGCTACTTCTTCCGGAGTTTGAAACAAAGGAGCAACATCTACGTCAAATCCCATATCTGCAAAAGCAGTAGCGACTACTTTTGCGCCTCTGTCGTGCCCATCCTGACCCATTTTAGCCACCATTATCCTTGGGCGGCGTCCTTCTTCCTCTTCAAACTTTTGAGTGAGATTAAGGGCTTTTTCAAAGTATTCATTTTTACCTGCGTTCATTGCGTATACTCCAGAGATTGTTTTGATGTTTGCTTTATATCTTCCAAAGGTTTCTTCCATAGCATCGCTCATTTCACCAAGAGTCACTCTTCTTCTTGCGGCTTCGATGCACAGTGCCAGAAGATTTCCTTTTCCTGTTTTTGCACTTTCACGGATTTCGTTTAGAATTTGTACTACGCTTTCAGAATTTCTTTCTGCTTTTATTGTATTCAGTCTTTCGATCTGTTTTCTGCGAACTTCTGTATTATCAATATCAAGGATTTCTATTGCTTCCTGTTTTAAAGAAGATTTGAAAGAATTTACCCCAATAATGAATTCTTCTCCACTATCGATCTTTGCCTGCTTTTTTGCGGCGGCTTCTTCAATTCTCATCTTTGGAATTCCTGCTTCGATCGCTTTTGTCATTCCTCCTTCTTGCTCTACCTCATCAATATACCTCATCGCTTCTTCAATCATCTGCTGAGTAAGGCTTTCTACAAGATTACTTCCTCCCATTGGATCTACCACATCGCAGATTCCGCTTTCCTGCTGAAGAATGATCTGCGTATTTCTTGCAATTTTTGCAGAATAGTCTGTTGGAAGGGCAATGGCTTCATCCAAAGCGTTGGTATGCAACGACTGTGTTCCTCCTAATGCGGAAGATAATGCTTCGATCGCTGTTCTTGTGATATTATTAAAAGGTTCCTGTTCTGTCAAAGACCATCCTGAAGTTTGTGAATGGGTTCTTAAGGCAAGGGATTTTGGATTTTGCGGATTAAACTGTTTTAAAAGGTTAGCCCAGATGTATCTTGCAGCACGCATTTTAGCGATTTCCATGAAATGATTCATTCCGATTGCCCAGAAGAATGATAATCTTGGAGCAAAATCGTCAACGTTCATTCCTGCTTTAATTCCTGTTCTTACATATTCAAGACCGTCTGCTAATGTATAGGCCATTTCCAGTACGGGGGTGGCTCCAGCTTCCTGCATATGGTATCCTGAGATAGAAATAGAGTTGAACTTCGGAATATTCTGTGATGTGTATTCGAAAATATCGGCAATAATCTTCATGGATGGGGCTGGTGGATAAATGTACGTATTTCTTACCATAAATTCCTTCAGAATATCATTTTGAATGGTCCCTGAAAGAAGTTCCTGCTTTACTCCCTGCTCTTCAGCAGCAACGATATAAAAAGACAAAATAGGAAGTACGGCTCCATTCATCGTCATAGAAACTGAGATCTGATCTAAAGGAATCTCGTTGAAAAGAATCTTCATATCTTCTACAGAATCGATGGCTACTCCGGCTTTTCCTACGTCTCCTACAACTCTTCCGTGGTCTGAGTCATATCCTCTGTGGGTAGCGAGGTCAAATGCGACGGAAAGTCCTTTTTGCCCTGCAGCAAGGTTTCTTCTGTAAAAGGCATTGGATTCTTCTGCTGTAGAGAAACCGGCATACTGGCGGATCGTCCATGGTTTTTGTACATACATCGTAGAATACGGTCCTCTTAGATAAGGTTCAATTCCTGGAGAAGTCTGTGTTAAAGATTCGTCTTTTACATCTTTTTTTTCATAGGATGATTTGAGTTCAAGTCCGTCTTTCTCAAAGTTATAGATTTCTCTCTCTTGAGGTAACACTTTAAAATCCGGGGTTTTCACAGAAATTGTTTTTCGCATTCCAATTATTTTTGTCCCCGTAAAGTTAATTTTTTTGAACGAAACACAAAATATCTGTTAACATTCAGTTTTTCTGATATTTATTAAAGGAAAAAGGCCGGGCAAATGCCCGGCCTTCTCTTATTTATATAAGGGTTACTTATTTTTTGATAAGCTTTGTATTGTAAGTGTCTTTCTCGTCTTTGATTGTCACTACATACATTCCTTTGATTAAAGAAGCAACGTTAATTCTTCCATCAATTTTACCTTCCTGAACTAATCTTCCGTCAGCAGTATAGATTTTGTAATCTGCTTTACCTTTAAGGTTTCTTACTTCTACGAAAGTGTCCGCAGGGTTAGGATAGATAGATACTTCTGATGCTTTTGGATTTTTTACTTCACCTACTCCTAATGTTTCTGAAATCTTCACATTAAAGTCTCTGAATCCCCCTCCTGAAACAATACTACCTCCTCCTGCAGGAACGGAAGGATATCCACATGGTCCTGATGCTGCATTAAAGAATGTCGTTGCCACTCTCATTCTAAGAGTTTTATCTCCTGCATAAGCAGTGGTTGGCACTGTAAATGTAAATGAGCCATCATGATATTTGTATCCAGTAGCTCCTGGATCATTAACTGGATCATTAACCGGAACTGCACTATGAGAACCTACTTTTTCTGAAGCTTCAAAAATACCATTTCTATTAAAATCGATCCATACTTCAAGCCAGTCATTATAATTACTAGGGTTACCTAAAGTTCTAAATGTACCAGTATATTGAGTTCCTTTTGTTAAATTAACTGTTTTAGTAGGATCTGCACTAAAATCTAAATAAGTTCTTGCTACTCCAGCTACAGTAGTTTCCGAATAGTTTAAGCCTCCTACGTTTAATCCAATTAGTCCACTATAAAACCCACCATTCATATTATTTCCTCCCGTAGTCATTAGACAGTAATCATATCCGGTTCTTAACCCTTTTGTTTTAAAGGCATACATTGCAGAAAATGCACCTGGTATACTGTTTACGACAGCGGCAATTTGTGTTTCATAGGTTGTTTCGTCTTCAAGACCTGAGAGTGATACAGAATTTATAGAGCTTGTTGTATTCTGCCAGTTCGTCTCCCCTGCTTTTCTGTAGTTAATCGAATAAGTAGCACCCGGTACGCCATTCCAAGATATTCTCGCGGAAGTTCTGAATATCTCAGTATCCTGAACAAAAACTCCAAGAGGTGCTGCTGTAGAAGATGTTGGTGCTGCTCCAACAGTCACTTGAGGAGATACTGCAAAGAATATATTACCCACTGCAGATATTCTCAATTTTATACTTCCAGTTAATCCGGATGGCATCTGTACAGTATAGCTTCCAGTATTGGGAGTAGAAGCAACAAGTTCTGTCCATGATGATCCATTGACAAGATCGGTAGTATACTCAATCTTTACATTAGATACATTATAAGGTGCTGCATTTGTATTGGCAACATCCCATGATATAGTATTGGAAGCATTATTGTAAAGTAAGGTAGAAATTGTAATACCATTAAATTTAAATGGTCCATCATTCCCTACCGTAACTGTTGTTTCTAGAGATGAAAGCATTGGTCTTTGAGCATTTGCGTCTCTTGCCGTGACTGCATAATTAAGAACTCTAGGAACGTATGATACCGTTTCCCAAGTTGCCTTATTGGTAAGCTTTCCAGCCATTACAAGAGGTAAACTAGGAAAATATCTTCTTCCACTTGCCGTCCCCGTAAATGATCTTGCGATAGAACCTTCTGTAATGAAACCCCAACCACTGTCTCCTGAAATAGAACCTTTACTAGTTACACTATCATATTGCTCCCAGGTATAGTTAATAGGATCACCTTGAGCATCTGTAGCTGAAGCCTCTAAATAATAAGCTGTTCCTTTAGGAATAGTGTATGGTGTAAGAGCAGCAATAACAGGAGCATTATTATTGGTAATGTTTTCTGCTACTCCACATGTTGTCTTAGCATCAAGATTATTCAGAATCTGATTAATGGAAGAATAATGGAAGTAAGCATTAGAATTAGCCTGAACATTATCCTGTGTAATTCCTGCATATCCCATGATGGTAGTACCCCCACCTGGCTCAATATTAACCCCTGATCCTTCTGAAGCATGTGAGAAGGTGTGGTTTCCTCCTAGCTGGTGTCCCATTTCATGAGCTACATAATCGATATCAAAAGCGTCTCCACTTGGTATTGCATTTCCAGGAGAGGTAAATCCTGAACCCTTAGCTTTAGATGAAGCCGAAGTTGGGTCTGTACAGATACAGCCGATACATCCTGCATTACCACCTCCACCTGAGGCTCCAAATAAGTGTCCGATATCGTAGTTAGCATTTGTTACCTGTGCTGTCAAAGCTTGTTGTAGTTGTAAATTCCATGCTCCAGCAGATCCAGCAGCAGCAGCAGAGTAAGGATCTGTAGCTGGGTTTGTGTAAATAATATTAGGGAAATTCTGGATAAGTAATTTTATTCCGAAATCTTTTTCAAAGACACCATTTACACGGCTCATTGTATTGTTAATAGCCACAAGTGCAGGAACTCTTTTTTCATCATCAGTAGCAGTAGCAGGTACACCAGCCTGAGTCATGAAATATTGTGTATATTCTCCTGTGACTGATAGTGCTAATCTATAGGTTCTGTATTTTGTACTTGCAGGTCTATTCGTAATGCCTACACTAGAAAGATTTTTTTTTCCGTAACTTTCTAGTGATTTTATATCAATACCTTTTTCATCTGTAGAACACTCAAACCCATGCAATCCTTCTGTTCTATTAGTTTTATAGAAAACTCCGTAAGTTTGCTTATCTGTTGTAATTGGCTCTATAAACTGAAATACACCGTCTTTAATAATCATAGACTGCATTTCTGTTGGAGAGGTACTGAATCTTAAATATTTTGAAGGATCATCTACTCCTACCCCTACATAAGAACCTAGTTGATATTTATCCGCCAAAGATTTTTCCATTACAGGATCACTGTATACGGCAAATCTTTCAATTTTCCCTTCTGCTGTAGGTAAAGAAACGGTAACAGCCTGAGCTCCTTTTCCTGTTTCTACAGCATTTTTTAAAATATTTCTAAGAGATTGTAAATCTACTCTGTAGGAGTACTGAACTTCTACTTCTTTTCTGATTTGAGACGTTTTTTGCGAGGCCGGCTCCCACCTTTGTGCATTAACACTGGACAACCCTGCCGCCAATGCACAAACTAGTAAAATTCTTTTTTTCATAATTACCTAATTGAGTGAAAAAATAGTAAAATTTAAATATCCGAGCTAAAATTAATAATTATATTTAAATAAGCAACACAAAAAAGCGACTAATTCTAACAAATCAGTCGCTAAGGTTATATTTTAATATTTTTATATTATTTCTTAATTCCCATTTCATACAATGCAAATGATATAAGATCTGCATTTTCACTAATTACCTGATCGGTTGCTCTTCCTGCTCCATGTCCTGCATTTTTTTCAATTCTTAATAAAATAGGATTTTTACAAGACTGTTTTTCCTGAAGTTCTGCTCCAAATTTGAATGAATGGGCAGGAACTACTCTGTCATCATGATCACTTGTAATGATCATTGTAGATGGATAGCATGTTTTTGCCTTCACATTATGTACAGGAGAGTAAGACTTAAGGTATTCGAACATTTCTTTGCTGTCTTCTGCTGTTCCGTAGTCATATGACCAGCCGGCGCCTGCAGTAAACTTGTTGTATCTTAGCATATCTAATACTCCAACTCCAGGGAACGCTACCCTTGCCAGATCAGGGCGAATCGTCATTGTTGCACCTACTAAAAGTCCTCCGTTTGATCTTCCGGACAGCGCCATATATTCTTTAGAAGTATATCCTTTTTTCTGCAAGTATTCTCCTGCAGCGATAAAGTCTTCGAATACGTTTCTTTTCTGCATTTTTGTTCCTGCATCGTGCCATTTTTTACCATATTCACCTCCACCACGGATGTTTGGAACAGCATAGATTCCTCCATTTTCCATCCAAATAGCGTTCACTACAGAGAACGAAGGCTGTAAACTGATGTTAAACCCTCCGTAAGAATATAAAATGGTAGGATTTTTTCCGTCAAGTTTAGTTCCTTTTTTATAGTTGATCATCATAGGAACTTTTGTACCGTCTTTTGAAGTATAGAATACCTGCTCTGACACATAATCGTCCGGATTGAATTTCACTTTAGGTTTCTGGTACACTTCTGATTTTCCGGAATCTACATTAAATTTGTAGGTGGTTCCCGGCGTGATATAGTTGCTGAAAGAGTAATAAACATCTTTCTCTTTTTCTTTTCCTCCAAAACCGGAAATATTTCCTTTTCCAGGAAGAGAAATTTCTCTTACCAATTTACCGGTTTTATCAAATTGCTTTACCTGATCAATAGCATCAATCATATAAGTTGCAAAGAAGTAACCACCTCCTGAAGATATTCCCAACACATTTTTTGTTTCAGGAATAACGTCTTTCCAGGTATCAGGAGACGGATTGCTAATGGTTGTTTTCACAAGACGCATATTCGGAGCTCCTTTATCTGTGAAAATGAAAAGGGTATCTCCTTCTGTGTCTACGATACCTGCATTCACATCAAAGCCTTTGGTAATCTGTACAAAGTCACCTCCATTCTTTAAATCTTTGATATACAATTCATTTCCATTCGTTGCATTTGCAGCAGAAATGATTAAAAATCTCTGATCTTCAGAAACTCCTGCACTCAGATATCTTCTTGGAGTTTTGTCTCCTCCAAAAATCAGTTTATCCTCCGACTGTTTTGTTCCCAGTTTGTGAAAATATACTTTATGCTTATCCGTCATTCCGGAAAGAACCGTTCCTTCTTTAGGTTTATCATAGCTTGAGTAATAAAATCCTTCATCTCCCTGCCAAGAAATTCCACTGAATTTCACATCTAAAATAGTCTCGTCGATCTGTTTTTTTGTGATGGCATCAATAATGATAATTTTATTCCAGTCACTTCCTCCTTCTGAGATGGAGTAAGCAGCCAGATTTCCTTTTTTGTTGAATGAAAGATTGGAAAGTGAAGTAGTTCCTTTTTCTGAAAACTTGTTCGGATCTAAAAATACTTCTGTAGCTTTTGTTGCATTATGGGTTCTGTATAAAACAGACTGCGCCTGTAAACCGTCATTCTTATAATAATAGGTATAATCTCCTTCTTTAAAAGGGGCAGAAATTTTTTCATAGTTCCAGATCTCTTTCAGCTGATCTTTAATTTTATCTCTGAACGGAATCTTCGAAAGATAATTCTGGCTGTATGCCACTTCTTCATCTACCCATTTTTTGGTGGCTTTAGAATCATTTTCAAGATCTCTGTAAGGATCTGAAACCGCACTTCCAAAATAAGTGTCTGTCTGACTTCCCTTTACGGCTTTAGGATAATTCATTTTTTGAGAATAAAAAGATGCTGAAAATAAAACTCCAGCAGTTAATAACATTGGTTTAAAATTCATAGTGAACGGTTTTCTCAAAAATACGTAAAGTATGTGAAATAAAAAAAATCCTGAAAAATCAGGATTTTGTATGTTTAATGATCGTTGTTTATGATCCGAAACTTTCAAAATAAAAATCGGTCAGGTTACTGACAATTTCATCAGGACTTCCGTTCCAATAGTAGATTTTGCCTCCTTCTTTCAGTTCGTAGAGTTTAAATTCCTGGTCTGTGGTGACTGTTTTATCTGCATTTTTAAAATCCTGGGCGGCCTGAGTCAGATATTTTTTAAGATCTTCAGGTTTTACTTTCTGAATATCTCCTTCCGGCCCCGATGTAAGCTTTGATGGTACTTTGAAATTAACGGTATAGCTTATTTCTGCAATTTTCTGCCCTTCAACATATTCGTTAGGAACTACTTTTACATTTTTAACGGTAAGTTTTCCTTTTTTAAAGTTGGCAAACATCGCGATGAAATATTCTTCTGCCTCTTTTTTGCATGCTGCAGCCGTGGTTTTAGGAAAAGCTGCCAGAAAATTTTCTACACTGCTATTGATCATTTCTTCCGAGGTTTCTTTAAAGTTTACCTGATAGGCATTCTGACCATCTACAGTGGGTTTCAGGTACTCATTAAGTTTATTGAGTGCCGTGTCTTCGTTATTCACAAAGGTTCCAAAGAACATTTCAAATGCTTCTGCCGGCTTCTTTACTTCTGTCTGAGCGGTAAGATACTGGCCCATCATCGTGAGTAAAAAGAGTAAAATTATTTTGTAGTTTTTCATTGTTTATATTTGATTTTCATTGTCTTAAAAAAAGAAAGACCCCTGAAAGAATCAGAGGTCTCTTAATATTTTTAAAAACTTTAGTAGTTTTCTTCTTCTCCTTTCATTTTTTCTGCATTTTCTGCCATGATAACGGCATCAATCATTTCAGAAATATCTCCATTCATGTAAGCATCCAGATTATACATAGATTTGTTGATTCTATGATCTGTTACTCTACCTTGCGGATAGTTGTACGTTTTGATCTTTGCAGAACGGTCTCCGGTAGATACCATAGATTTTCTTTGCGCTGCAATATCACCCTGTACTTTTTGAAGTTCGATATCGTAAAGCTTCGTTCTAAGCATTTCCATCGCCAACTCACGGTTTGCTAACTGTGAACGTGCCTGCTGACACACCACTACAAGTCCTGAAGGTTTATGGGTAAGCTGTACTTTGGTTTCAACCTTGTTTACGTTCTGACCTCCGGCTCCTCCTGAACGCGAAGTCTGCATTTCGATATCTGCAGGATTCAGTTCGAAGTCTACTTCTTCTGCTTCAGGTAAAACGGCAATAGTAATGGCAGATGTGTGAACTCTTCCCTGAGATTCTGTTTCTGGCACACGCTGTACACGGTGAACTCCTGATTCAAATTTCATGATTCCGTATACTCCTTCACCTTCTACTTTCATAATCAATTCTTTGTAGCCTTTTGCAGCTTCGTTAGAATCGGTTACTTCATGTCTCCAGCCTTTAGATTTGAAATACATGGTGTACATTCTGTAGATATCTTCTACGAAAATAGCCGCTTCGTCTCCTCCGGTTCCGGCACGTAATTCTACGATAACGTTTTTGTCATCTGCAGGATCTTTAGGGATCAGAAGTACTTTAAGCTCTTCTTCCAACCCAGGAATTCTGGATTGTGCTTCAAGCTTTTCTTCTTTAGCAAGATCTACCAAATCTCTGTCTGATCCATCTGCAATGATTTCGTCAGATTCTTCGATACTGTCTAAAGCGCCTTTGTACTGATCGTAAACTCTTACAATTTTTCCCAAATCACTATATTCTTTGTTCAAAGAAGAATATCTTTTTTGGTCTGAAATAACATCAGGCTGTATAATAAGGTCAGCAACCTCATTATATCTTTGTTTTATAGCTTCTAATTTTGGAATTAATGATTTAGACATTGTGGAATTTTTGTGGGTGCAAAGATAAGAATTATTAATTCAAAATTAAAATTACTATTCAGCATAAATTTTTGAGCATGAGGAATAAAGAGAGCAAGATATCCTTTTTATGCCCTTAAAAGTTATTTTAAGCTTTCTTTGAGAGCCTTCGATCTATTAAAAATAATATAATTCCTACTGCCACAATTCCTAATCCGATAATACTTTCTCTGGGATTATGGATAAGTGTGAAATAGAGAATGTATATACTGAATAATAAAAAAACTGTCGGAAAAATGTAAAAAGCATTAGATTTAAAGATTTTCCGGTCTTCTTTTTTAAGAAAATAGACGGTGGAGATCGCCAGACTTGCAAAAAGCTGTAGAATAAATGCTGTATAGACAAATATTTCCTTAAAACTTCCTGTTAAAATTATAATGACTGCTATAACGGCATGAGCAAAGATGGCTTTCACTGGAATTCCTTTTTTATTCCCTGTTGAGAGAGGTTTCCAGAGAGTGCTGTCTTGGGCAAAAGCCTGTGTAAGCCTTGATCCTACCCACAGATATCCGCTGATAGTCGCTATAAGCTGCAAAGCAATAAAAATATTGACTATTTTTCCAAAAGAGGTTCCCAGCATATTAACAGCTGCTTCTCCCATTACATCTTCTTTTCCTTCTAACTGGCTTACAGGGGCATGTTTCAGCATGATATAATTGACTAAAATATAACTGACCGTCACGAAAACAGTCCCTATAATCAATGATTTTGGAAGATTCTTTTGAACATCTTTAATTTCTCCGGCAATATAAGACGCTGAGTTCCAGCCGGCGTAAGAATAGGTAACAAATACTAAAGACGTTGCAAAGGCAGGAAGCATGATTTCCCCTTTCCAACTGTCACTGAAATTGAGGCTATTTCCAATTTCAGAATTTCCTGATAAGGTTACTCCTACAATAACCAATATAATGATAAAAGCTACCTTAATAAATGTGAAGAAGTTGTGAAACCTACTTGATGTTTTTAAACTAAATGATAAAGAAAGCGTGACGAGAAGAATAGCGATAATGGCAAAACCGTTTCCAAAGCTGTAATCAAATACAGAGAGGTATTTCGACATTGCCAAAGCTGCCAGCGCCACAGGGGATGAAAATCCGATAATTAAGGAAATCCAACTGATAAGATAGCCAAATAGCGGATGGTAAGTTTCTTTAAGATAGATAAAATCGCCTCCGTTTCCTTTAAAATGAGAGCCGAGCTCGGCATAGCAGAAAGCTCCAAACAAAGCCAGAACGCCACCAATCATCCATAGTAGAAAAATACTGTAGGTATTGGTAATATCGGACAGCTGAAATCCCAGCGTGGTAAAAACCCCTGTTCCGATCATGTTGGAAACTACGATTGCGGCAGCGGTTTTCCAGCCGATCTGATGTGATGCAGTACTCATTTAATAATTAAAAATTAAAATTAAGACGTCCAAAGAAATAACTACCCAACGTTCCCATTTGAACCGGTGCATATTTGAATACTCCATAGTAAGAGTTTTTATAAATCTGAAGATCCGGAAAGACATCAAAAACGTTATTGGCTCCTACGGTAAAGTTTACATTTTTTGTAATATCATATCCCACACTTACGTCTGTTACAACTTTTGGTGAAAATTCCTGAACTCCTCCAAAAGGGAAACCGTCTCTTATGACTTTACCAAAATAGGTATTTCTCACGAGAAAATTAAATTTCCCGATGCCATAATTAAGTCCCAATGAAGCTTTGGTTTTTGGAGATAATGTTTCAATGATATTGATCTGATCTGGACCGAAATACTGTTCCTGAGGAGTTTTTATACCTTCAGGGAAATGAAAGTCCGTAATTTTGGTTTCCGTATAATTTCCTGCAAGGTTTATATTTAGGTTTCCTTTTCCCAGTTTCCAGTCGTAGGATACTACAAGGTCAACACCTTTGGTTTCCGTATCAATAGCATTGGCAAAGAACCTTCCACTCTCTACCTCATTTCCAACACCAACAATGGCAGGATCGGATAATCTTTCATCGGTAATGTTTCCAGTAATAACAATTCTGTCTTTTACTTTAATAAGGTATGCATCCAGGGTGATGAAAAGTCCTTTTGCAGGTTTTAGCGTAAATCCGGCACTTCCGTTCACTGAAGTTTCCTGCTTTAAATGATTAAACCCAAGAACCTCAGCTGCTTTACTGTCATTACTAAAAATACCTTTAGTAACAATTTTAGATCCTGTGGTTGAAATATCTGCATAAGAGTTATTAAAGTACTGCTGCTGAAGTGAAGGCGCTCTAAAACCAGTTCCCACAGCTGCTCTTATGGCATAATTTTTAACAAATTCATAGCGTATGGCAAGTTTTCCGTTAAGGGTACTTCCAAAATCGGAATAGTTTTCGAATCTTGCCGCAGCGTCAATATTCAGTTTTTTATCCAAATCGTAGGAAACATCAGCATACACTGCAGTGGAATGTCTGTCTTTTTTAAGTGCATTTTTGGGAGAAAAACCAATAAAAGATTGTGAGCCCCCTGCTGCTTCCGTTACTACCGATCCTTCTACCGCAACGTTACCATTAACATCATATTTAGCATAAGAAGCCTCATCTCCTGCCTTGATCTGATATTGTTCAAACCTGAATTCTCCTCCAAAGGCAAAATTGAACCTGTTTATATTTTTAGAAACATCAAGATTGATGGTATTCTGAAGAAAGCTATGGGCTCCCGCGTAAAAACTTGTTGGAGATTTGGCCCCCAATGAAGCATTATTGGTATTGCTTACGTTATAATTGAAGGTATTGCTTCCAAAAGTATTGCTTAGATCGATCAACCAGTTGTTAACATTATATTTTGCTCCTAAAGCATAGGAAACATCATAAATCTGAGAGTTTAATACGGCCTGAAATCCATTAGGATAAATGGATGAAACAATATTATTTTTTTCACTGGGAAGTCTTCTGAACCCAAACCCTTTACCTTCTTTGATACTAAAACCTCCAAAAGAATAAAGTTTCAACCTGTCATTTAAAGGATATTCTGAATTAAAAAACAATTGTCCCTGTTTAATCTGAGCATCTCCAATCTGGAAGTTGAAATCATCCCGGGTTAACCCTCTTGCTTTTATTTCAGCATCATCTGCGTTTTTAGCATCGTTAAAGTTAGGAGCAAATTCATACGCAAAATTATCTCCGAAAATATCCAGATCATGGTTCTGCGTTCTCGTTGTTTTCCCTCTGTGGCTCAACTGTAATGAAAGGTTGACATAACCTCCTTCCTTTCCAAGGGAAGTTCCGTAGTTCGCACCTGCCTGATAAGTATCTCCATCATTTCTCCCACTCAATCCATAGGTGATACTCGCAGAAGCCCCCGGATTTTTTTTAAGGATAATATTAATGACTCCGGCAATGGCATCAGACCCATATTGTGCTGCAGCACCGTCTCTCAGAACTTCTATTTTTTCAATAGCAATAACAGGAATAGTGCTCAAATCTGTTCCTACAGAACCATTTCCTACAGTATTTTGATAATTGACCAGAGACGTGGTATGTCTTCTTTTTCCGTTCACCAAAACCAGAACCTGATCAGGACCCATCCCTCTTAAAGTAACAGGATCTATATGTTCTGTACCGTCTGAAGCAGATTGTCTCACGGAGTTAAATGAAGGGATCACGTAATTCAGTAAATCCTGAACGGTGATCTGAGGAGATGCTTTTTGTATTTTTTCAATATTGATAACATCTACAGGAACCGGTGTTTCCAGTTTTGTTCTTTTAGCATTACGGTTTCCGACGATAATGATATCTTCGATCTGTTTTCCTTTTTCCTCTTGCTCCTGAGCTGCTATTCCAATAGTTCCAAGCAGTAATACGGCTATGCTTAATTTTTTCATTTTTGTTTTGCCCATTAAAAATAAATCCTGCGAAATTGCTCCGCAGATGTATAAGACTTCAAGAAATGGAATTCATATAGAAATGTTGACTTCACTTATCTCCCCCAACGGGTTGGAATTAGCACCTTTACACCTTTGGAAATGTGTCGGTTGCTAAGGTTTCACTGGGCCAAATCCCTCCACCTTTCTTGATAAATCTACTGCAAAGGTAGAGTATTTTTTTAATATGCAAAAAGGCAAATCTGTTAATTTACAAATTTGCCTTTTTATCTGTTTGATATCGTGAATATTAATTTATCTCACCACCATCTTTTGAATCACAATTCCTGTATATGATTTTAATTGAACAAGATACGTCCCGGAAGGATAATTTACTTTCTGTTCGTAAGTTCCGTTTTCCTGGTTCAGTTTAAACGAGTCTAATTTTTTACCACTCATATCGGAAATGATAATTTCTCCGTTCTTAGCTTTGTTAAAAACCAGTTTCACCTGCCCATTCTTTATAGGATTATCGGCAATCTGAAGCGAAAGTCTGTGAGAAGCATTTACGTCTGTTGTTGATAAAGCTCCTGCATAATTTCCAAAGATTCTGAATTCTCCGGGTTGCAGACTTATAGGAGTGGTTGTTGAAACGATATTAGAAACAGTATTATCCATTAGGTTCTGCCATTGCCCTGTATAAGGAAAGTAAGGAACAACATTTTGTACAGCAGTACTGTAATTAGCCAAAACCACTACATTTTTCATTCCAGTAAGCGTATCATCATATACGTAGATTCTTGTAATCAACCCATCAGGATCATTGGTAAGGTTGTTAGATTCTATGGTATAGGTTTTAGATTTAAATACCTGATGAGTGCTTCTTATATCAATTATTTTAGCCCAAGTATCGTACACTGATTTTCGGGCAGCATCCGTATCATATCCTAAGCTAAATGCAATAGGTTTTTCATCTGTTCGGCATCCGTTGTCAATTGTTCCGTTTACACATCTGTTAATACTGAATTCATAGCCAAGTTCACCAAACTGCCAGATCATTTTTGGGCCGGGAATGGTGAAGAATGTAGCTCCGAACGTCTTCATTCTGTCAAGTGCTGTATTGAGATTTTTAACATTATAACTTCCATTAACTGCTCCGTAAGCAAGATTTTTAAACATGAGTCTTTCTTCATCATGGCTTTCTCCATATCCTACCGCACGCATATTGGTAAACCCATGAAGGCTGTTGTTCATTCTGTCATAATTGCTGTTCTCTTTATAACCCATGGTATTTTGGTTGTAAGGATCGGTCTGTTTATTCCAAAGCAGTACACCTTTTCCTTCTGAAACTCTGTAATTCGCCCATTGCTGCTCTTCGGCATCTGTTCCTAAATGTTCAAAAATCATATACGAATTCGGGTCTATAGCCCATTGTCTATCTGCATAGTGTTTCAGAATGTCTACTCTGTCCTGTTGATAAGCGTTGGTACAGGCTTCATCATTTTCAGAACAGCTTTGGGTAAATCCTTTTGTAAGATCCCATCGGAAACCGTCTATATGATACTCTGTAAGCCACTGCTGAAGACATCTTTCAACATAATATTGAGTGGAAAGGCTGGTATGGTTAAAATCATTGAAGACATTATAAGAATGTTTCGGAACCTGATTGAAATAAGGATTGTCTGCAGCTACATCTCCATAGCCGTCACCATCCGGATCAATATTCCAAAGTCTTACTAAAGGCGATCTTCCTGTTGCATGATTGAAAGCAACATCCAGAATAACGGCAATTCCGTTCTGATGACAGAGATCTACAAATTCTTTAAACTTTTCAGGAGTTCCATAGGCTTTATCCAGCGCATAATGGAATGAAGTATTGTATCCCCAGGAAAGGTTTCCGTCAAATTCCATGATGGGAAGAAGTTCAATGGCGTTGATCTTTAAGTTTTTTAAATAAGAGATCTTGTTAATTAATGACTGCCAGTTTTTTTCCTGAGTGAAATCCCTTAATAGCAATTCATATACAATAAGATCTTCTTTCGCTGGTCTCTGAAAACTGGTTACCTGCCAATTGTATGAAGCCTGGCCTGGTTTGAAAGTAGATACTTCAAAATCCTGCCCTGCAGGAAATGTTGGTAAATTCGGATAGGTGGTTGCTGAAATCCACTGGTCATCATAGGAAGATAAAATTTGAGGAGAATAAGGATCTGCTACTTTTATCAAATCGTTTGTTCTGTACTGGAATGTATACAGCTGCTGTGGAGTCAAGCCATTAAGCTCAATCCAATAAAGATCAGGATTAGCCGTATCTCTTTTCATTAAATAAGCATCGTTCACGGCCCAGTTATTGAAACTTCCGATTACATGAACAAAATTTTTACCGGGTGCGTATAGCGCTAACCCTACTTTGGTTTGATCCGTAGGATGGTAGTTAACTCCTTGTTTTATCCAGGTTGGTATCGCTTCAGCGGTGACATTTCTAGGAGTTTGAAGGACAAATGACACAGTTTTGGAACTGGAACCCTGAGTGGCAATAAGTTCCATATTGGCATCTTGGGATACAGTATAGCTATAAGTAAATGATTGTGATGGAGTGGATGTAGTGTTTACCACAGATCCATTGGCTTTTAACTGAAACGTTGCATTTACATTCGTAGTGGCGGTGATATTGATAGAATTTCCTACCGGAACTGAGGTAAGACTGTTTGCTAACGGATGGGTAAGAGTAAGATCCAAAACTCCCACATTCACAAAAATATCCGGTGAAGTTTGATGATTTCCGGTTTTATCTTTCAGGAGAAATCCAAATCTTCCAATTCCTGTCCTCCCGAAAAAAGCAGTCGGGGTAAATGTTAAAGAATAAGTATCTGTTCCTACATTGTAAGTGAGTTTATTAAGGTCATTGGAATTATTCCAACTTCCATTGGTGGGGCAATCCTGGCTGTTCTGATAATTGGTGTCAAAAGACCACGACCAGATATACACAGAATGGTCTGAAATTCCCCAGGCCGTTTCATCAATCTGACTTCCTGGAACGGTGAGCGTAATGAAATCGGTTTCATTGAATGGACTGGGTGAAATGCTATAATTGATCTGCCCGAAAGAAAGCATTGCAATAAGCAGAAAAACAACAGAATAAAACTTTTTCATGTCTTTATTTTTATCGAATATAGGATAAATTTTCCTTTTGTTGCAGCAATTTTTACTTGGCAACCGGCAAATTCTTTCTCATAAATAAAAAGAGACTCATGAAAATTCATGAGCCTCCAACTAAAAGTAATTGTAATGAACTATTATCTGTTTTTCACAAGCACCCAGCCTGTAAATATAACTTCTGTTTTTTCTTTGTTGGATTCTTTCCAGGAAACATGATACCAGTACGTTTGTGTAGGTACTTTTCTTCCCTGAATCATCCCATCCCAGTTATAATTATTAAATTTTGCTCCTGTAAAGATCTCTTTACCATAACGGTCATATATCTTAAAGGTAAAATTTTCTTTATACTTCAGAGCTGAGTAATCGATTGCATCATTAACCCCATCACCATTCGGAGTGATCGCGTTGACCAATGCTGGAACTGTAGCGGTCACTTTAACAGGTTCACATTGATAAAAATCTCTTACATAGAACGTATTTTCTCCTCTGATAAGATGGGTAAATACATTCGAGTTCTGCCACTGTACACCATCCAAAGAATACTGATAAGAGGGTTTTCCTCCTTTTACTTCAATAGTTGCTGTTCTTACATCAATTTGAACGGCTTTAATCACTGGAGCTTCAGCAGGTAATACCTTCACCTCCTGTCTTACCGTACATCCTCCTGTCTTAAGCTCTACCCAATAATTTCCAATGCCAACCTGAGTAATCGTCTGAGTAGTTGCTCCGGTACTCCAAAGATAACTGCTAAAACCAGATCCTGCATCCAAAGTGGTTTTATCTTCAATACAGATGGTTTTATCTTTTAATACTGCAGAATATACTGGTGAAATTACTGTAAGTGTCACTTTGGCGATACTTACGCATCCATTGGAATTGATCACCTTGATATAAGCATATCCTGAAGCTGAAACATATGCTGTAGGAGTCTGTATCTCGTTATTCCCTGATACAGCATCATTATAATTGGAGAAATATTTCTTTACAGTTCCTGCTTCTGAAGTAACATCTGCCAATGTCAGGTTGAATGTTCCTTTTGAAAGATCGTTCTGGTTAAAACATTCTCTCATGCTCGTATCTTTAACTACCGGAGTTGCATAATGCAAGAGTGTAATCTTCGCTACAGCAGTACATCCTGATGAAGACGTAATCTGAACGTATATTGCCGCCTGAGCTGAAGCATATGTTGAAGGATTTGGTATTTCGTTGATTCCTGCGTTAAGATCTGCTAAACTTGGGTAAAACTTTTTAGTAACGTTTGTTAAACTTGTAACATTCGCCTGGAAAAGATCGTAAATAGCAAGCCCGTTTACAGGACATCCAAATAAAGCAGCGTCCTTTTTCTCAATCTGCTGAGGTGTTAAAACAATTCTTGCGTCCGGGTTATCACACAAAACACCATTGTTGTCTTTTACCACAACACTGATCGTTGTATTGGCAGAAAACTGAAAGCTGGAAGGATTGGCAATAGGTGTAGAACTTCCCAAAACATAATAGGTAAAAGTATAATTTCCCTGATTGTTCACAAACTGAGAATTATACGAAGTAAGGTCAACCGTTACCATTCCAGATATAGGATTAGGACACGTGTCTGAAGGAGAAATCGTATTCTGAAGGAGCGCAACTTTATCTACGTATACTTTTACATTTTTAATAGAGTGTCTCGCGCTCGCTGCTCCTGTAGAAGCTGAAAATCCAAAATATCCCTGAGACATGGTAACCGCTCCGCCTGTGGGAGTAAAAGACTGATCTACAACGATAGTATTATCTATTTTCACTGTAATAAACCACGCTGCGGGATTAGCAGGATTAATCTGCCCATTCACCTCAACATGTCTGAAGTTGTTTCCGGTAAAGGGAATGGTTGACAAAAGATCCGGTGTGTGGAAAGTACTTCCGGCAGTATTATTAAATTCAATATTGGATCCTGCTGGGTTGGTTCCGTACAGAACATGAACCTTGCTCATCTGTGCTTCTGAACTGTTGTTGAAAATATCAAAAGCGACCATCAGCCCGCTCGCATTGTCGGGAATTCCTAAACCTCCTCCCTGTACATAAGATGCCGGTGGATTGGCCAGATACCAAAAGGCGAGACCATCTCCCTTTCCATAACTTGTTGTCCCGTTTCCATCAATTCTAAAATCAAACTCTACCTTCCATTTATCACAATATTTTAAGTTGATAGGATCATTTAGCCTGATACCTCCAACCTGGCTGATCTGATCAGCTGTAAGCTGTATAAAATCATTGTTAATAGAAGCAGAAGGCACAAGACTCCAACCTGTAGTATTAACCGGATTTCCGGAAAGCTGGTACGTCTGAGCGTGGAAAAACTGAGTGGCAGACAGTATAACAATTAAACTTATTATATAAATCTGTTTCATAAAAAAAATTTGAGTTGTATACCGAAAAAAAACAAAGACTTAAAAAGCCTTTGTTCTTTAATCAAATATCTATGTTCTAGTTTTTAATTATCTTTTTAGAAATTATTTGTCCATTTTTTAATTTGAGTTCTACAATATAGACTCCGTTAGAAAGGCCGGTCATATCCACCTGATTATTGGAGAACGACACATTCATTCTTTGACCGACAGCGTTTGTAACGTTTACATTTTCTACGTTGGCGTCTGCTTTGATGTAAAGAAGGCCTTTGGTAGGGTTTGGATAAATCCCTATTGAAACTTTATTCAGCGTTACTTCTGATGTGCTTAGCGCTGAAGAAGGTTTAACACATCTCACAGCTGATCCCTGTCCTCTCATTGCTCCTGCGGAAGGATTACCAATAGTTGTTCCCACATACAGATACTTTCCTCCGGAAGTTGAAGTATCAGAACTCCAGTAATATCCTCTTTGACCTACGAAACTAAAATCACCTGTACTGGAGCTTCTGCTTCCTCCTGCAGGCAATTTCAAATGACTTGCAAAACCATTGGGAGGATTGTTGATTCCTTCTGCTCCAACGATAGCCGTCCAATCTGCCACAGAGGGCATCTTCCAGTCTGCACCAATTGCTTTACATGGATCTACTCCTACGGTTTGACTTGCCTGAGAAGCCGATCCTGCACTCCATTGATCTGTAGCAGCAGGGCTTGCCCACCAAGCTGGTGATCCTGCAATAAAAGCACCTGCAGCCGCAGCCACACCTTCAGGATTATTAGGTGTAGGCGCAAATGTAACAGAAGAGTTTCTAAGCTGGTGCCCGTCATCCCATCTTCCCCATTGGAAAAGATCTCCATATGAAGTAGCATCGTCCACAGAGGTAGCTACCTGAGAGCTTCCTAAGTTCTGCTGAAGCCATACTTTTCCATCACCTCCTCTTACCGTTGTATAAGCAACCTGCTGTCCTTGGTATGTAAAGCTAACGCAACCAACATCTCCGGGATTGTTTCCAGGATCTGTATTGCTACATGTTTGTGGATTGGTAGTATTGGTAATAGAAATTCTTTTCACTTTTGTTGCCCCGTCTGAGTAGGCTAACACAAGGTAATTATTAGCTTTATCAATCGCCAGATCATTATATTTAGCTTCACCATCAGAAACAAAATCTCCCCCGAAGGCAGTCCAGTTCTGAGAAGCATCCAATTTATACACTGTATTTCTCAGGAAATTATCATCTTCGAAACGGCTTGCTACAACATAAGGAGTGCCTGAAGACGTTACCGCTAAAGCAACATGCTGAACTCTTCCTCCTGAAAAATTGGCATTTCCAACCTGTACCCACGAGTTTCCATCGAATTTTTTAACATTTATCTGCCTTCCTCCTGCAGAGTTTGAAACATAGGCTACGTAAATTGTATTTGACCCATCCAGTGCAATATCAGAATTATACTGTTCTCCTGATGAAGCTGCATCTACAGCTGCTCCTCCTACAAGGGTCCAGTTCTGAGAAGAATCTGCTCCCGTAGAATTTTGGTATACTTTTATCCCACCAGATACATTGGAGGTATATACCATATTATTGGTTCCAATCACCATTTCTGCAAACTCAGCTCCAGATGAGAAGCCTGCATTTCCAACCTGTTCCCAGCCACCATTCATATATCTTTTAACCGTTCCGGAACCATAAGATCCGTACGTAAATAAAATATTATCCTGAGACACCGCAGAAGCCTGATAATTCACAGAACTTTCTGTAGCTTTAGGAAGTTGGGACCATAAAGAACCACTGTACAAACGAACTTCCATACCGGTACCTGGATAACCAAGTTGGTTGGTATAGTAAAGACTACTTCCTGAAGGGCTTATAGATAGTGAATTGTATGTCGCCGTTCCTGTTGTAACACCTGCACTTCCACCAAGGTAAGACCAAGTTGCCCCATCAAATTTCTGGACTGATCCTTTGGCTACGGAAACATCATAATATGACAGATAATAGTTTCCCGCATTATCAACAACCAGATTATTGAAGCTGCTTCCTCCTGCTGATACATTCTGAACCCCTCCTACATTCTCCCATTGCTGGGCGTATAAATAACTTCCTGCAATCGTCAGCAACGCGATTCCCGTTCTGATTTTCTTTATTGCAAAATGTAAATCTCTAAACATATCAAATATTATTTTTAATTATTCTAAATTTAATTTAATTTTGCGCAAAAGTACCTCACATAATTAACCCCGAGTTATCATTTTCAAACTTTTGGTTATCCTGCGCAGTACTTTTACCTTAAGATATTTGTACCATGGCCGTAAATATGTGTTGTATGAGGAATCAATCTAAAAGTGGACTTTTGTTCAGATCCGAAGACATCAAAATCACTATGCAGGAAGACCTGTGCCCTGATCAGTCCTTCAAATCTCATATGTTGGAGGGAAAATCAAGTTTTAATCTTCTTTTCCTTCTAAGCAGTAATGTTAATCTGGAAGCGCACGATTGTGGAACCAAGTTTTTATTCAAAAAAAACCAATATATCCTTCATTATTCTCCTCAGGAAAGTATCGCTGAACTATGGACAGAGAATCAGGAAATTCTCAAATACCTGCAGATTCAAATTAACTACCAGTATATTTTCAACCTCATCAATCCTGAACTTAACCGGGAGAATGCTGATATTCTGGAAAGTATGATCTCCAACAATTTCATATTCCTTCATAAAGAAACACCTCCGGACATGACGGTTGAGATGCATATGATCGTCAAAGAGATCATTGGCTATACCAAGAAAGGAATTATGCAGAAATTATTTGTAGAAGCAAAAATTATCAAACTGCTCATTCTGATTTTTGAACAGTTCAATGAGAAAGACACTCAGGAATCAATGCCCAAAACTCCGGAGATGATAAAAAAATTCATCGATGAAAATTATCACAGAAATATAAAGATTGAAGAAATTGGAAAATTGATGGGAATGAATCAGAACACGATAAGAAAGGAGTTCAAAGCACAATACCAGATTACGATTTCAAATTACATTTCAGAACTCAGAATGCTGAAAGCAAAAAAAATGATTGCTGACAAGGAGATCATGATCAAGGAAATTGCTATAGAATGCGGATACGAATATCTTCAGAACTTTACCCGGGCATTCAAGAAAAAATTCGGGATTTCTCCTGAAAATTTAAGGAATAATAAATAGAAAAACCGCCTAAAAAAATTAAGCGGTTTATATATGTTGTTTTGCTTTGATATTACTTTTTCAGAATTCAGGTGAAAAAGCAATGACAATCAATTAATGATGATGTCCGTGATCGTGAATGAAAGGTCCGTTTCCTTTAGGCTGGCTGTAAATCACTTCTACTCCTTCCTGCTCGCTAACAAGCTTTCTTCTGATATCTTCAGGATCGAAAGGTTTTACTTTTCCGAAATACTCTTTCAAACCTTCAGTTAACCACATTGGGATTACCAATCCGAAGAACATGAAAATACACCAGAATCCTACTAAGAACATAGTAATGAAGAAAATAGTCCATAGGAACTGGTAAAACGGCCAAAATGCTGATAATATCGTTATCATTCTCTTAAAGATTTTAGGCAAAAATAGAACTTTTTTCTTTTTTACACAAAAGATCAGCGTTCTATTTTATTATTTATTTTTATTTTAAACTATTTAATGGGCAAGATCTGCGAAGAAATCATTTCCTTTATCATCAGTAATGATGAATGCAGGGAAGTCTTTTACTTCGATTTTTCTTACCGCTTCCATTCCTAATTCCGGGAAATCTACTATATCTACAGAGACAATATTGTCTTTTGCAAGAATCGCAGCAGGACCCCCGATAGAACCAAGATAGAAACCTCCATATTTACCACAAGCATTGGTTACATCTTTACTTCTGTTTCCTTTTGCAAGCATAATCATACTTCCTCCATGGCTCTGGAACTCATCAACATATACATCCATTCTTCCTGCTGTTGTAGGTCCGAAACTTCCTGAAGCCATTCCTTCCGGAGTTTTAGCTGGTCCAGCATAGTAAATTGGGTGATTTTTGAAATATTCCGGCATTGGTTTTCCGCTGTCGATAATCTCTTTGATTTTTGCGTGAGCGATGTCTCTTGCTACGATCAATGTTCCGTTAAGCTTCAATCTTGTTTTGATTGGATATTTTGAAAGCTCAGCCAGAATTTCCGGCATTGGCTTATTCAAATTTACTTCAATGGCTTCTTCAAGGTGTGGCGGAGTATCTGGTAAGAATCTTTTCGGATCCTGTTCCAACTGCTCAAGGAAAATACCTTCTTTGGTAATCTTTCCTTTGATGTTTCTGTCTGCAGAACAGGAAACTCCCATTCCTACAGGGCAAGAAGCAGCATGTCTTGGAAGTCTGATCACTCTTACATCATGCGTAAGGTATTTTCCTCCAAACTGAGCTCCAATTGCACTTTCCTGGCAGATTTTCTGAACTTTAGCTTCCCACTCAAGATCTCTGAAAGCCTGACCTGCTTCATTTCCTTCTGTTGGAAGGTTATCATAATATTTTGCGGATGCTTTCTTTACGGCTGCAAGGTTTGCTTCTGCAGACGTCCCTCCGATTACCAAAGCCAGGTGATATGGTGGACAAGCCGCTGTTCCAAGGTCTGAGATTCTTTCTTTAACGAATTCTTCAAGAGATTTTTCGTTCAGTAAAGATTTTGTTTTCTGATATAAGAATGTTTTGTTGGCAGACCCCCCTCCTTTTGTTAAAAACAGGAACTCATAATAATCTCCTTTTTTAGCATAAAGATCAATTTGTGCAGGAAGGTTTGAACCTGAGTTCTTTTCCTCAAACATCGTTAAAGGAACTACCTGAGAATATCTTAAGTTTCTTTTTTGATAGGTGTTGTAGATTCCTTTGCTCAAATACTCTCCGTCATCTACTCCTGTATATACGTTTTCACCTTTTTTTCCCATTACAATAGCAGTTCCGGTATCCTGACATGAAGGAAGAGCTCCTTCTACTGCCACCGCTGCATTCTGCAAAAGGTTATAAGCAACAAATCTGTCATTATCTGTAGCTTCAGGATCATCAATGATTCTTCTAAGGCTTTCCAGGTGTGAAGAACGAAGCATGAAAGAAACGTCTGCCATTGCTTCTTCAGCCAATAGTTCCAATCCTTTCGGGTCTACGGTTAAAATTTCCCGGTCACCCAGTTTTTCCACTTTTACATAATCTGATGTAAGTTTTTTGTACACCGTATCATCTTTCTGAATAGGATACGGATCCTGATATCTAAAATCCATTCAATTTTTGTTTCTACAAAATTAAGGATTATAGTACTTAGAATGATTTTAGATTAAGACTTCTTTCATTGTCATTCCTACGGTACAGAAGCCTTTCCGGGATAAATTCCTCAGAAAAAACATGAGCAATATCACCCTTTTACAATGATATTTATAATGATTATAAATTGCGTGATTCTGAGTTTATAAGTAACTTTATACGAGATAAATAAATCAGGCCACAAAATCCTTTTTACGACTTTCCTTTACTCAAAGCGTTGAAAATCTTTTATGGCTGTGTATAAAAACTGATTATAAAAAATCAATCATAATGAATTACAGAATAGAAAAAGACACCATGGGTGAAGTACAGGTGCCTGCAGACAAATTTTGGGGTGCCCAAACAGAACGTTCGAGAAACAATTTTAAAATCGGTCCTGAAGGTTCAATGCCCCATGAAATCATTGACGCATTTGCTTACCTGAAGAAGGCAGCAGCCTACACCAATACAGATCTTGGAGTGCTTTCAGCTGAAAAAAGAGATATGATCGCAAAAGTATGTGATGAAATTCTGGAAGGAAAACTTAACGACCAGTTTCCTTTAGTGATCTGGCAGACAGGTTCCGGAACTCAGTCAAATATGAATGTGAACGAAGTGGTTTCCAACAGAGCCCACGTTAATAACGGAGGAACTTTAGGAGAAAAATCGGAAATTCACCCGAATGATGACGTTAATAAATCTCAGTCTTCCAATGATACTTATCCTACTGCCATGCACATTGCTGCTTATAAAAAGGTAGTTGAAGTAACCATTCCAGCGGTTGAAAAACTGAAAAATACGTTAGCAGAAAAATCTAAGGCTTTCAAAGATGTGGTAAAAATCGGAAGAACCCACTTGATGGATGCTACTCCTCTTACACTTGGTCAGGAATTTTCAGGATATGTGGCGCAGCTTGAGTTTGGGCTTAGAGCATTAAGAAATACATTACCTCACCTTTCTGAACTGGCATTAGGAGGAACAGCTGTAGGTACAGGATTAAATACACCAAATGGTTATGATGTAAAAGTAGCAGAATACATCTCTAAATTTACCAATCATCCTTTCATTACTGCCGAAAATAAGTTTGAAGCACTGGCCGCTCATGATGCTATTGTAGAAAGCCACGGTGCATTGAAGCAGCTTGCAGTCTCTTTATATAAAATTGCTCAGGATGTAAGATTACTGGCTTCTGGTCCACGTTCCGGAATTGGTGAAATTCATATTCCTGAGAATGAGCCGGGATCTTCCATCATGCCAGGGAAAGTAAATCCTACTCAAAATGAAGCAATGACTATGGTTTGCGCGCAGGTTTTAGGTAATGATACTACAATTTCTTTTGCAGGAACTCAGGGGAATTATGAACTGAATGTTTTCAAACCTGTAATGGCTTACAATTTCTTACAATCTGCACAACTTATTGCTGATGCATGTATTTCATTTAATGATCATTGTGCGGTAGGAATTGAGCCTAACCATGAAAGAATTAAAGAGCTTGTAGACAAATCTCTAATGCTTGTTACGGCTTTAAATACTCACATTGGGTATGAAAACGCGGCAAAAATTGCCAAAACAGCTCACAAAAACGGGACAACGTTAAAAGAGGAAGCTATCAATCTTGGTCTGTTAACTGCTGAGCAGTTTGACGAATGGGTAAAACCTGAAGACATGGTGGGAAGTTTAAAATAATTAGATTTAATTTTTATTCATAGACTTGAAATAGAAACTCCGGAGACCATCTCCGGAGTTTTTAGTTGGTCATCATTATCAATTATTATTCTAATCCAATAGAGATTCCAAAGATCAATGCTTTATCATTATTGAAGCGGTTATCTTTAAAGAAGTTGCTGAAATCTTTCTTTACAAAAATGCTCACGCTGTTATAAGAAAGAGTAAGCTGTCCGCCATATACGTAAGGATTTACCTGATAATTATCTCTGTTTCTGAGCTCTCCGTTGTTTCCATCTATGATATTATTGGTAGACATTTTGGCCCCACCATATACATTGGCTCCGATTTTCAACCCTCTGTAATAGTTTCTGTACTGGACGTCCATGCCGGCATTTTTAAGCTTAGAGAAATTATACTGAATTCCCAGAGGAACCATAATATAACCCGTTCTCAGCTTGCTTTTACTCAGGTCACCATTATAATGCTCCAAATAGACATTATTATCTGCATTTTTTGCAAAAACCATATTATTATCGAGACGCACCGTTCTCCAGGAGAATCCCAATCCGGAAATAATAGCCCACGGGCTGGTTCTGCTAAGCTGGTAGTTCAATTTTAATCCAAATTCCAGGTTACTGGAATATCCTATATTTTTGTCCAAATCATTATCTGAAAGATTGTTGGTTAAAGTCATTATTCCATAAGAGAAATATCCTGTAATATTTCTGGTGGGACGGAACTTATTCATTAGTTTCTCTTTCAGCTCTTCTTTAGACGTGGCATCAGTATTAAGCAGAGAGTATCTTACCTGTTTCTGGATAACTCCATCAAGATCAAACCCAAGCTCTTCTATTCTTTTATCTATTTTCTCCGAATAGCGGTCAGCAATCTGAGCCTTTTGTTTATCAAATTCCGCTTTGTCTAAATTTTTAGTTTGAAGCGACAGCAGTTCTGTTTCCATGAGCTTTTTCTCTTCCTGGATAATAGCATTGATCTGCGTGGCGTATTCTTCTATTTTATCTTTTACGATAGGGCTTACTTCGGTGTCTTTTTTAGATGCAAGATTGATATTTAAAGTCTTTTGTCCGTACATTGAAGAGGAAAAAAGACATACCAATCCCATCAGGAAAAAATTCTTGATCATAGTATTAATTTTTTTAAGTTTAAACGGATTATTTTCTATTGAGTTCTATAGTAGCAACGTTGCTTCCATCTTTGGTTTTTTCAATGGCATCTTTATGTTCTACTGAGAAAAGCAAAGTAGAAGGGTCTACATATTTTTTCTTTTTGGCCGGAATTTTTGCTGAATCAGCTTTTGCAAGAATTTTTGGATCGGATAACTTCATCAGTTCAAGCTTTCTCTCCGGAATAGTTGTTTTAGCAATATCATTTTTTTTATCCGGTTGAGAAATAGCGGTTATATTCTCTGTTTTGTTCTGAGGAGAAGCATTATTCTTACTGGTTTCTCTTGTCGTATTTTCAAAGGCCAGCTGAGAAGGCTCCTCATTTACTCTTACAGTTTCCTCAGTTGTATTCTTCGGCTTTATTTCTCTCACCATTTTCGGGGATTCTGCCGAAGGTTCTTCCTTAAGAAAAAATAATACAGTGCCCAAACTAAAGGTCAGGATAAGACATGCTGCCACCAACACCCAGTTCATTTTTGATTTTGAGACATGGCTATTTTGGGTTTGCCATTCTATTTCAGACCATAGATCTCTGGAAGGGGCAATTTCTCTCTCCTCGATCTGCTTTTTGATCTGCCACTCAAGATTATCTTTAGACGTGTTCATTTTTCATTTTTTTTTGTTGTTGAAAGTAGATCTTTCTCAATTTTTCTTTTGCTCTGAACAATTGTGTTTTGCTCACTGCCAAAGAAATTTGTAAGGTATCAGCAATTTCCTGATGAGAATAGCCTTCGATAACGTAAAGGTTGAAAACCATCCGATACCCATCCGGAAGCTGATCCAAAAGTTCCTGCGCATTAAAATCGAAAGCAATGTCCGGATCGTGAATATCTTCCTGAAAAGAGTGATTGATCTCATCCAGATAGAAAACTGTTTTATGACTTTTAATAAAGTTCAGACACTCATTCACCACAATGCGTCGTGCCCAGCTTTCCAAATTAGCTTCTCCTCTGAAGCTTTCAATATGCTTAAAAATTTTACAAAATGCTTTAATGAGACAATCTTCTGCCTGATAGAGATCATTAATATAACTTCGGCTCACACTCAGAAATCTCTTGGCATTCTGTTCATAAAAAAATTTCTGTGCGGCCGGGTCCTGTTTCTTCAGGCGGCTTAATAGATCTTCTTTTTTATTTCCGAACAAAAATTTCATTCTAATGCTGTTTCTATTATAAAGACAGTGAATATTGAAAAAGGTTACACAAAAAAAATATTTTTTTTCTAATGATATTTTTGGGTGACAAAAAAGGCAGAAGATTAGCTCTTCTGCCTGTATTCTGTTTTGTTTATAATACTGATTCTTCGGAACTTGAAACCTGATCGGCAAAATACTGCTCAAGGTCTTTCAACGTTTCAGGATTTGTCTGGATGTCTTTTACAAGTTGACCTTTATTCACCACTACGATTCTGTTACAAACTTCCGTTGTATGAGAAAGATCGTGACTGGAGATGAGAAAAGTAACACCATCCTGTTTTGACAATTCTTTGATCAGATTTTTAAGTTTGATCTGTGTGGATGGATCAAGATTGGCAAAGGGTTCATCAAGAATGATAATTTCCGGGTTTCCAATGATGGCTCCAACGATTCCTACTTTTTTCTGGTTTCCTTTAGAAAGGTCCCTGATATATTTTCCGGATTTAAGAATTTCTCCGTTAAAAAAATCATGAAAGGGTTTTAGAAATTCGTCTACAGAAGCTTTGTTCTGGCCTCTCAACTCACCAATAAAATAAAAATATTCTTCGGGAGTAAGGTAACCGATCAGAAAGGTGTCATCTACAAAGGCTGAAACTTTGTTTTTCCACGCCTCGGATTCATTTACTTTAATCCCGTCAATGCTTACAAAACCTGTTGTAGCCTGAATCAAATCCAGCATCAGGCTGAAAAGTGTTGTTTTTCCGGCTCCGTTATTTCCTACCAGACCAAATGTTTCTCCGTTAGGAATTTCTAGTTGTTCAATATTCAGAACGGTAGCCGTTCCGTATGTTTTTGATAAATTATTTATACTGATCATGGCTTAACCTTTATTTTTAAATGCATCGAGTGTGCTGTATTTTTCTTTTTTGTAATGTTTTACAATAATATCAAAGATTTTTTCTCTGAACATAAATCCTATTGCTCCTAAAACAGCAATACTGATGACTGCTGCCGTAATCCCCGCAAAGTATTTTACAATAGCAAATACAGCCATTGGAAGAAGCATTTTAGGAATCAAAAGAAGGAGTGCTATCATATTGAAGCTTCCTTTCTGTCCCAATCTTTTTTCTTTTGAATTAAGATCAATCTGAGTTTTATTAAAAGCTCCGGACCAAAGGGTAAACTGAGAATTCACTCCAATATTATATAGTCCTGCGGCAAAGAACGTAACATAAATCTCCCATCCAAAATACACATAGAACAGCGCAACGATGATTGAAACTCCCGTTACGATATTCATCAGCCACCATTTTGCTTTCAGATATTCTTTGTAAGGAACGTTCAGGGTCATCATTAAAGGATAATAGGAACTGTCAAATGCCGGAACTCTCTGTCCAAAAAGAAACTGGAATCCTCCTGTTACAAAAAGTCCCATGAACATAATCATTGCAGGAGTTTTATACATCACAGAAGTATACATCAGCAGCCCATAAAAAAGAAACATAAAGCTCCCCAAAAGGATTCCTTTGGTTACTTTATTACGTCTCAGCATTTTAATATCATTATTGATAAATGTTCCGGTTACCCCGTATTTGTTCAGGAAGGCAATATTTTCGGTTTTCCCGATTGTTTTCTTTGCCTCAAGACCTTCATCAAGATAAAATTCTTTACGCAGGTATTTAAAGCATAAAAACCAAAGGGTTATAAATAATACAACAGGTATCAGAACAACATAGGGTTTTTCATAAAAGCTGTAAAAAACAGATTCCGAATAAGACAGCACCGGAATAATGTTATAATAGCCTAAAGCTCCTAAAGCCGCAAAGCATATCCCGATAGTAAGAGCCAGCGTCTCTTTACCATTGAAAAAGATATTGATAAAATTGTTCAGATACAGAAGCATTGAGATTCCTATAAACCAAGGAAGTATTCCCAGAAAACTATATCCGTTGAACAATGCTAATATAGAAAAGGTAACAAAAAACAAAGAGCTCAGCCAACTGAACGCAGATAAGAAGGTTTTAGCCAGCATATAATTGACCAGCGTATTCTTTCTGATATTCAGGGTAAGAAAAGGTTTAATGTTCTGTGTAGGAATTTCCTGCCATAAATATTTTAGCATCAAATCTATCACCCAGGCAATAATCAGGAATTTAGAAACCACTTTTACGGGATTCTGGTGTATTTCTTCCTGTACGTAGAAGAAAGAAATTGCGGCTCCTGCAATAAGGCATATCATGAAGTAAACAATCCCGAAGATCCTCATAATCTTCATTGTAAGATTGATTCCTAAAGAAGTGCCTCGGAAGAAGCTTTTGAATTCCAACTTAAGGAACTTTAGAAACATATTGTTAGTTTTTAATATTAGTAGATACTATATTAAAAACGTTACGAAAAATTTACACAAAAATGATATTTATTTAGAAAATTAAAAAAATAAATACCAATGTAAGAATTATAGAAATTTTGCCATTACCCAATCAATTCTTTGGCCTGGGCCAATGCTGCTTCTGTGATCTTGCTTCCTGAAAGGAGTTGAGCAATTTCGTTAAGCTTTTCAGCATCATTCAGAGGAATGATGGTGGATTGTGTTTTTCCTGAAACATCCTGCTTCACCACTTTATAATTGTTGTTCCCCTTGGCGGCTACCTGAGCTAAGTGCGAAATAACAATCAGCTGCATATCTACAGACATTTCTCTCATCAGATTTCCTATTTCTTCAGCTACTTTACCAGATACTCCGGTATCAATCTCGTCCAAAATTAGGGTAGGAAGTTCATCACTTTCTGCAATAATCTTCTTTACAGCCAACATTACTCTGGATCTTTCCCCACCGGAAATAGCAGTCTGAATAGGTTTTAGCGGAAAACCTGAGTTGGCCTGGAATAATAACTGAATGGTTTCCTTTCCGAAAGGATTAAATTCCTGGGCATCTTCCAATTCTATGTCTACTTTCGCTTTTTCAAGACCCAGTTGCTTAAGAAGTCCTTCTGCTTTTTTTACGAAAACAGCAACATTCTTATGACGGTTTTTTGAAAGCCTGCCCGCTAAGCTTTGAAGTATTTTTTCTTTCTGAACGATATTCTCTTCTGTTTCAGCAATCTGTTCTTCAAGATCTGAGGCTCCTTTCTGATCTCCTGCCAATTCGTTTCTGATGTCAATCAGTTCGCTAACATCTGAAACGTTATGTTTAAGATATAAAGCGTTGATTTTATTATTAAGGTCAGTAAGATATAATAGATTTTCCGGATTGATTTCTACTCTCTCAGCTTCATTTTCAAGTTCAGAAATGATGTCTTTTATTTCTACAAAAGAAGTTTCAAATCTTTCGTCGAGTTCTGCAAAACTGGTTGAGATCTCTGAAATTTTTGAGAGTTTACTTTTGACTTCATTAAAGAAAGATAACATTCCGATCTCCTCCTGATGGAAACGGGACAATATCTGACCTACATTTTCGGAAATCATTCCTGCATTTTCCTGAATAGAAAGCTGGTTCTGAATATCTTCATAATCTACATCATCCAGTTTCAGTTCAGTAAGCTCGTTAAGCAAAAATTCTTTATAATCGCTTTCTTTAGTGGATTCTGAAAGTTGAGTCCTCAGTTTTTTCAGATGTAGTTTCAGATTTTGAAAGTCTGAAAAATTCTGTTGATATTCTTCAATTATTGTTTTATTCTCAGAAAGTCCGTCAATAATTTTAAACTGATATTCTGAAGTAAAAAGATTAGATGTTTCAAACTGGGAGTGAATATCAATAAGCTGCGAAGAAAGTTCTCTGAGAACATCAAGTGTTACGGGAACATCATTGATGAATGCTCTGGATTTTCCTGAAGGAAGAATTTCTCTTCTGATGATGGTTTGAAGCTCATAATCAAGATCATTTTCGATGAAAAATTTCTTAAACTGATTATTGAGATTGAACTCGGTTTCCACCACACTTTTTTCTTCGGTCTTGGCAATAGATTTTACATCTGCTCTTTCCCCTAAGATAAGTCGCAATGCTCCTAAAATAATAGATTTCCCTGCACCTGTTTCACCGGTTATTACCTGTAAACCATTTTTCAATGATACTTCGAGGGTATCAATTAAGGCAAAGTTTTTAATATAAATTCTGGAAAGCATTGATAATCCGGGTTATGATCCAATTTGAGTTTGAACTGTAAAAATAAGTTTTTTTTTAATGAATAAAGAAAATGTTTTTTGGAGAATTTTCTCTGTTATACTTTCCATTTATTCCATTTGTTCTCAATGTTTTTTGGAGAAAGGATGATCATGTTCTGCTTTAAATCATTAAGAATCAACCCTCCATTATTCCCTGAATTGAAGATATTGAAGATCTCGTCACTTTTTGTATCCATAAACAGGTTAAAGAAAAATCCTTGCTGGAAAGTATTTTCATACATTTTCAGCTGCATCAGAGCGTCGAAGATCACTTTTTTACCAGCGGTCTGATCCTGATTGAAAAGATTGTCTAACCCAGCTCTGTGATAAGTATAAATAGTGGAACGTAACTGGCTCCAGTTTGGATTTAAAATTTCATTAATCAGAATCGTACGGCTTCTTGGTTCGTTGATGGTATTCCATCCTTCATAGCTTCTGTTCTGTGAGTTTTGGGCAATTTGCTGAGCTTTTGAGAACCATTGGTTTCCTCCCATTGACTGGAAACTGTCTGCATCATATCCCAGAATCAGGTAAATGTAATAACTGATAACGTCTGTAAGATTTTTCCCTGAAAACTGTCTCTCATTAAATATAAGATTTTCATTTTCAATATACTCAAATGCAAATCTCTGATCCTGAAGATTTAACAAAGGGCTTTCATAAGTGGTATTGTAAACAGGACGTACTGCCTGAACGACAATAGATCCTTTGAATTTATTAACGTCTCTTTCTGTAATAACAATGGCAAAACCACATTTGATTTTTTCAAAATTCTGGAGCTTCTTCCCAGTCCAGCTTGTATTATTGATAAAATCTCTGAGACTTTTTTCCAATGCTTTAAAAGCCTGCTGGTTACTCCCTCCTATCTGTTGAGAATTTACCTGAACCGTTGCCAGCAGTTCCTGGGAAAAACTTTGGGTATATAGAAATAACAGAAAAAATAAACTTATAATTTTTTTCATTGTCTATTAAAAATTGAGAACGGAAATTTATTAAAATTATTTTAAAAGCTGAGACTCAACAAAATTAAGAATATCTCTGGCTACATCATCTTTCGATTTAAGATCAAATTCTACCTTTTCTGTCTTGGTAAATATTTTGATTTTATTGGTATCATTTTTAAATCCGGCTCCTTCATCTCTCAGAGAGTTCAGCACAATCATATCGAGATTTTTCTTTGCCAGTTTTCCTTTTGCATTTTCTTCTTCATTTTGAGTTTCCAAAGCAAATCCTACCAAAAACTGGTGGGTTTTCTTTTCACCCATAGTTTTCAGGATGTCCGGATTTTTCACCAACTCAATGGTCAGATTTTCGTCATTCTTCTTAATTTTTTCTTTAGCAACTTCTTTAGGCGCGTAATCCGCAACTGCAGCGCTTGCAATTCCTATGTCTATCTTATCATAAAACTCAAATACCTTTGCCAACATTTCTTTCGCCGAAGTCACTTTGTACAAGTCCACATTGGGATCGTTTATTGTTTGAGCACTTGGCCCTGAGATAAGAATAACCTTAGCACCCCTTTTAGCCGCCTCTTCAGCAAGGGAAAAGCCCATTTTACCTGACGAATGGTTTCCAATGAATCTCACGGGGTCTATCGCTTCGTACGTAGGACCAGCTGTAATTAAAAATGTTTTGCCTTCAAAATTATTTGAGTGCGCTTCCTCTTGAAAATGTTTCTCTACAACATTATGAATGGTTGATGGTTCTGCCATTCTTCCCTGCCCGACCAGGCCACTTGCCAGTTCTCCGCTTTCTGCGGGAATGATGATATGGCCAAAGCTTTCTGCAAGTTCCAGATTTCTCTTCGTAGAAGGGTGTACATACATATCCAAATCCATCGCCGGAGCAATAAATACGGGACATTTTGCGGACATATAGGTTGCAATAACCAGGTTATCACACATTCCGTGAACCATCTTAGACAGTGTGTTCGCAGTACATGGCGCTACAATCATCACATCTGCCCATAACGCCAATTCTACATGACTGTTCCATGTTCCGTTTTCACCGTAAAAGTCTGAATAAACAGGTTTTTTGGATAATGTTGATAAGTTCAGCTTTGTTACAAACTGTTCAGCATCAGGGGTCATAATAACCTGTACATCAGCTCCTTTTTTCACAAAATCTCTTATCAGAAAATGAATTTTATAAGCTGCAATTCCTCCAGAAACGGCGATCAGTATCTTTTTACCGGAAACACTCATTGAGTTTTAATTTTTTGAAAGACTAAATTACTTATTTTTTCCCACAATCAGGCTTTAAAACAAGAAAGGTCATAAAAGAACGTACTTCCTTTATGACCTTTTGTTTATAGAAAACACAGAAATTATTTTCTGTCTTCTGTTTTTCTGAAATAGATATCTTCGTTTAACCATTCTTCAATAGCAATTGAAGTTGGCTTTGGAAGCTTTTCGTAATGTTTAGAGATCTCAATTTGTTCTCTATTTTCGAAAACCTCTTCTAATGTAGAATTGTGAACGGCAAATTCATCCAATTTGTTGTGAAGTTCCGTACGGATCTCCGCATTGATCTGCTCTGCTCTCTTTCCCATGATAACAATAGCTTCATAGATTGAACCTACTTTATCTTCAATCTTATCTTTATCGTAAGTAATAGTATTTACTTCTGCTTTTGTATCTTTTACACTCATTTTGAGAAAATTATTTTTATTTTAAGATGGCAAATTTACGAATTATCTTTGAATTTTGAAAGTCGCTGCAGGTGGAGGGGTCTGAAGTGCTGCACTATCCCTCTGGATCTGCTTTGCCTGCTTTTCGTTACTGATCTGATCTTTGATTTGTTGTTCAGTTTTATTCTGAGCAGCCAGTCTGTCTGCTTCTTTTTTCTGTCTTGCCGTTAAAGCAGCAATTTTAGCTTCTGTTTCTTTTTTTACTACAACAAAGTGCTGTTTTTCTTTTTCCAGTTTATCTCTAAGATCTACGGCAGCTTTAGAATATTCTGTATTAGGAAGTTCTTTTTCCACAACTTTAGTATACGTTAAAGCACTTTCTATACGCTCTTCTTTAAGGCTATACACAGATTTCATCGCCAGTTCGTAACGTGCTCTCATGATATAATCATAAATTTTCGAACGAAGTTTAGTGCTTGGAAAATCTTCCAGAACATTTTCTAAAGCAACACCTGCTGCTTTATACTGCCCCATATTAAAGTATTGACGTCCGTTTTCATAAGCTTTAAATTCTAATTTATAAGAAAGCTCATCAATAAGCTGAGTAATATTCTTTGATCTTTCAGAATTTGGGTAGTTATTCAGGAAGTCCTGAAGTTCGTTAATCGCCAATTCTGTACTGGACTGATCCAGGTTATAATCCATAGAACCTTCATAGTAGCATAAAGCTGACATATAAGCCGCTTCTTCTGCTCTCGGGTCTTTTGGGAAACTTACTGCAAAATTTTTAAACTGATGACCAGCCAGTTTATAGCTTTTGTCATAGTAGTTAGCATAAGCAGTATTGAAACCTACATTAGGAAAATCATCTGTTCCTGCCACAAGATTAGCAAGTCTGTCATAAAGAGCCAGTGCATTTTTCCACTTTTTCTTAGCGAAGTTTTCATTAGCTGCTTTCAAGATAAACTCTTTGTCAGCACTTCTCATTGCTCTTTCCTGCTGGCTTACGCAAGATGAAATAACCGCTACAGCAAAAAGACCTAAAATATATTTTTTCATATAAAAAATTCAACAGTTTACGGATTATACAGCCGATTTACTAATTTGCAAAAATATAACTTTTTTGCCAATAGATTTTTTTTTATGAATATTTAACGTAATTTTAGTCTGCAGCGTATCCTAAAATTGCAAAAACACTCAATAAAAGATTCATCCTCACCTTTTTTTCTGCTTCTTTTGTATAGGTTTCATCATTTTTACTTGGAACATAAAGCTCAAAGAAATTCTTGTTCCTGATCACAAATAAGGTAGAACCAATGATCATAGTAAGAATATCTTCAGGTTTGGGAGTAAAGGTAAAAACCCCGGATGCAACCCCTTTTTTGATGACTTCATCCAATTTTTTAACGAATAGCTGATAGAAATCAAGCAGTTCGTCTTTAAGGTTTTCAGTATGACGAAGCTCCTGGGTAACAAATCCGTGGAAATAGTTGTATTTAAATAACTGAGAA
This sequence comes from Chryseobacterium sp. JK1, assembly GCF_050632815.1. Taxonomy (NCBI): domain Bacteria; kingdom Pseudomonadati; phylum Bacteroidota; class Flavobacteriia; order Flavobacteriales; family Weeksellaceae; genus Chryseobacterium; species Chryseobacterium sp. JK1. The sequence goes on along the minus strand of NZ_JBODRU010000006.1, from coordinate 58,941 downwards.
ACGATATATTTAATCATTTCACGCATCTGCATTTCCGGTTTACCGTCTTTGATGGTGTCTGCAAATTCAGAAAAATTCTCTCTGGTCTTCAATACTCTGTACTGATAGAGATACGACATCATTTTTTCTTTGGAACCGAAATAATAAGAGATCATCGCGACATTGATATTTGCCTTGGAACAGATATCTCTTACAGATGTACCTTCATATCCTTTCTTTGCGATGAGTTCTTCTGCAATATCAAGTATATGAATCTGTTTTTCCGTAAATTTTTTTTTCATAGAGTGCACTTTGAGTAAAGTTAAGAAATTTTTAACACATTTATAAACGATCGTTTAATAATTTTAAATTAAATCTGAAAAACACTATTTTTGGAAATGGATTTTTTTGATTTTCACCATCATAAGAAATATATCAGAAACGGAGTTTACAATCTTGACATAGAAAGAATTCCGCCAGACTTTCCTTATTCAATAGGAATTCATCCTAAAGATATTGATGTAAACAATCTTAAAATGCAGTTCAACTGGATGAGAAGCATGATGTTTCAGTCCTGTTTTGCAATTGGAGAGTGTGGGTTGGATTCTCTGGTTCCCATTGACCCCAAAATACAGGAAGAAGTTTTTTTAAGACAGATAGAAATATCAAATGAGGTAAAAAGACCCATGATCATCCATTGTGTAAGAAAGTTTTATGAGGTGATTTCTTTTAAAAAGAAAGCCGAACAGCCCATGATTATACATGGTTTCAATAAAAAACGACAAGTTGCGGAGGATCTTCTGGCTAATAATTTTTATCTGAGTTTTGGAAAACCTGTTTTGTATAATTTATCTTTGCAGGATATTTTAAAAACAACTCCGTTAGATAAAATATTTTTAGAAACTGACAATGATGATTTTAACATCGAAGAATTGTATCTTAAAGTTTCAGAAATAAAAGAAATTTCTGTGGAGCGACTGAACGAACAAATTGTAGAAAATTTACACACGATTAAAAATGGATAAATACTGGCTGGAAAGAACTGAACTATTGATAAAGGATGAGGGATTGGATAAGCTTATAAAAGCGAATGTTCTTGTTGTAGGGCTTGGCGGAGTAGGTTCTTTTGCCGCTGAATTTCTTGCAAGAGCCGGCGTGGGAAACATGACCATTGTAGATGGTGATACGGTAGATATCACGAACATCAACAGACAACTTCCTGCTTTACATTCTACGGTTGGAAAACATAAGGTAGAAGTTGTTGCGGAACGACTTCTTGATATCAACCCGCAGCTTAATCTGACGAAAATCAATGAATTTCTGAATCCGGAAAGAATGGATGAAGTGTTGGATTCTGCCAGGTTTGATTATGTTCTGGACTGCATCGACAGTGTTACCCCAAAACTTTCTCTGATCATTGCTGCGAAAAAAAGAAGAATCAAAATCGTAAGTTCAATGGGAGCCGGCGGAAAAACCGACCCGAGCAAAGTATTGGTAAGAGACATCAGCAAAACCGAACATTGCCACCTTGCAAGACAGGTAAGAAAAAGACTTAAAAAAGTAAAAATTGACAAGGGAGTCCGTTGTGTATTTGCTAATGATATTCAGGATGAAGAAAGTTTGAAAATGACTGACGGAACCAATTATAAAAGATCTTTCTACGGAACAATAAGCTATATGCCAGCTATTTTCGGGCTGTATACGGCTTCAGAGGTGATTAATCACTTATTGAATCAGGATTAAAATTTCACACTCCGTACATGACAAATTCCAAATATTCCCGAGCGGAAAAGCTCAAAAAAAACATAGAAATCAGTTTACTTTTTGATAAAGGTAAATGGAAAACCAACGGAAATTTAAGAATTATTGTTCTGAAAGACAAGCCCAATATTCCGGTAGAAGCTTCTAAATTTGGGGTTTCTGTTTCTAAAAGGTATTTTAAGAAAGCCGTGCATAGAAATCGCATCAAAAGGCTTTTGAGGGAGTGTTACCGGCTTAATAAAGGGATTTTTAAGGAGGCTTTTGGAGAGAAAACAATGGCAATGCTGTTTTGGGTTTCTTCTGAAATGCCCCAAAAATATCAGGATGTAGAAGCGCAGTTTATTAAGCTGTGTGAGTCACAAAAAAAATAATTTCCTTTTTGAGTAACAGCTTACCATAGATTGATATTTGTGGGGGCGTTGATATTTTCTAACAGAATTTATAGGTTTATAATTTTTTACCGCAGATTTACACAGATGCTTGGGGATATACATTGTGGATATAATGTTTACGATTTCCTAAAATGTCATCTGCTTTTTGTAATTTTAAGGAAAACAATAAATCTGAAAATTAATATGTTAGACAATATTCCCTATTTATCCTATATACTCAGTGCATTTATTGGTATAGGACTGGCCGCAGCAACGGGCTTTAGAGTTTTCCTTCCTATGTTTATCGTAAGCCTATCTTCTTATTTAAACTGGATTCCAATGAATGAGCAGTTTGAATGGCTTGCAGGTTTACCTACACTTATAACGACAGGGATTGCTACGGTTGCAGAGATTCTGGCGTATTATATTCCTTTTATAGATCATTTATTGGATACGGCTTCTATACCGCTGGCAACGGTGGCAGGTTCTTTATTATTTGCCAGTCAGTTTGCCGACCTTGGGACTTTTCCACAGTGGGCACTGGCATTAATTGCCGGAGGCGGAACGGCAGCAACGATAAGCACTGGTTTTGCAGGAATACGTGCTGCTTCTACAGCAACGACAGGAGGTTTGGGGAATTCCGTTGTGGGGACCACTGAAACAGCCGGAGCAGGGCTTATGTCTGTTCTTGCAATAGCAGCTCCTGTGATTGCTGTAATTGCAGTGACCATTTTACTTATTCTTATTATTTCCTACGGGAAAAAGGCGTTGAGGAAATTACGGCGGAATAAAAATAGTTCTTAATTTAAAAATAAAAAGGTACAGCGTTTTTCTGTACCTTTTATATTATTAGTTCTTGCTTCTGAAATCTTTAATTTCCTGAATTTTGGATTCAAAGTATTTTTTCTTTCCAGGAGTTTTCTTGATCAAAATTTCAAATGCTTTTATTGCTTTAGTATAAAGTTTCTGTTCAAAATAAAGATTCGCCAGCGTTTCTGTCATTAAATGGGAAATATCGTCATTTTTTTCTTTAACAACATAGGTGCTTTCTTCTTTTAACTGACTGATCCTAGGGTTGTTCTCAATGAAAATCTCAATTGCTTTTTCTTTAACTTCGGTCTTTTCCTTTTCAACTTCGTCTGTTCTACCTATTTTCAGCCAGCTTTGCCATGTATTGATAAAGCCAGGAACGTTGCTGTCTGCAAGAGATTGAGATGTTTTTTTCACCCCAGTACTCTGTATTGCTTTTGCTTCAGGTTCTTCTTTGTTGTCTTTTACTTTCTCTTTTTCCTTTTCTTCAACACTAAGGCTCGAAATGTCTGTTCCAAAGAAGGAAACATTCATCACAGCAACTTCTTCTTTTGAATCCGGATCTCCAGTTTTGTCTTCTTCCTCTTCAACAACTTCCAACGAAGTTTCTCTTTCTACACTCTCTTCCAGTACTGGTAGTTCTTCTTCTAGAACTTCAGGTTCTTGAATTTCTTGTACTGATTCCTCTTCTTGTGCTACTGAATTAGTTTCTTCTACAATTGCTTTTACAGCAGGTTCGGGAACGTGAACAGATTTGCTTATTAAAGAGTCTGGAAGATTGGATTCAACGCTCATTGGCTTCCATGCAGAAGGTGTTTCAGGAATGATTTCTTCTACATCTTCTACTAAAGAATTCTCTTTTGCAGCAGCTTCCTGAGTTTCTACAATTTCGTGCTGTATTGGCTCTTCTTTTTCTTCTTCTTTCGGAACTGAAGGTTCATCACTTGTTGACCAGAAATGGAAACTTTGAGTCTCTCCAAAGCTGATTTCGTGATCGGGAACAGATTCTGCTTCTGTTTTTTCCTCTACTGGATTAACAGATTTTGTCTCCTTCATCTTTTTCTCAACTTCTTCAATAAGACGTCTCATTTCGTCTTCATGTTTATTGATATTCGGTTGGGAAACTTCAGCCGTTTCTGTAATTTCTTCGTTATTCGTCTGGATTTTCACATCCGGCAGAAAAGCATCCGTTCCATGGAAACTTACTTCGGCATCCGGTTCATCCTGATGTTGTTCTGTTTCTGTAAGTGGAATTTCAACGTTTTCCGGTTCCTGTGATTCTTCACTACTGTTTTCTTCAATAGCAGCCTCAGCAATTATTGGTTCCGTTTCTTCAAAGCTTGTATTTTCTTCTTCTTCAACTTTTATTACTTCAGATTCTGAAGTAATTTCCTCTTCATCAATAATTATTTGCGGGGTAAAGTTTTCACCTACATTTTTTTGTACTGTTTCCTGTACCTCTTCTTTTTCTTCAAGAACGGGTTCCGGTTCTTTTACAGGTTCCGCTTTCTGAGTAACTAATGTTCCTGACTCCAAGGTAGATTCAAGATCTATTGTTTCAGCATTCTGCTCATCCAAAAAGTTTTCTTCTCCTTCGAATAGGATTCGGTTTCGTTCTCCATTTATATAGATGGCAGCAACCTCTGTCTTAGCGGGCAATAAGCATGCATCTTCCTCTTTTTCAACAGGTGTTTCAGCAGGAATTTCAGTTTCTCTCTGAATAGGAAAAGTTTTACTTTTAGCGATATACTGAGAAGGTTTTTCAACAGCTCTTTCAGGTTGTTTTTCTGTAACAGGTTCCGGTTTAGATTGCGGCCTAATCTTTCCGTTAATCAGTTGGTACAGAATCTTTTTATCTGTAGTATAAGCTGCAGTAATAGAAAGTTCTTTCTGATAGCTTTCTTTTTCATACAGATGCACTCCATACAGGTGAAGTGCCCTGATATTCTGAATATAAGGGAAGGCATGAATCTCTTCTTTCAAAAGAGTAAGGTCTTCTGATTGAATATTTTTCGGATTTTTTATTAATTCTAAAATTCTGGGATTCATCTTACCAATTCGCTACAATGTCGTTAAATATCTTATTTATAATTCTTTCAGTAACAATTTTCACCTGTGAGGTTTCAATATCACTTTGTGACAAGTTACTGTTGAAAGTCGCTTCGTCTGTATACGTTTTATCAAAACTTGCTTCCGGGCGTACTTTATTTTCATAATGTACTTTTACGGTAATCGTAAGTTTGTTCTGAGCTTGCTGTATAACGCCTCCCGCAGAGTTTGTCTGTGTACCGGAACTGATAGTGGTAGGGCTGATGGAATAATCTGAAATTTCCCCTTCTACCAGAATATCAGGGTTCTCTTTCGTTCCCTTCAACGTTGTTCTCTGCAGAAACCTATTTTGAATATCGGTAGAAAACTGCTGTGATAATGCAGGGTTTACAAGGGATGCATTATTAGGAAACTCATTAATCTGAATGGTTTTTTCGTCTGTCAGAGATCCTCCTCCTGTGAAACTGTAGCATGAATTCAACACTCCCAGCAATGCAAAAAGCATCACTATGACGATCGCCTTTCTCGGATTAATATTTTTGATATTACTATTCATTTTGTATTTATTAAGTATAATTGCTTTCCAGAATCTATAAAGTGTTCACTTTTTAATCTTCCAGATTATACTGTTTTATTTTTCTGTATAATGTTCTCTGTGAGATACCTAATTCATCTGCAGCTCTGTTTCTGCGACCTTTATGCTTCTCTAAAGCTTTGATAATTAAATCTTTTTCATTATTCTGAAGAGAGAGAGATTCCGGTCTGTTTTCTTCAATTTCAATATCTTCAATATCTTCGTAACTGTCTTCAGGGGTAGAAATAATAGTCGGCGTCTGAACAGCTGGAGCTTCGTTATTATTTTCAAAATACAGTAAAGATCCCGAGTTTCCCTGTGGCTGAGTTTCAGGAGTATAAATCCTATTGATCAGATTTTTTTCATGATTGCTTAGATCGGCAGTTCCTCTGTTTTTGATCAATTCCGAAGTTAATGATTTTAAATCATTAATATCATTTCTCATATCGAAAAGAATCTTGTACATGATTTCTCTTTCGCTTCCGAAATCATTTTGCTTAGGAGCGCTTTGTGTGTTTACCACCATTGGGAGATGAGTTTCCATAGGAATATACTCAGCAAGCTTTTCTGCGGTGATATTTCGGTTTCTCTCCACAACGGTCATTTGCTCAACAAGATTTCTTAATTGGCGGACGTTTCCCGGAAAAGAATAGTTTTCTATATAATGAACCGCACTCTGCTCAAGCTCCAACTCAGGCATTCTGTATTTTTCCGCAAAATCTATAGCAAACTTCCTGAATAATAAGTGAATATCTCCTTTTCTTTCTCTCAAAGGCGGCATATCAATCTGAACGGTATTCAGACGGTAATACAAATCCTCACGGAACCTTCCATCGTGAATAGCTTTCATCATATTAACATTGGTAGCGGCCACTATTCTTACATTTGTCTTCTGTACCTGAGAAGATCCTACCTTCATAAATTCTCCGCTTTCCAGGACTCTTAAAAGACGAACCTGAGTCTGTAGAGGAAGTTCCCCCACCTCATCGAGAAAGATCGTTCCACCGTCTGCTACCTCAAAGTATCCTTTTCTGGTAGCTGTAGCGCCTGTAAAAGCACCTTTTTCGTGTCCAAATAATTCAGAGTCTATTGTTCCCTCAGGTATCGCTCCACAGTTTACCACAATATATGGCTGATGCTTTCTTTTAGATTCTGAATGGATGATTTTCGGAATGAATTCTTTTCCCACCCCACTTTCTCCGATAACAAGAACGGAGATGTCTGTAGGTGCTACCTGGATTGATTTTTCCAACGCCCTGTTGAGTGCCGGAAAATTCCCGATAATTCCGAAACGGTTTTTTATATTTTGAAGCTCGTTGCTCATAAGTAAATTTTTGATTATTGATTTAATACTAATAATCTACAGTTCTTCTATCTGTTTTCTGTAGACTTTGTTAAAATGATGAGTGTAGACATCTTTCATGGTCTTGCCTTCATCATACGTCTTGAGTGCCAACGTTTTTAAATCCAAATAATCTTTGTTTCTGATTTTAGAAACTTTACTTTTAAAGTATATGTTTTCAGCAAAGTTGTATTCTTTGCTCTGTTTTTCAAAATTCTCAAGGGCTTTGTCATATTTTCCCTGTTCGAAATAGGTTACTCCCAGCTGGTAGTGATCGAACATGCCTTTGACATAGCCTCTTGTTGCCAGCAGCTTTTCTATGATTCCTGTGGCTTTCTCCTTCTGCCCTAAAGCACTGTAAGACATGGCTCTCACCACATCCAGGTTATAGTCTCCGTTTTGAGATCTTCCTACATCTTCAGGGTAATATTGCTTTAGAGATTCTAAATCCTGAATTGCACCACTGTAATCTCGCAGAAACTGAAACTTACACCACCCTCTGTATCCCAAATAGAGTTTTGGATCCAGATCAACAGCTTTATCTATGAGGATCCTCCATGTTATAAAATCTCCGTTTTTAAGATATGGAACTGATTTTTCCATATAAGCATTGGAGAAATCGGGACATAGCGCAATGGCTTTATCAAAACCTTCCTGAGATTCTTCGGAGCCTTGTAAATCTGAAGCCCAGTTGTATAATTCACAAGCTTTTTTGCAGTTCTCACCCTCTATTGCGTTACAGTTGACCTGTGCAATAGTATTGGTGTAAACGATAAGTAACAAAAAGCTAAGGTAATACCTCTGAAACTTTTCCATTTTCAATTTTATAGGTTAAATACTGATAATAATCTACTTTAAAACCCTTGATCTCCTTCGATGTCCAGCCATCCAATGATTTTGTGAAATTCAGCAGCTTATTTTGCAATTCTTCATCTAAAATTTCTTCTTTTAGATCGGAATTCATAGACTTCAGTCTAAATAAGCCCGCTTTTCCTTCACAATTTACTAAAAATCTTACGGTAACAAAACCGTTGATCTTTTTTTTGGAATATATATTTTCTTTTTCAAGTTTTTCAACAATCGCAATTTTTTCTCCCTTGTAGTCAAATCCTTTTCCGCGGTAATATTGAAAGCTAAAAGGAGCATCTTTTCCTGCTCCACATTTTTTAAAACCCGGTTCATCCAGTTTTTCATCAAATGCAATATCGCCTACGGTATTTGGGTATTTACTCACCTTTTTCTCTGTCTGACAGGACATCAGAACAGAAAAGAACAGGGTAAAGAAGTAAACCGCTTTGATCAAAACTTTATTTTATTCTGCAATTTTCCCTAAAAGTGTGCCTTGCGTGTTGTCATATACAAAAACATCCACAATGTCACCTATTTTCTGTCCTTCAAGCTTATCAAAGACACATACTGCGTTTTGAGAATTTCTTCCTTTCCACTGATTTTCGTTCTTCTTGGAAGTTCCTTCGATCAAAATCTGGTGCATTCTTCCAACGTAAGACTTCATTCTTTGTCTGGAAAGTTCTCCCTGCAAAGCAATTACCTCAGCAAGACGTCTTTGCTTCACATCAGCCGGAATATTGTCTTCCATTTTCTTGTGAGCAGGAGTTCCCGGTCTTTCTGAGTAAGCAAACATATAACCGTAGTCATATTCCACTTCTTTCATCAGGCTAAGGGTATCTTGGTGATCTTCTTCACTTTCGTTACAGAATCCAACAATCATATCCTGAGAGAATGCTACTTCAGGAACAATTTCTTTTGCTTTTCTGATCAGGTCTAAATATTCTTCACGGGTATGCTGTCTGTTCATAGCTTCAAGCATATTATTGCTTCCGCTCTGTACAGGAAGGTGTACATATTTACAGATATTATCATGCTTTGCCATCATTCTGAATACATCCAGGCTCATATCCTGAGGATTGGAAGTTGAGAATCGGATTCTTATTTCAGGAACCGCTTTAGCTACCAAATCTAGTAACTGAGCAAAGTTTACAGCAGTAGCTTTCTGCATTTCAGAAGCTTTGGCAAAATCTTTTTTGGGACCTCCTCCATACCAAAGATAAGAATCAACGTTTTGTCCCAAAAGGGTAATTTCTTTATATCCGCTGTTCCAAAGATCTTTACATTCTTCAAGGATAGAATGTGGATCACGGCTTCTTTCTCTTCCTCTGGTGAAAGGAACTACACAGAATGTGCACATATTATCGCAACCTCTGGTAATGGTTACAAAAGCTGTAACTCCGTTCCCGCCTAAACGAACAGGATTAATATCTGCATAGGTTTCTTCTTTTGAAAGAATTACGTTGATGGCATCTCTACCGTCTTCAGTTTCTTTCAGAAGATTGGGTAAATCTCTGTACGCATCTGGCCCCACAACAAGATCAACCAATTGCTCTTCTTCCAGGAATTTGGTTTTTAATCTTTCAGCCATACATCCCAGAACCCCCACCGTCATATTCGGTTTTTCTTTCTTTAGGTTTTTAAACTGAGAAAGACGCATTCTTACAGTCTGCTCTGCTTTTTCACGAATAGAACAGGTATTCAACAAGATCAAATCTGCTTCTTCCACTTTCATCGTTGTATTGTACCCCTGCTCATTAAGAATGGAGGCAACAATTTCAGAATCTGAGAAGTTCATCTGGCAACCGTAACTTTCTAAAAAAAGTTTTTTAGAGTTCTCCGGTCTTTCCGCAATAGCAAACGCTTCACCTTGTTTGGTTTCGTCTATATATTTTTCTTGCACGATAGTCAATTTAAGATTCGGAGGTTAAAACACAAGAATTTGCTTCGTTAATTTTAAACTACGAACAGATAAGTCTGCAAAGATACAAAATATTGTGACAGAATGTCAGGATTATCTTTCAGTAAATGTTACAGAAAAATTTACGGGAAATGAAATTCTTTCAAGAATGGGAAGATCTTTATAAAAAGCTGGCATCCAAGGCTTTTTCATTCTCGATAGCGTTCGCATAAAATCATTGATGAATTTCCTGTTATCAACTTCCGGAAAAATCCTCGGGTTTACAATATTCCCGTCTTTACCAATATAAAACTCCAGATTTACTTTTCCATTCAGCTGGTAATCCGCAAAAATTGTCATAAAATTGTCATGAAACAATGTATCAAAAGCCTTGACCCCTTCAGGATATTTAGCATGTATTATAAACCTAGCTGCGTTATAGCCAGGCTGATAATTGCTCATTACATCTTTAGGGTATAGAATAAATTCTGTGATGGCACCAACTTTCCAGCCCTTTACCTCAGCCGGCTTCCACTTGGTTAGGTTTTTAAGAATTTCTTTGGAAAGATCATATGCGCATTTGTTTCTTGCAATGTTTGCAGTATCTGCGTCTTTGATAAATTTAACCTCCGCTTTATCTGTTATTATGATTCTAGGCTGATAAATTTCCTTTTCATCACATTCTTTAAACCTATTCTTAACAAGATATTCATGGACGTCTTTATAGAAATTAACGGTTCCCCCTTCATAAAAACTCTGCTTTTCGGGATATTCATCCAATATTTGTGCATGGCAAACAGAAACGAAAGCTAGAAATAGCGCAATAAAAACATTCTTCATTATTCAATTCAAATTATTCAGATGGTGTATAGTTTTCAGATGGTTTGGATAAAATTAACCTTGTAATACAGTTAAAATTTACTCACTCCACCTGTTTAACAAAAAAAATTATTTTTTAATCATGATCATAGACGTTATTCTGGAATCTGATTTTCATAATAAGTTTAGAATCTACAGGAGTTCCATTTTTAGTAGCAGGTTGCCATTTGCCTTTTACTTTTTTAAGGGCAAATTTCATATCATCAATAAATGATTCATCATTTTTGAACCTGGGCATAATATCCACTTTATCAATCTTCCCTTTTGAATTGATGTTAAACAGAAAAGTAACTTCTCCCTGAATAGCATACAAAGCAACATCAATATAAGCATAGACCATATTCATGAATTCCTTTTTAAAAGCTTCTTCTCCACCGGGAAATTCTGCCTTTTTGAAATCTTCACCTTTCTCAACCTGTATTTGAGCTTTCGCTTCCTGAGAAAAGCCTTTACCACTGATAAGCAATAAAGGCAAAATTAAAAGGTATTTTTTCATGTATTAGTCAATATCAGTTGCAATGGAAGAGAAACTCATTTTCACTTTTATCTGAGAAGCGACAGGCTGTCCTCCACAAGATGCCGGAGTCCAGTTCTTTTTAATTCTTCTTACGACATATTGCATATCATCAAAAAAGACTTTACTGTTCTCCACTTTTGGCATTCCGGTTACATCAATAACTTTACCAGTAGAATCTACTTTTAATGTGAAACTAAAATCTCCCGTCAGCGAATAGAAATCTGAGTTTAGATAAGCGTACATATACTTGTTCAATATATTTTTGTAAGCAGCAACTCCACCATCAAAACTTGCAGGTTTGAAATCTGCACACTTTACCGCAATCTGCATAAAGGGTTCTTTGATATCTATTTTTAAAATGTTTTTATTGCTATCTCTGATGAAAGAATCATCTCTATCTTCCTGATCCTGTGCAAATGAAAAAGTACCTACACATAATGCTAAAAAGAAAAATATAGTTTTCATAATTTTATTTTTTAGTTTTAATAATAAAACAAAGGTAAATATTTACTTCATGTATAAAAAAGAAAAACTTCACACAAAATATGAAGTTTTCAAAAATAGAATTGTTTTATCTTTTATAAAAGTGAAGATTATCACAACAAACCTTTGATATGCTTATAGTTACTCTTCACGGTTTCAAAGACCTCATCCATTTTTCCACCCAGCATCAGCTGAGCCATAGATTTTGTCATTCCCATGATCTGATCAAATTCAATTTTCGGAGGAAGGGCTAAAGCATTAGGATTTGTGAAGATATTAAGAAGATAAGGCCCGTTATGCTCCAGACATTCTCTTATAGAACTTTCCACCTCTTCCGGTAAATGAACATTTTTCCCCGGATATCCCATTGCGTGGGCAACCATTGCAAAATCAGGATTTACCATATCCGTTTCATTATCGGGCATACCGCCCACTTCCATTTCCAATTTTACCATTCCAAGGGTTCTGTTATTAAAAACGATCAGCTTTATAGGAAGTTTATATTGAAAAATGGTGGCCATATCTCCCAAAAGCATAGACAAACCACCATCTCCGCACATGGCAATCACCTGTCTTTCGGGATGGGACAATGAAGCTCCAATAGCCATAGGCATTGCATTCGCCATTGAACCATGGTTGAAAGATCCCAGCATTTTTCGCTGACCGGTTCCTGTTATGAATCTAGCTCCCCAAACACAGCACATTCCTGTATCGACGGTAAAAATGGCATTCCTATCAGCCAATCTATCCAGTGTATGGGCTACAAATTCCGGTTGAATAGCATTTTCTTTGCCAAAATCTTTCACATATTCCAACTGGTTTTCTTTTACTTTGTCATAAAATGCCAGTTGCTCATTTAAGAAATGCACATCTGTTTTTTCGCTCAGCAAAGGAAGTAAAGCGATGATAGTTTCTCTCACATCTCCCGTAAGTCCCAGTTCCAGTTTCGCTCTTCGGCCCAATCTTTCAGGACTTTCATCTATCTGAACAATTTTATTTTTTACCGGCATAAACTTCTGATACGGAAAGTCTGTCCCAAGTAAAATCACCAAATCTGCTTCATGCATGGCATGATAGGCTGAAGGAAACCCCAGCAAACCAGTAAGACCCACTTCATTTGGATTATTAGGCTGGATATCCATTTTTCCTCGGAATGAATACCCTACCGGAGCTTTCAGTAGTTTAGCCAGAGTGATCACTTCCCCACTTGCTCCAGCAGCTCCTATTCCACAATAAAGGGTTACTTTTTTACTTTCATTGATGAGAGAGGCTAAATTTTTCAGTTCTTCATCTGATGGACGAATCACTGGATTGGTTTTAAATATCTGGGTAGAGGTTGTTGTTTCTTCTGCCTCCAGTTCTGAAACATCACCTGGAAGACCTATTACTGCCACTCCTTTTTTAGAAATAGCATGTTGAATAGCAGTTTGAACAGTTCTCTGCACCTGCTCCGGACGTGTAATCATTTGATTATAATAGCTACAATCGTCAAATAATTTTATGGTATTGGTTTCCTGAAAATAATCCATCCCCATTTCGTCGCTGGGAATGGTGGAAGCGATAACCAGCATAGGGACATGAGAACGATGGGCTTCGTAAACTCCGTTAATGAGATGAACGTGCCCCGGACCACAACTTCCTGCACATACAGCTAACCCATCCAATTCAGCTTCTGCAGCTGCTGCATAAGCTCCCACTTCTTCATGACGTACATGAATCCATTGAATACTGCTTTTTTTGACTGCAACATTGAGATGATTAAGGCTGTCTCCTGTTACTGCGTAAATTCTTTTCACATTGGCATTTTCGAGTATTTCAACAATTTGCTCTGCTATATTTTTAGCCATAATTTAATATCTTTTTGGTGATTGTTTGCTGATGAAAAATGATAAAAACAGGATCTTTACCATTTCTATTTCTATCAAATTTAGCTAATAAAGTTGAAATCCTCACTCCATGTCAATGTTAAAACTTTGTAATTTTATCATAACGCCCGATATTTTTGCAGCAAAAAAATTTACATTATTCCAGGGATTTTTTTGCTCTGTTTACAACTTTTTCTTTAAACCTCATAGGTTTATTCCTCTATCAACCCATCAGCATTATAACAAAACAGCCACCTGAAAAAGGTGGCTGCTTATCTATTATGGTGTAAGTTTAGATCACTACTTCAATCTGATTTCTTAATAAATCTTCAAACTCATCTCTTTTACGGATCAGGTGAGCTTTTCCGTCTAAGAATAGAACCTCAGCAGGTTTCAGTCTTGAATTGAAGTTAGAACTCATTTCAAAACCGTAAGCTCCCGCATTATGGAAAGCAAGGATATCTCCTTCTCTTACTTCGTTTAATTTTCTGTCCCAGGCGAATGTATCTGTTTCACAAATGTTTCCTACTACAGTATAGATTCTTTCTGCTCCTTTTGGATTGGAAAGGTTCTCAATCATATGGTAAGAATCGTAAAACATCGGACGAATAAGGTGATTGAATCCTGAATTTACTCCAACAAAAACAGTAGCTGTTGTTTGTTTGATAACATTAGCTTTTACCAATAGATATCCGCTTTTCCCAACCAGGAATTTCCCTGGCTCGAACCATAGTTCAAATTTTTTCCCGGTAGATTTTGAGAATTCAGAGATTACTTTTTCTACTTTTTTTCCTAATGTTTTCACATCTGTTTCTTCTTCACTGTCCTGATAAGGAATTTTGAAACCGCTTCCCATATCAAGATACTTCAGATTAGGGAAATTCTCAGAAAGATCCAGCATAATTTCAAGGGCCTGAAGGAAAACATCCGGATCTTTGATTTCACTTCCCGTATGCATATGAAGACCTTCTACATTCAGGTTGGTACTTTTCATTACTCTTTCGATGTGACGAACCTGGTGAATAGAAATACCGAATTTACTATCGATATGGCCAGTTGAGATTTTATAGTTCCCCCCTGCAAAAATATGCGGATTGATTCTTACAAGGATAGGATAAGTATTTCCATATTTATTCCCGAATTGCTCAAGAATAGAAATGTTATCAATGTTAATATGAACCCCAAAAGTCATTGCTTCTTCTATCTCTGCTAAGTCAACACAATTGGGAGTAAACAAGATCTTTTCTTTTGCAAACCCTGCTTTTAATCCAAGTTTAACCTCGTTAATAGATACACAATCTAAAGATGCACCCAGTTTCTTGACATATTTCAGGATGTTGATGTTTGTCAACGCCTTCGCCGCATAGAAGAACTTTGTGTGTTTTAGGAAAGATGATGTCAGTTTTTCGTATTGATTTTTAATCGATTCCGCATCATAAACGTACACTGGTGTGCCAAACTCATTGGCAATCTTTAATAATTCTTGTGAATTCATAATTTCATTTTAACATAAAAAAAGGCAGATTCTTAAAAAAAGAGTCTGCCACATTGATTATTTTTTATGCAAGACAACTCTTTTAAATATTCCAAACCTTAGAGAACCTTACAGCTCCCTTTTTACCAGTTTTAATTTGTTTAAAATTTTGCATTGCTTCTATTTATTTTTTGCAAAAATACTATTTATTTTTTATTTCCTGAAAATTGATTTGAAAAGTACTTCACTATGCCTTAGTAGGAAAAGTGAAGATTTTTCTATTATTTCGGCAATGGTAATGTCTCAAAATCACCACGAAGGAGCGCCAGCTGTAATTCATTATTCAAATCTGCAGAAGATAACGGAAGGTCTATTTTCAGCTTTGCCAGTTTGCTTAAAGTCTGGATCTGTGTAAACAGCTCGTAAAAACCGAAAGAAACTACTTTCCCGTTTTCTATGATCAGGAATAATTTCTCACCTAGTTTTCGTCCCGTTCCCAACCAAAGCTCATTTCTTTTTCGGAATTCTATCTTTTGTATCAATGCAGAAACATCATTAAATTCTTCCTGAGAACCTATGAACTGAACGGCTTTTGTGCCCTGTGTAAATGATCTGAATTTCAACACCGGTTTTTCCGTTTTATTCAGTTTATTTTTTTCAACAACATATTTAGTGTTTCTGAAATATAATCCAAAAGGTAAAACTTCTTTCTTTTTAATGTTTTTCGAATTTAGAATCAGTTTGGCGATAATATCTGTTCCTGTCAGTTCAAAATTGACCTGTTCGACATCCTTCTGAAGCTGTTCCCATTTTTTGGATTTGGAATTGAAAACTTTCTTCGAAAACTTGTTGATATCCTGAACATAATCAGAGAAAATAATTCTTCCCACTCCATCCTGAAAATACACAAAACCTTTTTCATTCGGTAAATCCTGTGTAAGTTCCTTAATTTTGTTGATGTACGTTTTGGCATTAGATTCCTCATGCTGTTTTTGGATGATCTCGTTCTGAATATCTTTCGAAACCAGCAATTTGAAAAGCTCCAGAGTAGCTCGTGCATCTCCATCAGCTCTGTGATGATTCGTCAAAGGAATTCCCAATGATTTCACCAGTTTTCCCAATGAGTAGCTTACTTCATCCGGGATCAGTTTTTTGGCCAGCGGAATTGTATCTAATGTATTGATCTTAAAATCATAACCAAGCCTTTTGAATGATTGACGAAGCATTCTATAATCAAAATCGATATTATGTCCTACAAGAGTTGTATTTTCTGTAATTTCAATCACTCTTTTGGCTATTTCATGAAATTTCGGGGCAGTTTTAACCATTTTCGGGGTAATACTGGTCAGTTTTTGTACAAAAGGAGTGATATCACTTTCGGGGTTGACAAGTGATATAAACTGATCCGTAATTTTCTGACCATCATACTTGTAGATGGCTATATCTATAATGCATTCATTTCTATAACCTGCACCATTACTTTCTATGTCTATAATTGAATACATTGAATTTCTATTAACTGCTTTTTTGTCATGTTTATCAAAACACTGTTTTATTTTTCAATAAAATCAGGTCCTATTTTATCCTATTAAAGTAAAGATAACCTGCTAAATTAACAAAAAATATATCAAAAACATAACAGATAACTTTATAATATACTTTAAAACTACCTTCTACGACCTCCAAGACCAAACATTCCGAGGATTGCTCTTGCCCCTTCACGCATTAAGGTATTGGTAAAAGTTCTTCCAGCTTTACTTTGCAGTACTTGCTCAAACATTCCCGGCTCTTCTTTCACCGGTCTTGTTTTTTGAGTCGGTGCGGGATTCTGGGCAGCCTGCTCCATTCTTGCTGTTAATATTTCGTAGGCAGACTCTGGATCAACCGTTTTTTCATATTTAGCAACCATTGCTGATTTTGCTGTCAGCTCAGAAACTTCTGCTGCACTTAAAATATCCATTCTGGATTCCGGAGAGATCAGATAAGTGTGTGCTAAAGGTGTTGGAATTCCCTTTTCATCCAAAGCTGTTACAAAAGCTTCTCCGATTCCCATATTCTGAATGAGACTGGAAGCATTGTAAAATTCTGTGGTAGGATAATTTTCTACAGCTTTGGTGATTTCTCTTTTATCTTTTGCCGTAAATCCTCTCAACGCGTGCTGAATCTTTAATCCCAGCTGGGATAATATATTTTCAGGAACATCTCCGGGAATCTGAGTAATAAAATAGATCCCGACTCCTTTGGAACGGATTAGCTTCACCATTGTTTCAATCTGTGAAAGAAGAGCTTTTGATGCTTCATCAAAGAGCAGGTGAGCTTCATCTATAAATAATACCAGTTTTGGCCTTCCGCTGTCTCCTTCTTCAGGAAAAGTCATATAGATCTCCGCAAAAAGTGAAAGCATAAACGTAGAGAACAGCTGAGGTTTATTCTGTATATCTGCTACTCTTAAAATATTAACGACGCCTTTTCCGTCTCTTTTTTCTAATAAATCCTGTACATCAAAGCTTAATTCGCCAAAAAACGCTGTTGCTCCCTGCTGCTCTAAAGCAACAATTGATCTTAAAATAGCGCCTAATGAAGCTGATGCAATCGATCCATAGTTGGCTGCAAGCTCAGCTTTTCCTTGTGCATTGTCTGTTACATATTGTAACACTTTCTTTAAATCATTCAGATCAATCAAAGGAAGGCCTTTATCATCACAGTATTTAAAGACAATAGACATAATACTCTGTTGTGTATCATTAAGTTCTAAAATCTTACTGAGCAAAACAGGACCAAATTCTGTAACAGTAGCTCTCAACTTCACTCCTTCTCCTCCGGAAATACTCATCAGTTCTACCGGAAAACCTTGCGGAGTATAAGGAAGCTGTGTTTTTGCGTACCTTTCTTCAATAATGGAATTCATCTGGCCAGCTTCCGCAATCCCAGAAAAATCACCTTTGATATCTAGAACAAGAGAGGGAATTCCTGCGTGAGAAAGTTGTTCTGCAAATACCTGCAGGGTTTTGGTCTTACCTGTTCCGGTTGCTCCGGCAATAAGCCCATGGCGGTTGATTGTTTTCAAAGGAATGGTCACATTTACCTCCGGTACCACCTCACCGTCCAGCATTCCTTTTCCTAATATAATATGTTCTCCTTTTGGAGTGTATCTTGCATTTAATTCTTCAATAAATTGTGCTTTATCTGCCATCTGATCGTTTTTTTAAACTTATAAATATAAATGTTTTTGTAAAATATCGAATACAATTTCCCAGGGAACTTCTTGTACTGCCCTTTGGAAAAACTATCGACGGCAATTTAAGCAAATTTCAAACCACCCTATTTTTCTTTGATAATTCGTATTGCCCTCCATGCATGAACATGATAAAAAACAGCATTTTCAAATTAGCATTCTGTAAGGCATTCTTTTTGCTGAAAAATAAAGCGCATTAAACGCACGTTTAACAAAGTATTGAAAGAAACTATCAATGGAATTTAACATTTCATTTAGAATTTATCTAATACTTTGTATCTTTAACTAATTAAAAAAAGACCCCAATGAAAATTGAACAAATATATACGGGCTGTCTGGCTCAGGGTGCCTATTATATTGTATCAGAGAATGAAGCTGTGATTATTGATCCCTTAAGAGAGGTGAAACCTTATCTTGATCGTCTGGAAAAAGACAATGTCACGTTAAAATATATTTTTGAAACTCACTTTCACGCCGATTTTGTTTCCGGACATCTGGATTTAAGCAAAAAAACGGGTGCTCCTATTGTGTATGGACCTACTGCGGCTCCTGAATTTGAAGCTATCATTGCAGAGGATGACCAAATTTTTGAGGTAGGAAAAGTGAAAATTAAGGTAATGCACACTCCGGGACATACTATGGAAAGCAGCACTTACCTTTTGATTGACGAGAATGGTATTGAAACCGCTATTTTTACAGGTGACACTCTATTCTTAGGAGATGTAGGAAGACCGGATCTTGCTCAGAAAGCAACCAATCTTACTCAGGAAGATCTTGCCGGAATTTTGTATGACAGTCTTCAAAATAAAATTATGCCGCTGAATGACAGCGTTACGGTATATCCAGCGCACGGTGCTGGTTCTGCATGTGGAAAAAATATGCAGAAGGAAACGGTAGACATTTTAGGAAATCAGAAGAGAACAAATTACGCGCTGAACCAGCCAGATAAGGAATCTTTTATCAGAGAGGTTCTTGACGGACTGACTGCTCCACCAAAATATTTCGGAATGAACGTAGCCCTTAACAAAGGAGGATACGAAAGTCTGGACGTTGTAATGGATAAAGGTCTACAGCCTGTTGCTCCTGAAGATTTCGAAGCATTGGCAGAAGAAACCGGAGCTTTAATCTTAGATACAAGAGGAGCTGCAGACTTTCACAAAGGGTTCGTGCCCAATTCTATTAATATCGGATTAAAAGGAGATTTTGCCCCATGGGTAGGAACTCTAATTGTAGATGTAAAGCACCCGTTATTATTGGTAACTGACCAAGGAACAGAAGAAGAGGTAATCACCCGACTAAGCAGAGTAGGTTTTGATAATGTTGTAGGGTATCTACAGGGAAGCTTTGAAGCCTGGAAAAATACGGGTCACGAAACAGACGAAATCAAAAGAATTACTCCTGCCGAGTTTGCAGAAGAATTTACACCAGATGCTAAAGTAATAGATGTAAGAAAACTGACCGAATATTCTGCAGAGCATATTGACAACGCTTATAACAAACCATTAGACGCTATCAGCGACTGGGCGCGTACGATTGACGATTCTGAGCATTTCTTTCTTCATTGTGCAGGAGGATACAGAAGCATGATTGCAGCAAGCATACTTAACTCACACGGAATCAGAAATTTCACTGAAATAGAAGGAGGCTTCAACGGAATCAAAAAAACAGAAAAATTGCCTACTTCGGATTTTGTATGCCAATCCAAAACGTCATAACCCTATGAAAATTCAATTTTTCGGACTTATTTTAGCGGCCACATTTATGGTAACCTCCTGTAAATCAAATCAGACAACTTATGTTTCACAGACAAACATTAGAGAGATTGTAAACAGCTCAGATGTTACTTTAGTAGATGTTAGAATTCCTGAACAATATGCTGCGGGAACAGCTAACAATGCGGTTAATATCCCATTGTCCGAAATTCAGAATAACATAGAAGCCCTTAAAGGCAAAAAAGTTGTTGTTTTCTGTAATAAAGGGATACAGGCAGATCAGGCCGTGATCATTTTAAAGAAAAACGGAATAGAAGCTTATGACGGTACAACCTGGAAGAATGTAAAGGCTATTCAGAACGAAACAGATAAAAAAACAAACTAATACCCTACAAAAAATGTCACAAAAATTTCAGGAAATCATTAATTCCGAAAGACCGGTACTTATCGACTTTTTCGCTACCTGGTGCCAACCTTGTAAAGTACAGTCTTCGGTTCTTAATACCGTAAAAGAAAATATTGGCGAAGGTGCCAGAATTATTAAGATAGATGTAGATCAGTATCCGGCTATAGCAGCTGAGTATGGAGTGCGCGGAGTACCTACTCTGGCTGTTTTCAAACAAGGAGAATTGCTATGGAAAGAAAGTGGTGTGCATGATGTTAATACCCTTACCCATCTTTTGCAACAATATATGTAATCAAAATAAAAAAGGCTGAGTTTTTACTATCTCAGCCTTTTTTATTTATAATTGAATAGAAAAATCATCTCTGTCATTCAGGAACTGAAAATGATTTCTAAAATCTTTTAACTCGTTCATATCCAGGTCTGCAAATATGAGATTTCCATCCTTACGGGATATTTCCGCTCCATCTGCAAAGAAGCAATGAGAACTTTCCTGATAGAAGAGATTATTTCCATCTGTACCTATTCTGTTTAGCCCAAATACAAAAGCAAGATTTTCAATAGCTCTTGCTTTTAGAAGATGTTCCCAGGCTCCTACTCTTTTCTCCGGCCAGTTGGCTACGTATAAGATCGCATCATAATCATCATTATTTCTTGCAAAAACAGGAAAGCGAAGATCATAGCAAACCTGCAGTAAAAATCTGATTCCTTTATATTCCACAATTACCCTCTCATTTCCGGGAGTATACACTTTATCTTCTCCTGAAAAAGAAAACAAGTGCCTTTTATTATAGGAAGAAAGATCTTCATTGGGTTGTACAAAAAACATTCTGTTGTAAAAGTGACCATCCTGCTCAACAGGGGCACTTCCACAAAATGCAGCATTTTTTGCTTTCGAAAGTTTTTTTAAGAATTCAAGAGACTCCTCATTTCTGTCTGAAACTTCTGCAGCATCCATGCAGAAACCTGTTGAAAACATCTCCGGCAGTATAAAAAGATCTGCTTCAATATGTTGAAGCTCATTTTCTATATGTTTAAAATTCTCTGCTTTATTTTTCCAGATGATATCCAAATTAAGTCCTACAACTTTCATCTTTTTTATTCTTTTTTAAAATTATTTCAAATCTGAAGTATAAAAATACGGCTTTTCTCTCGATTAAAGAAAGCTTATCCTCAGGATTAAATATTCAGCTACGCCGTCTTTCTCAGAGAAAATAAAATTCTTAATATGTATTAAAGTCCTTCATTTTTACGGTTCACAGCAACTTTCGGTTTCATTTTTGATGATGCTAGTCTTTATTAATATCATTAAAAATTAAAAAATTTATGAAGAAATTGTTTTTTATGGTGATGATATTCTTTTTCGGAGCAACGGCCAATGCACAGGCATGGACAGGAAAGGGAGATCAGAAAATTCAGCTGGGTCTGAGTGCGTGGGGATATGGAACAGGAATAACGGGAACGTATGACTATGGACTCAACAAACTCATTTCAGTAGGAGCCGGAATCAACGGTTATTTTGATAATTACAAGAATAACGATAAAGACAATCGTGTTTTTGTTTTCGGAAGACTGAACTTCCATTTACAGGATGCTCTTAATCTTCCGGCAAAATGGGACATTTACCCGGGTGTTGATCTTGGAGTTCTGGGAAGAGACTTTGGAATAGGCGCTCATATTGGAGCCCGTTACTTCTTTACAGAGAAAATAGGAGTATTTGCAGAGGTGGGTAATAACGGAAGTCTGGGTGTTTCCTTCAATTTATAATCAAATAGTCTTTAAATATGACAAAGCTTCTCGTTTCGGGAGGCTTTTTTATTTGGCATAGTTTTGATAATTGTTACCTTTGCAAATTAAAATCTAAAATTTATTAATGGAAATAGCAATCAAACTCTTTCAGTTCATTCTGAGCATCTCTATACTTGTGCTTCTTCATGAGCTTGGGCACTTTTTACCGGCAATATGGTTCAAGACCAGAGCAGAGAAGTTTTTCCTGTTTTTTGATCCATATTTCTCCCTATTCTCGATGAAGAAAATCAACGGAAAATGGCAGTACAAATTTTTGTCAAAGAACCTTCCGGATTCTGAAGTAATTGAGGTGAACGGAAAGAAGGAAGAAGTTCCTATCGATATATCAAAACTTCCGGATAACGACTGGAGAAAACATCCTGAACAAACCAAATATGGTATTGGATGGCTTCCTTTCGGAGGATATGTAAAAATTGCCGGAATGGTAGATGAAAGCATGGATACTGCACAGATGAAAAAACCTGCAGAGCCATGGGAATTCAGATCAAAACCAGCTTGGCAGAGACTTATCATTATGCTGGGTGGGGTAACGGTTAACTTTTTCCTTGCCTGGTTAATTTACAGCAGCCTTTCCTTCTTTAAAGGAGAAACCTATACGGATATTACCAAATTTAGCAACGGTATTGAAGCAACTGAAGCCGGAAAGAAAATGGGCTTCCAGAATGGTGATAAAATCATCAGCGTAGACGGGAAACCTGCAGAAAGATTAGAAAATACTTCAATCAATATTCTGTTAGGAGATCATGTTACTGTAAACAGAAACGGACAGGAAGTTACTTTCCCGGTAAATGCTGACGGTGTGGCAGAAGTTCTTAAGCAAAAAGAGGCAAAACTGTATATAACTCCGAGAGTTTCAATGGTGGTTGACTCATTGGCAACTCCTTCTTCTCAGGCTTCAGGTCTGGCAAAAGGTGATAAAATTGTGGGTATCAACGGAAAAAAAGCGGCTTTCTTTGATGAAGTAAGCACTCTTTTAGCTGAAAACAAAGGAAAAACGATTACTGTAGATGTAGAAAGAAACGGTGCTTTACAAACCTTACCTAACGTTTCTGTTGATAAAAACGGAAAACTGGGTATCGCTATTGACACTAAAAGCATCGCCAAAAATATTGTAACCAATAAGAAATATTCTTTCGGAGAAGCTATTCCGAGAGGGTTTACCAGAACTATTGAAGCGTTAACTGCACAGGTTAAACAATTCAAGATCATGTTCAACTCTAAAGTTCAGGGGTATAAAAACGTAGGAGGTCCTATTGCTATTGTAAAAAATATGCCTGTAGATAAAAGTGCTGACGGAAGCTTTACTATCAACTGGACTGCATTCTGGAGTTTTACAGCGATGTTCTCTGTATGGTTGGCATTCCTTAACCTGATTCCTATTCCGGGACTTGATGGTGGACACGTTTTATTTACTTTATATGAAATTATTGTAGGAAAACCAGTTCCACAAAAGGTATTGGAAAACGCACAGATGATCGGAGTTATCTTCCTGTTAGGCTTGATGTTACTGATCTTCGGAAGCGATATCTTCAAGGTATTCACAGGGAAATTATAATTTTTTTGAAAATTTTTCTTAAAAATATTTGTAGGGTATAAATATTCGTCCTATATTTGCACCACTTAAAACAAAGGACATTCCTCCTTAGCTCAGTTGGTTAGAGCATCTGACTGTTAATCAGAGGGTCGCTGGTTCGAGCCCAGCAGGAGGAGCAAAAAGACTTACAGAAATGTAGGTCTTTTTTTATGCCCTAATGTGACTTTCGTGGATCAGGTTTAAAAGTTGAGGGCTAAGCAAAAAGTTTGGTTAATCTGAATAGAAAAAATGTTCTGTCTTTCACGCCTCTGAGCTGCATCCTGAAGTTTTTAATTTTAGCATTGAAAGATTCAGCCGCTGCATTAGTGCTTCTTTCATCAAAATAATTTAGAATATCTCTGTAATGATGTATTATAGTCTTCTTTAAAATGGGAAATGATTTTAAATCTGCTTCTTCCACATTTCTGAACCAATGCATCAGCGTGGTCACCGCTACAGATTTTCTTCCCAAATTTTTGTGATTGATCTATTTTTTAATCGCAAAGATGATGATTCAAATGTTTTATTTTAGGAAACAAAGAACGGCGACTTTGTCGCTGAAGAAGCTTAGTGAATGTACATTTGCTTAGAAAGAATCAATTTCATTGATCCCACCCTTTGCTCCTTTGAAAATAGGAGATAAAAGGCTAAAAACTTTGCGTTAAATAAAATTCCATGAATACAATATTCCTCCAGCTTTTGAGGCTGATCCAACATTTATAGCATTTTCCAACTATATAAGATAATACGCATCGCTTTTAAATAAAAGTAAAGCAAAATATTTGCAACTTTATTGTTATTTTTACAGTACAAGAATTCTTTTGCACCGCAAGTATTCCTATAGATATTCAAGACTATCAAACTATCTCATGAAGAAAACTATTATTTCGTTATTAACAGCCTTTGCTATTATACAAACTTCCGCACAGGAAAAATCTTATTTTTTATCAAGCCCTTCTTTAAGCCCGGATGGAAAAACCGCTTACTTTGCTTACGATGGAGACATTTGGAAAGCAGATTCCAATGGAGGTAACGCATCAAGAATTACCGCTCTAGATGGTGAGGAAATAAATCCCCGAATCTCTCCCGACGGAAAATGGCTTGCATTCAGTTCCAATCAATATGGGAATTACGATGTTTTTGTAATGCCAGCAGAAGGAGGAAACATCAAACAGTTAACCTTTCATACAGGAAAAGACGAAATGGAAAGCTGGGGTTGGGACAGCAAAACCATTTATTTTACCTCCAGCAGAAACAATAACTTTGGAAGTTTTAAAACGACTATTGAAGGAAAAACTCCACAAAAGCTTTTTAATAACTACTTTAATAACACCAACGGCCTTGCAGAAACTCCTACAGGGGAATACCTTTTTACAAGTTCTTCTGAGAGTGCTAACCAGGTACACCGTAAGCGCTATAAAGGAGAAAACAATCCTGATATCTTAGGATATAATCCCAAAAGCAATTCTTTCAAACAATACACCAATTACGAAGGAAAGGATTTTAACCCAACTGTAGATAAAAATGGTATTATTTATTTCATTTCTGATGAGAACAATAATGAATACAATCTTTATAAAATTGAAAACGGCAAAAAGACAGCTTTAACTCAGTTTGATACTTCTATAAAAAAACCTTTCGTTGCAGCGAACGGTTCTAAAGTGATCTTTGAAAAAGATTATCAGCTTTACATTTATGACGCAGCAACAAAGAACACAAAACTTCTAAACGTCAGCCTTAACGCCAACAAAACTCTGGAAAAGGCTCAAAATTTTAGTGTAGAAAACAATATTTCTTACTATAACGTTTCTCCTGATGGTAAAAAGATAGCATTTATCAGCCGAGGGATCGTTTTTGTGTCAGACATCGAAGGAAAATTCACCCAACAGATTTCCGATGGTCAAGAACGCGCTATGGAAGTGAAATGGCTGAAAGACAACCGTACGCTAATCTTCAATCAGACTGACAAAGGATATCAAAACTGGTTCAGTATTTCTGCCGACGGAAAAGGCCAATTGAAACAGCTTACTCATGATTCTCGAAATAACCGCAACATCACTCTTAACAGCGATCTCTCAAAGGCAGTTTACTTAAGTGGACGTGACGAAGTAAGATTGATGGATTTAAAGAACTTTGATTCCAAAACCATTGTAAAAGACGAGATATGGGCGTTCCAAAACTCAACTCCTTCGTTCTCTCCGAATAATGAATATGTTTTGTTCTCCGCAAAAAGGAATTTCGAACTGGATATTTTCATCTACAATATCAAAAAAGAACAGACTATCAACCTTACCAATACTGGTGTTTCGGAGGAAGATCCTGTATGGTCACCAAACGGGAAATATATCTATTTTGCAAGCGACAGAACCAACCCGTCTTATCCTTTAGGAATGCAGAAATCCAACATTTACCGTATGGCTCTGGATTGGTTTGACGAACCTTACAAATCTGAAAAATTCGACAGCCTTTTCAAGGAAGAAAAAAAGGACACCAAACCTTCCGAAACCGAAAAAGACAACAAAACCAAAAAAGATAAAAAAGAAAGCGAAAATAAAGAAGAGGATAAAGACAAAAAGGAAGAGAAAGATAAAGAGCCTGTTGTAAAAGAGATAAAAGTTAATCCAGAATACACGCTGGAAAGAATAGAACTTGTTACCGACCGATATGGGTATCAGGAAGATCCGGCTGTTTTCGTTGATGACAAGAAAGAAATCTTATTGTTCAATTCCAATCAGGATAATGGGAAGCGACAGCTCTATAAAAAAGTTTTCACAGATTTTGAACCTGCTAAATCCGAAAAGGTTTTCGACAAAGCAGCGTATTACATTACCAAGAGTGAAAAAAACATTTTTGCGCTTATAGAAGGAAACGTCTACAAAACAACCCTTGCCGCTCTAAAACCTGAAAAAGTAAATATTCAGTACACCTTTGATAAAGATCTTGCCTCCGAATTCACCCAAATGTATAGTGAAGCCTGGACCGGTGTAGAAGAAAATTTCTATGACGAGAACTTCCACGGCATCAACTGGAAAACCAAAAAAGAACAGTACGCAAAATATCTTCCTTATGTACACAACAGAAATGATCTTAGGATTTTATTGAATGATCTTTTAGGTGAGCTCAACTCTTCTCATATCGGATTTTCTTCAATGGGAAAAGAGGAAACCCGATACTTGAACTATTTCACCAATGAAACAGGAATTATCTTCAAACAAGATCAGCCTTATACCGTAGAAAGCATTGTACGAAAATCTCCTGCCTTCCGATCTGGCGTAGACATCAAACCGGGAGATCAACTGGTTTCTGTAAACGGGAAAAATATTGATATTCAGGAGAATAACGAAATTTATTTTACAAGTCCTAAAAAACAGGATGAGCTTATTCTTGTACTCAACCGCTCTGGTAAAAACATAACAACAAAAGTACATCCGATTTCCAATGCAGAATTAAAAGGACTGCTTTATGACGACTGGATCTTTAATAACAAACAAAAAGTTAATCAACTCAGCAACAATAGAATAGCCTATTCATACATGAAAAACATGTCTACCGATGAGCTGGATCGCTTCCTGTTAGATATGGTAGAACAGGAAAATCAGAAAGATGCCGTTATTCTCGATTTGCGCTACAATACAGGAGGAAACGTTCATGACAAAGTTTTGAATTTCCTTTCTCAAAGACCTTACCTTCAATGGAAATACCGTGAAGGAAAAATGACGACTCAACCTAATTTTGCTCCTTCCGGAAAACCTATTGTTCTGCTTATTAATGAAGCTTCATTAAGTGATGCTGAAATGACTGCTGCCGGTTTCAAGGCGCTGAAATTAGGAAAAATTATCGGGCAGGATACCTATCGATGGATTATTTTCACTTCTGCAAAAGGACTTGTAGACGGATCTTCCTACAGGCTGCCTTCCTGGGGAACTTATACCCTGGACGGCCAGAATCTGGAAAAGACAGGAGTAAAACCTGATATTTACATTAAAAACACCTTTATGGATCGACAGCAAGGGAATGACCCTCAGCTAAACCGTGCCATTCAGGAGATACTGAAAGATTTGAAGAAATAATGATTATAAGACCTGCAAAAATGCAGGTCTTATTTCTTATCCTTTATTTTAGGATCATCCCTTTAGAATCTAAAGAATATATGATAGTCAATGTTTTTTTGTAAATGTCATGACTCCATTTTCAGGGTGACACCAAGGATCATCAGACTTCGAATAAAAAAAAATAAAATATTTCTTATTGAATTTCAATACTTTTAGACAAAAAGCCCCAGAATAAAGGATAAAAACTTGCTTCGAACGAATATTCCTATTATATTTGCACCACTTAAAACAAAGGACATTCCTCCTTAGCTCAGTTGGTTAGAGCATCTGACTGTTAATCAGAGGGTCGCTGGTTCGAGCCCAGCAGGAGGAGCTACTTAAAATCAAGCACTTACAGCAATGTAGGTGCTTTTTATTTTTATCAAGGTCAAGGTAGACAAAAATTTTCCACCGTTTCTAACAAAAAATATCAGTGTTTAAAAAATCTTAAAATAAAATCTTATCAAAAACAAAACATAAACGCTACAAGTTTTGAAAAAAATAAGCTTTTGTTTGAACCAAAACTATACTTAAAATATAAAATTAATGATATATCCTTAATTAATGGGATAGTTAGTTATGGTCAAAAACCTTTTTCAGAGGATAAGTTAATCATGAATCCTGTATTTATAAGTAACAGAAACGTTATTAGTAACGTAACACCTCTGGAAATTCAAAAAACATTTAATAGCAGATTAAGTTATGTAATAAATGATTTATATAAGCAATTAAATTTTAATTTAGGGTTATATTATACTAACGATAAAGGCAATTATTTTTCAGAAATAAATATTGCTCCTTATCTAACAAGCTATAAGTATTTTTATTCCCCTAATACAAGAAATACTTATGGATTGGATTTTTCTTATGACAAATATTTTTCTTTTTTAGATAGTGTAATTAAATTGGGTTCGAATGTCTCATTTTCAAATTATGAAAATATTGTTAACAATTCCGAAATTAGAAAAATAAATAACAATTCAGTTATTAACGATTTTTCATGGAGAACAGTTTTTGATTTAAAAATAAACTTTGAAAATAAGTTTACTTACAACATCAATACTACCAAAGTTGAGGCAGGTGAAAAGAATATTTTGAAATCATTTAATAATAGTTTTAAAATTATAGCAAAACCTTTCAGAAAAGTCTCTCTTATTTCTGGAATTGATTATTTCCTTCCAAATATTGACAAGAAAACAAATTATATATTTATTGATAGTACAATAAAATATGCAGTTAATAGAAGTTGGGAGCTATCTTTTTTTGCAAAAAACTACTCAACAAAAGAAGTATTACCGAAATTGACATAAATGATTACTCTATTAATACTACTAATGCTCAGATAATTCCCAGATATTTTTTATTGAATATTACATATAATTTTTAATAAATGTTGTGTTTTTTGAATCTGCCTATTGACTTGTCAAAATTCAAACCGGAAAAAGCTCAATTCAAATACAGATTTGTGGACAATTCAGAAGGAAGAGCAACCGGTCCTTCAGATTCTTATTTGGAAGCCTTATTGTATTTTGATGAAAAAACAATGGATAAAATCTGGGAAATAGGCTAAACTGTAGACTTTAACCGTTCTGATTATTCTAAAGAAGATTTCAATTTCACGTGGCTTAAAGAACCTGTTTCCTCGGAACTTAAAGCATCAGATACGTTAAAAAAGCGGTCATCCGGATCTGGTTTTTGGTACTGCCAACGGAAAATACTTGTATTTGAAGAATAAAATCATCAAATCAAATTAAAAGGTACATCCGTTTTCCTGTATTTCTTTGGAGGATTTTTATTCAAGATCTTAAGTAATCCTCAAGCACAAAAACTTACATCATTCATGAATGTCTAATAAGAAGATAACTCGTCAAAAAGAAATCTTTTTATTGGGCATTAATGCATTGATACTTTATATTTTAAGCGTAAAAATTTCTTATTTATTTTAGTACACACTATATTATTTTCGTTACATTTGCCGTTTATATGTAAGAATAGAAATATTTTATTTTTTTATATATTTTTTTAAATAATCTGCATACTTTTTGTTTGTGGTAATTGCCTGAAGAAACGAATGATGTTAAATAATAACCCTAAAAAGCACTATTTTATATTTTTCCTCCTGATCCTTACGAGCTCAGCCTATGCACAAAACCGTGTCAGCGGTAGAATTGTGGATGAAAAAAACAATAAAGAACTCAGTAAAGTTGATATTTTTGTCAATAACAGTACAAAGCCTTCTCTTACCACAACATCCGGCAGTTTCATTGTTCAATCAGACAGCATTATTCACAAATTAAAGTTCGCAAGAAAAAGCTATACTCCTGAAACCCTGGACATAACTCCTGAAAATACAGAAAACATTTTTGTACAGCTTTCCCAGGCGAAAGTAAGTGATATTCAGGAAATTGTTCTTCAAAGTGGAAAAACGAAATACAAAAATAAAAAAGAGAATCCCGCTTATGCCATCATGCAAAAAGTGTGGGCACAGAAAAGAAATAACGGGTTAGAAAAATTTGACACCTACTCCTTCAAAGAGTATGAAAAAACCCAGTTTGATCTCAACAATCTGGACAGTACTTTCATGAAAAAGAAGATTTTCAACAAACTGGACTTTATTTTCAGCTATGCTGATTCTACAGCCAGTGGAAAGCTTGGACTTCCTATCTTCCTGAATGAAGCTGTATATGAAAATTTCGGGAAAAACAGACCGGATAAAGACAGTAAAAGAACTTTGATTGCCCAGAAAACTTCGGGATTTCAGGACAATCAGGTAATCACTGTTTCAGCTAAAAACTTATACCGGGATATCAATATTTACGATAATACGCTGAATTATTTCGACATAGGGTTTCAAAGCCCGGCAGGAAGTGATGGTTTCGGAACCTATGACTACACCCTGACAGACACTATTAGTATTCGTGGCGAAAAAGCTTTTCAGATCAGATATCAGCCCAAAAGAAAAGACGTCCTTGCCTTCCAGGGAAATCTTTATATTGATACGGACACTTATGCTATTCTGGGAGCTACATTAAGATCAACGCAGAAAATCAATGTCAATTTTGTTAACAGTGTGTATACCCAGGTGGAATACGATAATCCTGACGATGCGACATTTCTTCCTAAAAAGCTAATTACAGAGTTTGAAATGAGCCCCTTTTCAAAAAAGAAAGGCTCCAAAAGCATTATTGCGAAAAGATCGGTAGATTATTCTGATTATCAATTCAACAAACCTCTTGATCCTAAAGTATTTAAACGTACAGAAGAAGAATACGAAGACAAGTTTACAGATAAAGATGAAGCTTACTGGACAAAAGCCAGACCTGACACCTTATCTAAAGCCGAACAAGGAGTCTACAACATGCTTGATCAGCTACAGCAGACCCCGAAATTCAACCGAATGGTAAAATTGTTTGAAACGCTTGGTTCCCGTTATTATAATGCCTTTAGAGGGATCGATATCGGCCCCATCTTCTCGATATACGGAAGGAATGTGGTAGAAGGAGACAGAATCCGATTAGGTGCAAGATCTTATTTTGGTTTGAATGACCCTTGGAGAGTACAGTTTTATACCGCATACGGATTCAAAGACCATCAGGTAAAATATGGTGTGGATGCACGATATATGTTCAACAGACTTAACCGTTTTATGATCGGAGCAGGAACCAGCAGAGATATTGTTCAGCTGGGGGGACAGCTTACATCGGGTGACGGGCTTGCTTCGCGAAATCTGTCTTCAAGTACTTTCTTTGCAAGAGGAGAAAACATTTCTTTAAGTTCTGTAAACCAAACTAATGTTTTTGCTGCTATTGAGCCCTGGAAAAATTTCCAGATAAGAATTGACGGGGTTATGCAAAGCATCAAATCTGCAATTCCTGAGAAATTCAACCTTATGTATTATCAGGACGGAAATCTGAGAAAGACGGTAAATGATTCTCACGTAACGATCAGTTTAATTGCCAAGCCGGGAGCTAAATTCTCACAAACCGGAATAGACAGATATCAGGCAAGAAATCTTGCTCCAACCATTGTTCTAAGATATACAAGAGGAATTGAGGGGCTTTTCAATGCCGATTTTAATTATGACAAGCTACAATTTATGGTGTATAAACCATTCTTAATTGGAAGCCTGGGAAAAATGATTGTCAATTTTGAAGCAGGAAAAAACTTTAATACCGTTCCTTTAGCATTACAGAATATTATTCCAGCTAATTTATCATATGGTTTAGCACCTAATACCTTTTCTCAGCTGAACTATTATGAATTTGTTGCAGACGCTTATACCACACTTCACCTTGAGCATCATTTTAATGGTAAGATACTTTCTTACATTCCATTAATCAAAAAGCTAAAGCTTAGGGAAGTCGCTTTTATACGAGGCGCATATGGTACTTTAAGTGACGCTTCTAAAGCTATCAATGTGGAAGGTTTCAGATATTCAGCTCCAAGCGAGCATATCTATTATGAATATGGTTTCGGTATTGAAAATATTGGAATCGGTAACCTGAGAATTTTCAGAGTAGATTTTAACTGGAGAGGAAATTATCTTGACAGGCCTGATATTTCAAAATTTGGTGTGAAAGCAGGATTCCAGGTAGGTTTCTAAGAAAAAAAATATTTAATAAGACCCGGCGGCTTCTTCGAAGCCGCCGGGTCTTATATTAAAAAGCTATATATTCAATCTTTATTTTTTCATTACTTTGATTGATTTCACCTCTTTATCTGATTGTAACAACAGGTAGTATATACCTGCAGGAAGATTCTTAACATTAATAGAACTGTTTTCCTGTAATGACTCTGAAGAAAGGGTTTTACCTGTTTCATCCATTAATCTGTAAGTACTGAATGTATTATTTTTGATATAAATATAATCTGTTACAGGATTAGGATACACTTCTGCATTCTTCTCTTTTATCACATTCTGAACATTCAGGTTAGATGAGCCTGAACCTGCAAGCCAGATGACTGCATTTACCAGAAGCGGCCTGTGATTTCCGTTAGCATCACTTGAATATCCATTATAGAGCGTATCATTAGGATCCCCTGTGCCGTCATCGGGAACAGAACTGTCTCCCAAAGCACAAATTCTTCCATTTCCATAAGTTGCTGTAGCAAACATTACATTTGTACTTCCGGTATTGGATGCACTTGAAGTAAAGACCAGTCCCTGCACAGATGGATTACTGTTTTTATTAAGGGTCATCGTTGCTCCGCTGGAGTACTTCATTTGGGTTGGAGTTCCCTGTGGTCCTGCTAAAATTGCAGGATTCATACTTATGGGAGCAAAATTCGAAGTGGACGGAGATACACTGTTCAAATCAAAACTGACTCCAAATGGGTTTGCAACAACCCCATTGTTGGTAAAAAAATCATTCCAGATATTAGGAGAATCCCAACCGTCATTATTTCGATCACTTTGATTATGGTCAGAAATAATAAAAAGTCCTCCTCCATTGGCTACAAAATTTAATAAAGCTGTTTTTTCAGAATCGGTGAATTTAATATTGGGCTCATCTATCACAAAAACCTTATAATTTGACAGATCCTGAATATTAGACGAATTCCCGTAAGTAATACTGCCATTGTAAGGCAATGTTTCAACAATATATCCTTGTTTAACAAGATCTATTCCCCAGTTGCTCAAAGCTCCCTGCCAATAGGTTTCGGGAGTAGTAGCTGTAATTGTATTTTGTGCAGGAGTCGGAAATCTCTGTGGGTTAGATTCCGATCCTGAAGTTGTAACTCCGGTAGCGTTAAAGTTAAGGTTATGGACATCTGCATCAATCACCCAATCAGCATTTCCTGCAGATTCCGCTTTAGTAGCATCAAAGAGAACTTTTAGCTGCGCCTGCCAACTTACAGAAGCCAGCAAACCAAGCATTAGTATCATTTTACCTTTCATGTTCAAGTTATTTAAAATGGGGTACAAAATTATAATACTTTTGACTTCACTGAACGGGTAAAAATTAAAATTCAATTAAAATTCAAAAATGCCGTAACCTCAGAGAAGTCACAGCATTTCAAACTATTATCTATCTTTATTATTGAACATCTGAACAGTTATTATTCAGACTATCTTTTCTACAGATTACTTACTCTAAACATTCTGTACAAGCCTCAGACAATATACAATGAGATTTCTGCCACGGGGACCATCTGCACCATTCGTCGCATGACTGAAACATCGAAGGGCAGCTGGCTGCTACTCCACCACTGATTTGCTTCAAATTCCTTTTGTTTAATTTTTTAAGATTTTTCATGGATATTTCGTTTTAGTTTTTAGTTTTTTCAATCAAATCAGCACTCAATTATGACAAATATATAAATATTTCACTACAGAAAGATAATCAATGAGGGAATTTCACTTTTTTATTAACTTAAAAACAAAAAAGTCTCAGCAATGCTGAGACTTTAATTTTTATAAAACGCTTCTAATTATGCGTTTGCTTCTACAGATACGAAAGATCTGTTGTTTGCTTTCTTTCTGAAAACTACTTTACCATCAATTAGAGCAAACAAAGTGTGGTCTTTACCGATTCCCACGTTATCACCTGGGTGGTGCTGAGTACCTCTTTGTCTAACAATAATGTTTCCGGCAATAGCTTCTTGTCCTCCGAAAATCTTCACACCTAATCTTTTAGAGTGAGACTCTCTACCGTTCTTGGAACTACCAACTCCTTTCTTGTGTGCCATTTTATTTTAAGGTTTTTTGGTTTATAAATTATTCTGCGTCTTCAGCTTCAACTTTCTTAGTTGCTTTTTTAGCTGGTTTTTTAGCTTCATCAAATCCTGTAATACCAGTGATTACGATTTGAGTTAAAGATTGTCTGTGACCATTTTTCACTTTGTAACCTTTTCTTCTTTTCTTTTTGAAAACGATTACTTTATCAGCTTTTACGTGGTCTAAGATCTCTGCATCTACAGTGATACCGCTTACAGCTGGGGCGCCTACAGTGATTGAACCGTTTACAGTAAGAAGAACTTTATCGAAAGAAACTTTTCCTCCTTTATCTCCTTTTAAACGGTTTACAAACAACTTCTGGTCTTTCTCAACTTTGTATTGAAGCCCTGCTATTTCTACAATTGCAAACATTGTTTATAAAATTTTTAGTTATTTCGAGGTGCAAATATACAAATTAATTTCTAATTAACTTACAATCAAAACAATATTTTTTCATAAACCATCTTCTCACTATGCTTTGAATAATTTTTAACAATAAAATATTCACAGTTAAGAGATTATTTCATACCTTCGTTTGACCAAATTGAATATTTATATGAAAAAAAACTTGAATTTCTGTCTATTATTGGCAGGCGCATTGGCCGTTACAACACTGGCTGCCTGCAGCGATGACAAAATGGACGAAGCTGTT
The DNA here is from genome assembly GCF_050632815.1 of Chryseobacterium sp. JK1. Taxonomy (NCBI): domain Bacteria; kingdom Pseudomonadati; phylum Bacteroidota; class Flavobacteriia; order Flavobacteriales; family Weeksellaceae; genus Chryseobacterium; species Chryseobacterium sp. JK1. The sequence continues at coordinate 23,898 of NZ_JBODRU010000006.1, read as the reverse complement.
CTTCCACAGCAAGAAACACTGAATGCAAAAATCGAACAACCCGGAGAACGTGAAAAGGTCTGCTATTATGTAGACAACAACTGGAGCAATTCAGCTATTTTGAAGTCTGGACTTCAAAATTCTGCAGACACCAACTTTATGAATGGTCAGATGACCAAAATTGCAAGCCTTTGGGGAAGAAGCAATCCTGTTCTACAATATGTAGACGATCCTTCCAACTTCAATTCCACTTACAATGCCATCTCATATGGTAATGGAAAAATTTACTACGGATACGCCATTTATTATGATGCAAAATCAAAAGGAGGAGATATTGTAAACGCAATGATCCTTGCCCACGAATACGGACATCAGTTGCAGTACATTTTCGGGCTTCCTTCTGTCAACGAAAATACGGCAAGACCGAACGAACTGGAAGCAGATGGTTTCGCAGGATATTATCTGAGAAGACCAAACGGTTACAACAAAACCAACTTCTCAGAAATCGCAGCCGCTTATGAGTTTGCCCAAAGTATCGGAGATTATCAGACCTCAAGCCCGAACCACCATGGAACTCCCGCACAAAGGAGATCAGCAGTTCGTTTAGGATTTCTTTTAGGACAGTATGATCTTAATGCCTCCAATTTCGATTACAATTTCTTCTATTACTATCAGGGAGTTCTGAATGGAAGTTATAAAATGGCTAAGAACACGGTAAGTCCTGAAATTGATGCTTATATGAGTCAATATATTGATGAATTAAGAAAAATTCAGTCAGGAGAAATTTCTGCAGAGGAATTCAAAAACCTTAAATAAACGTAAACATTCATTTTTAGCATATTTAAGAAAGGGGTGGGCAGTAATGTTCCACCTCTTTTTTTGTTTTGAACAATAAGAGAAGTTTATTTACTTTTGAACCATATTCCAATACGAATGAACAGAGACCTTTATATTGACTTTGCCAAAGGATTAGCAACATTATCCATCATATTCATCCATACGGCGTTCTGGTCCGGACAATTTTATATTCCGGCTGAAGTAAGAGTTTTTTCTCTTGTTTTTGATGTGGCTCTTTTTTATGCTCTTAGTGGGATCACTTCAGGTGCCAATATTGAGAAAACATTGTACCGCCTTTTAAAACTGCAGATTACCTATATGATCTTTGTAACATTTCTATTCTTTATGGATTACTTCTTTAAGGTATTCGGGCTGAGTTTTTTTTCTATGGAATGGTTGCAGAGTTTCTATTCAACCTTTGGATCCAAATATTCCACTACAAGTATTTCGGAATATCCTCAATGGCAAAACTTGGGGAATTGGTATCTTCATCAGTACACCAATGCAGACACATTTCCAGTAGTAATGGGAAGCTTTTGGTATCTAAAAGTATACTTTATCCTTACAGTATTCGGTGTTTTAATTTTAAGATTTTTCCCAAAACATATCCATTGGTTTATTGTGCTGTGCATTGCTTTAACCCTTTTATTCAATATTTTCCCGGAATATTATCCATCCGGTCAGGTAGGATATGTAGCTTTCTATCTTGCCGTGTTTTTAATAGGAAACAGAATGCGTGGAAAGAAAATCCCTACTAAGATGATTCCTGTAATCTACAGTATAGTTACCCTCGCTCTGGTATGGATGTTTTGGTATTACGGAAGTGAAATCTTTTACAAGATCAATAAAAATAAATTCCCACCCCAAATCCCATACATCATTTGGACTCTGTTCTCATTGGCAACGTTATTTACCTTATATAACAGATTAAAGATCAACAAAGAAAGCTTTATAACCCATATTGGCAAAAATGCTATTTTCTTCTATTTCGCACAGGGAATCAGCTCTTCACTGGTTTATTTTATAGTAGTTCCTTTAAAAGAGCATATGCCATGGTGGCTTTTAATGATTATCATTTATGGTATTAATATTCTTCTAGCCTTCATTATCTCAGCCGGACTGAAAAAAATAGATACTCTGGGTTGGAATATTTTGGAATTCCTAAGAAGAAAGACCGCTTCTTAAGACTTTAAGGCTCAAATTGAAATAAAGTCATTTTTCTTGCTTCAATTTGTTTAAATTTACAAAAATTTTACAACATGTTTAAGTTGAAACTTCCTACCGATCCAAGGTGGGCAAATATTGCAGAAGGAAACATTGAAGAAATTTTAACGGATCATGCATGGTGTGAGCAAAAAGCAGCTACCAACGCCATTGGCCTGATTACAATGCTTCCGGAATATCCTGAGATCGTTACAGAACTTCTTGCCATTGCGCAGGAAGAGCTTGATCACTTCAATCAGGTTCATGAGATCATCAAAAAAAGAGGCTATACCTTTGGAAGAGCCCGAAAAGATGACTATGTCAACCAGCTTGCTAAATTTATCATTCAGGGAAGCAGAGAAGACCTCATCGTAGACAAAATGCTCTTTGCTGCAATGATTGAGGCCAGAAGCTGCGAGAGATTTAAAGTTCTTACTGAAAACATTAAAGATGAAGAACTGAAAGTTTTTTACAGAGAACTTATGATTTCCGAAGCAAATCATTATACCACTTTCATTGGGTTTGCAAGACAGCTTGGAGAACCGGAAAAAGTAAATGACCGCTGGGAAGAATGGCTGGAATATGAGGCCAGTATTATCCAATCATTCGGAAATAAGGAAACCATTCACGGTTAAAATAAAAAACAGTAAAGAATATACATTGAAAAAGTCCAGCTTTGAAAATATAGCCAATTTATTTCTGAAAAACTTTTTTCAGGGGTTATTGATTATTGGTCCTATTGGACTTACCATTTTTGTGATTTGGTATGTTGTAAGTGCTATCGACAATCTTATCCCCTCCATGGCTCAACAGTTTCCAGGGCTTGTCTTTGTTTCAATTATATTATTTACAGCTATTTTAGGCTTTCTTGGAAACAAATTTGTGGTGGGAAGATTCTTTTTCGACACCATGGATAGCCTGCTGGAGAAAACTCCGGGAGTAAAACATATCTACACTCCAACTAAAGACGTAATGTCTTCATTTGTAGGTGATAAGAAAAAATTCAACGATCCTGTATGGGTAAAAACCAACGAAAATCCCGAAATATGGAGAATCGGTTTTTTAACTCAAAAAGAAATGTCGGACGTTGACAAGCATAATTACGTTGCGGTATACCTGCCCCATTCTTACGCGATCTCGGGCTGGGTAATTGTTACTGAAGAAAAAAACATCAAACCTGTAGTGGGAATGACAGCTGCTTCTGCCATGAAGTTTGCAGTAAGCGGCGGTGTAGCCGGATTCCATTCTGATGAAAATATATTCAAGGCTCCGGAGTAACATCTTCTCCCCCTACTGAATATACTTTGATGAATTTGAAAAATTATTTTCAAACCTATTTTCTTTATACAACAATTTAAAACATAATTTAACTCATGAATTTACCGTACGCGGAACCTTTCCGCATTAAAATGGTGGAAGAAATCTACCAATCTACAAGAGAAGAAAGAGAACAGTGGCTTAAAGAAGCGAATTATAACCTTTTCAATCTGAAATCTTCACAGGTATACATCGACCTGCTTACCGATTCAGGAACAGGAGCAATGTCCGACAAACAGTGGGCTGCGCTGATGACGGGAGATGAAAGCTATGCCGGATCACGCTCTTTCGAGCAATTACAAAAAACAGTGGAAAGAATCACGGGATTCAAATATTTATTACCAACTCACCAGGGAAGAGCTGCAGAGAACGTTCTTTTCTCAGTATTGGTAAAAGAAGGTGATGTAGTTCCCGGAAACTCACATTTCGATACTACAAAAGGCCATATTGAATTCAGAAAAGCTCACGCTATCGACTGTACAATAGATGAAGCTTTTGATATTAATGATCTTCACCCATTCAAAGGAAATATCAACCTTGAAAAACTTGAAGAAGTTTATAAAAGTCATCCAAAAGAAAATATCCCATTCTGTCTTATTACTATTACCTGTAATTCTTCAGGAGGTCAGCCTGTATCTTTAGAGAATATGAAAGCTGTAAAGGCCCTTTCTGATCAATACGGAATTCCTGTATTCTTTGATTCAGCAAGGTTTGCAGAAAATGCTTACTTCATCAAAAAAAGAGAAGCCGGACAGGAAAACAGAAGCATCAAGGACATCTGTAAAGAAATTTTCTCATACGGAGACGGGATGACTATGAGTTCTAAAAAAGATGGACTGGTAAACATCGGAGGATTTATTGCTTTGAATAACGAAGAAGTTTTCAGAAAAGCCTCCAATTTCACAATTATTTATGAAGGATTCATCACCTATGGAGGAATGGCAGGAAGAGATATGGCTGCATTGGCTGTTGGTCTTGATGAAGCTACAGAATTTGCTTACCTTGAAAGCAGAATCTCTCAGGTTGAATATCTTGGAAATAAACTGATTGAATACGGCATTCCTGTTCAAAAACCTATCGGAGGACACGCTGTATTCATCGATTCTTTAAATTTCCTTCCAAATGTTTCCCGTGAAGAATATCCGGCACAAACTTTAGGTCTTGAGATTTATAAAGAAGCAGGGATCAGAACGGTAGAAATCGGAACATTATTGGCCGACAGAGATCCTGAAACAAGACAGAACCGTTATCCTAAGCTAGAACTGGTACGTCTGGCAATCCCTAGAAGAACGTATACCAATAATCATATGGATTATATTGCTGCTGCAATCAAAAACGTGTATGAAAGACGGGAAGAAGTAGCAAAAGGATACAAAATTACCTGGGAACCGGAAATTTTAAGACACTTTACCGTTCAGCTTGAAAAAGCTTAATAAAAAAAACCGGAATTTTTTCCGGTTTTTTTTATTCATTATCTTCTTCTTTGGCAGAAAATAACTCTCCTATTCTAAATACGAATTATTATACGTAATATACTTCCCAGAACAAGAATACATCTTATACCTTCTATTCTAATTATCAATAGTCTAAAATTAAATTGATTCATTTTTTAAAATAATGCCGCTTTTTAATTTATTTTTGCAGGAACAAGGATCCAATAAAACGGATAACCCAAGTATTTAAACACCAACCTGAAAAATCCATTATTCCGAAAATGAACAAAATTGCTGTCGTGGGCGCTGGTATATCCGGCTTAAGCATGGCGAATTACTTAGAAAAACATACCATAGATTATCATATTTACGAAAGAAGAAGAAAAGAAGACCTTGCAGGACATGGCTTCCTTATTCCTCATGAAGGAATGGATTATCTTTCCCAAATTATTGACCGCTCACAACTGCTTGAAAACGGTAGTTTTCTGAAAAAATACATACAATATTCCCATACTGGTAAGATACTGGCAGAAAAGGAACTGGATCATGTTTTTGCCATCTCAAGGCATTCGTTGATTAATCTTCTAACGCAGAATATTTCTCCTGAGAAAATTTCATATGAAGAAACTGTTACCCCATGTGATAAAGAAAAAGGAAGGCTGAAAAAAAGTGATGGAACTTATATAGATGCAGATATAGCCATCATTTCGGATGGTTCTAAAAGCCGTATCAGAAGAGATCTTTTTAAAGATGAAAAAATGCGGCAGGTAAGAGAAAATGAAGTCGTAAATATCATTCACAATAAAGAAATTGCAGATTCTATTGAAAATGATTTCATGAAATTCCACCATGAAGAAGGCGGCCTTACTTTCGGAATCCTTAAGCTTTCTCATGATACGATTCTTTGGTACTCACAATTTGACAACGAAAAATATAACATAGGTGAATACACAACGGAAGATTTAAGATCCTATATGCTGGAGATTTTTACGGAGTGGGATCCTTTAGTGACCTCCATTCTCAATAAATCAACTTATGAAAACATTCATTTGTGGTGTGTGTACGAACTTGAAAACCTAAATCCTTTTTATAAAGATAATATTGTTTTCATTGGGGATGCTGCCCACCCTCTCATTCCCTTTACCAGCCAGGGAGTTACCTCAGCCTTAAAAGATTCTGCTGCTCTGACTAAACATTTAGTTAACGAAAAAATAACAACAGAAGCTTTCAGTAAATATGAAGCAGAAAGAAAACCGGAAGTAGAGATTCACATCCATAATGGCAGAACTTTACTCAACCAATTTCTGCTCCCGCTTAACCAACAGTCTCCTAATATTTTACCCATATCATATAAATAAAAATGTTTACCAATAACAATATCAACTTTGAAGCATTAAAAAGAAAAGCCTATAACGGAAGATGGGCTACCCTGGAAGACGGAATTATTCCTCTCACAGCGGCAGACCCGGATTTCAGAATAGCCCCTGAAATAGAACAGGGCATTATAGAGTATATAAAAGACGGTTATCTGAGCTATGGACCTTTTTCAGGGCTCCCTGAATTTAAGAAAAGTGTTGCGGAGCATTTTAATAAAGAAAAACACGGAGATTTCGTTCCTGAAAATGTTCTTGCAGTAAACAGTGCCGCTCAGGGAATGTACCTGATTGCATCGTATGTTCTGAACCCCGGTGATGAAGCTATAATTCTTGATCCTGTTGATTTTCTGTTTAAAAAATCGGTGGAAACCGCAGGGGGAACAATTGTACTTTGTCCGGTAGATACCACAACAGGAGCAATTGACTTTGAAAAACTCACCTCATCTATCAGCTCTAAGACCAAACTGATTAGCATATGTAACCCTCACAATCCTTTGGGAAAGGTTTATTCTAAAGAAACTCTGAAAAAAATATCTGAGATTGCCTCTGCTCACGATCTGTGGGTGATGAGTGATGAGATCTGGAGTGACATTATCTATGACAACAAAGATTTCTATACCTATTCATCGGTTTCCGAAGAAGCCAGAAAGAAAAGCTTCACAGTGTATGGATTTTCAAAATCATTTGGAATTGCAGGTTTAAGGATCGGAGCTGTGTTATGTAATGACCAGGAGATTCTGGAAGACTTTACAGAAAAATCAAACTTTAATTCTACTATAGAAGGTGTTTCTACACTATCACAAATTGCAGGAAGTGTTGCGTTAGAAAGAGCAAAACCTTGGTATAAGGACTTTCTAAATCATTTACAGAATAATCGTGATCTTGCTTTCAATTTGCTGAGTGCCTCTGAAATCCTTCAACCAAGTCTTCCTGAAGCTACTTTTGTTCTTTTCCCCAAAATCAAAAACGGGATGTCCAGTGATGAATTTGCCCAACATGTCTTACAACATGGAAAAGTTGCTATTGTACCGGGTTCGGAAAGATGGTTCGGAAAAGGAGCTGAAGGACATATCAGAATCTGCTTTTCTACTTCAAAGGAAATTTTAGAAGAAGGAATTAACAGAATCATAACCAGTTTTCAGCATTAAAATTTTTCACTGATTCTCATGAATTTATTATTTTTTTTTCATCATTTACGATAATACCAAAACAATTGATACATTAATAACGAATATTTAAATTAAGTAACGATTTAAAAATAAATATTGATAAATTTGACGAAATCACCACTCAAATTTATCAATATGAAGATAAAACACATTAGCATCATCTTTCTTGGGGCCTCTACGATGTCATATGCCCAACAGGTAAAGGATACGCTCACCAAAGAATCAAAGATCGATGAGGTAGCCATCACCGGAAGCAGGAACAAAAAAAGAACCGTTACCAATACTCCGGTTCCCATTGATATTATTGATATCAAACAGGTAAGCCAGGCTACAGGACAGGTAGAAGTAAACCAGCTATTACAGTTCTCAGCGCCTTCTTTCAACTCCAACAAACAATCGGGATCAGATGGTGCGGATGCTGTAGATCCAGCTACTTTAAGAGGTCTCGGACCCGACCAAACCCTTCTGCTTCTCAATGGGAAAAGATATCACCAATCTTCCTTGATCAATCTTTTCGGAACCAAAGGAAGAGGAAATACAGGATATGATATGAACACCATACCGATTGGGGCTATAAAAAGAGTTGAAGTTCTTCGTGATGGAGCTTCCGCCCAGTATGGATCGGATGCTATTGCCGGAGTAATCAACGTTATTCTCAATGATCGCGATAAAGGTTTTGAAGGAAATGCATTCTACGGAATGAATCTTTTCAAAAGTCCCGGAAATAATGATGTGGTTTCTGATCATAAAATAGATGGCGGAACTTTTGACTTCAGCGGAAATCTGGGTACAAAAATAGGTTCTAAAGGAGGTTTTGGAAACTTTACGGCTGAGTTTATTAATAAGGAATACGCCATTAGAAATGCTAATCCTGCCATTTACAACGATCCTTCTCCGGCACCAAGACAACGTTTTGGAGATGCCAAAGCCCAGAATATCTATTTTTTCGGAAATATTGAACTTCCTTTATCTGATGGATTAAAATTCTATTCACGTCAGGGGTTTTCGCACAGAAACACCAAAGCATATGCATGGACAAGATCTGCAGATGCCGACGGAAATATTCCTGAAGTCTATCCAACAGGATTCAACCCGATTGAAGATACCAACATCACAGATTTTACTTTTGATAATGGTTTAAAATTTAAAGTAGCGAATTGGGAAGTGGATGTTTATAATGCCTTTGGAAACAATAGATTTGTTTATAACATCAATAATACGATCAATGCTACTTTGGGCACAAAGTCACCTACAAGCTTTGATGCAGGTGGGCATTCTCTGCTACAGAACACAACCGGCTTTAATGCAACCAGACAGTTTAAAGTACTGGAAGGGCTTAATGTCGCTTTTGGGTCTGAGTTCCGGTATGAGAAATTCAATATTATTAAAGGTGAAGAAGCTTCCTATGCGATGTATGATGTTAATGGAAATATTGTAACGCCTTCAACTCCTCAAAACTTGCTGGTGACCAATCCATTAAGCGGCGACGTCAGACCGGGAGGTTCACAAGGTTTTCCCGGTTATTCTACTGATATAGGTAAAAGCAGAAACAATTTTGCAGCTTATGTAGATACTGAGCTTGATATTACCAAAAACTGGATGATCAGTGCTGCCGGAAGATTCGAAAATTATAACGATTTCGGAAGTACACTAAATGGTAAATTTGCCACCCGTTATGCTTTCACTCCTCAATTTGCATTCCGGGGATCTGTTTCTACAGGATTCAGGGCTCCTTCTTTGGCTCAGAAATATTATAGTCAGCAGTTTACCAATTTCCAGGGAGGCCAACTGGTAACCATTCAGCTGGCTTCTAATGACAGTGATCTGGCCAACAGTTTGGGTATTCCTCAGCTAAAGCAGGAAACCTCCGTCAATGGAAGTGCCGGATTTACCTTCAACACCGGAAAATTCACGGCAACAGTAGATGGATATTATATTCGTGTAAAAAACAGAATTGTTTTGACGGGGTATTTCACCAAGGATGATTTTCCAGCTTCTATACAAAGCCAGTATTCCTATATCGATCAGGCGCAGTTTTTCTCTAATGCTATAGATACCAAAACTAAAGGGATTGACCTTATTTTGAGTTATAATGAAATTATAGGTCCTGGGAAGCTTACCGCTACTTTAGCAGGAAATTACAACGATATGGAGATCACCAATGTCAATACTTCAGAGCAACTGAAAGGAAAAGAAGATATTTATTTAAGTGCAAGAGAAAAAGCTTTTATTCTGGCTTCGGCTCCGAAAACTAAAATTAACCTCAATCTCAATTATAAAATTAATAAGTTCAACGCGAACTTACAGCTTGTAAGGTTTGATAAGGTAACATTGATAGGTTATGATGATTCTGAACAGGTATATAACCCAAAAGTAACCACCGACCTTTCTTTCGGATATGAATTTTCAAAAAAATTAAATCTGACCATCGGAAGTAAAAACCTGTTCAACAGATATCCTACTTTACAAAGTGCTCATGTAACCTCAGGAAATACAGAAGCCGGAGGAATCTTTGACCCTGTACAAATGGGATTTGCAGGAAGACAGGTTTTTGCAAGGCTTAATTTTAAATTCTAATCTATTTCTCAATACCTCATAAAAAAGAGCAGCTCTTTTTTCAGGGCTGCTCTTTTTTTATTCTACATAACTAAGGTAGTAGGGTTTTACTTTTTGGAAATCTTATACAGCTTACCACTATCGGTTACAGCATAGAGATTTCCGTCTATTCCATTCAAAACATCCCTAAAACGTTCATTTTGATCTGCTAAAAGACGTTCTTCTCCTACAACTTTACGATCTTTCATCACGATGCGGTCAATATGTTCTCCGCTTAAACATCCGATAAACAGATTATCTTTCCATTCTTCTATATTTCCGGTATAGAAAGTAACTCCGCTTGGAGAAATTACAGGATCCCAATAATAAACCGGCTGTTCTGTTCCTTCTTTTTGGGTAATTCCTTTTCCTACTTTATCACCAGAATACTCAATTCCATAGGTAACATCTCCCCAACCATAATTTTTCCCCGGCTGAATCAGGTTGATTTCATCTCCACCTCTCGGCCCCATTTCCACATCCCAAAGATTTCCTTGAGGATCTATGGCCAACCCCTGTGGATTTCGGACACCATAAGCATAGATTTCAGGTTTATATCCTTGTTTACCTATAAACGGATTTCCCGGAGCAGGTTTGCCGTCTTTTGTTATTTTAAGAATTTTACCTAAATAATTATCTGTTTTCTGAGCGTATACTCTAGTCACTTTATCAGATCTTTCCCCCGTACTTACGAAAAGATTTCCATCTTTATCGAAAGCCAGGCGGCTTCCGTAATGTTTATCTCCATCATAGGAAGGCTCTGCACGGAAGATTACTTTCACTTCGGAAATACTTTTTAGATCTTCAGATAATTTTCCTTTTGCTACAGAGGTTAAGTTTCCCTTTCCAAAAGGCTCGGCAAAACTGAAATAAATCATAGTATTGTTTGAAAAATCAGGATCGAGAGCTACATCCAGCATTCCTCCCTGCCCTTTCGAATCTACTTTCGGAAAGCCTTCTATTTTAGAAACCTGTTTACCGTCTTTTGAAACAACATTCATGTAACCTCTTTTATCCGTTATAAGAAATTTTCCGTCTGGCAAATTAATAATACCCCAAGGCCTTCCGAGTTCTGTATTAAGAATCTCTATGTTGTACGGGGTATTGGTTTTTAATGCTTTAGCTCTTGTCTGTCCTTTAAAAGCGGGCTCATATTCAGAATTAGGCTTCTCTGTTTCCACACTTCCGTCTTTACCTATCTTTTGGGCGTTTACGGGATTCTTTTCGCATGAAGACAAAATAAAAAAAACGGTTAGAAATGGAATGTAAAATTGATTGATTTTCATAATATTATGATTAAGTGACAAAAATTGAATGGAAAAATAATGCCATAAAATTTGTGTAATTAAATTTTTATTCTACATTTGTAGAACAAATTACAAACTTGTAGAATGAAAGAGATTAAACTCACTGACTCTGAGAAAATTCTAATGGAAATCCTTTGGGAGAAAAAAAAGATTTTCATGAAAGATATTCTAGACGCCTATCCGGAACCTAAACCGGCTGCTACTACTATCGCAACTTTATTGAAAAGAATGCAGAACAAAGAGATGGTAGGATACAAACTCTATGGAAATTCCCGTGAATATTATCCAAAAGTGGAAAAAGGGGAATATTTCAAGGAAGAAATGACTTCTATGATTGACCGTTTTTTCAACAGCTCTGTCACTCAGTTTGCTTCATTTTTCACGTCCAATACGAAGCTGAGCCAAAAACAGTTGAAAGAACTTCGTGATATTATCGATGAACAGATAAAAGAATAATCATGTTTGCTATAATTCTGAAAATCATTCTGTGCTCTTCCATCTTCATTGCAGTATATTACCTGTTTTTGGAAAAAGAGAAAATGTACAGATTCAACCGGTTTTATTTACTGTCATCTGTCGTTTTGTCGTATATCATTCCATTTATTACGATCAGTGTTCCTCAGGTAGAAGAAAAACCTCAGTTAGTCATCGAAGAAGCTGCCGAGCAAATTACCTTTGTACAACCGGTTGTACAGGAAAGTTTTAACTGGATGAATGTAATAGGCATCATCTATGTCACAATAACATTTTTCTTGCTGATTAAAAGCATTTTAGCCATTTTGTCAATCAAAAAAATTAAAGGTAAAAAACAAACCTATCAGAACTGTAATATCATCATTACAGAGGAAAATCATTCTCCTTTCAGTTTCTGGAATACCATCTATATGGGAAAGATTTATCTGAAGAACAATACTATTGATCCGAGAATTTTTCTTCATGAGAAAAGCCATATCGATCAAAAGCACAGCATCGATCTTCTGTTGATAGACCTCTTGAAAATATTCACATGGTTCAATCCTGCATTATTCTTGTACAGAAAAGCCATTGTTACCAACCATGAGTTTTTAGCTGATGAATCTGTCCTTAAAGGTCAGTTCAATGTTACAGACTATCAGAATCTGATTCTTGAAGAGATTATCAGTCAACAAAATCCATCCTTAAGTCATTCATTTAATTTTAATAACACCAAAAAAAGATTTATTATGATGAAAGCAAAAAAATCGAAGTTTAGTCTGCTCAAGAAAACAGCAGGAATCACCGTTTTAATTTCAGCAGTTGCATTATTTTCCGAAAGAACCTACGCAGGTAATTCTCCAAAAGTTCTTCTTTCTGAAAGAATAGCAGAGATACCTACCCAAATTGCAGGTCAGGATCCGTACCAGGAATTCAAAGACATATTGGCAAAATATGCTGACCTTTTGAAACAGGAAAAATATACAGAGTTTTCAAATAAGGTCACCGAAAGTGACAAGAAAAGGCTTCGTGAGCTGTATTCATTACTCAATGAAAATCAGAAAAATGAGCAGAAGATCACTTTCTTTGCGCTCCCTGAACTGAAAAAAAGAATTCCGACAGAAAATGAACTGAAGTCATTTTTAGACAAGAAAAATTATACCGTCTGGATTGATTCAAAAAAAATAGAAAACAGAGATCTAAAAAATTATACTCCCCATGATTTTTCGAATGTTTATATCAGCAAAATCTATCCCAATGCCAGAACAGCAAAAAATCCTCAATCCTATCAGGTAGGTTTAATGACTCCTGCTTATTTTGAAAAAAGCAGAGAAGAAGGAAAATCATCTGTTATAATGGGCTTCAAAAGAAAGGGATTAAAAAAGGAGTCAGATACAATAATTCCAAGGATGAAAAGCATAAGTGAAAACAATGAAGGTAAAAACACAAATATACAGGAAGACAAAAGCTTTATCAATGCAGAATATCCAAACGGAATGGCAGATCTTCGTAAGAAAATAGGAAAAGATATGGACGTTACCGCTCTTGATCCTCTGAAAGGAGAAATAAAGGCGACTGCTTATGTTCACATAGATGAAACAGGTAAAGCGACCCATATTACAACTTCCGGTGACAATGATCTTTTCAACAAGGAATTCCTTAAAACAATCAGCACCATCAGTAATGAAACAACATGGAAACCCGCTACAAAAGATGGCAAGCCCATTGCGTCAGTATTAAAAATTCCGGCAACAATGAATTTTGTTCGTCCATAACAGTTAAAGCGCTTCTTCAGCGCTTTATTTTTTCTTATCATAAGAGTAAGAAACACTCAAACAAGGAATGATAGTTTTTGACTATCAAAACTGTATACGGTCTCAAAATTTCTTTCGTACTTTTGTTGTATACATTCTTTCCTATGGATTTTAAGCTTCAATCAGAATATAAACCTACCGGAGATCAGCCTCAGGCTATTGATAAACTTACCGCCGGAATCGAAATTGGTGAAAAATACCAGACGCTTCTTGGGGTAACAGGTTCCGGAAAAACATTTACGGTTGCCAATGTTGTAAAAAATGTTCAGCGCCCTACTCTTGTTCTCGCACACAACAAAACCCTGGCTGCTCAGCTTTTTATGGAATTCAAAGAATTTTTCCCTGAAAATGCGGTAGAATATTTTGTGAGTTACTACGACTACTATCAGCCGGAAGCTTATATTGCCACAACAGGAACTTATATTGAAAAAGACTTGAGCATCAATGAAGAAGTTGAAAAATTGCGTCTTTCCGCAACGGCAAGTCTTCTTTCCGGGAGAAGGGATGTTTTAATTGTAGCGTCTGTGTCCTGTATTTATGGTATCGGAAATCCAACCGAATTCCACAAATCACTCATCTCTATAGCCATTGGTGAAAAAGTAACCAGAACAGCACTGCTTCACTCTCTTGTAAATGCATTATATGCCAGAACTCTGAGTGAATTTCAAAGAGGAACTTTCCGGGTAAAAGGAGATGTCATTGATGTTTTTCCTGCTTATGCTGATAATGCGATCAGAATTCAGTTTTTTGGAGATGAGATTGAAAAAATTCAAAGTTTTGATCCGGTCTCAGGAAATGTAGAAGATAATTTTGACCAGATACAGATCTATCCGGCTAATCTTTTCGTTACCTCCAAAGAAACCTTAAATGGAGCCATTAAAGAGATTCAGGACGATATGGTAAAACAGGTAGATTTCTTTAGCGAAGTCGGAAAACCTCTGGAAGCTAAAAGACTTCAGGAAAGAACGGAGCTGGATCTTGAAATGATTAAAGAATTGGGGTATTGTTCAGGAATTGAAAACTATTCAAGATATCTGGACGGCAGATTGCCTGGTACAAGACCTTTCTGTCTGATTGATTATTTCCCTAAAGATTTCTTAATGGTTATTGATGAAAGCCATGTAACAGTTCCACAGGTTCATGCCATGTATGGTGGTGACCGAAGCCGAAAAGAAGCCTTGGTAGAGTACGGATTCCGACTTCCGGCTGCAATGGACAACAGACCTTTAAAATTTGAAGAATTTGAAGCAATACAGAATCAGGTAATATATGTTTCGGCAACCCCAGCAGACTATGAACTGGAAAAAACAGGAGGAGCTTATATTGAACAGATCATCCGACCTACAGGACTTTTAGATCCTATCATCGAAGTAAGACCTTCATTGAATCAGATTGACGATTTAATGGAAGAAATTCAGAAAAGAGCTGATGCTGATGAAAGAGTACTGGTAACGACCTTAACTAAGAAAATGGCTGAGGAACTGACCAAATATTTCACAAAATTCGGAATCAGAACCCGATATATTCATTCTGATGTAGAAACTCTTGAGCGTATTCAGATCATGCAGGATCTGCGTTTGGGACTTTTTGATGTATTAATTGGAGTCAATCTCTTAAGAGAAGGTCTCGATTTACCTGAAGTTTCCCTTGTAGCTATTCTAGATGCGGATAAGGAAGGCATGTTGAGAAGCCGAAGATCTATGATCCAAACTGTTGGCCGTGCAGCAAGAAACGTAAACGGAAAAGCCATCATGTATGCGGATAAGATTACAAAATCTATGCAGGCAACTTTGGATGAAACAGAATACCGCCGTGCAAAACAGATGCAGTATAATGAAGATCACGGATTAAAGCCAAAGGCCTTAAATAAAAAGATCTCTGAAAATCTGGTAGGAAGAAGCAAAGATTTCCCTGATGAAAAATACACGCAAAAGGAAATCATGCAGAAAGTGGCTGAAACAAAAGCCTCCTACACCGGTGAAGATATTGATAAAATGATTGAGCAAAAGCAGAAAGAAATGGAAGCGGCTGCGAAAAATCTCGACTTTATAAAAGCAGCTAAACTTAGAGACGAAATTGCAGCGTTGAAATCATAATTCATTGAATATAAAAAAGACTCGGCGGCATCTTCGATGCCGCCGAGTCTTTTTTTAAGCGGGTATATTTTTCTATCTTCCGTTTCTTATTGCTGCTCTAATAGGTGTCAGCAAATCCATCAGACCATTAATCTTAATCTCATAGACCGTTGAAAGCTGCATTCCTAATTTTCCTTTCGGCATTCCGGTACGATTAAACCATTCCAGATAGCTTACAGGGAGATCCACCAGCACAGTACCTTCGTGTTTTCCAAAAGGCATTTTCACAACACATATTTCTTTTAATATTTCCGGGTTTACTCCTTCCACGTTTTTTATAATTAAATTAATCTTTCACTTAAATCATCTTGATTGGGTAATTCCAAATCAGGAGGTGCGTCTTCGTCCGAAAATTCATTTCTATACACCTGAATCAAAAGAAGGGTAAGAGAGATCAGAATAGGCCCGAAAATAAGTCCCATAAAGCCAAAAAGGTTCATTCCCATGATAATTCCGAATACGGTATTTAAAGGATGTATATTTTCCAGCTTTTTCAGTAGCGTGAAACGAAGCAGATTATCTGTAAGCCCAACCACTACTACACAGTAAATAGCCAAACCAATTCCTTGGCCGGTATTTCCTTCAGCAATCATAAAAATACATACCGGAACATATACAATCGCTGTCCCTACTACAGGAATAACTGAAGACGCGGCCGTCAAAGCAAAAAGTAAAGCGGCCCCCGGAGCTCCAAATATGAGATATCCAATAAGAGCGACTATTCCCTGACCTATGGCGACTACAGGAATTCCGATAGCGTTGGCCATGATCAGTTTTCTCATTTTCTCACCTATTAAAGAAACGTTGGATCTCTTTAATGGAGCAGAAGAAGTGAGAATTTTTTCAAACAGCCTTGGCCTTTCCAACATAAAATACAGAATAAAATACATAGACATTACCACGGTAAGAGTATTGAAGGTTCCGCTGAGTGCAGAAGTGGAGAACTTTCCTATAAAGTCCTTCAGTTTATTCATATTCTCTTTGCTCAGAATATCAAATCCTGTTTTCTTATCAATATAATCGTGTATTTTATCTAAAAAAATATTGAACTTAGCCATGTATGCCTGTGCATTTCCCAGTTTATCAATAATAAGGTCGGTGATAAAATAAATGGGCAATATCAGAACAATAAGGCTTGCAAACATCAATGCAAATGCTGCAAGTGAAGGTTTCCATTTCTTTTCTTCCTGGAGATAAAAATTATACTTCCTGCAGACTACATAAATGGTAATGGCTCCCAAAACCGAAGGGATGAATAATGCAAGATTAAAACAGATCAACCCTGCCAGTATTAAAATAATAGCCAGCAACGAAATTTGCTTGATCGCAACACTGCTTATCTGTTTCTCTTTATTCATATTCTGTTTTTAGATTTCTTTGTTATACATGATCTGTCTTGGCTTTCCTAAGAATGCACAATAAGTAGAATACATTACAATCATCATGAATGGAGCGGTAAGAATAATACCAATTCCGCAAAGAATAACACCTGCTACAGAAATCAGCATTCCCAGAAAAGCTGTTAACAGGAATATTCCATAGTTTTCTTTTGCAATATTGAATGACTTCTTTAAAGCATCAGTTGCAGAGGCATTTTCAAACAAAAGGATTGGGTATCCTATTAAAAGTAAAGGATACACAAAAATGACAGGCAATACACACAATGCCAGAGCTATTAATGAAATGATTCCAGATAGAAAACTGTAAATCAAAATATTGACAAAATTCTGACGGTACCCTATAAACAAATCAGAGAACTCAATAGGAGTTTTGGTATTGTACTTATTCACCATATAAATCAATCCAACATACAAAGGACTCAACAACAGTCCAAAAAGCCATGAGGTACCTGTGTATAGGGGAACACCCGGCATACTCCAATAGTTAAATTTTCCTCCGGAACTTCTCATTTCTTCTACCATAGAAGCAGAATCTACTCCGAAAATAAGTTGGATGACATATCCACCCAGCAAATAAACGATCATGGCAACCACACCGTAGCCAAAAACCCCTTTATACATTTCGAAAGCGTGAGAAATAATTGATCCGGTTTCCCTGTTCGGTACAGAACCCTGCTGATCAAATTCGTTAAATTCAGACATAGTTTAAATATTTAATGATTTTACCAAATTTACTTTTTTTTGGTAACAAAACATATTAAACCTTACTGAATTTTAGCCCTTCTCCGAAAAAACGGTCTTGTATAAAGAATAAATCATGGCATTCCAGAACGGAAATGTGAAAAGTCCACCTACAATAAACAACATGAAACCCAAATACTTAAACAGCAAAGCAACCATGATACACACCATGATTTCTGTAAAATACATTCTAAGTGCTTTAAAATTCAGAGAAATGGCTTCAAAAATCCTTTTATCGGTAAAAAACATCAGAGGAGCAACAAATATGGTCACTGCCACCCAAATAACCGCCAGCAAAACGGTAGGAATTGTAAATCTGTAGATAAAAAACCAGAAAATATAATATCCAATGTATTTCAGAAAATTAAGTCCGTTATATCCAACAAGTAAATCTCTCAGTTCAAGTTTCTCCTTAAGGTCAATTTTCCTGTATATTTGATAAAATCCAAGATTAAGAGGATATAAAAAAATAGTAGTTCCTACTAGTAGAAGAGAAAAATGTTGAAAATTTTCCGTTGAAACCATCTTCAAATATTGTGATCCGTACGCTGCCATTCCATCTTTCATGTATTTGCTAGTCTCAATATATTCGTTGATTACATTATACTTCAAGTCCGCTACAAAAATAACGGTAAGGAAGACTCCAAAATAAAAAATTGAAAACATCAACTGAAAAACCAGTGTTTTATTCCAGTAAAAAAAAGCCTGCTTCAATATAAAATCTATTCCCGGTTTCTGAGGATATTTGCGCTGCATCATAAAAATTTTATGCAAAAGTAAACATCAATAATTATTTTTGCCGAATGTTTTCTACGAATCATCAAAAATTTATGGAAATGGATGAGCTTTCTCTGCAGAAGGTTCCCTTTTTCTTCGTTATCGACTTCCTCTCTGAGAAAGTTGAAACCTATACGGAAAATGAAATTGAAAAATCAGGCTTACTAATTGATTTTCAAGAATTTTCAAACATAAAAAAAGAACACAAACTAGACAAAAAAGTAGAATGGAAATCTTTTCCGGAGAGCTTGGAGAGCTTCAAAAATGGTTTTGATAAAGTTCAGAAAAATATTCGTCTCGGAAATTCTTACCTAGTTAATTATACCCGCAAAACTAAAATTGAGACCAATTTGAGCCTTGAGGAAATTTTTTATCACTCAAATGCGAAGTATAAAGTTTTTTATAAAGATTTTTTTGTATTTTTTTCTCCGGAAACTTTTGTGAAGATTGTTGACGGTAAAATTCGGACCTATCCCATGAAAGGTACGATTGATGCCTCTCTCGAAAATGCAGCAGAAATACTGAAGAGTGATAAAAAGGAAAAAGCTGAACATTATACTGTCGTAGATTTGTTGCGAAACGATCTGAGTATGGTTGCTGACGAGGTAAAGGTTGACAAGTTTCAACATATTGATTTTATCAAAACCCGTCAAAAAGATCTCTATGCAATGAGTTCTGAAATTTCAGGAAATATAAAACCTGAGTTTGAAGGAAAACTGGGAAGTATTATGCAAAAATTGCTTCCTGCAGGCTCTATTTTAGGGGCACCAAAACCTAAAACTCTGGAAATAATTCTGGATGCTGAAGGCTATGAAAGAGGATATTATACAGGAGTTTGCGGCTGGTTCGATGGTGAAAACGTAGACAGCTGTGTAATGATACGCTATATTGAAAAAGAAGGAGATCAACTGTATTTCAAGAGCGGAGGCGGAATAACGCACATGAGTAAATTAGAAGACGAATATCAGGAAATGAAAAATAAAATCTATGTCCCAATTCATTGAAAGCATTAAAGTAGAAGATCAGGAAATTTTTCTATTGGACCTACATCAGAAACGTGTGAACCAAACATTCTCCAACTTCGGGAAAGAAGGTTCTATTGATCTGTCCAAAATTTATAAAAATCTGCAACATGACGAAGATGGGCTTTTCAAACTGAGAATTGCTTACGATCTGGACAAAAGATTCCGTACTCAGATGATTCCCTATGCTATTCCTGAGATTCAGGATTTTAAGCTGGTAGAAAATAACAGTTTTGATTATTCTTTCAAATTTGAAGACCGCAAGGAACTTGATAAGATGAAAATGAAGTCTAAATCTGAAGAAATTATCATTGTAAAAAACAATCATATCACCGATACGTCTTTTTCCAATATTTTATTTCTAAAAGGTAAGGAATGGTTTACCCCAACCACATACCTTTTAAATGGTGTGCAGAGACAGCATCTTTTGAAGCAAAAGAAGATCAAGGAAGCGGAGATCACGCTACAGAATATAAAGCAGTTTACGCACTTCCAAATCATCAATGCTTTGAATGATTTCGATGATATGTTTATTTATCCTATTGACAGAATTATCAACCTTCCGGGAAGCGATGAATATCTGGATCTTTAGCCTTCTTTCATGAAGTTAAAATAAGCCTTCTGGATATCTGCGCTGTTTTTACCATGCGTATTGACTTCCAGAATTTTCGGCTGCGAATCCGGCTTGAAAAAGTTCTCCATTACCCTGTCTAAAGTTACTTCCTCTTCTACTTTGATGTAAGAGAATCCAAAGTGCTTAGCCAGCTGTTCTGCATTTTTTCTGTGCTTGGTGGCAATGAACTCATCCAGTGTATTTGGATTGGCATTTCCTGGTCCTGGAATAATCTTAAAGATATTTCCTTCTCCGTTATTGAAGATCATAATTCTTACAAACGGAGGAATGTATTGGTTCCAAAGACCATTGATATCATAGAAAAAACTCAGATCTCCTGTAATAAGTAAGGTTGGGTTAGCATTTTTAATGGCAAATCCCATCGCAGTAGATGTTGACCCATCAATACCGCTTGTTCCTCTGTTACAGTACATTTTTCTTTTGCCAAAATCAAAGAGCTGCGCATAGCGGATAGCCGAAGAATTTGAAAAATGAATGTTATAATTTTCCGGTACTGTCTGTGATGCTTTATTGAAAAAATAAAAGTCTGAAAACTCAACCGTATTGATGAACTGCTCATGCCTTGCATCTTTTTTATCCCTTAAAACATCCCAAAGATTATAATAAGGTCTTGGCTCAAGGTTGATATATTTTAAAAGCTTGGAAAAGAAAACTTCCGGTTTTACTTCAATCTTTTCAGTTAGTGAAAAATAGGTATCCGGCTGCCAAACTTCATCCAAATGCCAATGTTGCTTGGGTCTTGCACTTCTTAAGAATTGCTTCACTTTTTTTGAAACCACATTCTGACCCACAGTAATTAAAAGATCAGGAGCATATGTTTTAAAATCTGCCTCAGTGAAATTAAAAATATAGCGGTCTATATGTCTGAAAAACTTCTCATGATATAAATTGGAATTGGCTTCACTCAACACTACCACAGAATGGTTTTTTACCAATTGGCTCAGTTGATTTTCCAACTCGGGGCTATATTCTCTTGTTCCTACCAACACCATGATCCTTTGAGACGTATGCCAGTCTGCCACCAAATTGGATGGGATTTCATATTCTTTATGCTTGATTGTCTTTTCAACGGTAGGAAAAGTAGGAAGCTCCGAAACCAGTTCATATAAAGGTTCCTCTAAAGGGATATTGATATGAACTGGTCCCTGTTTTTCAAAACAAAGTTCTATTGCTTTTTTAATCGTATCAAAATTAATATCTTCTGCATTCTCTTCTCTGTCTTCCACAAGTTGGAAATCACCATAAGAGTGCTGATGAAAAACGTCCTTCTGTCTGATCGTCTGACCATCAAAAATATCCACAAAATCGGTTGGTCTATCCGCAGTAAGCACCAAAAGCGGAATATTCTGATAAAAAGCTTCTGTAACGGCAGGATAGTAGTTAACTACAGCCGAACCACTTGTACAAGTTACTGCAACAGGTTTTTTCTCACTTTTTGCCATCCCTATTGCTACAAACGCAGCACTTCTTTCGTCTACAATACTATAACAGTTGAAACTATCCACTTCTGAAAAGTGAATCGCCAAAGGAGCATTCCTTGAACCTGGAGAAATTACGATGTCTGCAATTCCGTACTGCTGAAGAAGATGTGCAAGTATTTGGATACTTTTCTTAGAAGAATATTTTTTCATACAGCAAATTTAACTTATAAAAAATGATTTTAAAATCATTTAATTTAAAAAAAATGTAATTTTGCTGTTCGTAAATTTCTAAAAATGGATAAAATACCTAGTGTAGACCTGCGTGATTTCCTTTCGGGTAACCCGGAACGCAAACAGAAATTTGTAAATGAAATCGGAAAAGCTTATGAAGAAATTGGTTTTGTTGCTTTAAAAGGCCATTTTCTTGATGACAACCTAGTAGATGATTTGTATGGAGAGGTGAAAAACTTTTTTGAACAACCAGTGGAAACAAAACAGAAGTATGAGATTCCAGGAATTGGTGGCCAAAGAGGATATGTAGGATTCGGTAAAGAGACTGCTAAAGGTTTCAAAAAAGGAGACTTAAAAGAGTTTTGGCACTTTGGACAGTATCTGTCTGATGATTCAAAATACAAAGCTGAGTATCCAGACAATGTCATCGTTGATGAACTTCCAAAATTCAACGAGGTAGGTAAAGAGGCCTTCCAAATGCTTGAGAAAACAGGGCAGTATGTCCTTAGAGCGTTAGCCTTACACCTTGGTTTAGATGAGTTTTATTTTGATGATAAAATCGCAGAAGGAAATTCAATCTTAAGACCCATTCACTATCCACCCATCACAGAAGAACCGGATGATGCTGTAAGAGCAGCTGCACACGGAGATATTAACCTTATTACGCTCCTAATGGGAGCACAGGGTAAAGGTCTTCAGGTTCAGAATCACAACGGAGAATGGATTGATGCTATTGCAGAGGCGGATGAATTGATGATTAATGTTGGAGATATGCTTTCAAGACATACCAACAACAAACTGAAATCTACCATTCACAGAGTGGTAAACCCACCTAGAGAGCTGTGGACGACCTCAAGGTATTCAATTCCTTTCTTTATGCATCCCATCAGTGCAATGTCTTTAAACGCACTTGAAAACTGTGTAGACGAGAATAACCCTAAGTTATATGAAGATACAACAGCAGGAGAATTCTTACATGAAAGACTCATCGAGCTAGGCTTGATTAAGAAATAAAAAATAAAGCCGGTAATTTATTATTACTGGCTTTTATTTTTCTGTTACTTATACAGAAAAGATTACACAATCACCTTTTCCAATGACTAATACAGGTACTTCAGATCCTGGTATTTTCAAACCTTTTCATTAATAGATTCTTCAAAATTTTGAGGGTCCAAGAACATTCTTGCTCAATGAAATTCAAGTATTCATAGAAAATATTTAATTAAAAATGTTTTTTAACATAAAATAATGCATTGAATTAAAATTATTTTAACTAATTTTACTTTACTATCAAAACTTTAATTAAAACAATATGAAAAATTTAAAAAAACTAAGAAAAGGCCAATTAAAAAACATTTCCGGAGGAGCTAAACTTCCTGAACCAGAGTTCTGCATGTACTACTGCAATGGAACAATCATCTGCGCTGGATGTAGCGATGATTTCAAATGCCCGGATACCAACAATGATATGTAAGATTGAAAATCAAAATGTAATAGATAAGCCGCTTCTTTTGGAGCGGTTTTTCTGTGAGCATTCCTTGAGGTATTTGAATAAGATTTTATATAAAACTAACGTAGTCTAAATAAGCTATATTTAACGCTTGTTACTCAGTTTCCGATCAAAGACTAATGAAAAGGTGCTATCGATGTATTTTCAAGCTTATATGAAGCTATAAATATGTCTTAGTTGAAGAAAACCTTAATGTTTAAGTAATATATTAGTTTAAACTCCTACGGAGTGAGAGTTTGGTGGAAGATCGATCAGTAATAAGGTAAAGACAAAGAAGAAGCGGGAAGAAAAAGAACAGGTCAGATCATAAACGACACATTCCTTAGTATTGAGATCTTTAGCTATAGGTATAGGAGTATGTGAGTATATGGGTATAGGAGTGTTTAAGTATAGAAAAGAAGAAAGGAAGAGAGGATTGTATTGTATATAACAAAAAAATCCTTTATCGTTAAGATAAAGGATTTTTTAAAAATAAAATAAAAACTGGCGGCGGCCTACTCTCCCGCGTTAGCAGTACCATCGGCGCTGGTGGGCTTAACTTCTG
>NZ_JBODRU010000005.1:0-284148 GCF_050632815.1 Chryseobacterium sp. JK1 | reverse complement strand
ATTCCGAACACAGAAGTTAAGCCCACCAGCGCCGATGGTACTGCTAACGCGGGAGAGTAGGCCGCCGCCAGTTTTTATTTTATTTTTAAAAAATCCTTTATCTTAACGATAAAGGATTTTTTTGTTATATACATACAATCCCTTACCTTCCTCTCTTTCTTATACCTAAACACTTCTATACCCATATACTCACGTACTCTTACACTCTTATATACTTATAGCTTATAAAGATCTCAATACTAAGGAATGGTAAAGAAATACATTTTTAAAATCTAAAATATCTTTTTAAGTATAAATAAAAAAACGGCTACCCCAGAACTGAGATAGCCGCTTGTAGTCTATAATTTGTTTATCATACTTGTATAACCCCTAAATTAAATTTCTCTGTAATAGGAGAGTGGTTAGCTGCTTCTATTCCCATAGAGATCCATTTTCTGGTATCTGCGGGATTAATAATGGCATCTGTCCATAATCTGGCAGCTGCATAAGTTGATTCTGTCTGTTTCTGATACTTTTTAGAAATAGTATCTAGGATTTCATTATGTTCTTTCTCTGAAATTTCTTTACCTTGTTTCTTCAAAGTAGATTCCTGGATCTGAGCTAAAACTTTTGCGGCTTGTGCTCCTCCCATTACAGCAAGATCAGCCCAAGGCCATGCCACAATTAATCTAGGATCATAGGCTTTACCACACATTGCATAATTTCCAGCTCCGTAAGAGTTACCCGTAATAATGGTAAATTTAGGAACAACTGAATTTGCGACAGCATTTACCATTTTTGCTCCGTCTTTAATAATTCCACCATGTTCAGATTTTGACCCTACCATGAAACCGGTAACATCCTGTAAGAAGATTAAAGGAATTTTTCTTTGGTTACAGTTCGCAATAAATCGGGTCGCTTTATCTGCTGAATCAGAGTAAATAACTCCACCAAACTGCATTTCTCCTTTACCGCTTTTTACCAGTTTTCTCTGGTTTGCTACAATTCCTACGGACCAGCCATCAACTCTGGCTGTAGCACAGATGATACTTTTACCGTAATCGGGTTTATACTCTTCATATTCGGAGTTATCCACAATACATTTAATGATTTCAAGAGTATCATATTGTTCAGCTCTCGAGACTGGCATAATTCCGAAAATATTTTCCGGGTTTTCTTTTGGCGGGAAACTTTCGATTCTGTCGAAACCGGCTTTTTCGTTGCTTCCGATGGATTTCATGATATTTTTAATTCTATTCAGAGCATCTTTATCATCTTTAGCTTTAAAGTCTGTAACACCTGAAATAGAACAATGGGTTGTTGCTCCTCCTAAAGTTTCGTTATCTATGCTTTCTCCGATAGCAGCCTTTACAAGATAGCTTCCTGCAAGGAAAATAGAACCTGTTTTATCAACAATCATAGCTTCGTCGCTCATGATAGGAAGATAAGCTCCTCCAGCAACACAACTGCCCATTACAGCAGAAATCTGGATGATTCCCATAGAGCTCATCTTAGCGTTATTTCTGAAAATTCTCCCAAAATGTTCTTTGTCTGGGAATATTTCATCCTGCATTGGAAGATAAACACCCGCAGAATCTACCAAATAGATAATCGGAAGTTTGTTTTCCATAGCAATTTCCTGTGCCCTCAAGTTTTTCTTTCCAGTGATAGGAAACCATGCACCTGCTTTTACTGAGGCATCATTTGCAACAACGATACACTGTCTTCCCGAAACATACCCGATCACTACAACTACCCCTCCGCTAGGACATCCTCCATGTTCTTCGTACATTTCATAGCCGGCAAATGCACCAACTTCTATGGAATCTGAATCTTTATCGAGAAGATAATCTATTCTTTCTCTTGCAGTCATTTTTCCCTCATCACGAAGCTTTTGAAGCCTCTTTTCACCACCGCCTTTTTTGATCTCGGCAAGTAAGCGATTTATTTCAGATAATTTCAATCTGTTCTGATCTTCTCGTTTATTGAATTCGATATCCATAAAATTTTCAATTTTTTATGCTTAAAGATACTATTTTTATGAGGAATATGAATGGGAAGTAAAACAAGCGTTTAAAAGTTTGGTTTTTAGTAAATTGTGAAATTTTTAACAGTAAAATATTTTTAAATAATTTATATTTTTTCTAACTTTACAATAGAGTAACAGAGGTGATATTCTCTGCTAAATACTCTAAGTTCCTAGTTTATTTTTTTAATAGTTTATTATTTGAAGGCCCTGAAAGTTTAATAAATTTTCAGGGTTTTTTGTATTCTATTAAAAAAGAAAGACATTTTTTATTTTTGTTAACTTTTTTTAGATTAAACTTATCTTTTTATCAAAATTTGTCAATGCTATTTGTAAATTTGCATGTTAAAAATTCAAAGAAGATAGGTTATGCATAAATTGGCGCTTTTCAGGTTGCATTTAATAGTATTTTTATGGGGATTCACTGCAATTTTGGGGAAACTGATTCATGCCAATGCACAGATTCTGGTATTCTACAGGATGTTATTTGCAGCAGTATTTCTTTTTGTATTTATAAGAGTCTTTCGGAAGGAAAGTATAAAAGTCTCAAAGAAGATCTTTTTCCAGCTGGCGGCTATAGGTTTTGCGATGGCGCTTCATTGGTACTGCTTTTTCTATTCAATTAAAGTTTCCAATGTTTCCATTGCTTTAAGCTGTCTTTCATTGTCCACTCTTTTTGCTTCGATATTGGAGCCGATCATCTTTAAGAGGAAGATCGACATTTCGGAGGTCATCATGGGGTCCGTTATTGTAGCCTGTATCCTATTAATTTTTAAAACAGAGTTCCATTTTAAAGAAGGAATCATCTATGGTATTCTGTGTGCAGTTTTCGGGACTATTTTCTCTGTTTTTAACGGTAAAATGTTTGGTAAAACAAGCTCCGGAAATATTATATTTTATGAAATATTCTGCGGATGGTTTATATTAATGATTATTTATCTATTTTCCGGACAAATTTTTCAGATGGGTGAAATAAACTACAGAGATCTGGCGTTAATATGCTTGTTAGCCAGTGTGTTTACGGCTTTCCCCATGCTGGAGTCTGTTAATTTAATGAAATACATATCGCCTTTTACTTTAATTTTAACAGTTAATTTGGAACCTGTCTACGGAATTATACTAGCTTTTTTTATCTTTGGGGAATCAGAACATATGAGCCCTATTTTTTATATCGCTTCAGCTGTTATGATACTGGCAATCATAGTAAATGGATTAATGAAAGCCAGAAAAACTAAAAACTTAAACTAAGCATCAAATTTATATGATGAAAAAATATTTTTTACTTGCATTTTCACTGTTGTTTGGGGTGTCTCAGGCTCAGATTATCAGGAAATATTCCAATGAATTCTTAAATATAGGAGCCGGAGCCCGAGGATTGGCAATGGGAGGGGCAGTGATCTCCAATCAGGATGATGTATATGCACCAATGTGGAACCCTGCAGGTTTGATGGCTATTGATAAAGACTGGCAAGGTGCTGCTATGCACGCGGAATACTTTGAGTCTATTGCAAAATATGATTATCTGGCCTATGCTAAAGTACTAGAAGAAGGTGTTTTCGGAGTTTCTGTGGTAAGACTTGGGGTAGATAATATCCTGAATACTACTCAAATGATTGACTCGGAAGGAAACATTGATTATGATAAAATTACAAAATTCTCACAGTCTGATTACGCAGCGATTCTTTCTTACGCATTCAGACCGGGAGGTAACCCAAATCTTGACGTTGGGGTGAATGCCAAAATCGTCTATAGAAATGTGGGCAAGTTTGCTAATGGCTATGGTTTTGGTTTTGACGTAGGAGCTATTTATAAAGGAAATAACGGATGGAAGTTTGGGGGGATGCTTCGTGATATTACCACTACGGTCAACTTCTGGAGTATTAATCAAAAAGAGCTTTCTACCGTAGTAAATGGGGAAGAATTTAACCCTGCTCCGAAAGATAAAATGGAGCTTACAATGCCAAAACTTAATGTGGGAGCCAGTAAATTGTTTGAAATCAACAGCAGTGTATATGTATTGCCGGAAGCGGGGATCAATGTAGATTTTGCTAAAACGGCCTCTTTAATTTCAACCGATTTTGCAAGTATCAGCCCATATGCCGGAGCAGAACTGGGATATCAGAAAATGATTTTTGTGAGACTGGGGATCAACAGATTCCAGTCGATTACAGATATAGAAGACCTTAAAAGAAAAGTTTCCTTTCAGCCGAGTGCAGGTATTGGGATAAGATATAGAGGACTTACACTGGATTATGCAATTACGAATTCAGGGATAGGAGGATCTAATTTTTATTCTAATTTCTTCTCATTGAAGCTGGATATGGGAGCATTCAGAAATGATTAAACGGTAAAAAAATGAAAAAGATTTCAATGCTAGTGCTGGCAATCTGCTCAACAGGAGTTTTTGCACAAAAAGTTTCAGACTATAAGTATGTTTTTATTCCTGAGAAGTTTCAAACTTTTAAAAAGAGCAGTTTTGGATTGGAAGCTGCCTTAGCCAAAGCTTTAGAGGGAAAGAAGTATGAGGTTTTAACAGAAAGTATGGATAAGTGGCCATCAGAAGCAAGGAATAATACCTGTAATGTTCTGAATGCCGAAGTTTTGAATGATAAAAGTCTATTCACCAATAAAGTAATCTTACAGTTCAAAGACTGTAACAAAAATGTAGTCCTGGAATCCAAAGGAAGTTCCGATATTAAAGAATTTGAAGAAGGATTTGCAGATGCATTGAATCAATCTTTAACCAAGGTGAGCGTTTCCAACCCTGTTGCAATGTTACCGGCTCGCACTGCAGAAACCACTCAGGTTGCTCAGAGTAATACCGTGTCAGAATCAACAACAACATCAACCCCTCCATCGTCCAATAGCTTTTCTAATGGAAAAACAGATGTACAGAAAATAGAGATTGATGCTCATCAGTTTATTTTGGCAAAATCAGGAAGCTCGGTTCCGTTTGCATCTTTTAAAGCCACTTCAAAAAAAGAGGTATTCATTGTAAAACTAGCTGATGGAAATACAACGATTGGGTACTTTGAAAATGGAAATATTGTTATAGATATTCCTCAGGCGGATGGAAGATTCTCCAAAGAAGTTTTCAAAGGAAAATAATTCTCTTATAGAACATAAACATATAAAAGGCTCTTGAAAAAGAGCCTTTTACGTTCAGATATGTTGATGTGTTTTTTCCAGTTTCTGTGTACGAAACTATTAACAAACTAACCTTTGAATACGCAACTATTCTCTCTTTCCAGCCATTCAGCATCGATGATGATAAATGTGAAAAATCAAACAAATCCTTTATATTGCTAAACAAAGACACAATAATACCTTTGAATTTAGCAATATTTTCATGGGATTATTGTTTTTAGTTGATATGACTAATTTATGAAAAAAATATTAATAATACTGTTATTTGATAAATAATTTATTTTTTAACAATTATTTTTGATTATTTTTATTTCTAATTGGTGATTTTTTTAATGTTTTATATCTTTCCATGAAATAGAATAATATCCTTTATCTGTGGGATAAAAGATGATTTCTTAAGAACAGTCTGCAGACTATTTATTCATTGGTATTGAAGAATTCCCAGATGACTTTAGCTTTACTTTTGCCCAGAATTTCTTCTAAGGTTTCCAGATTGGATTCTTTGATTCGTTTTACGGATTTTAGCTTAGAAAGCAGTAATTCTATTGTTTTTTCTCCCACACCGGGAATTTCCTCCAGTTCTGATTTGATGGTAGAATTTTTTCTTCTGGTTCTGTGATGTTTTACCCCGAAACGGTGTGCTTCATCACGCACTCTTTGTAGAATCTTTAATGTTTCAGACTTTTTGTCAAGATATAACGGGATTGAATCTTCAGGGAAGAAGATCTCCTCAAGCCTTTTCGCAATGCCTACAATGGTAATTTTTCCGTAAAGTCCTAAAAGGCGTAAACTTTTCACAGCGGAGGATAACTGGCCTTTTCCTCCGTCAATAAGAATCAGTTGAGGAAGGTTTTCCCCTTCATCCAGCATTCTTTTGTATCGGCGGTAGATCACTTCTTCCATCGTAGCGAAATCATTAGGCCCTTCTACAGTTTTAGGATGGAAAATTCTATAATCAGATTTACTTGGTTTACCATCTTTGAATACCACACAAGCCGAAACCGGGTTGGTTCCCTGAATATTTGAGTTATCAAAACCTTCAATATGTCTTGGCTCTACAGGCATTCTTAGCAGCTTCTGCATTTCAGCCATGATTCTGTTGGTATGTCTCTCAGGATCTACGATCTGAACCTGTTTCAGCTTTTCCAGACGATATTCCTTCGCATTTTTCTCAGACAGTTCTACAATTCTTTTTTTGTCACCTACTTTCGGAACAATCAGTTTTACATTTGGTATTTCTACGGATAGATGGAAAGGGATGAGAACCTCTTTGGAATCTGAACCAAACTTCTGTCTGATTTCAATCAGAGCTTCTTCCAGGATATCTTCATCTGTTTCTTCCAGTATCTTTTTGATCTCTGTGGTGAAACTCTGGATGATATTTCCATTTCTTATTTTAAAGAAGTTTACATAGGCGGCCGTTTCATCACTCGTCATTCCGAATACATCCACATCGTCAATATTAGGATTTACAACCGTATTTTTAGATTGATAATCTTCAAGGATGTCCAGTCTTTCTTTAATGATCTGTGCTTCCTCAAACTTTAGATTAGAGGCTAGTTTCATCATTTGGTTCACCAGATACTCTTTCGCTTTTCGGAAGTCTCCTTTTATAATTCCGCGGATGGCGTCTATCTTTTCATCATAATCTTCCTTACTCTCAAGATCTTCACAGGGACCTTCACAGTTTTTGATATGATATTCAAGACATACTTTGTATTTTCCTTCAGCAATTTTAGCCGGTGAAAGGTTCAGATTACAGGTTCTAAGCTTATAAATATGTTTGATGGTGTCCAGCAATACTTTTGCAGGACGTACTTTTGCATAAGGTCCATAATATTCCGAGCCATCTTTTACCATATTTCGGGTGAGGAAGATTCTTGGAAATTCTTCATTTTTAATACAGATCCATGGATAGGTTTTGTCGTCTTTCAACATGACATTGTAAAACGGCTTGTGCTCTTTGATCAGATTATTTTCCAGCAAAAGAGCATCATATTCACTATTCACAATGGTAGTTTCCAAGCGCTGGATCTTACTCACCATTATTTTGATTCTGTACCCCGGAAGGTTTTTATTAAAATAGGAGA
Source organism: Chryseobacterium sp. JK1 (assembly GCF_050632815.1). Taxonomy (NCBI): domain Bacteria; kingdom Pseudomonadati; phylum Bacteroidota; class Flavobacteriia; order Flavobacteriales; family Weeksellaceae; genus Chryseobacterium; species Chryseobacterium sp. JK1. Next base: position 276,906 of record NZ_JBODRU010000005.1, on the reverse strand, counting down.
GAACCCTTTTTTTTAGATTTTTAGCTTTCCCTACGTACAATAGTTGTTCGTTTTTATCATAATAACGATAAACGCCGGGTTCGGATGGTAAAGTTTTGAGCTGTAATTCTAAAGAAGGATTCATATAACAAAATTAAGGAAACTTTCCCTATTTTGAAAAAAGAAAACCTGCAGAATATTCTGCAGGCTTTTTTACGATAATGATATATTTTATGATTGACTCATTTCTGTATAAGTGTAGATCAGGAAGCTCAGATTATTCCAATCTACAGAATTTTTAGGATACTTTTTCATGAATTCAGCATTGTCTCCAAAAAGAAAATCATAATTGTCTTCAAAGTCATCCTTGTGAAGCCACATTACTTTATTCCCTTTCTTCACATAATAAGATTTGATAACACCTCCTCCAAAGGCAGGAGCGCCCACAAAACCAGTTGACATCGTTTCAGAAGCAAAAGGATCATGATAAACAGTAATGAATTCATTAAACTCAGGATTGATGACCTGCATCAGGAACGTTTTGCTCTCTTTTTTATTTTTTAAAGAAACTGTTTGATTTTCGTAGGGAACGGCTTCGTTTGTTACAGATTTACTATATTTTTTAGTGCTGTAATTTCTCATATTGGAAATGAACTTGCCTGCTTTTCTGGATTTTTCAATCTCTGTGGGGTATAAATACATTTGAGAAATTTCTGAGGCAGCAAACTTTATCGGCTTTCTTGTATCAACATCTTCCATCGTTATAGATAGAATCTGACCCCGCTGTTTTTCCCATGATTTAGTGTATCCCTGATGTTCTGTATTATCTTTTAAGATAAAGGTGGAAACCTTTTTATCTGTTGCCGTATCAAAGCCTTCGTTAAAAAGATAACGGTTCATTTCTTTTTTTTCTTCCTTAGAATACTTTACTTTTTGCGCAAATGTAGATGTCCCAGCAACGCATAAAGCAAGTACTAATGTTTTCAGTCTCATGTATTATTGTTTTTAATTTCGGAGCCAAAAGTAGTAAATTAATTCACGCAATTTTATAAAAATATAGAAGATTGAAATTTAGTTTTTCCAATTATTGTTAAATGCTTAATTTTAAGAAAATTTTTTAGAAATGATATACGGAGTAGATGTTTTTACTTTCCATGATGTTCTGGAAATCTGTAAAAAACCCAATAAAGCCAAGCTGAATAAAGCGGCTAAAGAACAGATCTTAAAATCTCAGAAAAATGTACAGCAAATAGTAGAATCGGATAGATGTGTATATGGCATCAATACCGGATTCGGGCCTTTGTGCGATACCAAAATATCTGCCGACGAAACAGCTCAGTTACAGTATAATCTTATCATTTCCCATGCAGTGGGTGTGGGGAAACCTATTCATAAAGAACTTTCCAAAATCATGATAATTGCAAAAGTTCATGCATTATCAAAAGGATTTTCAGGAGTTTCTCTGGAAGTTATTGAAAGGCTGATTCTTATGCTGGAGAAAGATATCATTCCTGCTGTGCCGGAACAGGGATCTGTGGGAGCTTCTGGTGACCTTGCTCCTTTGGCTCATCTTGTGTTGCCTTTATTAGGGCTAGGACAGGTTTGGGATGGTGATCAGGTTGTAGAGACCATAGATGTTTTGACTAAGCACGGTCTTGAACCATTGGCGTTGGGACCTAAAGAAGGATTAGGATTGATCAATGGTACACAGTTTATTCTGGCCCATGCTATCAAAGGACTGGAAAAATTTGAATATCTGCTGGATCTTGCAGATATGACTGCTGCCATGAGTATTGAAGCATACAGAGGTTCTGAAAGTCCATTTAAGAAAGAACTTCATGAGATAAGACCTTTTGAAGGAAGTAAAAAAGTAGCGGCAAGAATGCTTAAATTCTTAAAAGGATCAGAAAATATGAAAGCTCACGAAGACTGTGAGAGAGTTCAGGATCCTTATTCCATGAGATGTGTGCCACAGGTGCATGGAGCCAGCAGAAATGCTTTTGAACATCTTAAAGCAATGGCAGAAACAGAATTGAATTCAGTAACAGATAACCCAATTGTACTAAGTGCTGAAGAATCTATTTCCGGAGGGAATTTCCACGGACAGTTGATGGCCTTACCTTTAGATTATGCTACACTGGCTGCTGCAGAGCTTGGAAATATCTCTGACAGAAGAAGTTATCTGCTGCTGGAAGGAAAATACGGACTTCCAAGATTACTGACAGAAAGCTCAGGGTTAAACTCAGGATTTATGATTCCTCAATATACTTCGGCTGCTTTGGTGACTGAAAATAAAACACTATGTTTCCCGGCCTCTGCAGATTCTATTCCTACAAGTTTAGGTCAGGAAGATCATGTTTCTATGGGAAGTATTTCGGGTAGAAAGTTCAATCAGGTTCTTGGTAATTTAGTGAATATCTTATCCGTAGAATTAATGTTTGCCGCTCAGGGATTGGAATTCAGAAGACCTTCCAAATGTTCTAAAATCATAGAAGAAAACTTTACCATTCTTCGTTCAAAAGTTTCCAAACTTGAAGATGACAGGCTGATTGGTAAAGATATGCTTGCCATTGCAGAATTGATTAATGAGAGAAAGTTTATTGTTGATGTAAAATAGATCATGAAGAAAGGTATTATTTTATGCTTATTTTTGATTGGGATAAATACTTTTTCTCAGTCAAATGAAGCAAAATTGAAAGAATTGATCACTTTAACAAAATCAGATAAGATGCTGTCTATGGCTTTTCAACAGTTTATGAACCATTATAACAATAAGTATAAAGATTTACCGGATAATTTTTGGGATGAGTTTAAAAAAGACATGTCTACTGATAAAATTTTCGCTTTGTACATTCCTGTCTATAAAAAGTATTTTACTGATGCGGATGTTGATGAGCTCATTAAATTTTATAAAACCCCGGCAGGTCAGAAAATGATTGAAAATATGCCAAACTTAATGAAAGATTCAATGGAACTTGGGACTAGTTATGCAGAAGCATTAGATAAAAGGGTTAATGATAAATTGAATAAACATTATAATTTTCAAAATCCTCCTCCACCAGCTCCATAAAAATAAAAAGCTTCCTAAAGGGAGCTTTTTTGTTTCCATAAATCTTTAAATCCTTCAATTTTTAAATCAAATAAAAATGCACATCCTCAGAACAAATTCCTCCAATACAGATTTTCAAAACCTTGTAAAATCCCTTGATGCCACTTTGTCTGAGCATAATGGAGAAAATGATGATTTCTTTGCTCAGTTCAATACCATTGACACTATCAAAAACTGTGTTGTAGCTTACATAAATGATATTCCGGCTGCTTGCGGAGCCTTTAAACCGTTTTCAGAAGATACCGTAGAAATAAAAAGAATGTTTACCCATCCGGATTTCAGGAAAAAGGGACTGGCTTCTGCCATCGTAAAGGAGCTCGAGATCTGGGCTAAAAATTTAGGATTTAAAAAAGCCATCCTGGAAATTTCTGTTGATCTGAAAAATGCTATTTCCGTCTATGAGCAAAGCGGATTTTATAAGATTCCCAACTATGGACATTATGCAGACATTGAAAGCAGTGTGTGTTTTGAAAAAATATTATAACTGTATGTAAAGTATGTATTGTTAAATTGTTAATGAATTAACGAAATGGTTTGTTTATTAATGTGAAATATGTAAATAAATTATCTTTTGTATTTATACTTTGGTTGTAAATTAATATTCATGTAATGCTAAATTCATTTTTTTTGAGATTATAATTCCCGGTAAAGTGTTATATTGTGCCTCCAAATAAAATTATAACATATGAAAAAAACTGTATTCCTATTAGCAATATTCTTTGCTTTAAACTCTTGTACCAGGGAAGACCTTCAAAATGAAAATGCCAAAATTGAAATGTCTCAAAGAGATCCACTGACGGATAAACAGATCAATGAAAGAATCAACCAGGCCATCAAAAAAGATGGAACGTTCAACTGGAGAAATGAATCCGATCACTTTTTATGGAGCGCAATCCTCAATGGTAACAGAATGGTATCTATAGGATTTGGTTCTTCTAAAGATGATTTCGACAGAAGCAAGTCGCCAAACAGTGGTGATATGGAAAAAGAGCTTCTGGCTGTTATCAAAAAATATGAAGGAAAAGATGAGAGAGAATTTGTTCTCCTTTCCGATAAGTACCTCAACCAAATGGATGTGGTTATTGCAAAAGAAGAAACTATTACAGCTCTTCGTCAGATGAAAACCATCCGATATGTAGAACCTGCTGACTATCATTATTTCGAAATTGAATCCAAATATAATACTGCTGCAAAATCTTCAGGCAGCGGATCTTCAGGATGTGGTTTTTCATCTTCAACTTTAAGTGCAGTAGATTATACCTCAACAACGCCAAGTGCAAAAATTCCATGGGCTTTCACCAAACATAATATTCCTGATGCATGGAGCTATAGTACAGGAGCTGGTGTTACCATCGGACTTATTGATACAGGAGTTTCTCCGGAACAGACTTTGTTGGGAGGAAGTTTTAATAACGGATCTTCTTCAGGAAGAACAATTTCTAAAATTGGAGTATTTAATTCAGATGGTTCCGCGGATCAGTGTGGGCACGGGACTAAAATGGCTTCTGTGATGGCCGCTCCAAGAAACAATGCAGGGTTACCTGTTGGAGTTGCCTATAATGCTAACTTAATTGCTTACAGAGCAGCCGAAAATGTTGTATTGGAAACTTCCAATGAGCAGACTGCCGTAAAAACAGCTTTCACAGAACTGGGGAACAATACCAATGTGAAGATCATCTCAATGTCTATGGGACATATATTTTCAGTAGGAAAAATAGAAGACGGTGTAAAATATGCTTATTCTAAAGGAAAACTTATTTTCTGTGCCGGAGGAACATCTACCAGCTTTACCAATTTTGTAGGCGTTATTTTCCCGGCTTCAATGCCTGAAACACAAGCGATCACAGGAGTAAAAGAGAATACATCTAACCAGAAATGTGATGTTTGCCACTCAGGAAGCCAGATCGACTTTACCTTCCAGATGGAAAGAGCTTCAGGAAATACAGTACCGGTTCTAAGCTATTATAACGGACAGGCTGATTATGTAGGAGGTTCTTCTGTAGCGACTGCTGCAACAGCAGGTATTGCCGCTTTAGTATGGGCTAAAAACCCATCATGGACAAGAGATCAGGTTCTAAATAAAATGAGACAGGCTGCGACTTACTACCCGAATGTAAACTCAAGCTATGGATATGGAAACATTAATGTTTTAAAAGCTGTCCAGTAAAATATTGTCTTTTCAAAAAAAAATAGGTTATCTCAAAACGGGATAACCTATTTTATTTTCAGCAACGGATACACCAAATTTATGAATGTATTCGTCGCTGAAAAAAATTTTATAAAATTAATAGGTTGATGGGTTCTTCCTACCCAATCCTTACACTTGTCATACTCAATGAACCACCAATAAGTTCATCATTGAATAAAGTAAGTTCTTCAGATTGATCTTTCAGTCCCAACGTATATAATAACGGAAGATAATGATCAGGAGTTGGAACGGCATATTGCAGAAAAGTTCCCTGTTTCTGATAGTCGATAATATTTTGAAAATTTCCATCCAGAAGCCAGTTGTTGGTTTTTTCTCTTGCTTCTACAGCCCAGTCCCATCCGGCACCTACCGTATTAATATTCTTCCAGTCAATCAAACGCAGATTGTGAACAATATTTCCGCTTCCGATGATAAGAATTCCCTTTTCTCGAAGCTTGTTCAATCTTTTGGCCAGATCATAATGATACTGCGGAGGTTTTGTATAATCAATACTCAGCTGAATAACGGGGATGTCTGCGTTAGGATACATATGCTTGATGACGGACCAGGCTCCATGATCCAATCCCCAGTTATGGTCTTCTTCTACATCAACCGGTAGCAGAAGCTCAGTGGTTTCTCTGGCAAGTTCCGGATTTCCGGGAGCAGGATATTGTACATCAAACAATTCTTTGGGAAAACCGTAAAAATCATGGATCGTTTTGGGCATATCCATTGCCGTTACAAAGGTACCCTGAGTATACCAGTGAGCAGAAATACAAAGAATAGCATTAGGCTTGGGAATTTCGGTTGCCGCTTTTCGGAAACCCTGTACAAACTGATTTTCTTCAATGGCATTCATAGGCGAACCGTGCCCCAGAAATAAAACGGGCATTCTTTGAGTATTACTGAAATGGTCACTTATGTTTTGAAGATCGTTGAGGTTCATAAATTTTGAAGATTAAGGTAAAATAAAAGGTTCAAGGCTTTTAGACAAATCCCTGAACCTTTCACATATATGTTAAAAAACTATGCTTGTTTTACAAACTGTAATTCTCCGGCGATTTTTACATCATCACTTACCATTACACCTCCTGCTTCAAGAGCTGCATTCCAGTTAAGTCCGAAATCTTTTCTGCTGATTTTTCCTTCAAAAGAGAACCCAGCTTTTGTATTTCCCCATGGGTCAACGTTGATTCCTCCAAAATCTACGTCAAGGGTTACTGGCTTTGTAACTCCGTTGATCGTAAGGTTTCCTACGATAGCATTGTTTAATGCCTGAGACTCGAAAGTAATTGTTGGATGCGCTTCTGCATTGAAAAACTCTGGAGACTTTAAGTGATTGTCTCTGTCTGTGTTATTAGTAAATACAGAATCAGTCTGGATCGTTGCTGTAGTTTTAGCATTGGCGAAAAATTCGTCTTCTGCCTCAATTTCTGCAGTGAAGGTTCTGAAACTTCCTTTTACGTTAGAGATCATCATGTGTTTTACTTTGAATGTAAGTTCACTATGTGTTGGGTCTAAAATCCATTTTGTTGCCATTGTATTTAATATTTTTGTTTGTTATTAATAATGCAAATTTAGAGTAGAACCCCTATACAAATCATTGATATAGGTTAAGAAATGAGTTTTTTAATCAATCGGCAATTTTACTTCGCAAGTATACAGCTCTCCAAAAATCAAATAATGACAGGCGGAGCAGATTGATAATCCATCTATTTTACTCCCTTAAAAATTGTACTATTAAGGTAAGAAATTATTTTCATCAATGTATTAATTCCATTTTATGAATGTTTTAATTTAACATTTCTTAACGGATGGTTTTTATTTCTTATTTTTGATGGATTCAATTTTATACAATGAAATTACATAAATTTTCTTTATTGATGCTGGTTTTGGGCAGTTCAGCATTTGCCCAGACGCAGAAGTTCACAATGGCGGAGGCTGTAAATGGGATGAGAACAAACCTTGCCGTGAAAAATATTTCACAATTTTCATGGTCTGCAGACGGAAAATCTTACATTCAGGGAGTAAAAGGAGGATATCTGATTACCGATGTAAAAACCAATAAACAGGATACTCTGATTTCTTTGAGTCAACTCAACCGAAACCTTACCAATGATAGGCTAAAGGCCGTTCCTGCAATCAAATTTACAGGAAATTCCAATGGGTATTTTACTACGGGCGGCAAAATGTCCTGGATTGAAAAGTCAGGAAACGACTGGAAAGTAAAAAGCTCCGCAGCAATAGATCAGGATGCTGCCAATGTGAAAATGTTTGGAGATGGTCAGACGTTTGCCTTTACAGCAAAGAACAATTTATTTGTTAACAAAAACGGAAAAACTATTGCGGTAACCAACGAATCCAATGAGAATATCATCAGTGGACAGGCTGTTCATAGAAATGAGTTCGGAATTGATACAGGAATTTTTCCAGCTCCAAATTCGGAGAGTGTAGCGTTCTACAGAATGGATCAGAGTATGGTGGCAGATTACCCGATCATCGACTGGTCTGTAACGCCTGCTGTAAATCACAATATCAAGTATCCAATGGCGGGGCAGGCTTCTCATCAGGTGACTTTAGGTGTTTTCAATATTAAAAGCCAATCTACAACTTTCCTGAAAATTGAAGGAGAAAAAGATCAGTATCTGACAGCTGTTACCTGGAGCCCGGATTCGAAATATATTTTTGTTGGCGTATTGAACAGAGGACAGAATCATATGAAAATGAATCAATATGACGCTGTTACAGGACAATTGATAAAAACTTTATTCGAAGAAACGGACAGCAAGTATGTGGAACCTCAGCATCCTCTTACTTTCTTCCCAAATTCCAATACAGACTTTATCTGGCAAAGCCAAAGAACCGGATATAATCACCTTTTCCATTACAACCTTGAGAAAGGATTGATTGCACAGATCACAAAAGGTGACTGGTTGGTAACAGATATTCTGGGATTCAACGAAAAGAAAAAAGAGATTTATTTTACATCGACTAAAGAAACCCCTCTGGAAAGACATTTGTACAGAATTAACTGGACGAATTTCAAGATGCAGAGATTAGACAGTGCTGAAGGAATGCACATCGGAACTTTGAGCAGTGACGGAAATTATTTATACGATGCTTATAGTAATGCCAATTCTCCAAGAGTAGGAAATATTATTAATACGGCTAACTTAAAATCTACTAACATCCTTACCTCTGAAAACCCTTTAAAGAACTATCAGAGACCGGAAATTAAAAACATAGAATTAAGAGCTGACGACGGAACACCTTTGTATGGGAAAATTATCCTTCCAACAAACTTCGATCCTAATAAAAAATATCCTACCATTGTTTACCTGTACAACGGGCCGCACTTACAGCTGATTACCAACAGCTTCCCGGCTTCAGGAAATCTTTGGTATGAATATATGGCTCAGAATGGATATATCATCTTCACAATGGATGGAAGAGGATCTTCTAACCGTGGATTGAAATTTGAACAGGCCGTATTCAGAAACCTGGGAACTACAGAAATGAACGATCAGATGAAGGGAGTAGATTACTTAAAATCTCTTCCATATGTAGATTCAGAGAAAATGGGAATACATGGATGGAGCTTCGGAGGATTTATGACGACAAGCTTTATGCTTCGTAAACCGGACGTATTCAAAGTGGGAGTAGCAGGAGGGCCTGTAATTGACTGGAGTATGTACGAAATTATGTATGGAGAAAGATATATGGACACTCCGCAGGAAAATCCACAAGGGTATGCAGCAGCCAATCTTTTGGATAAAGTTCAGAATCTGAAAGGAAAATTACTGATGATTCACGGAGCGCAGGATGACGTAGTGGTATGGCAGCATTCTATTAAATTTATCAAGTCTGCTGTGGATAACGGAGTTCAGCTGGATTACTTCACTTATCCGGGGCACCCGCATAATGTAATCGGTAAAGACAGAGTTCACCTGATGCAGAAAATCACAGATTATTTTGATTTGTATCTGAAGAAATAATAGTAGGATCCAGCCTGATTTTAGGCTGGATTTTTTATTTTGCTAGTTTTTTTGGAAACGAAAAGGAGCAAATCTATTGAATGCTTCATGTTGTAAGTCAACAGTATAAAAATAGAAAACTTTTGTGTCTTTGCATTTTTCCAACCTAAAACACCAAGACATCCGATCTTAACAAACATCAATGTTTTTAATATTTCATAGTGGTAATTTTGTACTACTAAAAACAACAATATGGAATTAGGAATAGGAATGTTCGGTGATTTGGCTTTTGATCAGTCAACCGGTAAATATAGAGACGCAGGAGTTAAGATCCGTGAAATACTGGAGCAGGTAAAACTGATGGATGAGGTGGGAATTGATGTCTTCGCAATGGGAGAACATCACCGTCCGGATTATGCCGTGTCATCACCGGAAATGATATTGGCAGCAGCGGCAAGTATCACAAAAAATATAAAACTGGCAAGTGGAGTAACGGTTTTAAGCTCTTCAGAACCGGTAAAAGTATATGAAGACTTTTCTACTCTGGATCTGATTTCAGACGGAAGAGCCGAAATATTTGTAGGACGCGGAAGTTTTATTGAATCTTTTCCGTTATATGGTTACTCTCTGAATGATTATGAGGAGCTTTTTGATGAAAAACTGGAATTATTATTAAAAATAAATTCTGAAGAAAACGTAACCTGGTCAGGGAAACTTCGTGCTCCAATGCAAAATCAGACTGTTTATCCAAGAGCGAAAAACAATGGAAAAATTGCTATATGGAGAGCGGTGGGTGGAACTCCTCAGTCTGTACTCAGTGCAGCACAATTGGGAATGCCTTTAGTTGTAGCTATCATTGGTGGAATGCCTGTTCAGTTCAGAAATCTGATTGAATTTTACAAACAGGAATATATAAAAGCGGGCCATGATGTCGCTGATATGCAGATTGCGGTTCACTCTCATACATTTGTAAGTGATGATCCGAAGGTTATAGATGGATATTTCCAAAACTACAAATCTCAGATGGATAGAGTAGGAGCTTCCAGAGGTTGGGCGCCTTATACCAAAATGCAGTATGACGGAGGAAGAAGTAAAGACGGTGCTTTATTTATGGGAAGTCCGAAAGAAGTCGCTGATAAAATTACGTACATGAAAGAACTTTTCGGGATTACAAGATTTATCGGTCATATGGATTTAGGAGATCCGGCACATGATCTGATGATGAAATCTATTGAATTGTTCGGACATGAAGTAAAACCTATCATTAAAAATTTATAAAATAGAAACCGCTGTTGAATATACCAACAGCGGTTTTTATGGAAGTCACAAAAATTATATTTCCTGATAATAAGCAATGGCAATCTGAGGATGAAATGGCAGCATATACGTCTCAAATCCATTTTCCTTGTCTACATCATGGCTCAAAAGGTATTTGTTGTCAATAATGTCAATTAATAATAACTCAGGAGTAAAAAAAGTTAATCCTACCTTATGTTTGGAAGGATCTTCTATATTGGAAGAAATCAGATCTAATCTAAAATTGTCAATCGGGAAAAAAGTATTTCCCAAAACATCAGGAAGACTTCTGATAATACCTCCCAATTGTGATACATAATTACTTGCTGCACCACTTAACAAAAACGGAATCTGCTTTGCATTGGGATTTCTCTGCAGAAGTTCCCAGTAGTTTTTTACCGGATTTTCTTTATGATCAAAAACCTGATGCTGTATTTTGTATTCGAAATAAGTGTCGTCAAAAATATAACGGTCCCAAATCATTTCAGAACTTTGATCAATTATAATACGAAAAGCAAGTTTTATTTTTTTCATGGCTTACAAGATAAAGAGGTTTCAAAATAGATTTCAGCGCAATAATTTTTACCTTCCGGGAACTATTTTATTTTACTAAAACCTTCATCGTTTCATGAAAACTTCCATTGGAATTTTCAATATAAATTTTCGCCAGATACATTCCAGGTTTCAATTGGTTTCGTGATAAGGATATTCTTTGTGAACCTGCAGAAAGTCTTTCCCTGTCTATTACTTTTATTACTCTTCGCCCGCTGAGGTCATACAGCTCTATGCTTACCTTAGAAGAAGTTTTCAGTATTATTGGGAAAACCGTTTCATCACGAAAGGGATTAGGATAGTTTTGTTCTATTGTAAAATTATTTTCTGAGACTTCCTGAGTAGATAATACGGAAGATCCGGCAACATAAATTGTATGAGTAAGTGTATATCCAGCGGAAAGAGAACCTGTAACAGTAGACATTTCGTTGCTGGTTCCGTCTGAAAAAACATTGTCAGTGGCATTATAGGTATAGCCGTTCATCCCTTTTGTATACCCATATGAAGTTCCGTTGACGTTCACATTGTATACAGCATTGGTACTTGTATTTCCTTCAGGAAAGGCAATTTGGGTAACCAGCAGAGAAGTTCCGTCGGGTTTATAAACATGCACATGAATATGGGTGGCACGCCCCTGATACCATCCTGGAAAAATACTGGTAAATGTAACCAGACCGGCAGTATCCGTGGTTTGTCTGCCTCTGAGGAAATTGTAGGCCGTGTAATTGGTAGGCTGCATCTGGCTTCCTCCGTATTGCGAATAATTACCATCTTTATCACAATGCCACACATCTACTAAAACTCCTTGATAGGGATTACAGTTGGCATTGGTATTCATGATATAAATATTCATAGTAAAAGCTACTCCTGTTCTGTCTCCCACAATATTGGTGCGTACATAATTAGCGGGAGTGATGGTGGGAAAAGGTCCTGCCGTTTCAGAATTGGTTACAGAGCAGATGAGAGCACTGCTATTTTCTGTAACCTGTTCAGGAGAACGATTGAGAAGATCCTCTGCCCGAAACAGTACGGGTGCTATGGCAGCAATTCCTGCCAGTCCAAGTCCGTTTTTCAAAAATAATTTTCTGTCCATATGAAAGTATTAATGGTTAGGTTTCTATAAAAAGTATCAGAGCATCTTCGCTCAAAGCTTCAAATTCCAGTTCCTGAATTTCCCAGAGAAGAATAGCATCCCGGTTTTCCAAAAGTCTGTTTTGAAACTCAAAGGCCCCGTTCAATACCATACCGAAGATGGATGTGTCTGTATTCTTCAAAGCATAAAATCCCTCCGCCCGACCCTTATAAAGTCCAATAAAATTGGGAAAAGGTAACGCTGTCGAAATAGGGGAGAAATTGTTTTGTAAAGTAAAATCCAGTTCTTTCTTGGAAAAACTCAGAATCTGTTCCTGTTTTTCGAATTCGAAGATTAAAAGATCTGCTTTATCGTGGTAAACGAGATTCTTAATCACAATATCTTTTTCTTCTTTCGTATTGAAAGTAAGAGATTTCCCGGCAGAAAGAGGTTCATAAAAATCGGTGATAATGATTTCTCCGTAGAGAGGAAGGATCAGAATAGTTCTCTCCCCATCAAAATGAAGCCTCAGCTCACCTTCAATATCCAAAACGGCTTCTTTTACACTGAGCAAAGGCCCGGTTGTCATCTGGTGTTTCAGAATATCACTGACAGCATATTTTTCCGCTTCATTCCAAATTCTGAAATCGTTTTTAAAAATCTTTGATGGGGTTTGAACTAACATAGTCTACAGAGGGTTAATATTTCCACGAAGCACAGACGGGTACATTGCTTTTGATTTTAACACTTTGGGTCTATATGATACTATCTATTAGGCCTGTGCTTTTGTGGAAATGGGTAAAAACACTAATATTATTATGGTTGTTCCGAAAAATGCTCTTTTCAGAACAAACACTGAATTTTCCAGAGTATTAGGCAGAAACTTTGATTGCATGAGTAAGAGAGAATCCACCACTTACACTTCCTGAAATACTGGACATTTCGTTGGAAGTTCCGTCACTGAAAACATTATCATTGGCATTGTAGGTATAGCCGTTCATTCCTTTGTAACCAGTACTTGCCGCAACCTGTACGACAGCGCTGTCACTTCCTTCAGGAAAAGCAATCTGGGTAACCAGAAGAGACTGTCCTGCAGAATTATACACATGAACATGGATATGAGTGGCTCTTCCGTTGTACCAACCTGGAAAGATAGAGGTAAATTTCACCTGTCCGTTCGCATCTGTAGTCTGTCGTCCTCTTAAAAAGTGAACCGTTGTATAGTTGGTAGGCTGCATTCCTGTTCCTCCATATTCGGAATAGTTTCCGTCTTTATCACAATGCCAGATATCTACAAAAGCTCCCTGCAATACTGTACAGCTTGTATTCACATTTTGAATGGTAATGGTGATCGTAAAAGGAACTCCGGTTCTGTCGCTCACAATATTACTTTGAACAAGGCTGGAAGGAGACTTTGTGGGAAAAGGACCTTCCGTTTCGCTATTGGTAACAGAACATCCTGTTGAGGAAGATCCGGAAGAGGTATTGGAAGACGAATCTAGGGTATCATCATCACTTCCGCAATGGATTAAAAGAGGAGCAGCAACGGCAGTTACCCCAGCTAAACCCAGGCTTTTCAGAAAGCCTTTTCTATTCATTGTTTTCATAATACAGGGTTTTTAAGGTTAATACTTTAAAAGGTAACGGAAGTAGATCCATCCGTTTTTTGAGTTTCTTATTCCAAAAGTATTTTCAAAAAACGAAGCTGTAAAATTTATGAGGTGAACGAATAAAATGTGTCGGTAAATGATTGTTTTTTAAGAGATATTAAGAGTTAAAAGAGTATAATTTTGTTGATTTTTCTAAAGAAAATGGTGAAAAAATTATCGGTTGACAAGCTTCATTACGAGATCTTTATAAGTTTCTCCGATAGGAATAATAAAATTCTCAATATGAATATTACGGTTAACGATCGTTTTAATGTTTTTTACAGGAACAATGTAGGAGCGGTGAACTCTTACAAAATCTTTCTCAGAAAGTTTCTCCAGAATGCTTTTCATAGAAGAGCGGGCCGTTATGGTAGAATGATCGGTTATGCGGATCTGGATATAATCATCCAGTCCTTCAATCAGCAGGATATCATCAAAGTTAATCTTATGAAGTTTGTAATCTGCTCGTATAGAAAGATACTTCACATCATCTGTTTCCGGGGTTATTTTCACCTTTTCCACGGCTGCCTTGAATCTTTCAAAAGAAAATGGTTTCAGAAGATAATCTATAGCGTTAACATTAAAAGCATCCACAGCATATTCTGAATAAGCCGTTGTAAAAATAACTTTAGTATTCTGAGAAATGTTTTTATAAAAATCCATACCGTTTTTGGATGGCATTTCTATATCTAAAAAGATAAGATCTACAGGAAATTTGTTGAGGTACTTTTGTGCATCACTCTGGGTATTGAAGATCTTTTCAAGAGACAGATTTTCAATTTTTCCGGCATAGTTCTCAATAATTTTTAAGGCCAGAATTTCATCGTCAAGAGCAATCGCTTTGATCATAGTTACTATAAGTTAATTTTTAAATCTACTTCAAAAGTTTTTCCATTATGATGGGTATTGAATGTGTATTTCCCCTGATAAACATGATGCAGATGTTCAAGAGTGTTTTTCATTCCGATTTTTAAACTGTTCTCATCTGTAATGGTAGAGTTGACAATATTATTAAAAACATTAAAATGCAATGTATTTTCTTCAATGATTAATTTTACTGCAATCTTCGATTTTTCTTCTGCGTTAAATCCATATTTAAAAGCATTTTCAATAAAATTCACCAAAATAAAAGGAGCGATCTGCAGGTCTTTGGTTTCTCCTATTTCTGTGTAGGAAAAATCTAAACTGCTGTCAGTCCTTATCAGTTGAAGAGCAATATAGTCCTTTAAATAATCAATTTCCTGGCTGAGTTTTACAAAATCTTTGCTGCTTTCCTGTACTACATATCTCATGACATTCGAAAGCTTCAGAATTCCATTGGGAGCATCATCAGATTTGAACAATGCCAATGAGTAAATAGAATTTAAAATATTAAATAAAAAGTGAGGTTGTAACTGATATTTTAAACTTAATAATTCAGCTTTGGCCTTGGAACGTTCCAGTTCCTTTTTTTCAATATTTCTAAAAATAAAAAGAGAAGACAGGAATGAAAACAGAAAGGGCAAAAGTGAAGAAAAAATCATTTGGCCGTAAGAGATGTGATTTCCGGGTTCAAAGTTTTTCTGTGGAAATCTCTCTCCCATGGGTGGCGGAATATTTCCTGGAGAATAGATCGGCGGAGGTTGCATCTGGCTCGGAAAAGGATGACCTGCCATTCCATTTTCTGCAGTGAGGTAATTGGGGACAAAAACCATAATCCCGAAACAGATCAGAATGCAGATGACAAAGAGAACATATTTTTTTCGATTATACAGTTTGGGAAGAAACAGATTAAGATTTACATAGAAAAAGATAACAACGAATACAAAACGAATAAATTCTCTCTGAAAAGGAGATACTCTGAAAACCGACAGCGTACCGTCAAAATCCGGTGAAGAAACAATCGGAATCGTTAAAAGCAGAAGGATAAGGATAATATGCTGTCCAATTTTTTTCATTCGGTAGATCATTTAATATCAATTATCTCTTAACAGCCTGAATTGTGAAGTAAAGGCCTTTCTAAATTCAAATGTAATAAAATGAACGGTAATTATATCTAATATTTTTCAGAATGGGTTTTTTTAGCCACGAATGTACCCATCTATTTCCATGAATACATTCGTGGCCATTTAATTATATAAACTTATCAGATTATCTCAATCAAGCTTCCTCTTTCTTCATCTTTTATGATATTGAGTGCAGTAGGAATTTTTTCTTTCAGCTCTTCTACGTGAGAAATAATTCCTACAATTCTGTTTTCCTTCATCAGATTGTTGAGGGTTTCAAATACAATATTGACAGATTCCGTATCCTGAGTTCCAAAACCTTCATCAATAAAAAAGAAGTTTTTATCAGCTTGTGCATTGGACTGTACACTTTCTGCCAAAGCTAAAGCAAGACTCAGAGATACCTGAAATGCCTGACCTCCGGAAAGTGTTTTAACACTTCTGCTTTTACCCTCGTTGAGGTAATCTATAATCTCGAAATCATTATTTTCATTGAGCTGAAGACTCAGCTGATTTCTGGTCATCCTGTGAAAGCGTACATTGGCATGATCGCAAAGCTGGCGCAGATAAATAGATGAAACATATTGTACAAAACCTGCTCCTTTAAACAGATTCATCATCAGTTTTAAATTCTCGGAACGTTTCTGAAGCTGTGTCAGTGTTTTCAGAAGTGTTTCCTTTTTCAGGAACTCTTTTTCCAGACGGTCTATTTCTGCCGTTTTTGTTACGACAGCATCGTTGATTTGTTGATGTTCTGTTTGTGCATCATTGAACAGCTTTTCGGTTGAAGAGAATTGTTCTTCATTAAAAGAAAGATCCTTCAGTTTCAATTCCAGCTCTTCAATAAATTTTTTCAGGGTTTCAAATTCGATTCTGAACTTTTGTATTTCGGCTCTGGCAGTTTGAATATTGATTTCCTGCTGCAAAAGATTTTCAACTTCTTTCAGCACTGCAAAATTTTGTTCTGCAAGTGCTTTTTTCAGCTCTGTTTCATTATCTGAGATTTCCTGTTGCAATGTAGCGATTTGCTTTTCAGTCTCTGCGACAATTGTTTTTTGCTCTGCCAGTTTTGGAGCAAGAAGTTTTTCTTCCTGTAGAGCTTTCTGATAATTTTCTTCTGTTGCTTTATTGGAGGCAACCAGCTGTTGATAAGATTCTTCAACTTCAGCTGTGTTTTTTAGAGCATACAGATTCCAATCTAATGTTTTAAGGCTGGCTTTACTGAAATTAATGTGCTCCTGCTTGGAAATTTCTTTCTTTTTGATTTCATCCAACGCGGTTTTAAATTTATCCAGAAGCTGCATTTCTTTTTCAAGATTTTCCCTTTCTGCAATGATATTTCGCTCTGCTTCTTCAATCTTTTTTTCCAAAGCAAAAGAATCAGAACGTTTTTTCTCAAATTCATCTTCATGATCCGGAGAAAATTGCTTCCAGCTAAACTGCTGAATATGGGTTTCAATATCTTTTTGAATTTGAAGCAAAACCTTCTGTTCGGAAAGACGTTGTTCTTCAAATATTTTTTTTCGGTCCAGAATTTTATCAATATCGGCTTCCTGTTTCTGAATGTGGATAACTTCCTGGTCAATACCTGCTATTTTATCCTGAATTTCCTGCAGCTCTGTATGTACATCCTGAATTTCTACAATGTGAGGATGTTCTTTGGAACCGCAAAGAGGACAATTTTCACCATCGTGAAGTTCACTGGCAAAGCGGGAAAGCTCTTTCTGGATTTTAAGATGATCCAGTTTTTGAGACCATTCTTTTTTGCTTGCTTCTAACGTTTCTTTCCTTATTTTGAAATCCTCTTTATACTTCTCATGATAGAAAAAGGACTTCAATTCATTTGCAATAGTATCAATCTGAACGGTATATTTTTCAATTTTCTCAGTTTGTTCCTGCTGTTTCTTTTTGAGATTTTTTTGTTGAATAAACCAATTTCCAACTTCAGAAAGCAAAGAAGAATCGAGTTTCTGTTCTTTTAAATTTTTAACGTTGGCAGAAAGCTCGTCAATGATTTTCTGTATCTTTTCTCTGTTGAGGTCGACCTCTTTTACTTTTTCAGAACCTTTTTGAGTTCTTTCATTCAGAATTTTAATTTCCTCAGAATAGGAGAGGATCTGGATGATAAGATTCAGATCATTTTCTTGTAATTTAGATTGTTCCAGAGCCTTAAACTGGGGTTCGAGAGAAGTGAGCTGTTCTGTTACGACGGCAAAAAGACGTTCAGTTTCCTGAAGTGTTTTAATTTGTTGTTCCTTTTCATTGTGTTTACCAGCCATTTCTTTTGAGAGCTTGTTTTTTTCAACAATCAAAGGACTGAAAATTCTGAAAACGCGGTCGTACAATTCTGTTTTGTTTTCCAGATCATCTATTTGGGTTTTTTGTTCAGACAGTTTCCCGAATTTTTCTCTGTTTTGCTGTAAACTTTCAAAATCATTCTTTAAATTTTTCAGCTGCTGATAGATATTGGAGAGCTTCTCAAGTTTATCATATGCCTCCGAAAGTTTCTTCTGCTCTTCCTTTACAAGTTCTTTCTGGTTCAGAATTTTTTCTTCATTAATGTCTTCAAAACCTTTCAGTTGGCCCTCAAGCTGATCCAGTTCCGATCTGTTTTTTACGTGAAGGGTAGAGGTGTTGGATTGAAGATCAAAACGTTGAAGATTAAAAATTTCCTTCATCATATTGGTTCTTTCTGCAGCTCCCAGTTCCAAAAATTCTTTGAATTGCCCTTGCGGAATAATGATCGTTCTCTTAAAATTGGAATAGCTTAATCCTATAATAGTTTCTGCATTAGAATGATCCAAAGGAAGCCATTTACCATTACTGAACTCATAAAAAGTAACAGTATTGGGTTTTACCTCTTCGAATTTTTTTAAATTTCTTCTGAAATCTCTGGTTGCCCGAAACAGTCTGTTCTCATAGTTGATGAAATCGAACTCTATATAGGATGTGTTTGATTTTAAATTCATCATATTATACGCTCGTTTGTCACGCATATTCAGACGTTCCGTTTCACCGTACAATGCAAATGAAATGGCTTCCAGTACTGAAGATTTCCCAGAACCCACAGCTCCGAAAATACCAAACAATCCGGCATCAGTAAGATTTTTGAAATCAATAGTCTGGCGTTCCTGGTAGGAATACAATCCTTCGATAGTTAATTGAACAGGAATCATAAGCTAAGCATTTAAAATTTCGTTAAACAAATTCATCAGTTCTTCGTTGGCTTCCTGTCCGCCACTTTTAGATTTAAAATAGTCTTTGAACAATATTTCTATATTCTGATTTAAATTAATTTCCTGGTTCTGGTCTTCCGTAAGTTCTTTATTTTTGACTTTTGGGATAAGATGAACAATACCATCGTGAGACTGATAGATTTTTCTTCTCTCATCAGCGGTTAGAAAAGTTTCACTTTCCAGAGTAAGTTCAATAAAAGTATATGGGTTTTCAGAGAGCCACTGAACTGCATTTTCCACGGAGGTAAAAGTTTTTCGGACTAGAGATCTTCCGTTTTTTAAAGCTATTTTTTCGTAGGAGATTGCCTTTCCCGGTTCTGCATCAATAACAGTAACATATTTGGTTTGTCCAGCTTCACTGAAACTGTAACATAAAGGAGAAGAGGAATAGATGACCGGTTTTTCTTTTGTCCCGATATTCTGAAAAGCATGAAGATGCCCTAATGCTGTATATTGGATCTGCTCGGGAATAGTATCTGAGAAGATCAGGTCTGCATTTCCGATTTTAATAGGTTTTTCACCGTCTGGCTCTTCCAGGATTTCTGCACCTCTTTTATTCATATATAAATGAGCCATAAGAAGATTGATGCCGGAATCATCACAAAATTCATCCGCAAGCTCTTTCCACATTTGTGAAAGAACTTTATTGATTTCTTCTTCTTTATTTTCTCCAAAATATTCTTTTAACCGGATTTCGTTGGCAAAAGGTGTATGGAGTATTCTTACCGGAGAATCTTTGCCTTCCAGAGCAATCTCAATAAAGCCGGCTTTTGTTTTGGCAATCTGAAAATATTCTGTTGCAAAAGGAACGATCTCCGTTTTAGGATGTCCTATTAAAATAATCCCACATTCCCGGGCTAAAGGATCGGGTGCGCTTATTAAACTGGGAGAATCATGATTTCCGGATATGGCAACAACAGGGCGCTTTCCGTTTAATGATAAACGTTTCAATGTCTTATAAAATAATTCTACTGCTTCAACACTTGGATTGAAGTTATCAAACAGATCACCTGCTATCAAAACCAAGTCTACATTATTCTCATCAGCAATATGAACTATTTCATCCATGATTAAGGTTTGTTCTTCCAGCCTTGAAAAACGATCAAGACGTTTCCCTAAGTGCCAGTCGGCGGTGTGTAGAATTTTCATAATTTAAGTTTGAGAATTAAAAAAGATACGTTCTGTAATGCCCGATATTTATGCATTTTTATCAGTTTCTCTGGCTTTAAAATCTTCTCGAATTTGTTTCAGACGTGCTTTCCTTTCTGCTTCTGCATTTTGTATTTTACGTTTTTTCTGATCAATTTTCTTTTTATTTTTTTTCCTGTTTGCTTCGTTGTTTTTGCTCATATTATGGGTGCCGGATCATTTTATGGGTAAGAAATAGCTTCATCAAAAATACTAAAGATTAAGGGGGGAAACAATTTTAGTCGTCAAGTCTGATAAAATGTTTTAATTTTACTGTGTTATGGAAGAAAAATCAAAAGATCCTTTACACGGAAAAAGGCTGGATGCTATCCTTGAAGAACTGGTAGAGTACTACCAAGGTTTCGAAGGACTAGGCGAACAGATCAATATAAAATGCTTTACAGAGAATCCCAGTATAAGTTCTTCTCTGAAGTTTCTAAGAAAAACACCATGGGCAAGAACGAAAGTCGAGAGTTTATATCTCTTTGTCCTGAGACAAAAGAAAAGAGACGAAGGAAAGAAGAGCAGATAGAAATCTGAAATCATTTCAAAAACGTATATTTGTGTTATGAATCGTGAAAAGACTCACGAAAAAAAATAGAAAATATGACAATTGAAAACAATCATGTTGTAGCTGTAAAGTACATCCTTCACACTATTGAACCAGATGGGACTAAAATTCTTGTAGAAGAAACAACAGCAGAAAATCCACTTACATTTTTGTACGGTGTAGGAATGATGATTCCAAAATTTGAACAGAATATTCTTGGTTTACAAGCTGGTGATAAAGCTGCTTTTACCATTCAGCCGGAAGAAGCTTATGGTGAAAGACAGGCTGATGCTATTGCAGAATTACCGATTGATATGTTTAAAGAATCAGGAATTCCACCAGTGGGAGCGATCTTACCTTTATCTGATAATCAAGGGAACAATTTTCAGGCATTTGTGGTAGAAGTAACTCCAGAAGCTGTTGTCGCAGATCTTAACCACCCAATGGCTGGTAAAGTATTAGATTTCCAAGTGGAAGTTTTAAATACTCGCCCTGCAACAGAAGAGGAGTTGACACATGGTCACGCTCACGGAATTGACGGAACAGATACTCACTAAAAAATATTATAAATGTCTGGTTTTTATCGGACATTTTTTTGATCGTAAAAGATAAAAATAAGCCACAGAATTTTCTGTGGCTCATTTTTTATACAGTGTACAGCTTATGTATACTTAAGCTCTGTTGAAATATAGATAGAAGGGGTAGAAAATATATAATATTAATCTAAAAATTCTCCTGAAACATAATACCAGCGGTCATGCATTTTCTGGAAAAGAGAAAACTCGTGGTGAACTTGTGGATGACCGTCCTGATCTGTGTAATAAGCCTTAAACTCTACGTGATTTAAAGCAGGGGTTCTAATAATTTCAAGTTTTGTCCATTGATTGATTTCTCCCCATTCCTGGAGATCTCTTTTGTTGTGAAATTTTCGTTTTCCCGGAAGGGTAGTTTCCATCAGATATTCCCCGTTGGGGATGGCGAAAGCACAAAATCGGGAACGCATCAATGCTTCAGCTGTTGGAGCGTTCTTTTCTCCGGTATGATAGGGTTTGCAGCAATCTTCGTAAGGTTTTCCTGAACAGCAGAGACAGTTCATATATTGTTTTTAAAATTTTATTCCACAAAAATAATAAATATGAATAAAAATAATCTTTAGCCAAGTCACAAAAAAAGAAGCACTCTTAATAAAGAATGCTTCTCGTTGATTTATTTAATAAAACCTCTGTTTCTCAATAAAGGTTTGATATCCGGATCATGCCCTGTAAAATCTCTGAATGCCTGGTTCAGGTCTACAGAATTTCCTACAGAAAGAATATATTTTCTGAAACGATCTCCATTTTCTCTGGTTAATCCCCCATTTTTGCTTATCCATTCCCATGCATCATTGTCCAATGTTTCAGACCATAAGTAAGCGTAATATCCTGCAGAATATCCACCGCCCCAGATGTGAGCGAAATAAGGCGTATGGTATCTTGGCGGAACCGTTGCTAAGGTAAACCCATGGCTTGCCAAAGATTGTTTTTCAAAATCTAAAACAGGAATAAACTGGCTTTCGTTAGCAATTGTATGCCAGTCCATATCAAGCTCTGCTGCAGAAACCAATTCAGTAGTCATATAGCCTTGGTTGAAAGTAGCTGCTTTTTTAATCTTTTCTACTAAAGCTTGTGGAATAGGCTGTTTTGTCTGGTAATGTACCGCATAGTTCTTCAAAACAACAGGATCTAAAGCCCAATGCTCATTGATCTGTGAAGGAAATTCTACAAAGTCTCTCGGTACGTTGGTTCCTGAAAGAGAAGGGTATTTCTGGCTGGCAAACATTCCGTGGATAGAGTGACCAAATTCATGGAAAATTGTTGATACATCATCATAGCTGATTAATGAAGGTTTTCCCGGAGCTGGTTTTTGATAATTGTAACAGTTGACAATCACCGGTTTTGTCCCTAAAAGATAAGACTGCTCTACAAAGTTGCTCATCCATGCACCTCCGTTTTTAGAATCTCTTGTATAGAAATCCAGATAATAGATCGCAATAGATTTTCCATCATGATCGAATACTTCATACGTAACCACATCAGGATGATAAACAGGAAGGTCTGTTCTTTTTTTGAATGTAAGTCCGTAGAATTTTTCAGCAGCGAAGAAAACTCCCTTTTCAAGAACGGTTGTAATTTCGAAGTAAGGCTTTATTTCACTTTCATCAAGATCAAATTTTGCTTTTCTTACCTGTTCAGCATAGAAATTCCAGTCCCAAGGTTCTACTTTGAAGCCTCCTTTTTGCTGATCGATAAGATCCTGAATATCTTTTGCTTCTCTTCTTGCCGTTTCTACAGCAGGAGTAGCAATCTGGTTCATCAGTTTAGTGGCAGCTTCCGGAGTTTTTGCCATTTGATCCTGAAGTTTCCATTCTGCAAAATTCTTCTTACCTAAGATCTGAGCTTTCTTCAATCTTAGTTTAGCCAGTTTTTCAATAGTATCTCTTGTATCATTGGCATCTCCTTTTTCAGCTCTTGTCCATGAAGCTTTAAAGAGTTTTTCTCTTGTCGCTCTGTTTTTTAAGTTTTGTAAAAGAGGTTGCTGTGTGGTATTTTGTAAAGCAAGAAGGTATTTCCCAGGTTGTCCTGCAGTTTTAGCATCTGCCGCAGCGGCTGCAATTTCGTCAGTAGAAAGCCCGTCCAGTTCTTTTGCATCAGAGAAGAATACACCGCCTTGCTTTCTTGCTTCCAATAGTTTGTTGGAATATTGAGTAGAAAGGGAAGCCAATTCCTGATTGATCTGTTTCAGTTTTTCTTTGTCGGCAGCAGAAAGATTAGCACCGGCAATCTCAAAGTTCTGCTTGTAATATTGTACCAGTCTCTTACTTTCAGGATCAAGACCGTCTTCTTTGATCGATTTTATTCTTTTATAAAGATTTTCATTCAGGTACATTTTATCAGAATGTGCTGCAAAAATAGGAGCATATTCTTCATCCAGAGCCTGTAGCGTAGGATTGGTGTTGGCACTTGTAAGATTAGAGAACACGATCTGAGTTCTTTTCAGTACTTCACCACTTTTTTCCAATGCAACGATGGTATTTTCAAACGTAGGAGCAGCAGGGTTGTCTGCTATTTTTACGATTTCGGCCTCATGTTGTTTTAAACCAAAATCGAAAGCAGGCTTGAAATGCTCATTTTTGATTTTGTCGAATTCCGGAGCTTCGTACTGAAGCTTACTCTTCTTCATGAAAGGGTTTGAAGATAAAGAGGGATCAGGTGCAGGAAGCTCCTGTTGTGTATCGGTCTGTTTCATTGTAGTACAAGATTGGTTGAACGCCAAGGCAGAAATTAATAATACCGATGAAATATTCTTCATAAATATAGTTGTTATTAAACCATAAAGATATTAAAAACTTACCTCATAGAATCTATTTTGGGTGAGGTATTTCGCAAGAGAAAAAAGTAGGCAAATAATGGTAATGATTTAATAACTGACAGTTTTAAATTTGTACTGAAGGAAATGTAGTATTTTTAAGTGCGATGTAATATTTTTTATAAATTAGTTGTCATTTAAATAAGAAATCAAAAAGATAATATATAAAAGAAATAACTCATGAAAAAAAGAACTCTTTTTATTTTTTCAGCCTTTGTGCTATTGGCCTCATGTAATGATAAACATGAGAAAAGAAACGAAGAAAAAAGCAGCTGGGTAGAGAAGGTGGTTACCGCAGATAACGGACCGATGCAGCATAAAACAGTTACCGGAGATTTTAATGAAATTCAGGTTTCACAGGCTATAGAAGCGGAAGTAATAAAATCGGATGTAGAGAAAGTAGAGATTTCTGCCCCTCAAAATATCATCAACGAAATTCTTGTGGATAACGAAGGCGGTAAATTGCATATTCATTATAAGAGTGGTATCAGAGTGATGAACACCGCTAAGGTAACGGCAAAGATCTATGCTAAAGATTTTACTAAGCTTTTGGCAGATTCGGCGGCGAGCATTGATGTGAAAGATAAATTCACTCAGGAAAAAACAGGTATTGAGGTATCCAGTGCGGCGAGTATTTCTGGAAATCTGGAAGCTAATGATATGGATATCAATATAAGCAGCAGCAGTAATTTTACCGGAAAGGTATGGGCGGTGAACCTGGGAATTGAATCTTCATCAGGATCAAGTCTTGAGATTTCAGGGAAAGCAAAAAAGGCAGAGATCAGTGCTTCTTCGGGCAGCAGTATTTCTGGAAAAGAAGTTATTGTAGATCATGTGGAAGCTGATGCATCCAGTGGGGCAAGTATTCATGTAGCAGCCGTTTCCAGTGTTAAAGCAGAAGCATCTTCTGGTGGAAGTGTTACGATTTCCAAGAAAGGAGAGCTTACAAGCGTTACCAAAGACGAGAGCAGCGGTGGAAGTGTAACCATCCAATAAACTAATCCTGGGATTCTTCCTCATCTTCTTCTGTGGATGAGGAACCTTCCCAATTTCGGTTATCAAAATTAAGATTATCGTATGCCAATAATTCCTCCTCACGTTGGAGGATTTCTTTTGTGCTGAATAAAGCAATATCATCATCTTCCTTCATTTTTGCCAGCTTCCTGATCGATGCCTTATCAATCGCCATAAATCTCTGGCCAAGACGCCTTGCTGCATATTTTCTCATTCCGGTTTCGTGGAGTACATCAACAGCCATATCAACCGCAGTACCTAATGTTTCACGATAGATATGATTAATTCCGTTGTTGAGGTATTCATAAGCGTCAATTCTGTTTTTAGCCCTTACGAAAATCTTTACATCAGGGTAATGTTCACGGACAAGCTCAGCGATAAACATATTGTCGTCCGGATCATCAAGACATAGAACAAGGATTTCAGCATCTTCAATTCCGGCAGCTCTTAGAATCGGAATTCTGGTAGCATCTCCATAATATACTTTAAAACCATAGCTTCTCAATAGCTTTACACGATCTGAATCTCTGTCCAGAACAGTGGCCGATACTTTATTCGCTTTTAAAAGTCGCCCTACAGTACTTCCAAAATGCCCAAAACCGACAATGATAATCTTTTTTTGAGTGACATCACTGTCTAAAATATTAAAGTCGTGATCTTCTTCAGGAATTTCTTTGATAAATTTTGGGGTGATAAACTTGTCATTAACAATCAGAAGGATAGGAGTGATACACATGGTAATTGCTGTTACAGCCATGAGCTGGGCATTCAGTTCCGGGCTCAGAAGATAAAGGTCGGAGGCGTAGTTGATTAATACAAATGCAAATTCCCCTACCTGAGAAAGAGCAAATGCATAGAAAAGGCTTTGTGGAGTATCTATCCTGAAGAACTTTCCAATCGCATACAAAACAAAAAACTTCACAATCAGCACCGCAAAAACAGTACTGAATATAAATAAAGGATCTTTCTGAATAATATTAAAATTAATTGTTGAGCCTACACTTACAAAAAACACAGCTAACAGAAGCCCTTTGAATGGATTTATCTGTGCCTCCAGTTCATGCCGGAATTCACTGTTGGCAAGCATTACACCAGCCAGGAAAGCGCCCAATGCAGGAGAAAGCCCAATTACAACCATGAGTTCGGAAACGCCAATTACCAGAAATAGTGAAGATGCCGTTAACAGTTCCGCCATTCCCGATTTTGAAACATAGCGGAGAAAAGGGACAAATACATATCTTCCCAATAGAATCAGTAAAACAACTCCCAGAATTACGGTGCTTGCCTGTAACCATTCCGGTAACTTCTGGATGAGAATCTGAATTTCATTATCATGATGTTTCGCTTTATAATTAGCAATAATAGGAAGAATTGCCAGAATAGGAATCACCGAAATATCCTGAAACAGAAGTGTGGAAAATGAAGCTTCCCCTGCCGTTGTTTTGAGGTTGTTTTTTTCCTGTAGGGTTTGAAGAACAATGGCTGTAGAAGATAATGCAAAGCACATGGCAACAGCTACTGCTTTATCTATCTGCCATCCAACACTGATGAATACTGCGAATAACAGTGATATGGTGAGGAGCATCTGAGAAAGTCCCAATCCTATAATTTTTTTTCGCATTTCCCAGAATTTGCGGGGCTCCAGTTCCAATCCTACAATGAATAAAAGCATGATCACCCCAAACTCACTGGCGTGCATAATGTCGTTTACATTATTCCCGGTAAGTCTTAGAACATAAGGACCTATAATGATTCCTCCTAAAATATATCCGATCACAGAACTCAATCCAAATTTTCTGGCCAATGGAACCATAATAATGGCTACACCCAGAAAAATTAATGTGTTCATCGCTAAGCTGGATTCCATATGCTATTGATTGAGTAGTTCTGTAAATTCTTTTTTATGTAAAATAATTTCTTTTTTAGAAAGCTTGCTGGCTTCGTATACGATTTTAATATGCTTGATATCGGCTTTGAAAACCTTTAATGAAACAATCAATCCACTGATAAGTTCATCAATGGTATACTGATAAGTTCCTGTTTTGCTGAATGATCTTTCTTTTCCTCCCGTCGTAATAAGAATGTAGACTTCTTTTCCTTCCAATGGATTATATTCACCTTCTATAAGCCAGTCTCTATCAAAAACTTCATCAATCCATAATCTGAGGAGAGGAGGCATTCCGAACCATATCAATGGAAACTGAAAAATAAAACGGTCGTAGTTTTTAAGGCGTTTTCTTTCTCTGAAAGCTGCAATATGAAAATCAGGATATTCTTCGTAAAGATCTCTTAAGGTATAATGTTGATGGCGAACGTAGAAATTGATGAGCTCAACATTCGAATTGGAGTGCTCCAGATAAGGGTGCGCAAATACTACCAAGGTCTTCTTCATAATCCTGTTTTCAGTAAATATAGTGAAAAAATATTGAATAAAAGGTAGTTTTTGTAGGGTTTTGTTAATTTTTTAATATGTAAAATTGAATTTAATATTAATATTACACGAAGAATGGGTTTATTTTTGAGGTTTAGATAAAAATTTTAACTCAGATTTAGAGATCCTTTTGAATCGACTCTGTTTTGATGTTTTTTCTGAATATATAAAAATTGTAAATCAGGGCTAGAAGGTAAAGTGAAGAAGGGCTGTAAAGGATAAGCAATAGAGCGAGGTCACCTTCAGTATTTTGCAGAATTGTAATAATATGAACAGCTAAAGGGAATGCAAAGAATGAAGCGATACTTAGATACAAGCTTTTCCTCATCCATACAGCTAAGTTAAGAAACGCAGTTACAGAAGAAATAAAACAGCTTATAGAAATGAAAGACGCATAAAAAAACATGATATTTCGAGCCTGCGTGTTTTCAGATCCTCCTGAATCTCCTGAGATCAATAAAACAATCAATAAAGATAATCCCAGAGAAAATAAAAAGGAATATAGTAATCGTTTGAAAATTTCTTTCCCCATTTTTTAATTGGAAATAATTACGATTAATGAATAAGACTGAAAAGTAGAGTAGAAACAGTACTTCCTAAGAACAGTAAACTACCATCCTCCTGAAGCGCCTCCG
This sequence comes from Chryseobacterium sp. JK1, assembly GCF_050632815.1. Lineage (NCBI taxonomy): Bacteria > Pseudomonadati > Bacteroidota > Flavobacteriia > Flavobacteriales > Weeksellaceae > Chryseobacterium > Chryseobacterium sp. JK1. Next base: position 248,643 of record NZ_JBODRU010000005.1, on the reverse strand, counting down.
CCTCCAAAACTTCCTCCGCCACCGAAGCCTCCAAATCCTCCGCCACCGCCGGAACTTCCACCACCAAAGCCTCCTCCTCCAAATCCACCAGGGAAAGGGAAAAATCCACCAGGATAGTTTCTGCGTCCTCTTCGGGTAATGATCACGTCATCGTCATCATCATTATTACCGCCACCACCGCCGCCGCCTCTGTTTCCAAAAAGAATAGCGATAATGATGAAGATAACAAAGGCAATGATAAGGACCTTTAATGCACTTCCGTTACCAGAAGGCGCTGTTGTGGCAACAGGTTTGAATTTCCCCTGAACAGCCTCCATAATAGCTGAGGTTCCTCCATTGATACCTTCATACCAAAGTCCTTTTTTGAAATTGGGAGTAACAATATAGTCAAGGATCTGTCCTGCTACTGAAGCGGTAAGGTATTGCTCTACAGCACGTCCCTGTTGGATAGACATGGTTCTGTCTTCCGTTGCAATAAGAAATACAACTCCGTTATCTACATCTTTTTTCCCGATTTTCCATTTTTCACCGAACATGGTTGCCAGGAAGTTCACATCTTCTCCTTTTGTAGATGGAATAATGATTACTTCAATTTCTGTAGAAGTAGAGTCGGCAAACTTAATGAGTTTATTATTCAGATCATTTTTTTCCTGTGGAGTAAGAAGATTGGCTTCATCAAAAACAGGATAAAGAACTGCTGGTTTTTCAGGAATAGTATACTGTGCTGATACAAAAGTGTAAAAGCAGAGCAGTAGAAATGAAAATACTATTTTAAGAGAACGTAATTTCATTCGGAAGTTGGTTTGGGTTTTCTCCTTTTACAGGAAAATGTTTTTTAAGTTCAAGGCCTGTTTCCAGGATCGCACTTTTCAATGCTTTGTAGTAATTGCCTTTGGCAAATTCAGCGGTAATATAATCATGGAGATGATTCCAATAGGATTGCTGTACTTTATCATGAATTCCGACATCTCCAATGATGGTAAGGTATTTTTTTTCAAAATTAACATGAAAAAGCACTGCATTTCTATCGGCAGTTTTATCCATACAGAGTTCCCGGAATACCTCAAATGCAGTTTTTGCAAGATGATCATCAGTATTGGAATCTATATGCACTCGGATCTCTCCCGTAGAATGATCTTCCGCAGACTGAATCGCTTCCACAAGGGAAGCGATCTGTTGATTTGTAAGGTAATTACCCATTGTTATTTGAATACATCAGGTGCTTTCTGAGCTCCTGCGTCAGCTTTGAAGTAAGGTTTTTCTTTAAAGTTGGTGAAGTTCGCCAAAATATTGTTTGGGAAAGTCTTGATAGAGGTATTGTAACTCTGAGCAGCATCGTTATAATAAACAGTTTCTGTTCTGATGCTGTTTTCAATAGCGGTATATTCTCTTTGGAAGTTGATATACTGTTGGTCTGCCTTTAAATTAGGATACGACTCTACGACTGCCATTAGTCTGCTCAACGCTCCGGATAATTCTCCCTGTGCTGCCTGAAACTTTGCAATGTCAGCATCAGTCATATTGGTTGGATCAATATTGATGGACGTTGCTTTAGAGCGCGCTTCAACGACTTGAGTTAAAGTTTCCTGTTCAAATTTTGAATACGATTTTACCGTTCTTTCAAGGTTAGGAATAAGATTGGCTCTTTTTTGATATACCGTTTCTACGTTGGACCATTTTGCGTTCACATTCTGTTCTTTATCTACAAAACTGTTATATCCGCTTTTTCCCCAGAAGAACAGACCAATAACAATAATAAGAAGAACAATACCAATGGTTCCTGCGCTTAGGCATCCTTTATTTTTCATAGTTTATTTTTTTTAATTTTTTGTGCTAATCAAATATACAAATTATGTGCTAATTTTGTAAAAAATTATATTTGAATGACAACAATAGTGGTGGCAATGGGAGAGAAAAATGAAATTGGTTTTGAAAACCAGATGCTTTGGCATCTTCCTAAAGATTTAAAACATTTTAAAGATATTACTTCAGGACATCCGGTGATTATGGGAAGAAAGACCTATGAGAGTATTGGTAGAGCACTTCCTAATCGTACTAATATTGTTGTTTCAACAAAAAAGGATTGGTTTGAAGAGGGTATTCTCATTGTAGGAAGTCTGAAAGAAGCAGTGAAATTTGCCAAAAAGATTGATGAAGAGATCTTTATTATCGGAGGGGGTAATATTTATGAGCAGACGATGGATATGGTAGACAAACTTGAAGTTACTTTAGTGAAAGCAGATCTTCAGGCAGATACTTTCTTTCCGAAAATAGATGGTAAGATCTGGAAAAAAACACACGAAATCTGCCATGAAAAAGACGAGAAAAACGGCTACGATTTCTGTTTTCAGACGTTTGAAAGAATTAAAAAAGAAGCATAAGTGTCAATAGTGAGTTTTTGCTTCGCAAAGTGAATCATGAATTTCTCACAGGTACGAAAATAAACAAGCGCAGCGAATTGACTATTCACCATTGACTTTTTGAACTTTAAGACCTAAATTTATTATCTTTGCACTTCTAAAATTTAATAATGAATAAATACATAAAAATTGCAGTAGCAGCAGTTCTTATCCTACTGGGACTTTATATGATGTTTTTTACAAGAAATCTTGGTTGGGGTATTGTGGTTTTTCTTCTTGCCGCATTTCCGATCCTGCTTTTCTTTAAAAATGAATATATTCTTCTGGCATTCTGGCAATTGAGAAAACAGAATATGGAGAAAGCTGCAGAGTGGTTAACAAAAATAACAGATTATAAAGGACAACTTCATAAAACTCAATATGGATACTTCCATTATTTATTAGGTTTAACACAAGCTCAGGATCACCCGACAAAAGTAGAACCTTTAATGAAGAAAGCATTGGAGTACGGTTTGAATATGAAGCACGACAGAGCGATGGCAACATTGAATCTTGCAGCAGCAGCTATTTCCAAAGGAAGAAAACAGGAAGGGCAAAAGCTACTGGAAGAAGCAAAAAGATTAGACAGCGCTGGGATGATGACCGATCAGATCAAAATGATGAAAGATCAGTTGAAAATGCCAACCATGCAGAAGCATATGCATAATCCTAATATGAGAAATAGAGGAAAATTCTTCTAGTCAGAAAAAATAAAAATAAAAAGCACCTGAGATAGGTGCTTTTTTTATATCTGTCATATCTTTTTTTACATTTCCGAATTATGATGATCGTAGCCATAGAACTTAGGCATCTGCCAGTGGTATTTTACTGCCAGAGTACGTATACCAACAATCAGTAAGATAGTGAAAATCTGGATGAAAGTATAAGAAAGCGGAGTGTATTTGGTCATCAGCAAAAATGCCGAGCCTCCCAATATACAAGCCGTTGCATAGATCTCCTTTCTGAAGATCAGCGGAATCCTGTTAAGCAATATATCCCGGATAATTCCACCAAAGCAACCTGTAATTGTCCCTAAAGCAATACAGATCATAGGGTGAATTCCTGCATTCAATCCTTTCTGAATACCAATAATTGTAAACAGACCCAAACCAAAACTGTCGAAAATAAAAAGGGTTACCTGAAAGTTTTTCTCCAGCGATTTGAATACCATGGAAAATACACTGGTAAGCAGAATGAGTGAACACATCAGAAGATCATGCATCCAGAATACCGGAATATCCAGCAATAAATCTCTTACAGTTCCTCCTCCCACGGAAGTTACAAAGGCAATGATAAGAACCCCGAACGGATCGAGCCGTTTCTGCATCGCTGCAAAACTTCCCGACATGGAAAACGCGATGGTCCCAAGGACTTCTATAGCAAAATTGAACTGTTCGTGCATATATTATGAATGATAAATAATAAATAATGAGCAATGAGTAATAAAAATTATGCCATTTAAATTTGAGATAATTTAAACTTATATGTAGTCATAACTTTTACGAGTTCTTCGCATTCTGATTTTAAATGTAAAATTTTTTCCGGATTTAAATATTGTAATTCTTCAATAATTTCAAGCCAAAGTTGAGTTTAACCAATTTCTTCGACTACTATGCACATTTTAGCGAATTTTTCTTTTCAGATCTTGCTCTGGATACTGCCCGGTAATTGGCAGCAACAGAGGTTGCTGATCTGATGATTTGTTTTCTTATTATTGAAATATCATCCGAAAAAGGTAATGAAGAAAGAGTCTTAATGATAGCGATGGAAAAGTTTTTGGTTCTTTCCCTGAAAATTTGGTTAAAATCTATTCTATCAAAATTATTCATTACTTATTGCTCATTACTAATATATTTATCTCTCTACTCTCACAGAATCCGGAACCATCAGTTCATATTCGCCGCCGTGAGTAATGATTTCTCTTACAATACTGCTGCTGATGAAAGATTTTCCAGAAGAGGTCAGTAAAAATACCGTTTCGAGTTTTTTATGAGCTAATGTTCTGTTGGTATGAGCAATGGCTTTTTCAAATTCAAAATCTGCAGGGTTTCTTAAACCTCTGATGATGTACTGTGCATTTTTTTCAAAACAGTAATCAACCGTTAAGCCCTCAAAGGAATCTACTTCCACGTTGGGAAATTCTGCTACAGAATTTTGAATGAATTCCATTCTTTTATCCAGAGGAAACATATATTTCTTTTGGGAATTCTGCCCAATGGCAATAATTAATTTATCAAATAGCGGTGCCGCTCTTTCTATAATATCGTAATGTCCCAAGGTAATAGGATCAAAAGATCCAGGGAAAACAGCAATTTTCATATCCTAGTTGTTTTCGTTAGATTTTTCATAAAACAGCCTTAGATTTTCAAGGTTTAGACTGCAGTTGTTATTTAGAACCTGATTGGAAGATAAATTTAAGATTAAATCATTTCTTCCTATAATTTTTGAATTTTTATACACTTTGTCGATGGGATGAAACTTAATCTTACTTTCAAAATTCCCACTATCATTTTTCTTTATTATTCCTGAAAATAATACCTGATTATCTAAAGAATTTATTTCAAAATAATTGGGTACTGTTTCATTATCGATGATCACATCATTTTTTTTGATGTAGTTGAAGCACTTTTTATCATCCAGAAAAATTTCGTTATCGGAAAACTTAACGTGCGTGGGCTCAAGTTTATTTTTAGGTAAATTCAATGCAAGTGTCCTGGCATCTTTTTGAGCGTATGCAAAGGAAGAAATAAATAATGAAATAGTAAGAAGTTTGATCATCCTCTTTATTTGTTAAGTGCTTTTTCCACTTCGTTACCGCAAAGATCCATAATAGAAATTCCGTAATGTTTGGCCTGTTGAGGAAGAATACTTGCAGGAGAGAATCCAGGGTTGGTATTCATTTCAAGCATATAGGGAATGCCATCCATTAAGATATATTCGCTTCTTGAAAATCCGCTCATTCCTAGTGAATTGTATGCTCTTTTGGCAATTTCTTCCACTCTTTTTGTGGTCTCTTCATCAATTCTTGCCGGGGTAATTTCCTCAGAAGCTCCTTCATACTTCGCTTCATAATCGAAGAATTCGTTGGTAGGAACAATCTCTGTAATTCCTAAAACAATGGTTTCTCCTTTAAAATCAATAACTCCTACGGAAACTTCCATTCCGTCTAAGAAACTTTCAATAAGAATTTCATCATCTTCTTTGAAAGCAACTTCTGTGGCAGCGATCAGTTCAGATTTATCTTTTACTTTTGAAATTCCCAGTGATGATCCGGACTGGTTAGGTTTTACGAAAAGAGGAAGTTTCAGTTCTGATACGATCTCTTCTACATTAATGGCTTCTCCTTTTCTTAAATAGATACTTTTAGCAGATGGGATACCATATTTTGACAATACAGCAAGAGTATCTTTCTTATTGAACGTAAGAGCGCTCTGATAGAAACCACATCCGGTATACTTTTGTCCGATTGCATCCCAATATGCCTGCAGAATACCATTTTCTCCAGGAGTTCCATGGATGATATTGAAGCATACATCAAACTTCAGCACTTCTCCGTTATCTAATGTAACAGAAAAATCACCTCTGTTGACGTCATATTTTTTGTCATTTTCGCCTAAAAAATACCACTCATCTTTAAGGACAACAACCTTATATACATCATATAGATTTCTGTCTAAAGAATCATAGATTAACTGTCCGCTTTTTAAAGAAACTACATATTCATCAGAATAGCCTCCCATTACTACGGCAACACATTTTTTGTTCATAACCATATAGTATCAATTAAGGCAAATTTAATCATTTTATGGAATGCAATAAGGGAAATCGGCAAATTTTAAAATCAAAAATGAAATGTGTTAAATAAAAAGCCCATTCTAAAATTATTAGCTATATTTGCCGTTATAATTAAAGTATTTTTAAGTATGCTTAAATCACTTTTCAATTGGAAAGTTTTACTGAATTTAGTAGTAGCCATCGGTGTTTTTGTAGGGCTGGTATGGCTCACATTCCGTTGGTTGGAATACCATACTAATCATGGTCAGGAAATTCCTGTGCCTAATGTTGTCAATAAATCCATACACGACGCTGTTAAAATATTGGATGATACAGGTTTGGAATATGAAGTAGACAGTGCCAATTATGACCCCAAATACAGACCTTTTCAGGTTCTTCAGATCTATCCTGCACCAGGTTCCCGTGTAAAAGACGGAAGAACGGTACGTCTTAGAGTAAATCCTAGAACATGGGCGCAGATTGCGGTTCCTGATGTTATCAATAAATATTCAGGCCTGGCTTTCCAGAGATTGGATCAGGTTGGTCTTAAAATCGGAGATACCATTTACGAACCGAGTATTCAGAAAGATGCTCTTCTAAGAATCTTATATAAAGGAAATGCAGTTAATCCGGGAACCCGTTTACCTAGATTCTCAGTAATTGACGTGGTGGTAGGATCCGGACCTATGAGAAATATTTCTATTCCTAATGTGGTAGGGCTTTCTGTAAAAGAAGCAAGAGCTGTTATTGCAAAAAGTATGTTTGAAGTAGGATTGGTAGAACATGAAGACGGAAGTAAGGACGAATCTGATATTATCTATTATCAGGATCCTGCTTCAGGAGATGTTCGTGATCAGGGAATGCAGATTGACCTTTGGGCAAGTAAGCGTACCCCTGCAGAACTTAGAGCAAAAGTAGAACAGCTGAATGCAATGTACCGTATGAAAGTAGATACAACATTGCCTCCGGTACGATATGAAGAAGTTCACAGTGAACCAGTTTATGATGCTCCGGTAGTTCCGCCTCCGGCTCCAAAGAAGGAAACCCCTAAGCCGGAAGTTCCTAAAACAGAAGCTCCGAAGACTCAGACTACTGCCGCTAAACCGGCAGCTTCAGCAACAGATAAGCCGAAGACGTCAGCAACAAATGGTACTCATACTGCCGGAACTGCAGCAAAACCAGCTAACTCAATAACGACACAACATCCAGCTCAGAATCCTAAGGCTAAGAAGGTCGTCGTAGAATAAAATTAGATTAATATTAAAAATAATGGCTTCAACTGCAAAATGTTGAAGCCTTTTGTGTAAAAAATATAAACAAATGTCAGAAGATAACGAAGATTTTTTAGATGAAGAATTATTAGATTCCAACAGTATCGAAAATATGGATATTGATGAGGAAAATAAAGGATTGTATGAACATCTCAATATCACTGTTGATCCTAAGCAGGAGCCATTAAGAATCGATAAGTTCCTTTTAATATACAGACAGAATTCTTCAAGAAATAAAATTTCACAGACCTGCCGGGCTGGGAACGTTATAGTGAATGGTGCCGCCGTAAAGCAGAATTACCGTGTAAAGCCTGGAGATCAGATCTCTGTATTGCTTGCTCACCCACCCAGAGCGAATGTTATTATTCCGCAGGATATCCCATTACATATTGTCTACGAAGACGATGATCTTGTTGTGGTAGATAAAGAAGCAGGAATGGTAGTGCATCCGGGACACGGGAACTGGGATGGAACCCTGGTGAATGCACTGGCATATCACTTTGAAAAGAATGGTCAAAAGTCTGATCTTGACAGAGTAGGTCTTGTTCACAGGATTGATAAAGATACTTCCGGATTGCTTGTTATTGCAAAGAATGAATATGCATTAAGCTTTTTGGCAAAACAGTTTTTTAACAGAACTACAAAAAGACTCTATTGGGCCTTTGTATGGGGAAATCCTCAGGAAGAAGAAGGAACAATAAGAGGACATATCGGAAGACATCCTAAAAACAGAATGCAGATGTCCGTATATGAGGACGGAAGTCAGGGAAAACACGCTGTTACCCATTATAAAGTCTTAGAAAGATTTAAATATATGACCTGGGTAGAATGTAAGCTTGAAACAGGAAGAACGCACCAGATCAGGGCACACTTCAAACATATTGGCCATACCCTGTTCAATGATGAAAGATATGAAGGCCATACGCCTTTGAGAGGGATAAATCTGCCAAAATATAAGCAGTTTATTAAAAATGTTTTTGAGATTTTACCAAGACATGCCCTCCATGCGCACACCCTAGGATTTATACACCCAACGACTAAAAAGGAATTATATTTTGAGAGCCCAATGCCCAAAGATATGGCGGATGCTGTAAAAAAATGGAGAAATTATTTGGAAAACTAAAAATATATTGAGAATTTTTTTATATTTGTTGAATTGAAATCAAGATTTGTTATGAGAAAACTATATGCTATCGTATGTTTAGCTCTTTTGTCAAATGCATACAAAGCACAAGAATCACTACCATACTATCAGCAATATCTTTTGGATGGTGAGTTCCTGTTCAACCCAGCTCAATACGGAAAAACAGATTACGTACAGCTCAACGCCAATTATCAACAACAATTTTCAAAATTCAGTAATTCTCCGAATGTACAGTCAATCGGGATTAATGCGAATATCTTTGATAGAGTAGGTGCTGGTATTTCCGTATTCAGAGACAGTAATGGTCCTATTTCTGCGGGAGGTATTACAGCGGGTGCTTCATATTTTATTCCTCTAAGTAGTGAAGGAGATAGAAAAGATCAATTCTCTTTCGGTACAAGTGTTAATTTTTATAACATGAATTTTGATTATTCAAAAATCAATACTGAAGAAGGGGGTGATCCATTATTAAGAGGTGACGAGAGCAACATCTTCATGGTATATGCTAACTTCGGTTTGGCTGCAACCTATAGAGGTTTATTCGGAGGGGTTTCCGTGAATGATATTGCATTAAGTAATGATGCTTCTATTGTAAACAACTACGAGCCTTCTCCAATTAAATTCTTCTTAAATTTAGGATATAACTGGAATATTGCTGACAATATTACGTTGGCACCATCAGCATTGATCAACCTGAATACCAACTCTACGAGAATGATCGACTGGAACCTAATGGCGACATTCTCTAATGATATCAATGCTTTCTCTTTTGGGGTAAGCTACAGAACAGTTCAGAACAGATTCGACAATCAGAACCTGAGCATTTCTCCAATTGTAAAAGTAAGATTCAACAAATTCATGATTGGAGCTACTTATAACCTTGGAATCTCTGATATTCAAAGCTATGGAGGAAACAGCTTCATGATTGGTCTTGGCTATAACTTCGATAACTTTATTAATGTTAGAGGATTTAGATATTAATCAATTTAATTTAAATAAATTTGAGCTCTGAATTTTTTCAGAGCTTTTTTTATGATATATATTCACATTCCGTTCTGTAAACAAAAGTGCAGCTACTGCAATTTCCACTTTTCAACATCTTTGAATTTTAAAGATGAAATGCTTCGTGCTATGAAGACCGAAATTGCGCTCCGAAAGAATGAACTGCAGAACAAAAACCTGAAATCCCTGTATTTTGGCGGTGGAACACCCTCCATCCTTTCTGTGGATGAAATTCACGCTTTGATTGATGAGGTACTGCAATATTTCAGTTTTGAAAACAATATAGAAATTACTCTGGAAGCCAATCCTGATGATCTGGATAAAAGCTTTCTGAAACAGCTTGCCGGAACACCTGTCAACAGACTTTCAATAGGAACTCAAAGCTTTTTTGAAGAAGATTTAAAATTGATGAACCGTGCTCACAACGCTTCCGAAGCGGAAAGTTCGATAAAACGCGCACAGGATTTTGGTTTTGAAAACCTGAGTATTGATTTAATTTACGGTTCACCTACTTCCAACCTTGAGATCTGGAAAGAAAATCTGAACAGAACAATCGCTCTGGAAGTTCCTCATATTTCGTCTTATGCTTTAACTGTTGAACCTAAGACTGCTCTGGAAAACTGGATTTCGAAAGGAAAAGTGAAAAGTCCGAAAGAAGAAGAACAAAACAGGGAATTTTATTATCTGTCAGACTTTTTGAAAGATAACGGCTTCGAACATTATGAAGTTTCCAACTTTGCAAAACCCGGATTTTACTCCAGACATAATTCTGCCTACTGGAAATATCAGGAGTATCTTGGGATTGGCCCTTCTGCACACTCTTATAACGGTTTCGATGTAAGAAGTTGGAATGTCGCCAATAATCAGCAATATATAAAGAAGCTTAATGACAAGCTGTTGGCGAAAGAAGAAGAAATTCTTTCTCAGGAAGATCAGTTTAATGAAATGATTATGATTGGTTTAAGAACAGTTTGGGGTGTTGATATTACCAGTTTGAAAACTAAATTTTCAGATAAAGTATTGGAGCATTTCCAGTCCGAAATACAAGCGAAAATAGAAGAAGGAATCTTAATTATTGAAAATGATCATTTAAAAATTCCTGAAAAGCATTGGTTTATGGCAGACGGAATTGCTTCAGATTTGTTTCTTGTATAATGGCTCTATATATACAAATGTGCCATAAAATTCACTATTTTTGTATAAAATTTCAGTTCATTTGAAAACTAAAAAACAAGATTATTCACATCTTTCACCTAACCAGCCTATCGGAATTTTCGACAGTGGGGTAGGAGGTCTTACCGTTGCCAAAGAGATTAAGAGACTTCTTCCCAACGAAGATCTGATCTATTTCGGAGATACCAAACACCTTCCTTATGGAGAAAAATCCAAAGAAGCTATTATTGAATACTCTACAAAGATTACCAATTTTCTATTAGAGCAAAATTGTAAAGCTATTGTGATTGCGTGTAATACTGCCACAGCGAATGCTCTGAATGAAGTGATGCAATCTGTTGCGGGAAGAGTTCCTGTGATAGACGTTATCAATCCTGTAGCTGAAAAAGTATCTTACGAGATTCATAATAATGTGGGAGTTATTGCAACTAAGGCAACTGTAAATTCCGGGTTGTATAAAAAAAGTATCCGTAAACATAATAAATGGATTAAAGTAGACGAACTGGCAACGCCATTATTGGTGCCCGCTATCGAAGAAGGCTTTAAAAATCATCCAATTACACATGCTATTATTTACAATTACTTAAGCAATAGTAAATTAAAAAATATTGAAACATTAATTCTGGGATGTACCCATTATCCTCTCTTAATAGATGAGATCAAGCAATATTATGGAAACAGGGTGCGTGTTATAGACTCTCCGAATATTGTGGCCAATCATCTGAAGATTATCCTTGATAAGTACAACCTTCTGAATGATAACAATCCAAAACCGAATTATCACTTCTATCTTTCGGATCTTACCAAGAACTTCGAGAAAATTTCCAAAAAGTTCTTTGGGAAAACCATAGATCTGGAATTTAAAGTATTATAAATTAAAAAGTCTGTCTCATAAGAAGCAGACTTTTTTATCATTTTTGCCAAGGAGAACAAAAATTGATTTAATGAATAAACTTTTAGGATTAGGCTTCCACAATTACTTTTTCAGCCTTAAGTCTTGTCTTTGGGTTGAATTTTGGCTGGTTGGCATCCGTTTCATCCTTCTCTCCAATGGCTACAGCAAATAACGTTTCATATTTTTCATTGTTTAGAATGGCGTCATATTTTTCGGGTTCAATGCCTTCCATCGGCGTAGAGTCTATACCCATATCTGCACAGGCAGATAAAAGAACACCCAGTGATAAGTAAACCTGATGTTTCATCCACGATTTGATTCCTTCTTCTCCCTTAGGCTTTACAAAATTTTTATAATAATTCACAGAACCTTCAGGAAGTACTCCATCAATCTGCTTTTCAAAATCTTCGGAATTTTTAAGAACCTGGAATACGATCAAATGGCTGCTTTCCAGTATTTTTTCTTTATTCCAGAAAGAAGCTTCTGCAAGCTGATTCTTTACTTTAGAGTTATCATTTGCAAAAATAAAATTCCATGGTTGGCTGTTGATGGAAGAAGGGCTTAAATTTAAAATCTCTTGAAGTGTTGCAATATTTTCTTCACTTATTTTTCCCTTTGGGTTATACTTTTTTACAGTATACCTGTTTTTCATTTTGTCTAAAAAGTTCATAATTTTATACTATCATTTTTATAGTTACAAAAGTAATTTAAGTTTACTAACTTTGCAATAACGGTAAAAAATGATAGTATAAAAATGTATACAATAGATAATAAATCCTATCCCTGCTGTACGAGCGTTACAATGAAGTTCATTGGTGGGAAATGGAAAGCTGTAATTTTGCACCATCTTCTTGAAGGGGCTAAGCGGTATAATGAGATAAGAAAATCAATTCCTACCATTACGGAAAGAACGTTGAGTTTACAGCTAAAGCAGATGGAGGAGGACGGTATTATAGACAGAACTGTTTTTACAGAAAAACCACCTTTGGTGGTGGAATATGAGCTGACAGATTTTGGAAAAACCTTGCTGCCTGTACTGGAGGCGATTACCAAATGGGGACAGGAAGCTCCTGTCATTTCAAAAAAAATAATCAGGAATTAAATTTCCTGATTATCTTCTTTATTCGGTTCAAAAAAACTGAAACTTACGTTTCCGTATTTTCGGGTATCTATTAAATTAGGATGTTCAAGCTTCATACGGCTTTGGTGCTCTACAATAAGTACTCCGTTTATTTTCAGGTATTTATTGTTTAAAACCAGAGAAAGCAGTTCGTAGTATTTTTTTTCTTCCATTTCAAAAGGAGCATCAGAAAAAACAATTTCAAAGGATTTTTTGTTTCTGAATTTTTTAAGCCAGTCGAATACATCTCCTCGCTGCACATTGATTTGAAGGGACATATCAAGATCTGAGGCTGTAGAATTGATAAAAGCAGTATGCTTAGGATTCATTTCCACAGAAGTTACATCCTGACATCCTCTGGAAGCAAATTCAAAAGTAATAGAGCCAATTCCGGCAAAAAGATCTAGCACAGAGATAGACTGCATATCGTATTTGTTTTCCAGAATACTGAATAAGGCCTCTTTCGCAAAATCGGTGGTAGGTCTTACATCAAAATTTTTGGGAGCGGCAATTTTTTTGGCTTTCCATTTGCCTGATATGATTCTGAACATAATTTTTTTAGGGTTTAGGTGGTAGATTATAGGTAGCAGGTGGCTTGTTTAGGAACTAATTCCTAATCCCTGCAGCCTTCAACCTAGTTAAGTATAAAATTCTTGTTAGGAATATTGTCAAAAACAATTTTCAGGTTTTTAACAAATTTCTGAAGTTCGGAGATAAACGTCTCATTCTCTGTCGTTTCTCCGTAAGCATAAAAACTGGTTTCATTGATTCCGAAACCTATCTTGCTTAATGTGAACATAATAAAGTACAGAAAGTCTACTTCAGAGTTAACATCCAGGTTATTATAAAGTATGATCTTTTTATTGTCTATCGCAAAAAACTCACATTGATTATGATAAAGATTGATGTGAATTTCCTTACTGTTTTTATTCTGAACAGAGCTCAGAAACTTTTCACCGGAGAAATTGAAATGTACCGGTACAGCAAGCTCCTTTATTTTTTTATAATAATTTTTAGGGAAAGTATAATAAAACTGAATTCCAAATTTTTTGTTGATGGAAAGCATCAGTTCTTCTTTCTCTTTATCTGCAGGAGCATTAAAGGCAATGAGGTCAAATCCTGTTTCATGCTCAGAAAACCCTTCCGGCATCAGAGTGAAATGATTAAATGCGGAAATGATCTGAATTTCATCAAAGCGCTGTTTGATAAGAACTTCATCAAGTTTTTCTTCAATAAGATTAGGCGAAGTTTCTTCTGTAACGAAATAAGACTGTTCCTCCAGAATGTTTTTGTTTTTCACAATCTGATAGATCAATCCGTCTTTGGTAAAAAGTAAATTAAGTACGTTCATATTTCAATTCCTGCAAATTTAGTGAAATTCTACCATTACCGCACCCGATTGATGGTGAAGTATTTCCTTATTATAAAAATCAATATTAATCTGGCTTTCCAAAACATCCCGAACCATCCTTTGCAATACTCCGTCCCCAATACCATGTACAATTTCGAGACGTTTCAGGTTATTTTTTCTGCAAAAGGCTATAACTTCAATCAGTTTTTCCTTTTGAATGAACAGTCTCTCAAAGCTGTCATAGTCATTAGGATTCTTTACCAAATTATGAAAATGCAGATCCAAAACCAAATGATTTTTCTGATGTTTCTTGGAAACAATCTTTTTCGGTTCCGACTTTTTTACCACACGGATATTTTCGTATAGATCGGCATCTTTCGGAACAAGTTTTTCTTTTGGATATTGATGGGTAAAGCCATACTCGTCTTTGAAAACCACAATATTCCCCTTCACGGAAGTTACCATACCGCTTAAATCTTCATCTACTACCGAAACTTTATCGCCGATTTTCATAATTTTTAAGAATTGCCTAAACCCAATATGGGTACAAAGGTAAAAACTAAAATGGATTGAAGGCAAACTCTTATACTCTCACCGCCCTCACACTCTAGATCCCAGTTCAATAACTTCCAGGTCTTTTATTTCCTCACCGTCTACCACAAAGCGCATCATGGTTCTCATTTTATGCCAGCCCTGTTTTCCACAAGCTCCGGGGTTAAGATGCAAAAGACTATTTTTCTCATCGTACATTGCCTTTAAGATATGAGAATGCCCGGAAATAAATAGTTTTGGAGCTTTTTCAGCGATTTCTTTTTTCGTTAGAGGACTGTATTTCCCCGGGTAGCCACCAATGTGTATCATTAATACTTCCAGTTTCTCACAAAAAAAACGGTTAACTTCGGGAAATTCAGCACGAATTTTAGCATTGTCAATATTCCCGTAAACTCCCTTTAAAGGTTTTATTTTCTCAAGCTGTTCAATAACATCGATGCTTCCAAAATCTCCACAATGCCATATTTCATCGGCCTGTGCAGCATATTCTAAAATCCGGTCATCTATATAAGAATGAGAATCGGAGAGAAGGAGGATCTTTGTCATTATCTAATAGTTCTTGCAGTGATACTTTCGTTGTATTTTTCTTTGAAAATAGCCAGATGTTCAGGGTTCAAATCTCCATCATGAGTAAGAACTCTTTCTTTCAACAGCCATTTTATTATCTTTTCCATGGCTTTTTTAGAATTCATAAAATTAGAAATTTTCCCCAGATCTTTAGATTTTACGATAACTTTTTCAGAGAGAAAGTTAAGAATGAAATAGTCGTCGCTTACATAGCTTGGCGTTTCATTATCCATGTATTTATAGAGTAAAACTTCCTCATCATTCTTCATCGAGAAAAATGAATACTGTGCAAGCGTTATTTTTTCAGCCTTTAAAATCTGTTTTCCATCCAGTAAAACTTTGGTGTCTTTAATCGTTACATTCTGAGAGAAGTATAAATTACAGCTTACCGTTAGTAAGAAGAAAGCTAATAATCGGTTTATTGCCATTTTCAATGCTTTTATAAATTGCAAATATAAAGAAGCTTTATTACATCTCCTGAACAAGGATACTTCAGAGAAATCAGTCACCAATATTTTTTGTTCTGCGTATAGAATCAAGTTTCTTTTCAACATCCGCGGTGAATACTTTTTTTAGTTTCAGTTCATTCTCCGTAAGTTTTGAAATAATAAAAGTACCATTCATACTGGAGTTGGAAGGAAATAAAATGCTAAGCGTAGTATCCGAAACTTTTTTCCAGCTGCCGATGTAAAGATCAAATTTTAATTTTTTAGGATTAATATCTTCCTCTGTATCAAATTTGTAGGGAGAACTATTGAGATTTCCGGTAATTTTATCATTTTTCTGAAATCTGAGACCGTGTCTTTTCTTTTCAAATGCATCCTGTTTTTCATACGTATAAATATAAGTATCGGCATTCTTCAGGTTCCATGTTTGCAAAAGAAGAGGGCTAGACACTTTATTCTGGCTTTTCATAAAACCAAGTGCAAAAAGAGAGAGGAGACAGGTACAAATAGACTTTTTCATTGATTAAAAAACTGATTTGCCCGAAATGTAAGTAAACTTTTAACACGATCAAAATGAGCATCTCTTAATATTTATTAAATTTGGGAAAATTAAAAAAGCAATGAAACAGAAATTTTCTTTTTTCATTTTTCTTTTGACTGTAGGATTAGCCAATGCACAGGTAGAAGAGAAAAAGCTGGATGAACTGATCCAGAATACCCTGAAAACTTTTGATGTTCCGGGAATGTCGGTAGGAATTATTAAAGATGGGAAAATAACCTATTCCAAAGGTTTCGGTGTTCGTTCTCTTACCTCCAAACAACCTATGGATAATAATACTCTGGTAGGTATTGCTTCCAATTCCAAAGGATTTACGTGTGTATCATTAGCTATTCTTGCCGATGAAGGAAAACTGAACTGGGATGATAAAGTTTCAAAATATATCCCCGAGTTTCAGATGTATGATCCTTATGTTTCTCAAAATGTAACCATCAAAGATCTTATTACTCACAGAGCTGGATTAGGATTGGGACAGGGAGACTTAATGTTCTTTCCGGAAGGTGGGAGCTTAACCGTTAATGATATCGTTCATAATGTAAGATATCTGAAGCCGGAAAATCCTTTCAGAACGAAATTAGATTATAACAACATCATGTTCATTGTAGCAGGAGAAGTTATCCACAGAATTTCCGGACTTAGCTGGGCGGAATTTGTTGAGCAGAGAATTATGAAACCAGTAGGGATGAATTCAAGTTTCGGAAGCTATAACAGAGCAAAGGCCGTTGCCAATAAAATTGATGCGCACGCTCCTGTAGACGGTAAAGCAATTGCTGTACCTCACGATTGGAACGAAACAGGAAATGCGGCAGGTGGAATTTTGAGTAATATTAAGGATATGACGACCTGGGCAGAATGCCTTCTCAATAATTTTACCACAAAAGATGGGAAAAAACTGGTTTCAGATAAAAATGCACAACAGCTTTGGAGTCTGCAGATTCCTGACAGAGTAGCGGCAAAAAATCCATATGATACAAGTTTTTACGGATACGGTTTAGGCTGGTTCCTTAGTGACGTTAAAGGACATAAACAAATACAGCATACAGGAGGATTGATAGGAACCGTTACACAGTTCACTCTGATTCCAGATCTTAAACTGGGAATTGTTGTATTAACCAACCAACAGTCTGGTGCTGCTTTCAATACAATTACCAATACAGTAAAAGATTCTTACCTCGGAATTGCAGATAGAAACTGGCTTAAAACTTATGGTGAAAGAATGTCTAAAGTAGAAGCAGAATATGATAAGCAAAAGAAAGAAGCATTTGCTAAATCTGAAGCATTTAAAAAAGAGAAAGCTCTTCAGCCAAAAGCAGAACAGTTTACAGGAACATACAACGATGTATGGTTTGGTGATGTTCAAATTGCAGCAGAGGGAAATACATACAGAATTTCATGTAAAAACTCTCCAAGGCTGAAAGGGGAATTACTTCCGTACTCTAATAATTCTTTTATCATCAAATGGGACGACAGAAGCTATGATGCCGATGCCTATATTATTTTCAGCTATGATGAAAATGGAAAAGCAGAATCTGCAAAATTGAAAGCTATTTCTGATGTAACAGATTTTAGTTTTGATTTTGATGATTTAGATCTGAAGAAGAAGTAAAAATGAAATTGCAAAATATATTCAATAGAAACGGGCTAAAGCCCGTTTTTTTATTAACCACCCCTCCAAAGGAGGAGAATATGCAGTTAGCAAAATAGATGTCGGTTTACTGTATAAGATTCAGATCCTGATTTGCTGCAGTAAGCTCTGTATTGAGGTGCTGTTTTTCAAAGAAGTTTTTTAGTTCAAGAAGTCTTTTTTTATCATTATAATGAATGCTTGAACTCAGTTTTCTCTGGCAAAGTGAGCAGGCTCTTGCGAGATGATAATCCGTTTCCGAAAGAGAATTGGTGCCGTTCATTACACAATTGGCATTCAGACAATGGCTGATTCCGAACATATGCCCGATTTCATGCGAACCTATTTTTATTAACCGGAGAAGACTTTCATTAAAATTGGATGCTGTTAAACCACCATTTGCAAATCTATATATAGATGTCACACCTACACCATCTTCATACGAAGCCAGTCCGAAAACATAATTCCACTCAGGTAGGGGAAAAAGATCTTTTTCTGTAATTCCCATCAGAACTACGGCGTCCTTGGGTTTTCTCTTGATTAAAATACTATCCAGTACATATCCAGCCAATATCTGTTCATGTCCCTCTTTAGAAATTCTTCTCACTGTTTTAGGAAAGACTGTATTGGGTAAAACGGGAAGTATTTTGGTTTCCAGCTGAAAATAAATTCTCAAATATTCTTGTGTGAGAGCCATTTCCTTTTTTTGAAGAGCATCAAAATTTCCTATAGGCTGAAGATAAATTGTATTTTTCCCCGGCTTAGGTATAATTTTCCTTCCTTTTTGAAAATCTTCAAAAGTCTGAAATTTTTCCTCATGATGGTATCTCCAGCTTCCGGGTTTAGGCTTAGGAAGTGGAATATCATCAATTGCTATTGTTTCAAAATACGTTTTTTCCTTTTTCTGACAGGAGAAAGGAAGAATGAATAATAGCAGATAAAAAAAGGTAAAACTATATTTTCCCAGGTTCATAAAAGAATAAAAGTTTCTTTTTGGCACCGTCAAATTCCGACCACGAGTTGCAGTCTACTTCAAAACCAGCTACTCCGCACGTTGGAAAGTGGAAAATATCCTCAGAAATAGAATTGGCAAAATTAGAAATCCCATTGTTATGAGAGAAAAGGGCAACTGAACTAAGATTATCATCCAGATCGTAGATTACAGATTCGAAACTTGTTTCCGAAGGATTATATAATTTCTGATCAGTAGAGCAGTTCAACTGATAAGCCTGATTGAAAATTTTGCACGTATTCAGCGCACGTACTGCCGGGCTGGAAACAAAATGATCAATCGTGATATTATTGTTTTTTAAGAACCGGGACATGTTCATGGCATCCTCCAAACCCTTGTCTGCCAAAGGTCTGTCAAAGTCCTCCGTTTCTTCAGGCCAGTCACTTTTTGCATGTCTTACGAGGATGAGTCTCTTCATATATATGTTTTTTGGAAGATTAAAATTATAAAAAAAATAATGGAATAAAACATGATTTATATAAAAAAACTGCGTTATGAATAAAATCAGTAAATTTTACTAAATTTGCAGACTTATGGGACAAATCCTTGCGATAGACTACGGAAAAGCCCGTTGTGGCCTTGCTGTAACGGATGATATGCAGATTATAGCCAGTGGACTGGAGACTGTAGAGAACCGATTTTTGATGGAGTTTTTGAAAAAATATTTCAGCGAAAATAAGGTAGATGAGGTAGTCATTGGACTTCCCATAGATTTGAAAGGAAATATTTCTGAGGTGGAAACCGATATCTTAAAGTTCATTGAAGAATTTAAAAAAGAATTTTCGGATATGGCTGTTCACCGCTTTGATGAAAGATTTACTTCCAAAATGGCTTCGTTTTTTATTTCACAAAGTGGAAAAAGCAAAAAAAAGAGGCAGGAAAAAGGATTAATAGATAAAGTAAGTGCAACCATCATATTGCAGAATTTTTTAGAACAAAGATTAAGATGATACTACCGATAAGAGCTTTTGGGGACCCTGTTTTGAGAAAAGTAGGAAAAGATATAGAAAAAGATTACCCCGGATTACAGGAACTGATAGATAATATGTTCGAAACCATGTACAGCGCCAACGGAATAGGTCTTGCGGCACCTCAGATTGGTTTGGATGTGCGTCTGTTTGTTATAGATGTGACGCCTCTTGCAGAAGATGAGGATTATGAGGATATTAAAGATGAGTTGGCAGCGTTTAAAAAAGTATTTATCAATGCCAGAATTCTTGAAGAATCCGGTGAAGAATGGAAGTTCAACGAAGGCTGCCTTTCTATTCCTGATGTAAGAGAAGACGTAAAAAGAAAGGGTACAATCGTTATTGAATATTATGACGAAAATTTTGTGAAACATACAGAAACTTTTTCCGATATTAGAGCCCGCGTAATTCAACATGAATATGACCACATTGAAGGGATTCTGTTTACCGACCACCTGAGTGCTTTGAAGAAAAAACTGGTGAAGGGAAAACTGTCTAAAATCTCCCAGGGTGACGTAAGCATCGGTTACAAAATGAGATTCCCAAAATAATTTAAACAAGGATAAAAAGAAATAATAAAAAGCAAAAAGCTAGTGCTGATTGCAGAATATACAAAAAATAAAATTATGCTGTTAGAAAAAATAATTTCAATTTCTGGAAAACCAGGACTTTACAAATTAGTTTCTCAATTAAGAAACGGATTCATCATTGAAGATGTTACCAACAAGAAAAAAGTTAGCATTGGAAATTCAAGCCAGGTAAGTTTATTGGATAATATTGCAATGTTTACATTTGATAAAGAAGTTCCTTTGTTCGAAGTTTTTGAAAATGTTGCAAAAAATAATGACTACAAGGAAACAATCTCTCACAAATCTTCTGATGCAGAATTGAAAGAGTTTATGTTAAGCTCTCTTCCAAACTATGATACTGAAAGAGTATATGCTTCTGATATCAAAAAATTGGCTCAGTGGTACAACATTCTTCACAAAGCGGGATACATTACTCTGGAAAGCTTTGTAAAAGCAGAACCGGAAACTTTAGAAGGTGAACCTGCTACAGAAGAAGTAAGCGTAGAAAAAGAAGCTCCTAAAAAAGCGGCTCCAAAAGCTGAAAAACCTGCTGCTCCAAAAGTAAAAGCTACTTCAGCTGCGAAATCAGCTCCAAAGAGTACACACAGAAAACAAGGATAATTCTTTTTTGAATTGAAAATACAAAATCCTGTTGAGAACTTTCTCGACAGGATTTTTTGTTGAAATGAAGTAGATGTATTTTCACAAAATAACCCTTACATTTGTATAAGATTGAATTTCCCTTTACTTATGAATACGAAACAGGAAAAGCTAGACGCTTTTGGAAGATTACTTGATATCATGGACGATCTGCGTGAGAAATGCCCATGGGATCAGAAGCAGACTTTACAATCCCTTCGCCATCTTACCCTTGAAGAAACGTATGAGCTCTCTGATGCTATTTTACAGGAAGATTTACAGGAAATAAAGAAAGAACTGGGCGATGTACTGCTTCATCTCGTTTTTTATTCTAAAATAGGCTCTGAAAAAGAAAGTTTTGATATTGCTGATGTCATCAATTCACTCAATGAAAAGCTGATCTTCCGCCATCCTCACATTTATGGAGATACAGAAGTGAAAGATGAAGAAGAAGTAAAACAGAACTGGGAAAAATTAAAATTAAAAGAAGGCAACAAATCTATTTTGGGCGGAGTTCCGAAAAGCCTTCCAAGCCTTGTAAAAGCGTACAGAATTCAAGATAAGGTAAAAGGGGTCGGATTTGAATTTCATGATGCAGAAGATGCCTGGAAAAAGGTAGACGAAGAAATTCAGGAATTTCATGCAGAAACGGATTTGGATAAAAAGGAACAGGAACTGGGTGATGTATTTTTCTCATTGATCAATTATGCCCGAATTTCAGGAATCAATCCGGATTCAGCATTGGAACGCACCAACATTAAATTTATTTCAAGATTTCAGAAAATGGAAGTTCTTGCAGAAGATCAGGGTTTACAACTTGCAGATATGTCTCTGGAAGAGATGGATGTTCTCTGGGAAAGGGCGAAACAGCTTTCATAAATCTTACTTGGAATGATTAATGCTTCTTATTTTCAGTTTAAAAAAATAAAAATATGCTACGTTTTCTTATTTTACCTGCTTTGTTTTTATTGAGCTGTAATCCAAAAGCTCAGAATTCACCTGCTAAAAGTGATGAACTAAAAGTACAGTTCGCCTTACCTAAAAAATTGAAGGAAGTATCAGGAATTACCCTTTCAAAAGACAAAAAGACGATTTGGGTAATTGAAGATAGTGGGAATAAGAATGCCATATACGGGATGAATGATAAAGGAGATCTGGTAGCCAAAGTTCCCGTTGAAAATTCTGAAAATACAGACTGGGAAGATATTATTTCAGATTCCCAAGGTAATATTTACATAGGAGATTTCGGTAATAATGATAATGACAGACAGGACCTTGTTATTTTAAAAACGGATCTGAAAGATATTACACAAACCACAACAAAAGTTGTTCAGACTACAAAATTTCATTATCAAGGACAGACAGAATTTCCACCAAAGAAATCAAAATTACTTTATGATTGCGAAGCTTTTGTTGAAATGAATGGCAGTTTCTATCTTTTTACTAAAAACAGAAGCAAAGGGTTTGATGGAACTTTTCTTGTCTTCAAAGTACCCAATAAAGAAGGAAATTTCGAAGCCAGGCTTATAGGAACTTTAAAACTTGAAGGAGGTTACAATGATGCTGCTGTTACCTCTGCCACCATCAACAATACAAAAGATAAAATTGTCTTGCTAAGTCATAAAAATATCCATGTTCTTACAGGGTTTACTGCAGACAATTTCAATACATCTAAGATTCAGAAGATCCCTTTGCATCACAATTCTCAGAAAGAAGCCATTGTTTTCTATGATAATAAAACCTTAATGATTGCCGATGAAAAGGGTAAAAATGAAGGTGGGTATGTCTATACATTTCCTTTTTAGGAAGGATATTGTTATTTTTGTGGTCGATTAAATGACTATGAAAAAAATATTTTACATTTTACTTGGCCTAAGCTTATTTTCCTGCAGTACTGATGATGATGTTATCAATGAAACTCCATCAGAAGATTTACAACCCGACAAAGCATATGTTTTTTTAATGGATTATCCGAACAGTATGGCTATTTATGACAGATATTATAAGCTTACTTATGAAAATGGACGTTTAAAGAATATAATGGGGAAATTTTATCCTTTCTCAAGTCCCATTAGTTACTTCAATCCTAATGTCCTTACACAGTTCACATACAGTAATAATAAAGTTCTGGTGAACTACTTTGAGGCACCACAAGAAACTGTAGGATATAAATCAGTATCCTACACCCTGGAAAACGGCAGACCAGCTAAGGCTGAGCATTACTATAATTATAATAATAATGCATACCCTGCCGAATTAGAATTTACTAATATCTATACGTACAGTGAGAATACAATAAAAGTATATATGAAATCTGGCGCCTGGGAATATTTTACCACCTATTATTTTGATGCAAAAAATAATCTTACCAAAAAAGAATTCCTAGAAAGGGCTGGTAATATTGATCATAAAATAACTACCACTACTTATTCTGATTTTGATAACGCAAAAAATGCATTTAAAAAGTTTTATCTCGTTAATGATGAACTTTTTGAGAAAAGCTTATCTGCTAATAATTTCAGGGGCAAAGAAACGGTTAGTCAATATTTTCCAACTGAAGCCAACGGTGGGATTGTAGGAACTCCGGGATATTCGAACAGCCACTGGACTTATAACTATGATAGCAACGGGCAGGTATTATTATATTTTCCTCTTCAATAAATACAATAAGACAAAATCCACAGAAAATTTTCTGTGGATTTTGTTTGGAAAGTATATATAATTGAAGTGATTGAATGGTAAAGATGATCTAAGGCGTCAAGTATGAAATATGAATATTACCACTTGAAAGTCTAAAGTTTTGAGTATAACGGCAACGTATTCTAAAGGTTTCCCCGGTAGAAAAAAAATTGATACTCGATAGATTATGATTCAGGCCTAAAGTACGTTCTCCATGCCCTGTAGAGATTCCGGAGAGCGTTGTAAGAGTGGGAGACACTTTCTGAATATAGGAATTGGCTGTCCCCGCAGTTTGTCCATTACCATTTAAGCTGAGGTCATAAGTAATATAGGGTACAATATTGTAAAAACCAGGTTTAACTACCGTGAATAATCCTGTGCTGGTACTGTAAGTGATATAGGTATTATCAATTTTATTGCTTACATTGAAAATATAGGTTTGTGAATAGCTTTCATGCGTGTTTACCGGAGTATTGTGCGTTCCTGTATAACTTCCACTACTGGGATTGATGTTTGTTTTGTTTCCTACAAAAACTACTTTCAGAAAGTTTTCCGATTCTATTGTTTTCCATATGGGTGCATTGCCAGTTCCGTTTGACATTAAAAATTCTCCTCTGTTACCGGAATTTCCTTTTGTCTCAGCATTGCCGCCCACATTAAGATCTTTTACGACCTGAAGAGAACCATTGACATGCAAAGAATGTTGAGGAGTGGCGGTGTGTATTCCTACTTGTGCATTTATGATTTCGGACATGACAAATAATGCCATATACAATAGCTTTTTTTTCATCTTAAAGTTGTTTTTTATCGAATAATTTTAAGCAAATATAATTTTTTTCAGATACCTTATTTTTTTGACAGATATTAAAAATATTAATCTATGGATGCTTATAGACGATAATCTTTCAACTATGACTTTTGTATAAAAGTCATATTCATCTTATGGATGAAAATATTCAAATTTCAAATGGGATTGTTAAATTTTATTTAAATTGATTTTTTTTAGTAACTGAATATAATGTTTTGTTATTGAGCCTGTTTTGATGGCTTCCCTGATACCTGAATTGTGAAATAAATGTAAGTTATGTTGAGTGATCGCAACAATTTAGAAATTCATTCCCACTCCTGCAGAAATCCTTCCTCCATCTGAACCATAGAAATAATTAAGCCTTGCAGACATCATCTCAACAATGCTCAGCCATAGCCCGGCCCCTACAGATTGATGCCATTTTCTGGAATATTCACCATCATTCCATACACGTCCCACATCATACCCAACAAGAATTCCCAGGTTAGCCGGTGCAATATTGTTTCTTATTCTTCCAAAGTCCCAACGGATCTCCGAATTATTGACAAAGTAAGACCTTCCTGAGAACCTTTCATTTCTGAATGCTCTCATTCCGTTATTTCCTCCTATAGAAGCCGCCTGATAGAACTCAAAATTGTTATTATTGATCCACATGGCATTACTGGAATTGGCGAATACAAAAATTCCTTTTTTATCAATTCTATGATCAATCGCCAGCTTACCTTTTAACGTCACAAAATTATTGTTGAAGTCAGATACGGTAGCTTTCCAGGCTGCATTCAGCATGAATTCCAAGCCAAGGGTAGGGAAGGCTGTATTATCTGCATTTTTATATCCGAATGTATAATTAGCTCCTACAAACTGCTGGCTGTTGAATACCTCAGGTTTCACATCCGGAGACTGATTGATAAAACGCCCTTCTTTATGCTGTACTTTATTATCTTCAAAGCTAAGTTGAAACTGGTGGCTCAGGTTCATCCAACTTGTTTTGGTAATAGAAGGAGAAAAATTAAACATAGAAATTCTGGCCCTGTTATATTCTCTTTCCGTATCCTCCTTATCATAAGGGCTTTCATTAGAAAGACCGAAGAAGTTTTGTGAAAATCTTGGAGTGGTATAAAAAGCATCCAGATTTAGATCCCATCCGGCAATTGCTTTTTTGAATATCCCTTTATACGTAAGACTGAATCCTGCCGTTGCCGTATAAAAATTGGCTTTTAAACTATGTTTCTGAGTAAAAGGATCACGAATGAAATTATTGACCGTATAATTAGCCAAAACCCCTACAATAACACCATCATCCGGGTTATAGTCCAGGTTCGGATAACCCGCTACTGAATTATATTTTGGATGCTTATAATTATAACTGTTAATGTCGTAATCATTGGTGATATTCTTGGTAGCATTATGAGAATTATAGGTGTTCTTTTGAGATGCAAAATCATAAATTTTTACCTTTCTTCCGTCTGCTACATTGTATACATCATGATTGTATCCTCCAATCAGCCTGATATTCATTTTAGGTCTTCCTTTGCCTACAACCTCATAAATGTCATCGTCTTCCAGGCCATAGATCCACAATTCTTTTGTTTTCGAATCATGGTAGGTTTTTTCAAAAACCAGTTCATTCTTGTCTTTATTTTTGCCTAATTTGTATTGCTGTACCAGTACTGAATGTCCATTTTTTGTAATGACAAACTTATCAGGATTTACGGTTCCTGCCAAAGGAACTTTTACCTGAAGAACATCATAATACTGAGAAGCATACGTCTGAAGTTTCGTTTTTCGTATTTTCAGTTTTCTCTGAATATCGGCAATGGTTTCGTCCTGTACCTCTTTTGGCAGATTATGAAAGGCATCATCAATATCTGCATCCGTCAGATGTTCCTGAATATATTTAGCCTGAGCTTCCCATTCTTCTGGAGTAGAGGATTTTAAAAAGACAAGATCCATCGGATAAGGTTCCATTGCGAGCCATTTTACACTGCTGATATCTTCCGTAAAGGTTTTCATATGGCGGATAGCAGGGACATTCATGATTAGTTTGAATGCAGCTCCGTCATATTTACTGAAAGCCTGATCTCTGTCTTTTGGAATTGGTTTGTAAACGACTTTATCACCCACTTCATATTCTGCCCATTTCCACTGATCAGAATGTCTGTCCCAGTCACCAATCAGCATATCAAACAAACGCGCTCTGATATAAGATTCCCGGTCAACAGAATATTTATAACTCTTCGTAAGGTTTTTTAAAACATCATCCGTAGAGACAATATCTTTAGCGTTGTCAAGATAAGCCAGTGTTTTCGGATCCGAAGAAAAACGCTCTTCAATCATATACATTTCATCCCCATAGTTTTCATTATATCTTCCCAAAGCCTGTTGTTTGGGTATGTAATAAAGTTTGGGATTACTATGCAGAATATTCAGTTTTTCTGACATGTTGCCAATCGTAAACGGAGTGAACGGGTGATTGGTCGTGTAGAAATCCAATAAGAATTTCTCAGGAAATGTATCGGCAAGTTCCTCCCCCAATGTACTTTTCTGGAAAGCCATATTATTAAGGAAACGGATCGCACTTTTTTTCACCCCACGCATTACAAATTCCTGGCCGTTCTGTGCCTTCAGTCTTAAACTGTTGGACTGGTTTCCTCCACCTTCTCTGAAAGGTTTATATCCTCCATTCAGTTCTGATAAATTAGCCGTAGGAGCTTCAATAGGAATCCCATAATATTTTCTGTAATGATCTCCCCAAAGCCATCGGTAGAATTTCCTTTTTTCTGTAAGAGCTACCGGATAAATGGTTGAAGAAATAGTTGGCGGAAAACTATTAGGAAAATTATTCACAAACACATCCGGTTTTGACATAACGGAAATATGAGTGAGCTTTTTGGTCTGATTATCTTTTGTGGAAAAGTATTCCACATCCGTACTTTGGTCTTTTCTTATATTCAATACTGCAAAGCCGCTTCCTCCATAAGAGAAATCAGTATGCTCTACAATAGTGGATGGATCTACTTTTGAACCGGCACCACTAATGATCTGTCTTAAATTTTCATCTTCATGGTACTGAAGATTATGATCATGTCCGGAAACGAATATAATATTTTCTTTATCCTGAACAATACTTTTTATCCTGTTAGCAAGATCTGCATAATGCTGATTGTTGAGATCGGCAGGACTCGCTCCTGAAGAGCTTCTCAAAATATTCACCGCACTTGCAATAACCGGTAAAGGGACTTTACTGTTGAACGGATAAAGATGTGATTTTGCAGCAGTGAACCCTGCATGAGTACCGCTGCTGATAATCGGGTGATGCAATGCTACAATAATTCGTTTCCCCTGATTCTTAATAATGAGATCTTTAAACTCAGTAAAAAAATCTTCACGGGTTTTGATATTACAGTTTTTGTTGATTCCAGGATGATTATCCCAGTTGGTAATGACCCATTCCGAATCTATAGCGATTAATTTAATATCCTTGGAAATAGTAATATCATCAATAGGACAGCCATTTTTGGGTAGAAAAGCCTTTTTATCATCAATATATTTTTTTACAAGACTTTCCTGGCTATTAAGACCTTCCAGTCCGTTATACCAATCATGATTTCCGGGAATAACTAGCGTTTTTCCTTTGAAATTTTTGGTAATGGCGAGCTGATTTTCCAGCTTTTGCTTTGCGGAAGCATAATCTTTGTCAGTTTTTTCCGGTATTCCACTAGGGTAGACATTATCGCCCAGAAAGATCAGCATAGAATTGCTGTCTGCCGAATCCAGCTTACTTTTCAGTAAATTTAGCGTTTTTTGAGCCTGAGGTTCATCTGCATTTCCGGCATCTCCAATCAGAAAAAGTTTAAAATCATTTTCAGATTTTATGTCAGAATCTTTTACTTCGTATAAGTTTTTGCCCTTTTGTACGTTATATGTAGCGCAGGAATAAAGCACTCCGGCAGACATTACTGTTCTCAGAACAATAGAAGTATTTTTTAGATGAGTTTTAAAGGATAAATTCATAAATTTACATTAACAAAAATTCAGGAATGAGCATTCTACACAAAGCTAAAAATTATGTTGAAATCTTATTCAAAGATAAGTTATCTTCAGTATATTTTTATCATAATTTTATTCATACTGCCTACACTGTCAATAAGGCAGAGGAAATCATGAAGAATACTCCTGTTTCGGAAGAGGATCAGGAGAAGGTACTGGTGGCCTTATGGTTCCATGATACCGGTTATATAGAGTGTGCGCAGAACCACGAGGAGAAAGGGGTAGAAGTAATGAGGGAATTTTTGCAAAAAGAGAATTATCCTGAAAGTTATATCCAGGATGTTGAAAAGCTTATTCTTGCGACTAAAATTACGTATGTTCCTCAGACTTTACTGGAGAAAATTGTAAAAGATGCAGATTTCAGTCATTTTGCGGGTCACGATTATAATGATATTTCTGATGCTCTGAGAAAAGAGTGGGAACTTACCAATTTCAGATGTTTTTCCAATGATGAGTGGAATGCCGGTAATCTTGATATGCTGAAAAATAAGCACACTTTTTATACCGATTACGCTAAAGAAAACTGGGAACCTCTGAAAAAGAAAAATATCAAAAAGATAGAAAAAAAGCTGAGCAAAGAAAAAGAAGAGGATAAAAAAGACAATTCTGAAGGGAAGAAAGATAAAGAAAAGTCAGACAGAAGTGTAGATACCTTATTCAGAGTTACGCTTAACAACCATACCCGATTGAGTGATATCGCAGACAGTAAAGCCAATATTCTGCTTTCTGTAAACGCAATCATTATTTCGGTTTGTCTTTCTGTGTTGGTTCCGAAGTTGGATGCACCGAAAAACTCCCATTTGATTCTTCCAAGTTTTATATTGTTGCTGTCAAGTGTTCTGACAATTATTTTTGCTATCCTTTCCACAAAACCGAATGTCACCAAAACGACTTTTACAGCACAGGATATTGCTAACAGAAAAGTAAACCTACTGTTCTTCGGGAACTTTCAACAGATGATATTTGATGATTATCATAATGCAATGAAAGATTTGATCAAAGACAGGGATTATATCTACGATTCGATGGTGAAAGACCTTTACTATCTGGGAAAAGTTCTTGAAAGAAAGTATAAGCTTTTATCTATTACCTATAAGATCTTTATGGCCGGAATTATTATTTCCGTGTTGTCTTTTGGAGTAGCTTTTCTGAGTCTTTAAACGGATAAAAAATTAACTTACAGATTCATTCTGGCAGATTGAAACTCTCAACGCTAGCAATCCTGTAATCCCTTGAAGGTCTTCTACTTTTAGGAATTCGACGTCATGCTGCAGAATTTTTTTCTTTTGCAGCTTGGAGATATAATCCAGGTATTCTTTCTGGTTTTCCATTCCAAAATAAACGATGGTAATTTTTCCCGGGGCTGTTATTCTTTCCTGAGAGTCTTTAATATGGGCTTTATCCAGACGTTTTTTGATGATCTCATAATAGGAATTGTAAGCTCCGTCTACATCAAACCTTTTTTCGTCCATTCTGAAGCGGATATCAATTTTTTCGTTATAAACGAAGATCAGTGAGGCAATATCAAGCTGAATAGGAAGATTCATTTTAAAAGACTGAAATTCTACCTCCATTTTGCAGATGGTTTTCAGCTGCCAGTATCGGAGTTTATGAACTACTTTCGCGGTGTAATGCAAATCCGGGGCAATTGACTGACCAATGTAGAGATTGTGTTCCACACCGTCAGATTTGAATCTTTCATAATAATGTGGAAAAATTTCCTGAGCTTTAATCTGGCTTTCATCCAACATATCAGCAAATTTTCTATTGAGAAGCGTGATAGAGTCATCCAGATTTTTTCTATGGCTATAAAACAAATCTGTTTGAGGCAGAAGCTGTGAGAAATATTCTTTTATCTTCGTTTTAGTTTCTCTAGAGGTTCTTACCTCCAGTTTTCCCTGCAGAAAAGGATGAATTTCTTCCCGTAAGAGTCTTTGAAAACGCTGCTCGGTATCGGCTTTAATCTCATTGTTCAGCTCGTTTTCAAAAACATCCAGAGCCAGCTGAAACTTCTCGGAATCTGAGTTGGTAAGTGTTAAAATGCTGTTCAGTGCTTCAATCTGCTGATTAAGATCTTTAAGCATCAGATTGAAACGTTTCTCTGAAGAAGAACGGATGTCTGATACCCCAAAGAGCGGAGTAAGGTTCTTAAAGGTGATTTGCTTTAAAGTGTGTATTTTTCTTCCAAGCGATGCGGTAAAATATTTTTCAGCTTCATTTCTGAACTTCCACACCACACTGTCGTGAATAGTGGTATATTCACGTTGTATAATCGCTTCAATCTGATAATTTTTTTCAAAATAAAATCTGCTGAGCGAGAAAAGAA
This sequence comes from Chryseobacterium sp. JK1, assembly GCF_050632815.1. Lineage (NCBI taxonomy): Bacteria > Pseudomonadati > Bacteroidota > Flavobacteriia > Flavobacteriales > Weeksellaceae > Chryseobacterium > Chryseobacterium sp. JK1. The sequence goes on along the minus strand of NZ_JBODRU010000005.1, from coordinate 217,715 downwards.
TCATGTCGGTAAAAAACTCCATTTTTTTGAGCTTTAAGCCATTGAAACTGCCTGCAATAGGAGATGTGAATTCCATAATAGCAAGAAGCTCATTATCTTTCATGATAGGAATTACCATGAAGCTGTTTACATTATTATCTTTTAAAATACTGAAAGAAGGAAGCTTTTTTACATTCTCATCAAGATTGTTCACATTGGAAACCACAATGGATTTTGAATTGTGACTCAAATTGTTGAACGTTGTCTTCCTGGTTTCCTCATCAAATGTATTGATCCAGAAATCGAGAATATGATTCGTAAGAAGACTTTCGTAAATAGGGAGCTTATCCAGTTTCTGCTCTTTTTTGTTGAACGTCATCAATCCGAAATTGAGTTCAGGAACATCAAAATAAGACTTGAAGATTTCTGTCAGATTTTCGTTCGGATTAAGATTCTCAGGATCAATCTCTATCATGCTTGATTTGAGATCAGACAGAGCGACCTCAGAAGTACAGTCTACCAGTGAAATAATGGTAAACCCTTTTAATATCCATGACTCAGAAGGGAAATATTTTTTCCACAGTTTAAAGTCATCCAGGTTTTCCAACAGCATATCCAGAACATCATTCTCCGGAATTTTGGCTTCCTCTGTAGGGAAAATTTCAGTGAAATCTGAGTTTACCGTAATTTTATAATGCTTCATGATCCCCTGTTTGTTCGGGATGTCATAATAAAGCGGAATGGTACTTTTGATATCTTTTTTAAAATAACTCTGAAGAATGATACAACAGCAGAAAACATAAAATTCGTTATCACTGATATTTCTTAATTCTATTTCAAAGTCTTTTCCGGCATCTTTCAGAATATCTTTAAACCTTTCGGTATAGTTGAACGTGAGATTGGAAAGAGGAATACTGGCTGCCTTTATTTCGTTCTTTGTAAGCCCTATTGGGAAAAGATCAGCAAGAAGAAGCCTGATGAGGTCTTCATTTTTTTCTAAAAGACTGGTATCCTGAAACCCTTCTTTAAACTCTTTGAAATTTCGGGTACTCTCTATCAAAGACTCAGCATAGCTAACTCTGTACTCCAGGCGGTCGTTGTACCGAATATGCTCCAGCACATCCAAATATTTATTGAATGATATAAAAACCTGAAAAGGAGAGTCTTTTTTATAAAGATTGGCCAAAAGCTGAAATTTAAAGTAAAGTTATGAAAAATGCAGAATATTGATATTGTAGAAATTTTATTTTATTGTATAAAATTTACAGATATTCTGAAATATTTTACAGCGTATTTTACGATTTGTTGCAGTCTTTTACCGTGAATTATTTTTGTGTTACCGATTAATAAATTCCACGGCTTTTTGAACAAGTGGATCTTCTCCTTTACGTAGTGATTCTAAAGTGGGTTGAGCCTGAATATCAATGGAAACTCCTGCTCTCTGGGAATGTTTTCCATTCGGATAACTGATCCCTAATCCACTTATAGAAGTACTCATAGAACCTGGAAGATCTATTGAGGAAACATCTCCATCGGTACCAGCAGTTTGAGAGCCAATAACGGCAGATTGGGGAGCCGTTTGTAAGGCCATCGCAAGAAATTCTGATGCACTTTGTGTATATTCATCAACTAAAATAGCGACTTTCCCCTGGTAATAATGGGTGTTCTTTTTTCCTATTCTGGCCTGTTCTGTGATTTTGAATGTCCCTGGATATTGTAATGATGTGGCCTTTATTTGTGCAAATTCTTTTGCTTCAGGGAAGAAATATTCTGAAATGACAGAAGTTGTAAATGCTTTAGGGTAGCATCGGAGATCAATGATAATTCCTTTCTTGTTCTTGAATTTTTTCATGACAGTCTGCATCTCATTTTCTGTGATGACAGCAGGATAGATATAGCCAATGTTCTGATCTATTTCTTTATAAACAGGAATTGTATTTTCTTCGAGAAAAGTCTCATTAGGAACCGTATTTATAGAAATCGTTGCGGTTGTTCCGTTAGCCTTTTTTAGAGAAAATGTAGTAAAGTCGTTGTTGGTTTTCAGGATATAATCATTTACATACCGAAGAAGTGATGAGTTGTTGGACGCTGGGATATATTTTGCTTTCTCTTTCAGAAGATCACTGATTTTTTTGTGGTCTATTTCTGTGATGATGTCTCCAATAGAAAGATTGGCTGAGGTTTTCTTGGTATCGATGTAAGTAATGGCCAGCTGCCCATCAATTAATCTTGTTGCTATAGGGGCGGTATTAAATCCATAAAATTCATCAACAATATCTCCAAATGTATAAATTCCTGCATGGGAATCATTAATCTCTTTTGTTAATTCCAATACGGCAAGTTTATAAGTGAGTTCATCATTGGTATGAATGAGCTTAGGGATATATTCTTTCAAAACATTATCCCAGTTTTTTCCGATAAGATCTTTATAAGGGAAGAAATAATTAATACAGTTCCAGTAACGGAATAAAGAAAGAAGTTTCATTCCGCCGTCATCCCACTTCATTCGTGGATATGATTCTTCATTTTTAAAAACGGGGTTCCCTTCACCAGGAACAAAATCGATATAATGATTTTCTTTATTAAACGTCTTTAGGCCGCTTCCGAAAGATGTACTCCAGCTGTACAGTAAGCAGTTAAAATTGTTTGAATTGATATTGGGAAGGAAACGGAATAGTTCATAATCCCAGTTAATTTCCCCTTTTGAAATGAATGGACTGTGATATTTTATATATCCCCATGTTTTTCCTAGTTGATACAAATTGGTGATTTGTCTATTGTTGAGACTATCGATTCTAAACTGAGAATCTACAAAGAATTCATCGGGCGATTGAGAAAGATCATTGGGAAATATTTCTTCCACATTTTTGCCATCGATATAAACCTTAAAATTGTCGAACCATACTTTTCCTTTTCCCTTAAGAAAACCTCCGATCACGATTTTTCCTGAATTGCTGTTAAATGGAAGACTGACCATATATTTTTTCCAGTCTGATGTTCCTTGCAGGGTTTGTGTTTTTACATCTTTTGACTGAAGAATATTTTCCTCACTTTCTCCGAAGGTAATAAATAAACCGGTATGATCTGTCTTCTCTGTTTTAATATAACCTTCAAGGGTTATTTCTTTTCCTTTGTATTTGTTAAAGAGTACGTAAGCGATTCCTCCTTGGGTATTCATCTCTTCCGACTGAACCAGAACTGATTTTTTTCCAGACTGAAATATTTCTGAAGATGATTGACTGGTATTGTTTCCCCAGGAAAACCAGCCATCTGATAATTTGCTGTTATGAATATTAGATTCGAAGCCGAAATTGTAATCGATATTATTTTGAGATTTGCAGTTCAAAAAGAGTAAAGCGAAAAGAAAGAAGAGAGAAATTTTTTTGAGAAGTGGAGAGGTCATTAGTTTTTTAGTTTGAAATAAGATCGGATAAGTGAAAGTTTTATTGTATTTAAATATATCAAAATTTTCTTTTGGAATTTCTTTTATTCTGCTTTTATAATCAAAGACATTGAAAAAAGGTACTTATTCATCACAAAAAAACCTTTCAGACTATCTGAAAGGTTTTAAATATCGTGTGGATCACTTTTTACAATCCGAACATTCCTGCGAATGTGTCCGGGAAAATTCCCAGGATGATAATAGCTGCAATCACAACTACACCAACAATGTTGTAAGTAAGTGTTACCTTTTCTGAAGATTTGAATGTTGATTCTTTAAAGAAGAACATCGCAATGATCAATCTTAAATAGTATGCGATAGATAGGGCAGAACCTAAAACTGCTACCAATACCAAGAAAGCCGCTCCGTTCATTGCCTGAGAGAACAAAGCAAATTTCCCCATGAACCCAGCTGTTAAAGGAACTCCTGCCATTGAAAGCATAGAGATCGCTGCTGTAGTTGCTAATAAAGGTTCTGTTTTTGCCAATCCTTTGAAGGCTCCGAAAGATGTTTCTCTCTTTAATTTCTCTACCCAGATCAGGCACATAAAAACACCTACTGTAGATAAAGAATAAGCGAATAAATAAAACGCCAGGTTATACGTTGAAAGGTTTGTCATTCCGAAGAATACCAATCCGATGTATCCTGCGTGAGATACTGAAGAGTATGCTAGCATTCTTTTTGCGTTTGTCTGAGCAAGACCCATAACGTTCGCCAAAAGTAATGTAATAATTAAGAATACTCCTAAAACATTAATCCATTCGTGAGTAACTCCAGCGAAACCGATTGTCATTAATCTGAACAATGCAAAAAATCCTGAAATTTTTACTACACTTGCCATGAAAGCAGTGATTAATGAAGGAGAACCTGCATATACATCAGGGCTCCACATATGGAAAGGTGCTAATGCTACTTTAAATGCCAATGCACAAAGGATTAATAATACTCCTAAGATGAACATTACATTCGAAGCGTTTGCCACTCCAAAATCATGGATTTTATAAAGATCGAAACTTCCTGTACTTCCATAGATGAACGCAATACCAAACAGTAAGAAACCTGTTGCGAATGCACCCATTAGAAAATATTTGATTGAAGCTTCGTTTGATCTCAAATCAGTTTTGTTAGCTCCTGCCATTACATATAAAGGAATAGAAAGGATCTCAACACCTAAGAACATGGTTACTAAGTTTTGGTATCCGAAAAGGATGATCCCTCCACATAATGCAAATAGCATCAATGCATATAATTCTGACTGGTGGCTTCTATGGTTGCTGAAAGCAAAACCTCCCAGGAAGAATAACAATAAAGTTGTTACGATTGATATTTTAGTGAATAATGCAGTATTTGCACTGTATTCGTACATATGCTTGTAATGGTCGAAGAACGCACATTCTGGCATAAAACTTACATACAATGCGATGATTAATCCCAAAATCCCAATGTATCTTGCGAATTTTCCTTGTTCAAAAACTCCCGAAAATAACGCAATAACTGCCGTTAGGAAAACAATAATTAAAACACTCATTTTTTAAAATATCAAATTAACTTACCATTGATTGGTAGATAAACTTCACTGAACTACTCACCATATCGATCACCGGTTGTGGGAAAATACCTAGTAAGATCACAAAAACCGCTAAACTTGCCAATACAGAAAATTCTACACCAGATAAATCTTTTGCTGTACTTAGAACGGCTTCATCACCTTCTCCAAACATTGCTTTTCCGTAGAATCTCAATAAATATACTGCACAAAGAATTACCGTAAGACCAGCAATTACAGCTGCTGTTCCGTTGAAGTCATATACCGATTTCAACAAAATAAATTCCCCGATGAATCCATTAGTTAATGGAACTCCCATTGAACCTAATATAATGATCAGGAACAATACAGCAAACTTAGGAGCTACTTTAGCTAAACCACCCATTTGTCTGATGTCTCTTGATTTGAATCTCTTATATAGAATATCACAACAGTAGAATAATCCTACTACGTTGATACCGTGAGCAAAAGTCTGTATCAAAGCTCCTTCAGCACCTTCTACATTGAAAGTTCCTCTTAAAGTAACTACCGCAGAAGCGAAAATACCTGCTACCATCAATCCTACGTGAGAGAAAGATGAATATGCGATAATTCTCTTCATATCTGTCTGGATGATCGCGATCAATGCACCGTGAACAATTCCTACGATAGCAAGAATGATGACGATCTGCCCGGAAATTCCTGCAATCGGAAGCGGAGTAATTGGAAGTAAATAACGCATTACACCATATACTGCCATCTTCAGCATGATCCCTGATAATAACATGGATCCCTGAGTAGGAGAGTAGGTATACGTATCAGGCTGCCATGTATGGAAAGGGAATACCGGTAATTTCACTGCAAAAGCAAAGAAAATAAACCAGAATACCACAGTCTGCTGTACTTCATTCAGCTGAGCATTATATAAATCTGTTAAAGCGAATGATGCAGAGTGGTTGTACACATAGATCAATCCGGCTAACATAAATAAAGATCCCACGAATGTATATACGAAGAATTTCGTAGTGAATTCAAACCTTTTATTCTCTTGGCCCCAAAGTCCGGCAATAAACCAAATTGGAATCAATGTTACTTCCCAGAAAATATAGAACAACAATCCGTCTAGAGAAGTAAATACTCCTACAAGACCAAACTGCATCAACAGAATTAGCCCATAGAAGGTATTTCTGTAGTTTACATTTTCGTTGAAAGAAGATAAAATGATGATTGGTGCCAGAATGTTGGTCAATATCAAAAGAAGCATACTCATTCCGTCAACGCCGAAATGAAGTGAACTTTTAATAAATTGAGACCAAGGGTAAGTGATTTCGTACTGCAGCTTACTGTCTACCGTCGGTCCAAAATTGAAATCCGAAAGCATGTAGAAGGTAAGAAGCATTTGTACCAATGCAATCCCAAGCGCCAAATATTTGCTGGAACTATTCTTCCAGGCAAAAACTAATCCCGAACCTACTAGAGGTAAAAGTAATAATGTTAATAACAAACAAGACATTATTATTGTAATAAAAAGTTAACAATTAATATAATTCCCACAGCTAAAGACATGATAAGAATATACGTCTCTACATTTCCGTTCTGTACACGCTTCATAGCTTTTCCGCTGTCTTCAGCACCATCACCTACAAAGTTTACAAAACGGTCTAAGATACCCTTATCAAACATCTTTCCTCCGCGTCCTAATCCTTCAACAGTTTTTACAATCAATGCGTTGTAAAGTTCGTCTACATATAATTTTTTAGCAGAAAGCTTTTCCCATCCGGTATAGTTTTCTTCTGCAACCGCCATTTTTTTCTTTTTCACGTAGGTATTTCTTACGATAAACCAAACAGAGAAGAACATTAAGATGGTTGCTGCTAATAAGATCATTTCAGTATTGAAAGGTACTCCTGAAAGAGTAGCTTCCATTTGGCTGAAGCTTTGTTCTGTAAGAACTGGCTTTAACCATTCCATCAGTTTAGCATAATGCCCGTGACCGATGAAGTGTGGCAGGTTGATAAGACCCCCAAGTACAGAAAGAATAGCTAATACGATTAATGGTAATGTCATATTAGACGGGCTTTCATGTAAGTGGTGTTTTTGCTCTTCAGTACCTCTGAATTCTCCGTGGAAAGTCAGATAATACAGTCTGAACATATACGTGGCAGTCATTGCCGCTAAAACAAATAAGATTACCCAATAGATTGGATTTTTAGCGAAAGCTGCTACTAAAATTTCGTCTTTAGAGATCATCCCTGAAAGTAAAGGGAAACCTGAGATTGCTAATGTTCCGATAAGGAATGTAGCGTGCGTAAGAGGAATATATTTTTTAAGACCTCCCATGAAACGCATATCCTGTTCGTTGCTCATTGCGTGGATTACAGAACCTGCTCCTAAGAATAGTAAAGCTTTGAAGAAAGCATGCGTCATTACGTGGAACATTGCTGTTGTATAAGCACCAAGACCTAAAGCGATGAACATAAATCCAAGCTGTGAAACGGTAGAGTATGCCAATACTTTTTTGATGTCGTTCTGACGTAATGCATAGAATCCTGCTAAAGCTGCCGTTAAGAATCCGATGAATAAAATTCCTCCCTGTACGGTTGGAGCTAAAGTAAATAGGAAGTTGGATCTTACTACCAAATAGATTCCCGCTGTTACCATCGTTGCCGCGTGGATTAACGCTGACACAGGAGTTGGTCCTGCCATTGCATCCGGTAACCATGTATATAAAGGAACCTGAGCAGATTTACCGGTAGCACCGATGAATAAACTCGCTGTGATAAAGATGATCACTGTTCCGTCTAATTCAAATTTTGAAGCGTTCTCTGCTACCGAAAGGTAATCTACAGCATTGGTTTGAGAAGCAATCATAAAGATACCAATCAATAATGCAAGGTCACCAATTCTGTTCATGATGAAAGCTTTTCTTGCTGCTTTACCATATTCTTCGTTGGTATACCAGAATCCGATCAATAGATAAGAACAAAGACCTACACCTTCCCATCCGATGAACAGGATCAGGTAGTTGCTTCCCATTACTAAAAGTAACATGGAGAAGATGAAAAGATTCAGGTAAGTAAAGAACTTGTAGAATCCTTTGTCATGACTCATATATCCGATAGAGTATAAGTGGATCAGTGAACCGATACCCGTGATGATCATCACCATCATTAATGAAAGCTGATCAATCTGGAATCCAAAATTAATTTGTACTCCATTTACTCTAAACCATTCAAAAGCTTTTACGATTACAGGCTGACTTTCAGAATTGAAATTCATGAAAATACTTACAGCGATACAGAATGATCCGAAAACCATTGCCGTTGCTAAAGAACCTACCAAAATTTTTGGAAGATTTTTCCCGAATAAACCGTTAATAAGAAACCCTAAAAGTGGTAAAAGTACTATTGTATATACTAAATTCTCCATTCTTATCCTCTTAATTTATTAAATATACTCACATCTACAGAACGGGTGTTTCTATATAGCATAGCAATAATTGCCAAACCTACCGCTACTTCAGCAGCAGCTACCACCATAATGAAGAAAACTAAAAGCTGTCCGTCGCCGTTGCCTTTGTACGCTGAAAAAGCTGCCAATAAAAGGTTTACAGAATTCAGCATAAGCTCTACACAGCCCAGAATCACAATAGCGTTTTTTCTAAGCAATACTCCCATTACTCCCAAGCAGAACAATACTGATGAAAGGATAACGAAGTATTCCAAAGGGACGCTTTGTATAAATGTATTTACTTCTCCCATAATTTTATAAATCTTTTTTACCGATTAATACCGCGCCTACAATACCTGCCAAAATTAGGATGGAAGCAAGCTCAAACGGTAAAACATATTCATTAAACAATAGTTTACCCAGATTTTTCGTAAGACCGATACTTCTGTCTACATTTTCAACAACAATGTGATTGTCTTGGACTCCTCTGAAAACCCCTAATACTCCTACCAAAAGAAGACCTGCTGTAAAAACTCCAATAAATTTTAAAGTATTGTTCTTCTTACTTTCGTCTCCTTTATTAAGGTTAAGCATCATTAAGATATAAAGGAAAAGTACCATGATAGCACCTGCGTACACTATAATCTGGATAATTGCAAGGAACTGTGCATTCAGAAGGATGTACATTCCGGCAATTGAAAACATCGTAACAATTAATGACAAAATAGCATATAAAGGATTTCTTGCAAATACGAAGTAAACCGCACTTGCCACTGCTAAAAACGCCACCAAGAAAAATAAAAACTGATCCATTATTTTACCGCATTTTTTTGTTTCTCGGATTGTCTTGTCGTGATATCAATCCTTTCATTTATTTTTTCAACTAGTTTATCTTTTCCGTAAATGAAAGAACCTCTGTTGGTTTCCACGTCTACCAATCTGTCGGTAAGATAGATGGCAGATTTAGGACAAGCTTCTTCACACATTCCGCAGAAAATACATCTCAGCATATTGATTTCATATACTGAAGCATACTTTTCTTCCCTGTAAAGACCTTTTTCTTCTTTAGTTCTTTCAGCAGCAGTCATCGTGATGGCTTCTGCAGGACAAGCTACCGCACAAAGTCCACAAGCGGTACATCTTTCTCTGCCTTCTTCGTCTCTTTTCAAAACGTGCTGGCCTCTCCAGATGGTAGCTCTTGGTTTCTGTACTTCCGGATACGAATATACTGCGGGAGCACCCTTTATCACGGTTCTTACAGCATGCTTAAATGTAATCCCCATCCCTGTAAAGATCGCAGGAAGGTAGATTTTTTCAGCAAGGGTCATTTCTTTGTTGGAAACAACTTTTGATCTGTTTGTAAGTTTCATTTAATTATAGATATTAGATGTTAGACACCAGATTTTAGACTAATCTTGTCTGTTATCTTAATTTTTAATGTTCAATATTCACACAAACCTAACAGGTTTTTAAAACCTGTTAGGTTTAGATAATTTAATTTCCAAACGCTAAAATTACAGCTCCTGTAATTAATAGGTTTACTAATGCCATTGGGATTAATGTTTTCCATCCTAAGTGCATTAACTGATCATATCTGAATCTTGGAAGCGTCCATCTGATCCACATGAAGATCAAAATTCCGATTACTGTTTTTGTAAGGAATGCTACAATACTTAAGATTCCTGCAGTGTTTTCACCCCAGTTCTGAGTTACCCATTCAATACCAGGATAGTTGTACCCACCAAAGAAAAGAACAACCATAAAAGCATTGGAGATAAACATGTTCACATATTCTCCGAACATATACAACCCTAACTTCATGGAAGAGTATTCTGTAGAATATCCTGTTACCAATTCAGATTCACACTCGGGTAAATCGAACGGGTGTCTGTTGGTTTCCGCCAAAGCAGCCACAAAGAAAACAAGGAATGCAATCGGCTGGTAGAAAATGTTCCAGTTCAATCCTGAAACCCAAGGAATAACTCCCCATAATTTTCCGGTAGTCTGACTTTCTGTAATTTCTTTTAGGTCTAAGCTTCCTGTCATCATAATGATAGAAAGAAGTGCTAATCCCATTGCCAATTCATAAGAAATCATCTGAGAAGAAGCACGGATAGCACCTAGTAATGAATATTTGTTGTTGGAAGCCCAACCTCCGATCATAATTCCGTATACACCAATGGAAGCCATTCCGATGATGAAAAGTACTCCAACATCAATATTGGCAACCTGAAGATCATAAGAAGTACCTGCAATATTTAAACTTTTACCCCAAGGAATAACTGCCCCTGTGATTAATGAAATAAACATTACTAATGCCGGTCCCAATACGAAAAGGAATTTTTCAGCATTGGCAGGTGTAAAGTCTTCTTTGAAGAAGAATTTTCCACCATCAGCAAGAGGCTGCAGTAGTCCGAAAGGTCCTGCTCTGTTAGGACCAATTCTGTCCTGCATGATAGAGGCAACTTTTCTTTCTGCCCAAGTAGAGTAGGCTGCAATCGTTAATGATAGCAGGAAAAGTGCTAATACAAGTATAAGTTTAAATGTAAGTAAATCCATTTTTTATTGTAAAGATTTTTAGATGTGAGATGTCAGATACGAGATTAAGTCTGATGTCTTGTGTCTGAAATCTAATTGTCTTTATTAAAATTATTTTTCGTCTTTTTCACTGATTTCCTTCGCCATCGGATTGTCTAATACTCTTAGCTCATCTTTAGGTTTCTCGTAGTGGTTCAATGAAATTACAGAGTGTCTGTCGATATGTCTAGGACCTTCGATGTTCCAGTCTGATAATGATTTTCTTTCGAAACGGCAGGTATCGCAGATAAATTCTTCTACTTCACCCCACTGATCTTTTCTTGCAGTTACTCTTACAATTTCGTCCCCTTTCATCCAAACAACAGCTTTTCCTGAACACTTATCACATTTGCAGGTAGCGTTCATTGGTTTTGTAAACCAAACTCTGCTTGCAAAACGAGCCGTTCTGTCTGTTAATGCTCCTACCGGACAAACGTCGATAACGTTTCCGATGAAGTCATTGTCTAAAGCTTTATTTAAATAGGTTGAAATTTCAGCGTGATCTCCTCTGAAAAGAATACCGTGTTCTCTTGTTTCTGTAAGCTGATTTGCAGTTAATACGCATCTTGCACAAAGAATACAACGGTTCATGTTCAATTTGATGTTCGGTCCAAGATCATCAGCTTCGTAAGTATTTCTTTCGAATTCTGTTCTTGTATTCTCCACACCATGTTCATAACCTAAGTCCTGAAGATGACATTCTCCTGCCTGGTCACAGATAGGGCAGTCTAGCGGGTGATTTACCAATAAAAATTCGGTAACCGCTTTTCTTCCTTCCTGAGCTTTGTCGGAAGTAAGGTTTTTTACTTCCATCCCGTCCATTACATTGGTTCTGCAGCTTGCTACCAATTTCGGCATAGGACGTGGATCTGCTTCGGACCCTTTAGAAACTTCTACCAGACAAGTTCTACATCTTCCTCCACTGGTTTCCAATTTGCTGTAGTAGCACATTGCAGGAGGTACAGATTTCCCACCGATTTGTCTTGCAGCTTCCAGAATAGAAGTACCAGGCAAAACTTCCGTAGTCTGTCCGTCTATAGTTATTTTGAATTTTTTAACTTCTTCGCTCATATTGTATGCTTTAAGCTTTATGCATTAAGCAATAGGCTTTGTTATTTATATTTTTTCGTATTAAATGTATATCCAATTCCTGCAAGGATCTGTCCGAAAACGAAATCCTGTTGGGCTTTGTCGGGCTTGTTATTCAATGTCGTTTTGATATCCCACATATTGATATAACCTGCTTTTCCTTCCAATCTTACCATAACATGGTCCCAAAGAACTAAGTTAAGACTGGTTCTTACATCGGTTCCCATACCTGCCACGTGGAAACGGTCGCTTCTTTCATTTCCAAAAAGTTTTACATTACTTTTCGGGAACATAAATCCAAGACCGGCTCCGTAAGACCATACCAGATCAACATTTTTTTTGTTGATGAGGCTTTGATATCTTTCAAGACCTAAGTTTTCATAGTTAAGTCCATCTGTATGTTCAAAAGTAAGGAACTTCTCATCTGCAAGGTTTACCTGTCCGTTTTGTACCATTCCGGCATATTCGGGATCTGAAATATGACCTTTGAAATTAACCGTTTGGTTTTGATCCATCACATATTTCATGTGGTCTATTCCTAAAACCAAAGCTAAATTATCTTTAATAAAATAACCTGCTCTGAAGTTGTACTGAACCACTGTAAACCATCCCGGATTGATATAAACAATACCAAATTTAGTAGGTCTGTCCTGCGCAGATACGTTATTCAGCTGAAAATCATAGCCATTTCCTGTGAAACGGATATCTGAGTTGCTGAACGCTGCTCTGTTCCATCCAAAGAAAACGAACATCTGACCTTTTTTGCTTAAAGGTTCTGGCTTTTGTTTTTTGGTAAGAACTTCTGCTTCTGTACTTCTATCTATTAAAGTATCTTTTTCTTTTTTTTGTCCGAAAACAAAACTCGACATCATTAAGCCGACAACCAACAATTTTTTCATGTTACCTATGCATTCTTTTCAACAGCTGGAATAGGATCTGCATAATGTGCCAATCCATAATTTTGGGTCTGAGATAACTCAGGGTTTTTTACGTGCCACTCAAATTCATCTCTGAAGTGACGGATTGCTGCTGCAACAGGCCAAGCTGCTGCATCTCCCAATGGACAGATCGTGTTTCCTTCGATTTTTCTCTGGATATCCCAAAGAAGATCGATATCTTCCATTTTTCCTTCTCCTTTCTCAATTTTCTTTAAGATCTTATGCATCCATCCTGTACCTTCACGGCAAGGAGTACATTGTCCACAACTTTCGTGGTGATAAAACCTCGCCAACGTCATAGTGTGATCTACAATACACTGGTCTTCATCCAAAACGATGAAACCACCTGAACCCATCATGGTTCCGGTAGCAAAACCACCATCAGCTAATGATTCATAGTTCATATATCTTGGCTCACCGTTCACCGTTCTCAACAATAGATTTGCAGGAACAATTGGAACAGAACTTCCTCCAGGAATACAAGCCTTTAATCTTTTTCCGTCTTTAATACCACCGCAGTATTCATCAGAATAAATGAATTCTTCTACAGTGATCGTCATATCGATTTCGTATACGCCTGGTTTGTTTATGTTTCCACATGCAGAAATCAATTTCGTACCGGTAGATCTTCCAACTCCTATTTTAGCATATTCAGCACCTGTAATGTCAATGATTGGAACGATTGCCGCGATAGATTCAACGTTGTTTACTACGGTTGGTCTTTCCCAAAGCCCTTTTACGGCCGGGAATGGTGGTTTTAATCTTGGGTTACCTCTTTTTCCTTCAAGGGATTCCAGCAATGCAGTTTCTTCACCGCAGATGTATGCTCCACCACCTCTCTGTACATAGATTTCAAGATCGAAACCAGTTCCTAAAATATTTTTACCTAAAAATCCTGCTGCTTTGGCTTCTTCAATTGCTTCTTCCAAAATATCCGGAATCCAAGAATATTCTCCACGGATGTAGATATAAGAAACATTTGAACCTAAACAGTAAGAAGAAATTAGCATTCCTTCAATCAATAAATGAGGAAGGAATTCCATCAGATATCTGTCCTTGAATGTTCCAGGTTCAGATTCATCCGCATTCACAACAAGGTGTCTTGGAACGCCTTCCGGTTTTGCCAAAAAGCTCCATTTCATTCCTGTTGGGAATCCAGCTCCACCACGACCTCTAAGTCCTGAAGCTTTTACTTCTTCAAGAATTTCGTCAGGAGTCATCTTCAAGGCTTTTTCAGCTGCCGTGTAACCTCCCTGCTTGCGGTAAGTTTCGAAGTAGCGAATACCTTCTATATGTGCGTCTTTAAGTAAAAGTTTTTTACTCATTGTTTATTATGCTTTTCGCTATAGGCTTTTGGCTTCTAGCTTTTTATAATTATTAAAAAAATTAACGAACTCTAAATCCAAAATGTACGATTCCGGATTCAAAATTTTTTATTAGTCTAAAGCAACCTGTCCTTCTCTGCAAAGATCAAGGATTTCGTCTACTTTTTCTATTGTTAAATTTTCATGGAAGAATTTTCCTAACTGCATCATAGGTGCATATCCGCAAGCTCCAAGGCATTCAGCTGGCTTTAGCGTGAACATACCGTCTTCAGTAGTTTCTCCATCTTTAATGTTCAGTTTTGTTCTGATGTGGTTAAGGATTTTTTCGCTTCCACAAACCATACAAGGTCCGGTTCTGCAAACTTCCAAAACATATTTACCTACCGGCTTCATATTGAACATCGTATAGAAAGTAGCCACTTCGTATACTTCGATCGGTTGGATACTTAAGAGTTCGGCAACATAATCCATCACAGGAACATCTAACCATCCTCCGAATTCTTTCTGTGCCAAGTGAAGTACAGGAAGAAGGGCAGACTTTTGTCTTCCTTCAGGATATCTTGCGATAATTTTGTGTACCTGTGCTAAACTTTCCGGTTTAAAAGCTATTGTTTCGCTCATTTTTTATCTAAGATTTCAGATGCCAGATTTCAGACATCAGATTTTAAATTTATATGTAAAGCGAAGAGTTTAACATCTGAAATCTGATGTTTCGCCTCTTCTTTTTATGCGTCTAATTCTCCCGCAATGATATTCATACTACACATCGTAACAATGGCATCTGAAATTACAGAACCTGTAATCATTTCAGGGTATGCCTGATAGTAGATGAAGCATGGTCTTCTAAAGTGAAGTCTGTAAGGGCTTCTTCCTCCGTCGCTCACAAGATAGAAACCTAATTCACCGTTTCCACCTTCTACAGCGTGGTATACTTCTCCTTTCGGTACATCTGTTTCTCCCATTACAATTTTGAAATGGTAGATCAACGCTTCCATTTTCTGATAAACATCTGCCTTTTCAGGAAGATAGAAATCAGGAACATCTGCGTGGAATGGTCCTTCCGGAAGATTGTCGTATGCTTGGTTGATAATTTTAAGTGATTCCCAGATTTCCTGTTGACGAACCATGAAACGGTCGTAAGTATCTCCTGAAGTTCCTACAGGAATAATGAAGTCGAAATCTTCGTATGATGAATAAGGCTGTGCAACTCTTACATCGTAATCTACACCTGCTGCACGTAAGTTGGGACCTGTAAAACCGTAGCTTAATGCTCTTTCTGCTGAAATTGCTCCTGCTCCAATGGTTCTGTCCATGAAAATTCTGTTTCTTTCTAGCAGTGTACAGAATTCTTTGAATCTTGGTGGAAAGGTTTTTAAGAAGTCCTTCAATAATTCATGGAACTTAGGAGTGAAATCTCTTTCAAATCCTCCAATTCTTCCCATATTGGTTGTCATTCTGGCTCCACAGATCTGCTCATACATGTCATAAATACGTTCTCTTTCGATGAACATATAGGTAAGACCTGTAATTGCTCCCGAGTCCATTCCGGTTACCCCGTTACAGATCAGGTGGTCACCGATTCTTGCCAGTTCCATCAGGATAACACGCATATAATCTACACGTTTTGGAACTTCAACGCCAATCAGCTTTTCTACTGTCATGTGCCAACCTAAGTTATTAATTGGAGCAGAACAGTAATTCATACGGTCAGTAAGAGTCGTGATTTGAGAATAGTTTCTTCTTTCAGAAATTTTCTCAAATGCTCTGTGGATGTATCCTACGGTTTGCTCCGCATGAAGGATTCTTTCTCCGTCCATCGTTAAGATATTCTGGAAAATCCCGTGGGTAGCAGGGTGGGTAGGTCCTAGATTGAGGGTATATAGCTGTCCGTCAATCTGTTCCTTACTTTCGTACTGGTTTAGTATATTAGATAATGAGTTATCTTTCATAATTTAAATGCTTTAGGCTATAGGCTATAAGCTTTAAGCTTACTGCTTATTGCATTATTTTTATCTTCCAAACATATTATCGTTCTTGTCGGTTCTTGTACCGTCTTCAAGGCGATATTCCTTCAACATTGGGTGGTATCCCAGATCTTCCATATTCAGGATAGGTCTCAGATCAGGGTGCCCTTTAAATTTAATCCCATAAAAGTCATACGTTTCTCTCTCCATCCAGTTAGCACCGGCATATAAGTCTGTAAGAGAATCTACTTCAATATTTTCTCTGGACATGAAGATTTTCAGACGCAATCTGAAATTGGCCATCATATTATGCAGGTGGTAAACAACTCCTATTTCTTTTTCTGGAAATTCAGGGTAATGGATTCCACAAACATCAGTAAGGAAATTAAATTCCAATGATGAATCTTTCAGATAGTGAATGATTTTCTTAATGTCGTCTTTCTTTACTTCAACGGTCAGCATTCCATAAGGTTCTGAGCTTGAAATAACAGATTCCGGAAATTCTCTTGTGATTGCTTCTAATACAAATTCGTTTGTCATTTCCGTTTAGTTGCTTATGTTGTAAGAATCTAATAATTTCTGGTATTCCGGCATATCTCTTCTTCTGATGCTTTCACTTTCAGCAAGAGCCTGTACCTGCATTACTCCTTCAATAATCTGCTCAGGTCTTGGAGGGCATCCCGGAACATATACGTCTACCGGAATAATTTTATCAATTCCCTGAAGTACAGAATAGGTATCAAAAATACCACCGCTGGAAGCACAAGCTCCTACGGCTACTACCCATTTCGGCTCAGCCATCTGCGTGTACACTTCCTTAAGGACTGGTCCTAATTTCTTTGATATAGTTCCGCAAACCATCAGCATATCTGCTTGTCTTGGAGAGAAAGAGTTTCTTTCCATTCCAAATCTTGAAGCATCATAAGTAGGGTTTAGGGTAGCCATAAACTCAATACCGCAACAAGAGGTTGCAAATGGTAACGGCCAAAGTGAAAACTTTCTTGCCATCCCGATTACACTGCTCAGTTTTGTTGCGAAAAACCCTTCTCCTTCATATCCTTCGGGAGCAGGTGCATCTGTTCTTATTACTGGTTTTTTATCTGACATTTTTAGTAAATATTTAAAGATCAAAAGAGTTGAATAGGTAAAAAACAGGACTTGCCGGTTTTAAAACGATTTCCCCAGATCTAATCTTTTAATGTTAAAATTTATTTGTCCCAATCTAGTGCACCACGTTTCCAAACATAGAAAAACGCTACGAAGAATATCGCAACGAATGTAAGCACAGCCAGGAATCCTTCCATACCGAATTCTCTGAAGTTTACCGCATACGGATAAAAGAATACGATTTCAATATCGAATAGTACGAACAATACCGCCGTCAGGAAATACTTGATAGAAAACGGTGTTCTCGCATTTCCTTCTACAGGAACCCCACATTCCCAGCTTTGGTTTTTTACAGAATTTCCTTTTTTCTGTTGAGGACCTAAGAAATGTGCCCCAAGCAATGAAACAGCGACAAATCCTACTGCTACACCTGCCTGGATAAGGATTGGAATATAACTTTCAGGTAAATTCATTTTTGCATTATTATCTCAATTTGCAAATTTAACGAATAAACAATAAAGCATGAAATTAATCAGGTTAAAAGTGGGGCGAAAATGCGAAGAATCGGTAATTTAGAATCAATAAAAATTAGCGATTTATGATTGTTTTTATGGTGTGTTTTTCCTCCTTTTTTTGTAGTCACTCCCCAAAAATAAACTCCATCCTATATTCTTAAAATAGTTTTAATTTTCTTTTTTTAGAAGTATTGAGATGGATGAAAGGGGTATTGCAGGCCTGGGCGCTATTTCTTCATTTTCTTAAGAAGAGAATAGGCCATAAATGAAATATATCCGAAAAGAATACTGGCTAATGCAATATTGATTATCGTATTCATTCTGTCATCTGGAGACTGAAAAAAAAGATTATAAGCAATAAAGCCGGCAATCAAGACCGCGAAGATGATCAATTGTGGTTTCATATGGTTGGAAAGTAGGTTGAAGGGATTAGTTTGTGAATATGAGCCATGAAATATTGTTCATTACTCACTGCTTATGATCATAGAATATGTTCTTCTTCGTTTATGATTAACAGGGTTGTAATCCTGCCAAAGTACCTGTACGCTTTTATTTTCTTCCAATTCAGGATTGGTTTCAGCGAAATCAATTCCCATGCTGGTAAACCGTACAAAAATTTCTTTGAAAATAATAGCCGTTACACCACGTCTCTGGTATTCGGGATGAATTCCGATAAGATAGAAATTGGCACGATCATTCTTTTTTCCGGCTTGTAAAAAGTGCCACCATCCCAATGGAAATAATTTCCCTTTTGATTTCTGAAGAGCCTTAGAATAAGAAGGCATTGTGATAGCAAAAGAAACCAACTGCTCATTTTCATCCACCACACAGATTACATAATTTTTATTGATAAAAGGAAAGTATTTTTCCCTGTACGTTTTGATCTGTTCTTCTGAAATGGGAGTGTACGTAGAAAGATGTTTATAAGTTTCATCCAAAAGCTTAAACATAGGTTCTACATAAGGAAGAATTTCTTCTTTTGATTTGAATTTGAGAACTTTAAGTTTATATTTCTGAGCAATCAGGCCACTGAATTTCTCCACTTTTTCTGGAAGTACTTTCGGGAAATTCATTTCATATTCTACCCATTCTTTTTCTTTGGTTAATCCAAGGTTTTCAAGGTGTTTGGGGTAATAGGCGTGATTGTAGATTCCAATCATCGTTGCCAGTTTATCAAATCCCATCGTCAGCATGCCTGCTTTGTCAAGATTGGTGAAACCCATAGGGCCTTCAATCATTTCAATATTGTGCTCATTGGCATAATCTATAGCGGTTTGAATTAAAGCCTTGGAAACTTCAGTATCATCAATGAAATCTATCCAGCCAAAACGTACTTTTTTGTTCCCTAATTCTTTCTCTTCTTTACGATTAATGATTACAGCAATTCTTCCCACTACTTTACCGTCTTTAGTCGCCAGAAACTGCTTAGATTCTGAATACTGTAAGGCCGGATTTTCCTTTGCATCCCAGATTTTCATTTCGTCTTTTATAAAAGATGGGACATAGTATGGGTTGTTTTTGTACAAATCCATCGGAAACTTTACGAATTGCTTGAGCTGATCAGCTGTTTTTACTTCAATAATTGAAACTGTTGACATGATTTTCGAGGGTAATTTGAGAACAAATATAAATAATAATATCTTATACTTTGGCACAGTTTTTATATGATTATGGATAAAAATTGAACACAAAATCTATATAAAATGGCGGGTTATTATATCATTATTGGTATTTCAATGCTGGTGAGCTGGTGGGTTTCATCCAGATTGAAATCAAAATTTGAATATTATTCCAACGTACATCTTCGAAATGGACTTTCGGGGAAAGAAGTAGCGGAAAAAATGTTGAGAGATAACGGGATTAATGATGTTCAGGTAATATCAGTTCCCGGACAGTTGACGGACCACTATAATCCGGCCGACAAAACAGTAAACCTTTCTGAAGGGGTTTATATGCAGAGAAATGCAGCGGCAGCGGCAGTTGCGGCTCACGAATGCGGACATGCAGTACAGCATGCAGTAGGATATTCAATGTTGAATTTACGTTCAAAGCTGGTTCCTATTGTTAACATAAGTTCCAATCTGATGCAGTTTGTTCTTATCGCGGGTATCGCGGTAATGGCTGCATCAAGAACTATTGACAATCCCAACGGGAATACTACAGTTCTGGCAATTGGTGTGGCAATGTTTGCCGTAACAACACTTTTTGCCTTTGTAACATTACCTGTAGAATATGATGCAAGTAACAGAGCAATGAAATGGCTTAAGGATACAGGAACGGTAACGGCTGAAGAGTTTGTAGGAGTTCAGGATAGTTTAAGATGGGCGGCAAGAACGTATGTGGTAGCGGCTTTAGGATCTCTGGCTCAGCTTCTGTATTGGGGATCTTTGCTTCTTGGAGGAAGAAGAGATTAATCTAAAAATTCAAACGAAACATATTGCATCTCGGAAAGTTTTTCTGAGATGTTTTCTTTTTGAACCAATTTTAAAGAAGCTGTAAGGATGCAATTTTCATTGGCGTCAAAACTCAGAACTTTAGCATCAAATTTTGATAACAAGGTGAAAATAATATTTTGCTGGTTGAAGTTGAATTGAATCTCAATTTCCGTTTCCAATTCTTTTGTTATAATGTTGGCTTCTTCCAGTGTAATTTTTGCAGATTCCTTGTAAGCTTTTACCAGTCCCGAAACGCCAAGCTTTGTTCCCCCGTAGTAACGGACCGAAATCACTAAGACATTGGTGACCTCATTAGCAAGTAATTGGTTGTAGATAGGAAGTCCGGCACTTCCTGAAGGTTCTCCATCATCATTGGCACGATAATTTTCTCCGTTCAGTCCCATTCTGAAAGCGTAGCAGTGGTGGGTTGCTTTTGGATGTTCTTCTCTTACTTTTTCCAGAGCATTTTTCAGTTCGGTTTCATTATTTACCGGATAGGCAAATCCCAGGAATTTGCTTCCTTTTTCTTTTAAAAGTGTATTTTCTATCGGTTTCTCTATGGTTTTATATTCGAACGTCATCTGTATTCCGGCTTTATTTATGCAAAAGTATTAAATGCTTTGCTAATCTGCATTATGATGATAAAAGTAAGCCGTCAAATTTTGACGGCTTACGGTATTTGATTTTCTTGATCAACTATAAATCTTACGATCCGCAGAAATCCAGAGGAAGTAAGCACATGTAGTTTGTAGGTCCACAGAAATCCTGAGGGCATTTATCTCTACATCTTGTTACTTCTCCAGTGGGCAATGTGCAATTTACAAAAGCGCCTCCCTGAATTGTTCTTAAACCGGATCTTGATACTTTTTTTAAATTTTTCATAGTAATTTTATTTTTTGATTACTCTAAAATAAAACTATTATTTCATTTGATGGTGATAAAATGCTTTTATTTTAATTCAAAATAAGAAATTGTATTATCTCTATACATTTCTGTTTTTGTGGCTGTATGGTCAAATTTAGGGGCTTTTGTACCATTTGCTAACAATAAATTTTCGTTCTTAATAACAATGGCTTCATCCCAGAGTCCGGCATCAATGAATTTTTGTAAAGTGAAACTTCCTCCTTCAATAATGACGGATTGGATTTGTTCTTTGTATAAAGCTTCCGTGAGCTTAGGAAGAAAATTCTCTTTGTTGATTTTAATAAACTGAATATTTTCCTCTGTTCCTTCTTTAACGGAATTTAAAACCAAGGTTTTTGCTTCTTTATTATAAATATTGAAGTTGTCAGGAACTTTCAGATCAAAGTCAATTAAAATTCTGACAGGGTTTGTTCCTTCTACATTTCTCACCGTTAAACTCGGATTGTCATTGAATGCAGTGTGAGTTCCTACTAAAATTGCATGTTCATCTGCTCTTAACTGATGGACCAACTGATTGACCATAGCATTGGAAATTGCAGTAGGTCTGAAATCTTTGTCTAAAAATCCGTCACCAGATTCTGCCCATTTCAAAATAATATAAGGCCTTTTCTTTTCGTGATAGGTGAAAAATCGTTTATTGAGTTGGATACATTCATTTTCAAGAATTCCTGAGATGGCTTCAATACCTGCATCCTGAATGATCTTTTTTCCCTTCCCATTTACTTTATCATGGGAATCCATAGCGCCTATTACTACTTTTTTGAATCCCAATTCTTTTATTTTTAAAGCACATGGAGGTGTTTTTCCATAGTGAGCGCAAGGCTCCAATGAAACATAGATAGTAGATTCAGGGATCAGTTCTTTGTTTTCAACCGAATTGATCGCATTGATTTCCGCATGGTTTTCTCCTGCTTTATGGTGATATCCTTCGCCAATGATTTTTCCATTATGGACAATCACACTTCCTACAAGCGGGTTAGGATAAGTATTACCTAATGCTTTTTGAGCCAGTTCAATACATCTTTTGATATATAATTCGTCGTTATTCATATTTTATAAAAGAAAAAGCGAAGACAAATTACTTTGCTCCGCCTTTATTTATTTTGTTAAGATTTATTCTCCTGCGATAATGTTGTGGAGATTTTGCTTTAAAGTTTCCAGATGAGCCTTCTTTTCATCAATTGTGTTATAAGTATCTCTTAACAGAGGATTTTCTCTTGATGGTTTGTTGAAGAAAGAAAGATTGTTTTCCAGTTTTACAATTTCTGCTTCAAGATCTGAAATCTGATTTTTGATCTTTCTTGCTTTGTCCGTAAGTTGATTTTCGGATAGACCTTCTTCTTTAAGCTCCAGCTCATTGATCTTATTGATCTTCAATTTCTCTCTTAAAGTCTTATTAAACTCTGTATTGATAGAAATTTTATCTCTCGGAACTTTACCAATATTGTTCCAGGATGTTTTGATCTGCTCGATTTTCTCAATGCTTCCTTCTTCGTTGGAAACCATTTTAAGTTCATCAAGAAGAGCTTTTTTGTTTTTATAGTTTTCTTTCCAGTTATCGGTAGAAGTGTTGCTTTTTTCTCTATAATTGTTGAAGAAAGCATTACATGCATCACGGAATTCATCCCATATTTTGTTGGTCATGCTTTTCGGAACATGGCCAATTTTTTTCCAGTCTTCCTGAAGTTTTTTGAATAGCGGAACGGAGATGTCCCATTCTTCATTATTTTGATTGTCCTGAGCCGTTTGAATAAGTTTCAGCTTTTCTTCCAGATTTGCCTGTTGAGAACCTTTTAGAGATTTGTAATAGTTATTTTTTGTAGTGTTGAACCCTCTGAGTGTCGTCTTGAAATCATTCCAGTTTTGGTTAGATAGTTTTCTTGGTACACTTCCGGTTTTTAAAAATTCAGAACGAAGGTCTTCCACCTTTTTAATCGCATTTTGCCAATAGTTATGGTTAGGTGTTTCAGATGGTTCTGAAAGTTTTTTGATTTCAGCGATAATCTGATTTTTCTTTTCAAGGCTTAGATTCTGCTCTTTTTCAATGGATGCTGAAAGTTCAGATTTTCTTTCATGAATTTTGTTGGAAATTTCTTTGAATTCTTCCCAAGTTTTTTCACGGAATTCTTCTGCTACAGGCTCAGCTTCCTCTTTCCAAAGTTTATGAAGATATTGAAGTTCGTTTAATGCTTTTTGAATGACAGGTTCATTTTCCAGTTCCTGAGCACGAGCGATGATATGTTGTCTCTTTTCCAGATTGTGGCTGTATTCCTGCTCCAGGAATTCTTTATTCAGATCCAACATCTGATAAAACTGATTCAGGTGGTGGAAATAATTGTTATTAAGAATTTTGAATTCAGATTTTGCAACCTGACCGGCTTTTGACCATTCTTCTTTAATTTCACGAATAGATTTGAAAAGATTGATTCCGGGCTCTGAACTGGTGTAAAGATTTTTAAGTCTTTCTATAATGCTTTGACGTTGCTCCAGATTTTTTTTCTGTTCTTCTTCCTGTCCTTTTTGGAAGTCATCATGCTTTTCTCTGAAAATATTAACCAAAGCTGAATATTTGGCTTGTGAAGGGTGCTCGTAGCTGAAATTTTCAGCAGGATTTCCAGCTTCTGCATATTCATGCTTTTTATCTTCCACTTCATCATGGATATAATGACTTGCTTTCTCCTTCAGTTGGTTGAATCTTTTGAAATTCTCTCCGGCATTGGGAGTGTTGATTATTTTTTCCATTTCCTTTAACGCATCAGCCAGGGAAATTTCAACCTCCTCATGCTCTTCCAGATGCTCTGTGTCATCTTCATGTGGGACTGCATCATGAGAAACTGCGTTTTCTGATGTTTCCTGAGATACTTCGTTAGGAATTTTATTTTCTTCGTTTTCAGAAAGATTGTTTTCTGTAGTCATAGCAAATCTTTTATGTGAGTGGCGTTAATATCCTTTCTATATAGCTGCAAGGCCAATTAAAGTACTAATTTATGTTATTTTTTTTGAAAATTCCAAATTTCCCAAGCTTTTTCTGCTTGCTGTTCAAGCATATAATATCCGTTGACGGTTTTGGCTCCTTTTTCAGAAGCATTGATGATAAACTGTGTGTAATTGGGGTTGTAAATCAAATCTATGACCAAATGTTCCGCAGATAAGGCATCAAAAGGAAAATTCAGACATTCTTTTACATTTGGGAAAGTACCTACCGGAGTACACTGAATAATAATCTTATGCTCTTTAACGATTTCTTCGGTAAGGGTATCGAAATTAATTTCTGTACTTCTTGAAATAGTCTGGGAAGAAATATTGTGTTTGTCCAAAATATATTTTACCGCTTTTGCAGCACCTCCATTTCCTAGAATTAAGGCTTTATCCTGTGAGGGTTTTTTATGTAAAAAAAGCGTTTTCTCAAAACCAAAGGCATCGGTATTGTATCCTGTTTTTTTTCCATTGTGAATCAGTACGCAGTTTACAGCGCCTATTTTTTCTGCTTCATCACTCAGCTCATCAAGATAATCAATGATTTTTTCTTTATAAGGAATCGTTACATTGAATCCTAAAAGTTCCGGTGAAGAAAACAGGTTTTCTACTTCATTAATTTCACTCAAATCAAAAATATCGTAGGAAAAGTCCTTTAGCATTAGCTTTTGGAATTTGTTTTCGAAGAATTTTTTAGAAAAAGAGTAGGAAATATTTCGTCCTATTAATCCTAATTTTTTATTGGAATCCATATGATCAAAAATAAAAAAAAGACCGGAGAAATCCGGTCTTTGATTTAAATTATTTTTTAATAATTAATCTACGATAAATTTAGTAGAGAAATTATCTGTTTTAAGAATATAAGTTCCTTTCACTAAACCTTTAAGGTTAATTTTGTTTGAGTTTTTGAAAGGGTTAGCAATCGTTTCAATCAGCTTTCCTGAAAGATCATAGATGTCAGCTCTTGAAATTTTGTCAAGTTTTTCTCCTTTTACAAAAAGTTCGTTGTTTTTTACCGGGTTAGGGTAGATGGTGAATTCAGGATTATTTATTGTATTGTTTTCTTTAGTAGAAAGAGTAGAACTCCAGATCATATTGATCCATTCAGGGTGATCAATGAAAGGGTTTCTATTTCCTTGTCTCAGATAAATGGCATTATTTCTGTCTATTTCTCTTTGAGAAACTGGGTCTTGAGCTGCCCATTTCAACATAAGATTAAGATACCATTGTTGCAATCCTCTATTTACAGTGCCATCTAAAGGGCTTGATGCATTCTGAAACTGTGTGAAAGAAGCAAGTTTATGCTCATACATCGTTACGAAATATAACTGCATTCTGGCAATGTCTCCTTTGAACTCATCAATAGGTTCAAAAATAACTCCGCTGTATCCTGGAAAGTTGCATGTTCCTACTTTGGATCCGTTGGTAAAGGTCAGCGTAGGTGTTGAAGTTTCTCCATAAGGGAAACTTTCTCTTTTGCTGTTTACATAATAATCTGAAGGGATTACGAAGTGAGCATCATTAGCCATTGGGGTAGCGTTTTGTCCTCCAAAATAGGTCTTAGGTAAAGAGTGCTCTCTGTTGTAGCAGAAGCCTTCATGATTCTGATTTTGGCTTCCACACTGGTTTCCTCCTGAAGTTGATGGGCCAATAACGTACTCATATGCATCTGGACCAGCTGGTTTTTCAGAATACATGTCAAGAAGAGTTCCATTATTTTCGTAATATTTGTCTACGTCTGATGTTGCATAGGTAGTCCATAATCCACTGTATCCTAAATCTGTAGCATTTTTAATGATCTGATTAAGTTTTGTTTTTAAAGCATATCCAGTCAAACCTGCTGTACCATTATAATAGTTAGCGGGTGCCTGTGCTAATGTGGTCATAAATGTGACACCTAGTAGAAAAAAAGATAAAATTCGTTTCATTTTTTTAAAATTGGGGCTCAAAGGTACAAAAAAATGAAACCGTAAAAGATTATTTTGATAAAATATGCAGTCTTAATATATTAATTTTTAGTAATATACTCTTTGCTTATTTTTGAAAAGAACCATGAAATAGTGATTCCGAATAGGGCAGCGGTAAGTGCTACGATGAAATAATTTTTCCCTACAATTTTCACTGGAAAAGGAAGTACTTCATTAGCTCTAAAGAATTCTGTGTACAGTTGGAAATAGCAAAGTGCTGTCCCAAAGAGTAATCCGGTGATAATCCCGGAAATTATGATGAGCAATCCAGTATAAAAATACGTCATTCTTAAATGGCTTAAAGGGAATCCCAGCGAAATAAGAGATTTGGCCTGTTCTTTTTTATCAAGCTGTAAAATAATGATTGCTCCTGCAAGATTAAAGGTAGTAATAAAAATAACCAACGCAAAAATCAGATAAATAAACAGCTTTTCTGTATTAATCATTTTCCAGAAAGCAGCATTTTCTTCCTCTTTGGTTTTGATTTCAATAGTTTTTCCGAGAGAAGAAAGAAGATTTTGCTTTACATTATCCGCGTTCTCCGGATTTTTTAATTTAATAACGATTTGATAAGCTGACTTTTTAGGCAAACTCAATAATTCTTCTGTCAGTTCAATGGGAGAAATGATATAATTATCTAGTTGATCTTTACCTGGAAAAACTCCTGTTACCAGAATATCTCTTTTATTATAGATATCTTCTTCCTTACTAATGATCCCGGTGCCTGGTTTAGGCATAAAGACTGTTGCATAGTGGTTGGAAGAGTCTACCGGAATAGAAAGTCTGTTATCAAGACTGTTTTCCATTAATACTTCATTGGAGTATCTGAAGCTAGGGTAGGTTCCGTAGAACACGTCTCTATTGATAGGGTTTACCTTGGTATAAGCAGAGTCTACTCCTCTTAAGTATGCAATATCTCCTTTTCCATTGAAACTGATGTATACTTTTTCTTCAATAATACGGGAGTAACTGCTGATATCTTTATTGTCTTTTAAAATTTTATTAACTGCATCAAGGTTTTTAATGGTTTTTCCCGAGGCACTTTTTAAAGTTAAATCAGCATGTAGATTAGAAATGAGATCCTTATTAAGATTCTCAAGTCCTGAAAAAACAGATATTATAACGAACATTGCAGCCACAGCAACCGTCATGGCTCCCACGGCCAGCCACGTAATAAACGTAACGGCAGTACTGCCTTTCTTAGCCAAAAGGTATCTGGATGCTATGTAAAATGCAATATTCTTCAAGATCTATAAAACAGGATTGTCGCCTTCACCTCTGAGTTCTCTGTCTAGTTTTTCAACATCATCAAGAGCAGTATCAAGATAAAAATTAAGCTGTGGTATAATACGTACCTGTTTTGCCATTTTCTGGCCGATAAAGTTTCTGTACTGAGGCTTGTTTTCTTCGATTTCCTTCATGACAGCCGTACGGAATTCCTGAGGGAAAATGCTTAAATAAATTTTAGCAATACCCAAATCTGCCGTTACTTTTACATCTGAAACGGATACCAATATACTTTGCTTGCTGTCAGCAGCCTGTCTGCGGAAAAGCTCTGCGAAATCTTCCTGAATGATCTGTGCTACTTTTCTTTGTCTGTTACTTTCCATAATTTATGCAAATTTAGTACTTTTGTTTGAATTGATACTTTGAAATTCTGCTGCAGTATCAAATTTAAGAATTAATTATATTTATTAGTATTATGAAGCTAGAACATATTGGTATTGCTGTAAAGTCTTTAGGCGTTTCTGATGATCTTTTTTCCAAATTATTGGGGAAAGAATCTTATAAAAAAGAAACTGTTGAAAGAGAAGGGGTAGTGACTTCCTTTTATGAAACAGGAGACAGTAAAATTGAACTTTTAGAAGCAAGTAATCCGGAAAGTCCGATCTCAAAATTTATCGATAAAAAGGGAGAAGGCATCCATCATCTGGCATTTGGCGTTGAAAATATCCTTGAAGAAGTAAAAAGATTAAAAAAAGAAGGATTTCAATTTATCTCCGAAGAACCTAAAGAAGGTGCTGATAATAAATTAGTTGTATTCCTTCATCCTAAGTCTACAAACGGAGTGTTGGTAGAACTTTGCCAAGAAAAGCAATAAAAAGTTTTGTAGTGAAAGAAATTTTACTATTTTTGCAAACACAAAATTTAACCAAGTTTTGAGGTCCTATAGCTCAGTTGGTTAGAGCACCTGACTCATAATCAGGTGGTCCCTGGTTCGAGCCCAGGTGGGACCACAATAAATCAGACACTTACAACATGTGAGTGTCTTTTTTTTATGTTGTTGCAAGAAATTTGCAAGTTTTTTAATTAAGAAAATTATTTACAACTAATTTTAACATAATTTTAAATAAATTCGATATTATAAAGTAAAGAAGTTTTTCTAAGATTGTGCAAACTAATTTATAAGTTAGATATCATTTGACATCTAACTTTAATTATGATTATTAGAAGTAGAATAGAAATTGTTGGATTCAAAAGTAATGAACAATAAAAACAAAATTAAACTAACTCAATTAGAGAAGTTTTTGATGGATTGTGCAGATATTTTACGTGGTAAAATGGATGCTTCCGAATACAAAGAATTAATCTTTGGTATGCTTTTCTTAAAGCGTATGTCTGATGTTTTCGATCAAAAGAGAAATAAAATTCGCAAAGAGTTTAGTCATTTACCTGATGAAATGTTAGAACAGCAAACTGAAGAACCAACGTCTTATGGTACTACATTTTTTGTGCCGAAACGTGCGAGATGGAATGAAGGGTTTGTTGATGAGAATAATGTTGAACAACCAGCTGTCAAACACCTAAAGATAAATATTGGAGCAATGCTGAACAAAGCATTAGATGCTTTAGAAGAAGCTAATTCAGGAACTTTGACAGGGATCTTTAAAGGTAGAATTAATTTCAATAAAGAGCTTGATGGCAAACAAATCGTAAAAAATGAAGATTTACGTAAATTATTGGAGAAGTTCAATGAATTCCCAGAGTTGCTCAATGAAAACTTTGAGTTTCCAGATTTATTAGGTGCAGCTTATGAATATCTTTTAAAGCATTTTGCCGATGAAGGAGGTAAAAAAGGTGGTCAATTCTACACACCTCATACGGTTGTACGATTATTAGTTCAATTATTAGATCCACAAGAGGGGATGTCTATTTACGACCCTACCTGTGGATCTTCTGGTATGTTAATCCAATCTTATCAATATGTAGAAGAGAAAGGCCAAAATGCTGATGATCTAGAGTTGTTTGGACAAGAATCTGATCCATCAGTTGTAGCAATCAGCAAAATGAATATTATTCTCCATAATATCTCAAAATATACGGTTGAGTATGGTGATACATTGGAAGAACCATTAAATCTTGAAAATGGTTTGTTAAAGAAGTTTGATAGAGTTATTGCTAATCCACCGTTTTCTCAAAATTACAATTTAGTCAATGTTAAGAAAAATGAATATAATCGTTTCCCTTATGGATATACGCCAGAAGGTGGGAAAAAAGCGGATTTTATGTTTATTCAACATATGTTAGCTTCTTGTAAGGCGGATGGTAAAGTTGTTGTCGTTATGCCTCATGGAGTATTATTTAGAAGCGGAGAAGAGCTTAAAATTCGTAAAAAGTTGTTAGATCCTACGATTGATGTTTTAGAGGGTGTGATTGGTTTACCACCTCAATTATTTTATGGTACAGGTATTCCTGCGTGTATTATGATCTTCAATAAAAATAAACCTGAAAATCTTAAAGGAAAAGTTTTTTTCATCAATGCCGATAAAGAATATTTGGAGGGCAAAAAACAAAACCATTTAAGACCTGAGGATGTCGAAAAAATACATCACGTTTTTTCAAATAAAATTGAAGAAGGGAAGTATTCAAAATTGGTTTCAATAGATGATATTGAGAACAATGAATACACACTTAATATCCGTAGATATGTGGATAATACAGCCTTACCAGAGCCTCATGATGTTAAAGCTCATTTAATTGGCGGTGTGCCATTGGTAGAGATTAATAATGTACATAGCCAATTTGCAACAAAATTTAATTTCAATTCACTTCAATTCTTTCAAGAACATATTAGTGAAGACTACACATTATTCTCAATAACGGATAATGCAGAAATAAAATCAATTATTGACAATGATGAGAATGTAAGTTCTAAAAGATTAGAATTAGGGATGTTATTAGCAGAATGGTGGGATAAAGCAAAAGATGAGTTCTCTACTCTTGCTCCTAAAATAGAGGCTTCGTCTACTACAATATCTGAGTCTGCAACTGCACACTTATTTTTATCAAACAAAAAGTTTCCAATAGTTCGTAAAGTTCTTCTAACATCAATGGTTGAAAAATTTACTGCAGTTGGTGTATTAGATAAATTCCAAACAGCGGGTGTATTTGTTAACTGGTGGGATAATATTAAATATGATCTTAAGACTATTATGCAAAACGGTTGGGATGCAACTCTTATTCCAGACGAATATCTTATTGATGTCTATTTTCAAGATATAGATAATCTTTTAGATGATAAAGATATGATGGTTGCAGATTTAGAAAATCAGTTGATTGAGAAAGTTGAAAGTATTTTGGAGAACCTAGAATACGAACCAGAGGAAGAAGAAGGAGAAGTAAAGCTAACACCTAAATTAGCAAAAGATCAACTCAAAGCGGAATTAGATTATTTGTTACAAGAGAGCACTGACAGAGAGCGAATAGCTGAACTTAAAAAGGATGAAGAAGAGCTAAAAAAGATAGAATCAGATATTAGAACCATCAAAGCTGAAATTAAAGATTTAAAAGCTGAATTGGAGGTAAAATTAATCATAAAAAGATTTGGTGTAGAGGATTTGAAAAAAGAAAAACAGTTTTTATTAGATGAAGTGCTTAAGACAGAAGCAGATTTAAATGTTTCCGTAAGTGAAATGATACAATTTGTCAAACAGGATTTAAAAAACACTTCTGATTTTGAAGTAATTAAGAAATCGGTGACTGATCTAGAAAAAAGGGTAAAAAAAGATAATCCATCAAGCTTAGAATTAAAAGCAGTAACGAAAGCGAAAGACGATTTAAAGAAAATTACCAAAGAGTACAATGCGAATATGAACGATAAAGAATTGCTTCAAATTTTTTTAGGTAAATTGGATATACAATTAGAAGAGGTTGGAGGAGTTATTACAGAACAAGAATCAAAGGATATTATTCTTAAAAAACATTTCGATTTAATCAATACCCAACTAAATCGTTATGTAGATAACGAACAACGTGCTTTAGTATTTGCTATTGAAAATTTATACAGTAAATATGCTGTATCGGCTAAAGAATTAGAAGATAGTCGTGATGTTGTTATGGAAGAACTAAACCAATTTTTAATGGATTTGAAATATTTGAATTAGTATGAGCGAAATTATAGTTGATTGGGATCAGTTAGAATTTAAAGAATGTATTTTAGAAAATAAAAAATCTTCTCTGAAAGTTTCTTTTGCTACCAATTTTGGAGATTACAATTTCTATACAAGTGGTGAATCTATATTAAAACATCATCAATCTATAATTAATGGGGCTAATATCTATTTGGCGACTGGTGGTAATGCAAATGTAAAATTTGAAGATGGTGCGGCTGCATATTCTACAGATACCTATTCTTTAAAAACTAAAGACAATGTAGATACAAAGTATTTATATTATTATTTATTAAGCAATCTCCAATATATAAATGATAATTTTTTTCAAGGTAGTGGCTTAAAACATTTGCAAAAAAAAGATTTAAAGCAATTTTTAGTTAAAATTCCCAAAGATATTAGAGAACAAAAAAAGATTGCTGAGATTCTGTCGAAAGTAGATGGAGCGATTGATAACACTGAAAAATTAATCCAAAAGTATGAACAGGTAAAAGTAGGATTAATGCAAGATTTATTAACTAAAGGAATTGATGAAAACGGAAATATTCGTTCAGAGGAAACACATCAATTTAAAGATTCTTCTTTGGATATTATTCCTATGGAATGGGATTACTCTAATTTTAAATTACTTTGCAAGTTTGATATTACATATGGAATTGTTCAAGCTGGTCCTAATATCGAAAATGGAGTTGCTTATATAAAGACAGGTGATTTGACTGGAGATAATTTTAAAATTAATAATCTTCAAAGAACTTCTGTAGAAATTGCTAAAAGATTTAAGAGATCTACAATGGAATTAGGTGAAATTGTTTTTGCTTTGAGAGGTGATATTGGTAATTCGAAAATTATAACAGAAGAATTTGTTGGTGCAAATCTAACGCAAGGTACTGCACGCATCTCTTTCGATGAAAATAAGGTTTTAAATAAATTTGCAATTTATATGTTTCAAATGCCTCTAATAAAAAAACAAATTGAGGAGGCGCAAAAAGGAACTACATTCCAAGAAATTTCACTTTCATCATTGAGGAGTTTTGAATTGTTTTATCCAAATAATATACGTGAACAAAAGGTTATAGTTAAACACCTAGATAAAATAACAGACAAAATAATAGGAGAAATTAAAATACTTAATAAATTAAAACTCCAAAAACAAGGCTTGATGCAGGACTTACTTTTGGGAAAAGTCAGAGTAAACTACTAATACCATTAACACTAAAACCAAAATATGATAATTTCTAATGATAATAAATACAGAGGGAAACAAGGCCAGGTTCTTAAATTAGACGAATACAGCAATGTTGAACTACCTTTTATTGATCAACTTAAACAATTAGGATGGAATGCTGATAATAATGAGGTTATTCAATTACAATTACAACAAAAACCCGAAGATAGTTACCGTATGTCTTTTACTCAGGTTCTTTTAGTCCCTAAGTTATCAGAAGCATTAGAAAAAATCAATCCTTTTCTTACATCACCTCAGATAGATGAAGTAATTCGTAAAATTTCGTCTTTTACTTCTTCTAATCTAATAGAAAATAACGAACGTATTTTAAATCTTTTATTAGAAAATACAACCATAGGGCATAACGAGCAAACGGGTGAATTAAGTCCTACAGTAAAGTACATCGATTTTGATAATCCACAAAACAATACATTTACTGCGATTAGTCAATTCAAGATAAATATTACAGGAACAGAAAAGCACATTTTGCCAGACATTGTGTTATTTATCAACGGGATTCCTGTAGTTGTTGCTGAGGCAAAATCTTCTAAAGTAAAAGAACCTATAGATGAAGCTATTGATCAACTACTGAGATATTCTGAACAACGTAATGCAGCAAATGAAGGATGTAAAGAGTTATTTTATTATAATCAATTCGTTATTACAACCTGTCGTACTGAAGCTCGTTTTGGTACAATTACAACACATAACAAAAAACACTTTTATCGTTGGACTGACCCTTATCCATTAACCTTAAATGATTTGGAACATGGACAATCTTCGCCAAACGATCAACAACGTTTAGTAGCAGGGATGTTAACCCCTCAAAATTTATTAGATATTATCAGAATCTTTACGGTTTTTCAAGTAAATGATAAAGGATATAAAATAAAAGTAGTAGGTCGTTATCAGCAGTTTCGTGCAGTAAAAATAGCTACAAAAAGACTGCTAGGAGGAATAAACAATAAAGAGCGTGGTGGTATTATTTGGCACACACAAGGTTCTGGTAAGTCATTAACAATGATGTTTATGGTTCGGCAGATGAAGCTAATTACAAAATTAGCCTCTTGGAAAATTGTATTTGTTACAGACCGGACACAATTAGAAAATCAATTATCAAGTACAGGTAAAAGTATTGGTTTTAATATTAAAACCGCTGAATATATTAATCCAAAAACAAATCCTAATGGGAAGAGTTTAAAAGAATTATTATCAAGCGATAATTCTGATATGATTATGGCTATGATACACAAGTTTCAAGAAAATGGTGATTTAGAAGGCTTGGGTATTTTTCCTGTACTTAATCAGAGTAGTGATATTTTGATAATGACAGATGAGGCACACCGTTCTCAATTCTCTATGTTAGCAGCTAATTTAGACCGTGCGCTACCTAACGCTACATCCATTGGTTTTACAGGTACACCAACCGATAAAACAGAACAAAAGTATAAAGATTATATAGATAAATATACTATGCGTGAAGCCATAGACGATGGAGTTACGTTGGAAATTGTATATGAAGGAATAACGCATAATGCAGAGGTAGAAGATAAAGAAGGCATGGATGCAAAATTTGAAGATGTTTTTTCAGATTACAATCTTACCGAACGTTTACAGATATTAGGTTTTGGTACAAAGGATGCTTATATGGAAAGTGAAGTAACCATTAGTGATAAAGCAAATCATATGGTAAATCATTTCTTAGAAAATATCTTTACAAATGGATTTAAGGCGCAAATAGTAACAAATTCTCGTGAAGCTGCAGTCAGCTATAAAGTTTTTATTGATAAAGCGATTCAAGAAATGATATCTGCCTTAGAGCATAATAATCCGATGTTAATAGACATTGAAATGCTAAAAAAAGTTGAGACCGCGGTAGTTATTTCTGGTAATCATAACGATAAGCCTTATATCAAAGCTTTTACGAATAATTCCTATCATGATAGGGCAATTAAACGATTTAGACTTCCCTTTGGATCAACTGACGAAGATGATAAATCAATAGATGGCAATGTTGGATTTATTATAGTAAACAATATGTTACTAACAGGTTTTGATGCTCCTATCGAGCAAGTAATGTATTTAGATAGGGTAATCGTTGAACACAATTTATTACAAACAATTGCACGCGTAAATCGTGTAGGACCTAAAGGTAAAGATGTCGGATTTATAGTAGATTATGTTGGTGTAGGTCATCACCTAAAAAGAGCATTGGATAATTATGCAGAAAAAGAGCAACAAGAAATTATTGATTGTCTTAAAGATGATAAAGAATTATTTGATGCCCTTCAATTAGTGTATGATGATATTATGGATTTTCTAAAGAAATACAGTTTAGAAGATTTACAAGATTCAGATGCATTCTTTGATACATTTTATGATGAAGATGTTCGTTATGAATACATAAAATTATTTAACAAATTGACTATTGCATTTAATAACGTATTACCAGATAAAAAAGCATTAGATTATTTCAGAGATTATAAATCATTTGCTGAAATTAATAATTTGGCACAACGTCATTTTATGGACGAACGTTTTAGTATGAAAGGGATCCCTCCAAAATTACGAAAGTTAGTGGATGAATTTTTAGTTTCGAAAGGAATAGAACAAACAATTGAACCCATATCTATTATTTCGGAAGATTTTGGAAAAGATGTAAAACCGTATAACTCACAAAAGTCTCAGGCAGCACAGGTTGAGCACGCCATAAGACACTATATAGACATCAATTTAGATGATGATCCAGAACTATTTGCATCATTTTCTAAGCAATTAGAAGATATATTAGAAGAATTCAAAGGAAATTGGAAGAAGATTTATGAAGAGCTTTTAAAGCTTAGAGAAAAAATTAAAGACAGAGAAAAAGAAGTTACCTATGGCTTAGACCGTAAGAAGCAAATGCCTTTCTTTCGCATTTTCAAAAAAGAATTATTTGATAATAGATATTTATCTGAGGATGAAATCACTCAGATGGTATCTTTAACGCAAGAGATATCAAATACTATTACAACAGAAATCAGATTGAAGGGATTTTGGAATAGTGTACCAGCACAAAATAAACTAAAAGAAGAATTAAAAAAAATCTTAATTTCTAAAGAGTATTTTCAAATACCAAATATGCTTGGTAAGCATATTGAACTTATATCAAGACTGTTAGAACATTCTAAGAAAAATCATTTTACAATCGTTGGTTAATGGAGTTTAATTACACAATTATATATTCAAAAAGAAAAACAGCTACTATTTCTGTAGAAAGGGATAGAGAGATAATTGTGCGTGTACCGGAAGGATTGTCAAAGAAAAAGATTAATGAAATAGTTTTAAGTAAAGAAAAATGGTTAATAGAAAAGTTAAATCATAATCAAAAGTATAATCCACATCCAAGCAATAAGGAATTTGTATCTGGCGAAACATTGATTTATTTAGGGCGTAATTATCAATTACAAGTTGTACAGAAACCTATCCAAAATGTAGTATTTGATAGAAGATTTATTATATCAAAAGACAATCAAGTAAATGCTAATAGATTATTTAAAGATTGGTATAAAAGTAGGGCGAGCGAGAAAATAACACCAATAACTAAGAAATACGCTAAACATCTTGGTGTAAAATATAAAGAAATTAAAATTTCTGAAATGAAATACAGATGGGGTTCATGTACACCGGAAGGTAATCTACTATTCAATTGGCGTATCATAAAAGCACCTACGTATGTAGTTGAATATGTTGTTGTACACGAATTAGCTCATTTAATTGAACATAATCATTCAGAAGACTTTTGGAATATTGTATCAATACAACTTCCAAATTTTGATAAAGCTAAAGAATGGTTAAAACAAAACGGAGAGATATTAGAGATTGATTTTTAGTGACGTTACAGGTAAGGAAAAACCTAGAATTAAGGATGCTATTTAAATGTATGTTTCTTTCTTAAACAGATCACTTCAATTGGTTTATCTATAACTATGACAAGTCACTTGTTGAAAGAAATTAATATTAATAAAAATTTCAATTAAAGATTGACTCCTATTGGATTTTATAAGAAATAAATTATAGAATATGGATATTCACGCAAGAATTTTAATCGATTATTCCGGTAGTATGGGATATATGAAAGGGAGTCAAGAATTTGAAAACAAATATTTACTATCAGACGGAACACCTCGCATAGAATTGGTTAAAAAAATTCTTATACAGGATTTGATTCCGACAATTAATCATTTCAAATTTATTAATATTATCAGATTTTCCAGTAGTGTCTATAATCATCAAAATCTAACTTCAAAGTATATATATTCGGGCGAACCCAATGATGAAGCTTTAAAAAGAATTGGAGAATTACCAGTTCCGCCTATTGGAGGGACTCCAATTTATTCAGCTTTTATGAAATATTTTGATTTTGTCAAGAGTAATACTCTCTCAAAAAAAATAATTTTTATAGTAACAGATGGAGATAGTAACGATGTGAAAGATTTTGACGAGAAGATATTAGATTTTATGCAGTCCTCTGGGTACAAGTGTCCTATTTACATTGTAGGAATTGATCAAAACTTGAGTGCGGAAACCAAAAGTAAAAATCTATGTAATAAGAGTGGTGGTAAATATGTTAATCTTAAAG
Source organism: Chryseobacterium sp. JK1 (assembly GCF_050632815.1). Classification (NCBI taxonomy): domain Bacteria; kingdom Pseudomonadati; phylum Bacteroidota; class Flavobacteriia; order Flavobacteriales; family Weeksellaceae; genus Chryseobacterium; species Chryseobacterium sp. JK1. Next base: position 180,266 of record NZ_JBODRU010000005.1, on the reverse strand, counting down.
CAATGGATTATGATAGGACATATATCGAATCAATGTTATTTGAATTAAAATCAAATATTTTGAACTCTTCATTAAATATTGTCACAGAGTCTCCAGAAATTAAACAGATTCAGATTATAAATAATCTTGATTTGAAAAAGGAAAATCAACAAGAAATCAATGAAAGCTTTTCTAATGATTACATCATTAAACTAGAGAAGACAATAGAGGAAAATACAAGTGCAATTACTCTTATAGGAAAACAACTCGAATTAATAGTCAATCAAATTTCAGCTTTAAAAAATATTGATTTAAATGAAGAATTAGAAATCGTAGAAGATTCTGAATTTAATTTAAAAATTGGTCGTCACGCAGAATCTGTTTTAAATTCTTATTTAAAAGGTGTTTTGAAACTAAAAAATTGTAAGTGGAATAATGAAATTCAAGAAAATTATAAACCTTACGATTTTAAAATTGAGGATGGTGTAAATTTAAAATATATTGAATGTAAAAGTTCAGTAGGACTTGAGAAGAATTTTTATCTCAGCAAGAATGAGTGGAATTTTTTTTTAGATCATAAAGATAATTATGAACTTATTTTTGTTTCGGAAGTTTTTAAAAAGGATCAAATACTCAATATGGGAAACTTATTTCAAGCAATCATTGATAAAAAAATAGTACCGTATTCGATTAAAAATAGGAAGATTAAATCTGACTTAGCTTATTTTCGAATTGTTTAGTTACTATTACACCATATTTAGAAAATAGTGATAACTTGAGTGGTAGAAGTTAATTGATTAACAAATCTATCTTTATAGTTTGAGAACTATTAATGATAATTAAAAATCAAGTAATACCATGAAACACAATTCGAAAAAATTAAGTTCATTTAATGATTTAAAGAAAATAAAAAATCAACTTAAACTAAATCCATCTATAGGAAAGAGAAAAAACTATTTCACAAATAATTATTTTAAGAAAGTAAAGTTGGAAGATGGTGACTCTGAATTTAAATCCTACTTTTTAGATAGTCACGTAATAAATATTTTACAAAAAGTTTCTCATCGAAAAATAAGAAATTTAGTAAACGAATTCAAAAATATAAGAAATGAAGAAACTTCAAGGACTCTACAATTAAGATTTATTCTCCATTCCATTTGTAATAAATTAAGATTAAAATTTGGTGCAAAAATGTTGTCCTTTGTTCATGATCTTCCAATTTTAACAAGACCAAATGAAAATTTCGAAATACACAATAATTTACAAGATGTTGATTTATCTGAAGATTATGATATTGAAAGTTATTCTATTGAAAAAGAGTATAGGAAAATTTTTATCGGATTTGAAAGACTCGAGTATAATGACCAACCATATATGATAGTTTGTGATAGAAATGGATACTTGCAGGCAAGAATAAATGATTTAGGATTTCTTGAAGAGGATTTTATTAACAGATTAAAGTTCAATTTATTTGACATGATAAAGGATGGTGAATTTTCATACGTAGGTGCTATACTAAACTGCTATTGTTCTATTTGTAGTCGCGAACTAACGGTTTCGGAATCAATATATTATGGAATTGGTCCTATATGTCGAGGAGATTATTATTTTCGATGAACCTGAAAAGAAATTAATTGCTATATCAAATTCTCATTAATATCGAATACCGTTTCCATATCTAAACTATCAAGATAATGTTTTGTCACAGTAGTGTTTGAATGTGATAACATTTCTGATATTTTATCAATGGAAACACCACTCCTTTTAAGGACAGTTGCGTACGAATCTCTGGCAGTTTTCAGTTGAACAGTAATTGACAATTCAAGTTTTTCAGATATTTCTTTAAGAGATTTATTAATAGTTTTTCTCATTTTCCGGTTCATATAATCGAAATTTTGATCGGTATATCCATCTTTTAAGAATCCGAGTAAAAATGGACTTTGCTTATCCCCAACTTTTTTAATAATTTTTTCTACCTTTTCGTTTATTGGTATTACGATTTCCTGTCTCAACTTTTTTCTTGTATTCTCAGTTTTCTTCCTGAAAAATATGTAACAATTTCCTTTTCTTTGATCCCATCGTAACCTTAAAAGATCCGCAAAGTTAATACCGTTACAACGATAGAGTAGTTCCCAAATATTCCGTGCAAATTCTTCTTCTGGGTTTTCAAATTCTTTTAGATTTACAATTTTTAAGATTTCCTCATTACTGAGTACTTGTTTCTTTGGGAAGTATTCACAAATAGAGTAACCACCTTTACCAAAAGGGTAGGAGTAGGAAGAAGGTATTATTTTATTCTTTTTCATAAAGTAATTAATTACCGTTCTGAGATCACGAAAATTTGAATTTATTGAAGATATTGAAATACCTTCATGTAATCTTTTTCTCTCATTTTGTTTCAGGAAATCCGGTGTGATATCCAAAACTGTTATTTCTGGATTATCTCGCGTAAATACATTCTTAGACTCTTTCATATGGACTTTAGTTCTAATACTTAAATGATCATTATCGGTTTTGTATTGTGTGAACAGGTCTACCAATTTTAGCGATGTTGCTGATATTTCTTTTTCAGTTTCAGTACTCTTATTGAAGAATTTTGTCTTAATGTAATTTCTGTCAAAAAAATTAATTTCCGAAATAATTTTTTCAACTTTGGCAACATGTTCTTGACATTTGTGTCGGAATTGCACAGACTTTTCTTCCATGTTCTTTTTGTCAAAAATGTAGGAAAATTGTTTTTCTGTCATTCTTGAAATATTGAGATACAATTGGTTTTTTCCATCTATTATACGAATACTAAGGTTATAATAATCATTTTTAAGTTTAATTCTTTTATCTAATATGAGAGTGCATGTTGCCATTATTTAATTATAATTTGAAAGTTGGTAAGTTTTCTTCGATGGTATTCTTCCTTCCACCTTTATCGATCCAGTTATTAATATCTTCTTTATTAAAAATTAATTTTTTACCTATTTTTCGATATGGTATTTGATTTCTTGATACCATTGAATATATAGTTGATTTAGTAAGTGGGATGTATTTCATTAGAGAATTTAAATCCCAAAATGTATCTTCTGTCATTGATTATAATTTATTTTTATATAAAACCAAAGACATGGCTATGCTATGCCTTTGGTTTGAGTTGGCCAAATTTTGCTTAAGTCAATTTTTTATTCTTCTTCTTTTTCTTCTTGGAACTCTGCCCAGCAATTAAGTTCAACATTTGGGAGAATATTAAAAGTAAAGTCGTCGTCATAACAAAAAATTGGTGCTTTGGGGTTTTCTTTATGTAGAAATTCAGCCCAGTATGTGGTTATAGAAACTGATTCATGAACATAGTCCATTAAATCATCTTCATAATCTTCCCCAAATTCTTCTTTGAGGTATTCTGCATCTTTTTTATATTCATAATTTAAAAGAGTTTGCATGTAATAAAAATTATAAACTATTCTTTCATCTTGTGTTACTCCGATAATTGCATCATTATATATTTTCTGTTGTAAAAATGTAGAATTTGCAAATTCGTTAATTAATGCTTGAGAGAAATCTCTTCTTAAAAATATTATACTCATATTGTTTGAATTTTAATTGTAAAAAATGGGCAATACTAATCCTATCCATCATTTGATGAACTTTATTTTGCGTCAAATTTTGGGATTATGCCACCTTAGAATGATGACAGGTCTGTATGCTTAAATTTATTAGGCTGGTGCCTATACTTTATTTATAATACTATTATGGAAATATTTATAACTATCCTTAACGACTTATTGTGTTAGTGTTAAAATATTATTTAAGGATTTTATTAATGATTTGATGAGTTCTTTCCTGTTCTGATATATTATCCCAGATTATCACTGAGGTGTCAAAATACTTTTCTAGAGGATACAGAGCTTTAAAAATATAATATCTCTCACTACGGAAATCTAATATGTCTGTCCCATATCGTGATGTTGCGTGTTCACCGGTCATCTTTATAAAATGATCTAAAATGTATTGTATATGATATACAATCTTTTTAGAGTCAGTTAAACCTATGACTCCATATGGGCCAAAAATTGGCTCAAAATTAGGATGTTTCTCATAAATAGTCTTATAGTCACATCGTTTGAAGCTTGGAATTATCTGCTCAGCAATTGGAAATTGACTGTTATAAATCATTCTTTCGATTATTACACAATTATCTACGTAATTTTTCAATAATTTTTCTTCTGAATGCATATGTTTTTCTGAAGTTTGTTTGTCTTTTATTTTTTTTAAACACATTTAAAATGTCTCTATTTTGTTTTTTTAGACAATAATTTTATAAATTATTTTTTACAAAATTTCCACACTCATTTCCAATTTTAACTATTCTATCAACTTGAGTTGGACTATCCCAAACTAAGACACTTTTATCATGATAGCTCTCCAATGGATAAGATTCAATAAATATATTCCAGGAAGTAGATCTTATTTTAAAAATATCTTCTTCATTTCCTAACTCTCTATTGAACTGTCGCATTGCTGTAATTCCATCGATTAAATAAGGTAGGTGATAGACAGATTTGTTATCTTCAGTAATACCAATAAAACCTTGACCAAAAAAAGGGAATACTACTTCAGGATATTCATATACTAAATTGTCTGAAAACTTTACTCTTTTAAATGTTGGTTCCTTATTAATAGTTTCTTTAAACCTCTTCTGGTATATACAAAGATCTAATTCGTCCATTCCTTTTTGGATTTCCGTTACAACTTCTTTTAATGGTTCTAGACTAGTTTTAATTCTTTTCATTTTTCTTTTTAATTTTCTATTAAATGACATAATTTAATTTTCGGACAAACACATGTTTTTTGTCTCTATTTTAATTTGGTTTAAAAAAATAATCGGTCTCTCCGATTATTCAATATTATATATTGATTTATAATGTTTCCACATGTCAACTAACGTTGACATCTTTATGATAGATTTTTTATCAGTTCCTTTAACATCAAAGTAATATCGGCCATCATCACAAATCATTATTAAATCCGCATGTTTAAGTTGTTGCATTTCTGCTCTCATTACTTTATTACCAAATCTTTTCAGTATTTTCTCCAATACTGTAACAAGATTCTCCTCTTTACCTCCAAAATTTCTAGAGAAATTTTTATTTTTCAGACCATTATCATTTATCCATACAGAAGATGATTTGTCATAAACATTTGCACCTGATTTTAGAGTAAAATCATATATAATTGGATTAGCAATAAGATTAAATCTTCTTAACCTGATTAAACGTTCGTCAATATCTTTAAATAAATCATTTATATTTTTCCTTGCGTGATATATTAAAGAAATCTCATTTGGATCATATATAAATTTATGATAATTCTGAATTAAAAACTCTTTTTCGCTCTTTATCTGCAATAAGATTGGGTTCATATATCCGATAGATTCTTTTTTTTCAGTAAGATCTTCCTCCTTGATAGCAGGTAACAAAAAGTTGTATTCAATTTCAGTTTCGGTTAATATTTCTATTTCTTTTGCAAAAGGGTTAAACATACTTATATAATTTTCTTATGCAAAGATAGATTAAATTTTTAAATAGAGACAATTAAATTGTGATTTAATTATTTTTTATTTTTAAATAGTTGATTTACAGTGTGTATTTTTTTATTCTAGTAATGATTTTTTGTAAATTCATTTTTTTATCCTATATTTTATTGAGGGTGGTTTTCCACTTCATAAACTTTCCAAAAAAAATTATAATAATGGAAGTTGCAAATTATAAATATTCAATAAGTCCTATGGTTTGGACTTCAAAACCGTCAAAAAGAAGGTTCGGACAAATAACCAACTCAATAAAACCAACAGAATCAACAATCGAAAAGTTTTCTGAACTCATATCACCACCACTATCCCAATGTTGGTCTGGTGGTATATTTGAAGGAAAAGTCAGTAACAGAAATTGGAAGGAACAATCTATTATAGGTCTTGATTTTGATTCCGGTAAACAAACTTTGAAAGAAGTTTATGAAATATTGGATAATTACAATATCAAACCTAATTTACATTATCCAACATTTTCCGATACACCTGAACATCCAAAATTTAGAGTAGTTATTTTTTTAGATACTCCAATTATAAATAAAAGGAACTATAAACTTATTATGGATACGCTTGATCTGATATTGGAACTGGATAAAAAATGTAAAGATTTATCCAGAAGATTTCTAGGAGGGAAGATGACTGTAATTACTAATACCATCCCAAACAGCCTAGAGAAATTTATGGCAAGTATTCAAAAAATCAACCTGGATAATTATGTTGAATCAAATAATTTTTCTTCAAAATTTTCGGAATCACTATTAGATATAAATAGTAATAACGATTTTTTTTCTATTAAATCTACTTCAATAATGGGGGAAGTGAGAGTCAATTGGGAAACTGAATGTAAAAAAATACAAATTCTTAACGAATTTAAAAACGGAACTTGGTTAACTCACGAACAACTATTTGGACTCGCACTAAATCTTAAATATATCAGTGGAGGACTTCTTAGAATGAAAGAGGTAATGGAGAGGTATGATCAAGAGGGTAAAACAAAATATACTGAAAATAACTATCAGATGATTGAATATGTTAGAAAAATGAATTACTTCCCGATGCCTGTAAATAAATTTTCTCCTTACCCTGAAGACAATTTAATTGAAGATATTCCTACTTTTTTAAAAAAGAAAGAGAAAATTAAAATTATCGGAATTGAAGAAAAAAAGAAGTTGAAAGAAGTTGAAAAGGAGTTTGAGAAAGAATTCAGGAATGCATTATCGTCAACGGATTTTGATACTATATATTTATTTTCTGTTCCAACTGGTATAGGTAAAACACAGATGTTAACTCACGTTGAAAAATCAATCATTGCCCTCCCAACAAATGACCTTAAGAATGAAGTATATCAAAGAATAATGGTTTCAAAAACAGTATCACCAGGCACGATTACCTTCAATGATAAATCTATTCAATCTTTGGTGGACTTGTATTATAAAATAGGATTACCACAGAAAGCAGCACATATTATCAGATCGATTGAAAAATACACAGATAATTTAGGTGATATCCTGTCAGCAACAAATTATCTGACTTTATTGGAAGAATGTAATGATAAAAACAAATCATTAATTACTACGCACAAGAGATTGCTAAATTCAGAAGATTTACCTCATGATACCGTAATCTTTGATGAAGATCCTCTTGAGAACCTAACAGAGATAAAGGAAACCTCTTTAAAAGATATTATTTTTCTTGAATTTCATTGCGAATTGGTGAAAAATTTTGTTGATTACCTTAAAGATTTGGATGACGGTATTTATGAAACGCCTGTTATGTTTGATGTCGAAGAGGTGATAAAACAATGCAACTCATTTTCAGGATTTGATTCCAATATTTTTGAATTCTTTACAAGTAAATATTTTTTCATAAACAGAAAAAATGGTAAAATTAACTACATTATTAAAAGAGACCTGCCGTCGGATAAAAAGATAATTATTATGTCTGCAACGATTCCAGTTGAACTGTATAAGAAGCTGTATCCAGACAGAAAGTTTAAGGTTTTTGATCGTCGCAATGTTGAACAGACAGGTAAGATAATACAACATACAGCAAGGTCATGTTCACGACTATCACTTGAAAAATTTAAAAATGAAATTTCTGAAAAAGTAAAAAAACTACCAGTTATCACTTTTAAGAAATTTAAGTATTCTTTTGATACATCCTGTCAGGATATGCACTTTTTCAATTGTTCCGGATCTGATTCGATGAACGGAAAGGATTTGGCAGTTGTAGGAACACCTCATGGAAGTGTTGTTCAGTATTTTCTTTTGGCAAAGATAATGGGAGTTGAGTTTGAAATTAAATCAGGAATGATGAACAACAGAATTGTACGATACCGGGGATTTGAATTCACCTTTTATTGTTTTGAAGATGAAAATTTGAGAGATATTCAATTTCATGTAATTGAGTCTAATTTAATTCAGGCGGTTGGGAGAGCCAGAACATTACGGAAAGACTGTACCGTTTTCCTTCATTCCAACTTTCCATTGTACATCGCTACAGAATTTGATCCCGAGTAATGACATTGAACTTTGAATTTCCAGACAAAAAATTGAATATTTTTTGTCTGATTTTGAATTTTTATTCTAATTTTTAGATTTTTTTCCAGAAATTTTTTTTATTGAGATTTCAGTTAAATTATTGAACCCAGGTTTTTTTTATCAAAATACCATAGGGGGAGGAGGGAGGATTTGAGGGGGGGCCTAGAGGGGGGATAATGATGATTTTTAGAATATTATAAGAAGGGAGAGATTGACTCCCTTCTTTATTATATAAAAAGTATTGATTATTATTTTGTCCCTATAATAATCTTCCATAGGCTTATAGTGTTTTCCTTTATATTACAATAAAAGGTAACGCATTCTAAAAGTGCTAAATAGTGCTAAATGCTTAGGCTTAAAGGTATTTTTGCTTTAAATTTAATCTGTGATTAAAACAACCACAAAATGAGAGTAAAATACAATAGAGTTTCTACATTACTTCAAACAGGAAATCGTTTTGAAGCAGACAAAGAAAAATATGATATGGTTTTTCTTGATAAAATATCCGGATCGGTAAGTTTTAAAGACCGTCCCAAATCTAAAGAACTCATTAAACTGATTGAAGAAGGGAAAATTTCAGAAATCGTGGTAGAAGAGTTTTCAAGACTCGGAAGAAACACTGGAGATGTAATCCAAACACTGGAATGGTTGGAAGATGAAAGAATTAATGTGGTTGTAAGAAATATAGGTCTTCAGTCCAGACCTAACGGTAAGAAAAACGCAATATGGAAAATGATTTCTTCTGTAATGTCTTCACTATATGAAATGGAACTTGAGAATATTTTGGAAAGAACTAGTGTTGGGAGAATGGTTTATCTTCAGAATGGTGGAATTTTAGGAAGACCAATTGGAACCAATGAAGGTGATTCCAACTTTATTAACAAACCAAAAAATAAGAAGGCATTAGAATATCTTAAGAAAGGAAGACCCATGAGAGAGATAGGTAAAATTCTTGAAATGTCAACAAAGACGGTTATGAAAGTAAAAAAAGTGGCAATAAAACTTGAAATGATTTAATTAAAAAATTGTATCCTAAGATATATAATACTAATTGTTTTCTCCGGCAAAATAATATTTTAAGAATTTTGAAACAAATATTACGAATTTGAAATAGATATCGATGTTTTTAAGTGTAATAAAATTAACATTTACCCTAGGTAAAGAGTGAAAAAGCTTTATTCATACCATTATAAATGGGATTTTATTTTTAGTTTAAATTTAAACCGGGGATTATAATTTCAGGCAAAAAAGGTTTAAAAAGATAGTGTAAAAGTTCTTTAAATATGAAAAATGGTTAATAAAATTACTAATAAGTATCTAAAGTATACTTATTTAGCAATTTGTTTTTTCAAAATTTCTAATAGATCTTCTTGAGATTTTATTATTTTTTTCCAATTAATCTCTGAAGAAGAAAATATTTGATCCTCAATTATCATATTCCCTTCACCTCTAAATAGCCAGTTGGCATTCAAATCAGAATACCGGTATAGTATTTTTGCTATATTTTCCTGAGATAATCCTCCTCTTTTTCTTCCCTTTCCGATTATACCTACAGAAATACCTGTCTCAACGGTAAGTTTATTATCGTTTAAACCTTTGTATTCCATGTATTTATCTAATCTCTCAAAAAAATCATTCATTATTGCTATATATTTGTTGATTTGTATTGAAATATTGATATATTTGTTTCGTATTTGAAACAAAGTAAGCAATGGATAAAAATACGCAAAAAAGACTGACATACAATACTCAAATAGTCAAAGTTCTCTCATCATCTTTTCAGGTTTCTGAATATTTCGTCCGTGAAAGTATTAAGGGAAATAAGAGTAGTTTCACTGCAGATGAAATAAAGAAAAAATACAATGAACTTAATAACCCAACTCTTGAAAAACTAGAGGAATATAAAAAAGGAAAATAACTATGAAAAAAACTCAATTAATTATCGGAATCATCATTCTGTTATCATCATGTGGAAACCACAATGATGAATCATTAGAAGAAAAGAATACAACTAATCAACTTATAGGAATCTGGCACAGATATAAAACAGTTGTTTTTAGTGGAAAAGATAATACAATCCTACAATCTTATGAACACTCAAAATGTGAAAAGGAGTCAATTCATGAGTTTAAAAACAATAATAATTATTATCTAACAACTTTTGTCATGAATTTTTCAACAAATCAATGTAAACAATCCGGTACTGTAGAACAATTACCATATAACTACAATCCCACCAATAAGTTACTTGACATTGATGGCGAAAAATACTATTTAAATAAAGTAACCACTCAAGATATGGAACTTCAGGATTATGATTATTATGATCAAAACGGAGATGGTCAAAAAGACAAAAAGATTGACTACTACAAAAAATAAACATATACTTTAAAATATAATATAAACGGATGTACTATAATGATTATCTAAAACTGCTTAACCCTGAGTCTTTAATATCTCCCAAGTTTATTATTTCATTTCTTATCTGTTTTGGATTCTTTTTGTTTCTGTCCCATTTAATTTTTGGAAAACGTTCTGGTAAAGATCATACATCTATTATTTTGAACAAATCTTTAAACATTGTTGGATATATAGTCTATTCTTTTTTACTGATTACAATCATTGATTATAATTACAATTTCGACAAAACAGAATTTTGGTTCTCTGAATTTGAACCTGTACCTGATATAATAAAACAACATATCAATGAAAAGTACTCTGATAATAATGAATCACATCAAGAAAATAATATTGAATCGACTTATACAGGCTTTAATTGGTCAGAAATAAGTATAACTCCTGAAGCAGAAAAACTTATTAATACTTCAAAAGTAATTAGTCAATATAATCTTAATGATGAACAGATATTACAATTAAAAAAAATATTGAGTGATCCCAACCCAGACCCAAAATATTTATCTGGAAAATCATGTAGTTCTGAAACAAAGAATTGTAAATGGTGTGGAAAGGAATTCATTCTTGAAAGCAAATATTATTCCTCTAAACAATTGTTGAGTAATATAGTAGAACCTGTCGAAGATCCACTTCAATTAATAGGACTTTTAATAAACATTGGTTATGTTGATCCGGTTAAATGTATTGACAGTTATGAGAATGGAAATAAATATCAGTGTATTGTCACTGAGGATAAAGAATTTTGTTCTCTAAAATGTGAAAAAGAATTTAAAAATCAAGGAAGATAAATATATTATTTACTTTTTGGTATAAAGCAATCATGTCAATTGACATGATTGCTTTTGTTAGGATTTAAAGAATTTTAGTGAAAATCAAGTCGTTGATATTATATCTAAACTTTATTCCTGTAATGTTTGGGATAAATTTGCGTTAATGGATCATTTGTTTTGAAATTTGTAATCCAGTTTGGTTTTCTATTTTGTATATTTACTATCATAGTAACTCCTCCAAAAGTAAAACGGACAAGACATACATCTTGATTTAACTGGAGATATTCTAATTTTATTTCTTTAATTCCTAATTCATATTTATAATTCATTTTAGGAATACTTTTAAATTTATGAGGTTCATAATCTGAAATAATTATTGGCCAATCTTTAGTATTATTACCCAACAGATAATCTTTAGCATCGTTTAAATTTAAACTATTATATATGCTAGGTTGAGAAGTATAAAGAGCCTCAATTCCCATTTTTAAAAGGAGTTTAGCGCTAGCTTCTTCACTTTTGTCAAAACTACTAACAATCATTTGCAATGTTCCATCTTCCTTATCATAATTTTGTACTGATTTAGAATCTAATCCTTTAACAGTTATTGTTTGTTTTTTAAACTCTTTATTACCTTCGACTTCTAAATTTTCAACTTTACCCTTAACATTTTTCCCTTTTTTAGATTTGATTCCTAATCTAGCTCTTTCGAACACGAAAATAGAGTTAGATAATGCTTTTCCTTCGAACTTTGAAAATTTTGCATTACAAGCGTCACATACCGAGCTTCTAGTCATTAAATATTTTTTATTTCCAAACGATTCAGAAATTATATGTTCTACAGAAGTCGCTTTATTTTCATTATTACAAAATATACAGTTCATTTTTTATTTTTCTCTAATTTACCTAAATTTGGTTATAACTAATAACATATATTAATGATTAGCATCAGGCAATGTGTATCTGAAGAGAAAATTCAGGAATTAAAACGATTACATAATATTTTTGTTTTTAAAGAGGTTGAAAAACGTATTAATTTTTACATACATTTATTTCAATTATTAAAAGAGATTAATGGGAAAAAAATTAGTGCAAAAGAGATAGAAATCAAAATTAAATCTCCTGGAATACTTCATTATAAACAATATGAGTCATACATAAATCTTATTTTCAAAAGTCCGCATCAATTTTCTGAAAAAAAATATAATAAATTGAAATACGATGACCGCTTAAAAGTAAAAATAAAAGATTTTGATACTATTATCAAGCTTCTAAAAGAATTAAAAAGCACGAAGGATTTTGAGTATAATTTGTTACAACTTGATTTGACAAAAAGAAAAGAATCATATAATTATTACTACCAACAACTTGTAAAGCGATATAAGCCTATAGGTTTTTTGCAAAATAAATTATTTGACTATAATTGGTTTGTGTCTCTGACTCCAGATAAAGATTGGAGTGCGTATAAACTTACTTTAGGGTTAGATATTAATGTTTGCTGTTATTGTAACAAACAATATATTTTTAGTTTAACCAGTGGTTCTAAAAAAATAACTCGGCCTCAATTAGATCATTTTTTATCTCAAAAAAAGAATCCATTATTGAGCTTAAATTTTTTCAATCTCATACCTTGTTGTAAAATATGTAACAGTGATTGTAAACATGATGGAGATTTTTCACATAAAGAAAACTTATCGCCTTATGAAGATATCCCAAGTTCACAACTATTTGCTTATAATTATAAACCCAATAGCTATTTAGGTGCGATAGGTCAAAATAAGGATCTTCAAATTGAAATTGAAAATAAAGTAGAATCTAATCCGGATTTGGAAAAACAAATAACAAATAATTTGATCGTTTTTGAAGAAGAATTACTTATTAATGAACATAAAGATTTAGCTCAAGAGATACTTAAGAAAAGGCATATTTCTAATGATGATTATATTGACATTCTTAGAAATACTTTTCCTGATGCAAAATTGACACTTAGTGAAGCTTATCAAATTGCATATGGGAATTTTTATGATGAAAAAATGTTTCACAAAAGACCTTTATCAAAGTTTACGAAAGATATAGCATTAAATACAGGGAGTTTAAAAACAAAAGATGAATTTTAAAATACTAGCAATAAGACCTAATGAAAATTGTGAAGGTCTAAAGAACCTTCGGGTAGGACATTTATATAAATTTTATAATGATTATGACTTTTCTGATAATGATGAATCTATTAAAGAAAAAATAGATGTGCCGGAAAATTTGTATAATTTAAGTGAGGATCAAAATATTACTATTAGTGCTGTAGTAGGAAAAAATGGTAGTGGTAAAAGTGCACTTGTTGAACTTTTAATAAAATCCATAATGAAAATCTCACTTATTCTAAGAAATGATTTTGTAAATCCGGATGAAATTTATAATGATACTGACAAAAAAGAGAGGTTTAATGAAAGTCTAAGAAAAGATTTATCTAATTTAAGATTGGAATTTTATTATATATCTCAGTCTGACATACCCTATATTGATTTGAATAATATACTTAGGCAGAGTGTTAATCGTAAGTTGCCAATAATCCGTAAAATAAAAATAGATGGTCATTATTTTACTTTTACGGATTATCTGAAAAAGGGAGATATCTACGAAAAGTCAAAAACAGTTCATTGTGATGTAATTAGAAAATCGAAATACACTGAAAATTTTCTGGAAGATTTTTTTTACACAATGATAGTTAATTATTCTTTTTACGGATTTAATAATTCCGAGATTGGGGAGTGGGTTCAGGGTATTTTTCACAAAAATGATGGTTATCAATTACCGGTAGTAATTAATCCATATCGGTATGATGGTAATATAGATATAAATTCTGAAAAAAGTCTTACAAAATCTAGATTTTTAGTAAACATTTTGTTTGAAAAGGAATTGAGAAAGATCACAGAAAAGAAAACCATTTTAAATGTTTTAATGAAGTTTGATTATTCTAAGTTTAAAATTAATTCTAATGGAAGATTAGAAAGTATTTTTTCAAATTCAGACTACGAAAAAGAGGAAATATTAAAAATTATAATTAAATACTTTTTTGATGAAAATCTTGTTGCTAATAAAAATAATGATTTCTATGAATATACTCTAGAATATATACTGACGAAGATCTATAAAATTACAAAGTATCCGCTTTATAAGAAATTTAGGTACTTATTTGAGAGTAAAACTTCTTCTGTTGGTAAAGAAATTCTTCTACTTCCAGATTTAATGGATTATCTTTATCTCTTGGCAGGCGATACAAGCCACAATACGTTCAAGCTTAGACAGGCATTATATTTTATTATTTCAGGTTATTTAAACAAGGAAGATTTAGATGAAATTTTTGAAATAGATTTACTATACTCTAAGTTAGTTAGTGATTTTAATTTAATAAAAGACACCATTAAGGATAAAGATGGGAAAATAATTTCTGGATATGAATTCTCTGTAAATGAGTCTCTGCCATCTTTCTTTGAAGTTGACTTCCTTTTTACGTCTGATCCAAATTCACAACATACATTTTCTAACCTGAGTTCAGGGGAAAAACAAAAAATTTTCAGCATTAATTCAGTTGTTTATCATTTACGAAATTTATTTTCTATCTCTCGAAGAACTGGTGAGGATTTGAATGAAAATATAGTAAGTTATAATAACATAAATATTGTTTTTGACGAGATTGAATTATATTTTCATCCTCAGTTTCAAAAATCATTTATAAAAGATCTTCTCCAAAGTATAAGTGTATTGAGACATTCTTATTCAAACAGAATAAATATAATGTTTTTGACTCATTCACCATTTATTTTATCTGATATTCCAAAACAGAACGTTTTATTTTTGCAAGATGGAATAAGTACAGATTTTAAGGCACGAAACACGTTTGCAGCTAATATTTCAAATTTGTTGTTAGACTCTTTTTTCGTAGATAACGGATTAATAGGAGATTTTGCTATTGAAAGAATAAACAAAACAATTAATTATCTTAATGGAAAAGAAATAACAGAAGAATTTAATTCTTCTGACTTCTTAAAGATTATAAACCTTGTTGATGAACCAATATTACAAAAAAAGTTAATTGAGATGTATTCTGAAAAGTTCAGTAACAAAGAGAAATTAAAATATTTGAGATCTGAATTAAAACGAATACAAGAAGAAATTGATAAAGAGGAAAATAGTTAAGAAGTATTTATAGTATAAAAATATTAGTCCAAGTGTGAATACAATTTAATATGTTGCAAGATTTCTTGCAAGACTTTTTTAGTAGATGGTCATAGAACATAATAAATCATCAAACAAAATAAAATATCCCCTTTTTTGTCCCCTTGATAGACAGTGAATTATGAAAATCCTGCAATGACTCATAATCAGGTGGTCCCTGGTTCGAGCCCAGGTGGGACCACACAAAATCAGCCACTTACTTTATGTGAGTGGTTTTTTATTAATATATGGATAACTCAATAGGATTATATTGCTTTGCTCTTTCTGCAGTCTTTCTTCTCAACATATTCAAAGTTTCTTTATCCTCTATATAATCATTGAATTGATTTTGATCAGCAATTTCTTTCCGTTGATAATCAAAAATTTTAGATTTTTCAACAAATTTTACACCTTCAGTATTCATATTGGCTGATTTACATAAATATTTTCTTTTTCCAAACTTATATAACGTATAATGATAGTCATTATCACCATCATATACCTCTAAAATTAATCCGGGTAATTTATTGAATTTGTAGGGGCCAAATGGAAAAGGAATATCCTTAGCAAACCATGCGATCCAATTTCTACCATATTTTTTTGTAGTAGCTTTTTGAACTTTATACTTTCCTATGGTTTTATATTCATTTATTAATTTCCACTCTATATCATTGGTTTCTTCGTATTTAAAATTTTTGTCAGCAATTGGAGCGGTAACATATATTTTTCCGTTTGTTGTTCCAATATTTTCACGGAAAAAGGTATAATATTTAAAATGATCATTTATCTCACTGTTATCATTTAGTTTTTTTTCATATCGTAAAGAATCTCCAACATATTTGTTCATGTTTTTGAAATAAGATTCTTTTTCATTGATTAATAATGCAAATGCAGCTTCTTCAAGTTTTGCATCTTGAATATTTAGCATTTTACATTGTAGTTTATAATCAGCTTCATAAACAACGTTGAAACTCGTCTGTGAAATTAATTTTGCGGAAAGAAGAATAAAAAATATTACAATTTTTTTCATAATATAAAGTGAAAAATCCACAAAATTAATTATGGATTTTTATATTTTTAAAGATTAATAATTAATGTGTATATAAAACTACATTCGCAAATGTGCCGCAAACTGCAAGGTTTATTGATTCACAAATATTTTCGATATGTGCTAAAGAACCTAACGCACCATTTACCATTACAATTTTTCCACAAGAAGTTCTAAAAGGAAATGCGCTAACTACTCCAGCGGTGAATAGAGCGCCTACTAATAATGTTTTTTTCATAATCGTGTTTTTAATTTTCCGTTGCAAACTATTTGCAGCTTCTTCTACAATGATACAAATATTGTTTTATTCGCAATAGAGAGAATGTATGTTTGCTAAAAATTTGTTATTCTGTATGATATGATTAATAAAAAAAGGATTTTAGCTTCATAAAATATTTTGTCTTATAAAAATTCGCATGAAAATATTTATTTTTTTATGTTAAGAAACAATCAAAATAGTTTTTCTACTCGACCCTTTTACTGCCATACTTATAGTTCATTAGGAATTGGTTTTAAAAATAGAAACCTTGAAGTGAAAATTATTAACCTGAAGTTGAATAGGAATTATTTTAAAATGGATATTTAATCAGGAATGATTGGTCTTCAAAATCAAAATATTTCTGAAAATTTTTTTAATTTGGTTTAGAAATTAATTTTAAAACAGATGGTGGAAAATTTTATTTATTACTTGGGACTCGTCTTGGTAATTGTTGGGGCTATTATGCTAGCCAATCGGTTAAAAGTTGCATATCCTATTATACTCGTCATTGCAGGATTATTGATCAGTTTTATTCCTGGTTTGCCGGCTATAAAAATAGATCCTGAACTTATCTTCATCATTTTCCTTCCTCCACTTTTGTATGAAGCTGCTTTTGCTGTTTCCTGGAAGGAAATCTGGAAACTACGGCGGATTATTACCAGTTTTGCCTTTATTGTAGTATTTCTTACGGCAATATCCGTAGCCTTTGTAGCCAATTCATATATTCCTGGGTTTTCACTGGCGCTAGGCTTTGTACTGGGGGGAATTGTATCACCACCAGATGCTGTAAGTGCAGGAGCTATTTTAAAATTTGTAAAAGTTCCTAAAAACGCATCTACCGTGTTGGAAGGAGAAAGCTTGTTCAATGATGCTTCTTCGCTGATCATTTTTAGATTTGCTATGGTAGCTGTAGCAACAGGGCAGTTTATATGGCAGGATGCTGCTATAAGCTTTGGTTGGATGGTGTTCGGAGGCTTAGCAATAGGTGTCGCCTTGGCATTCATTTTCCTGAAAATTGAAAAAATATTTCCTACCGATGTTAATATGGATGCGATACTGAGTCTCGTTGCTCCTTATGTAATGTATATTGCTGCAGAAGAAGTTCATGCTTCAGGGGTTCTTGCCGTAGTAAGCGGAGGTTTGTTTCTTTCCATACGAAGACATGAGATTTTCCGGACCTCAGAATCCAGGTTAAAAGGATCCAACGTATGGGAAAGCTTTGTATTTCTTATCAATGGGATTGTATTTTTGCTGATTGGTTTGGATCTTCCGGAAATTCTGGTAGGTTTACGTCAAGAAGGAATCACTCTTACAGATGCAATTTGTTATGGATTATTAATTACTGCAGTGTTAATCATTGTCAGATTTCTGTCTTCATTTGGAGCCGTTTTTGTGACCCTTATTATGAGAAATTTCATCAATGTGGCGGACAGAAATCCTGGACTGAAAGCTCCTGTACTAATGGGATGGACCGGAATGCGCGGGGTAGTTTCTTTAGCAGCAGCATTATCTATTCCGGTAACCATGGAAAATGGGCACACTTTTCCACACCGAGATCTTATTCTCTTTATTACTTTTGTAGTGATTTTAGTTACCTTGATTCTTCAGGGGCTTACCCTACCGGTTTTAATTAATAAACTTAAATTATCAGATTCAGGAGGAGGCTATATGTCTGAAGAAGAATCAGAACATTTCTTACGAAGAGAAATGCGTCGCGTAGCCTTAAGATATCTCAATGAAAATTATAAAGAGCGAAGAAGTGAAAACGAATACTTCAATAAATTGATGGACCGCTGGGAGCAGGAAGACAAAGAGGATTCTATTCATAAACTTTCTGAGACTTCTAAAGAAATTTATTTTGAAACGCTGGAGCAGCAACGCATCTGGCTTCGGGAAGAAAACAGACGCAACCCGAATATTGATGAAGAATATATAAGACATTATTTAACAAGGCTTGATCTGGAAGAAGAAAGGCTTAGAATGTAAAAAAGAAACGGAATGAATTTAGTAAAACAACTCGGGCAATTTCCCGATGAAAAAAGAAAAGAATATTTCAGTACACTTCCTAATTATCTTGACGGGAAATTTCAGAATATACTTCCCACTCCTGCATTACTGGAAGGGGAGAGTATGACAAAAGCGCTCCTTCAAAGCTTGTGTAAAGTTGAAAATACCTCTCCCAAGTCAGAACTTCCTTACGTGGTTACAGATCTGAAGAACCTCGATCCAAAAGAAAATGTGCTCATATGGTTTGGGCACAGTTCTTACTTTATACAGATTGATGGTAAAACGTTTCTTATCGATCCTGTTTTCAGTGGAAATGCCTCTCCGATGCCAGGATCTATAAAAGCTTTTCAGGGAGCAGATTACTATAAACCGGAACATATGCCTGGAATAGACTTCCTGCTTATTTCTCACGATCATTGGGATCATTTGGATTATAAAACGGTACAGGCTTTAAAGAATAAAGTAAGCAAAGTGATTTGTGGGCTCGGAACAGCACAACATTTTGAATACTGGGGCTGGGATCCTCATCAGCTGATCGAAAAAAACTGGTGGGAAAGTGTAGATATTGCAGAAGGTTTCAAAATCACGCTCACTCCGTCAAGACACTTTTCAGGAAGATTACTGAACAGAAATATCTCACTCTGGACTTCATTTGTACTTAAAACACCTTCTATGAATCTTTTTCTTGGGGGCGACAGTGGCTATGGAAATCACTTTACGGAAATTGGCCGTCAATATGGACCCTTTGATCTTGCTGTGATGGAAAGTGGTCAGTATAATGAAAAATGGCCATACATTCATACCTTGCCAGAGCAGCTAATGACGGAATTACAGGAGTTGAAAACTAAAAACTTTATCCCGGTACACAATTCGAAATTTAAACTTGCACAACATCCTTGGTATGAACCTTTAGAACTAGCAGCGCAACATGCCGAAGAGAATAATATTCCGATCACTCTTCCGAAAATGGGAGAAAAAGTAAACTTGAAACAACTGGGAAATAATACCTGGAATAAGTGGTGGAAAGAATATATATAATACAAATTGCTTGTTGTCGCTTATGAAAATTATGTTCAAAATAACATTTTTAGGACGGGACAAACCAACGAAAAAAGCTGTCCAATTATTGGGCAGCTTTTTCCTTATGGTCAAAAAAAAATCTCTACTAAGGCTCCTTATGGCTCACTTTAGTATGGATAATATCATAGAATACAGTAGGATTGGTCGCATCAGGAGTAATTCTGTACGTAAATGTCGTTTCATTCAGAATAAGAATATCCACAACACGGGTGAAGGTGGCTGTTGTAATCGTTCTCTTTTTTCCGTCCGGAGATATAGTCCATGTTCCTTCAGATCTCAAAACATCATTTAAACCGAAAATCTTAAAACTTCCATTAGCTTTGAAGTAAGAATATCCTACATATCCTGCAACGTTGCTATCAGTTAACGCAACAGTATTTCCACTTTTGTCCTTAGCCCCTGTAGTTTCCCATGGAGTAGAAGCTAAAGTCAGTTGTCCGTTGCTGGGCTCAGCATGGGAAGTTCTTGTGTGGATAATGTCATAGTAGACAGATGGATCACTGGAATTCGGGCGAATTCGATAAGTAAACTCATTTTTATCCAGGACAAGAATTTCAACATCACGGGTGAAAATTGTTGTTCCATCAGGATTTAAAGACGCAATAGTTCTTGTTTTTCCCTGCGGATCTACAGACCATGTTCCCCTTGATCTCAGAACATCGGTTAAATTGTAAATCACGAAATTCCCGTCTGTTTTGAAATAAGCAAATCCTACATATCCGGAGACGTTGGCATCTGTGAGTGCAACACTATTTCTGTTCTTGTCTTTAGATCCTGTCGTTTCCCATGGAGTAGAAGACAGTAGTTGTGAGGGAGTCTGCTGTTCCATCATAATTTCCGCATCGTCATTTGAACACGAAACGAACGATGCAGATAAAAGAACTGCTGCAGACAGATAACATAATTTTTTCAGAGTATTCATAACCGTATTTTTTAAGTCTTTGCAAACTTAGAAGTAATACATGTCATAAACTTTGTATGAAATCTCTCTTTTGTTGTAGAAAATATAACAAAAGGTCTATTGGTTTGAATAGAATGTACTGTTGATTTTTGATCATGATTAATAGAAATTGAATTTATTCGTGGCAAAAGCAGGATCCATAAGGTTTTCACTCAATAAAAATTTTATTTTTGAATATGAATAACAGGAACCGTGGAAAAAATACAGGAGATGATACTCTATTTGCCTCAAAAAAGCAGGTGGATAAGTTGAGAATGGCTGTGCAGGATATGCAATATCTGCTGACAAGAGACTATCCGGAGAAAGCAGCTTCCGAATTAGTAGGTAATCGTTATCGTTTAAAAACACGTCAAATTCAAGCTTTAAGAGGTGCTTCGGCTTCCGAAATGCAGATCAGTAATCGAAAATTGAAGCAGCTGAAAGCAGAAGATGTAAAAAAACAAACAGTTTATCTTGATGGCTTCAATGTTTTGATCCTGCTAGAAAGCTTACTGTCCGATGCCTATATTTTTGAAGGAGTAGACGGCTGTTTTCGTGATCTTTCGGGAGTTCACGGTACGTATAAAAGAGTAAATCAGACGTCGGGAGTAATTCAGGCAGTTGCAGAATTTTTTACAAAGAACGAAGTTCATAAGCTGGTCTGGGTTTTTGATCAGCCGGTTTCAAACAGTGGAAGAATAAAACAGATGATTCTCGAATTTGCAGCAGAAAACCAACTTAATTGGGAAGCTGAATTGCAATATAATCCGGATAGATTTTTGGCAGAAAGTCAGGAAATAGTCGTTTCTTCAGATGCCTGGATTTTGGATCACTGTAAAAAATGGTTCAATCTTATCGAATACCTGATCAAGGAGGAAAACCTTCCGGCTAACCTTATTAGAACACAATAAAGTATGTTTCATATTGAAAAATATATCCCGTTCCTTTCAAACACCTGGAAAGAAAAATATCAGTCTGTTATCGCAAAAGAACATTTGAATAGTTTAGAGTTGAATATCCAGTTATTTCAGAGAAATAATTGTGTGTGGGAATTGCCGTACTTTAATGAAGAAATTAAAATCAACAGAAAAGAAAGCTTCGAAAAATTTATTCATATCCTGAATAGCAATGATTCTGATGAGGTAAAAGCCCGACAAATGGAGGAAATTCCGTTTGAAGACTGGTTGAATGTTTTAGGACAAAGATTGACTTCAGCAAGTATCCGTGATGAAAATGCTATTCCTCCCTTGAAAAGTACATTGATAAAAGCCTGTGAAGAATCTTTTAACAGTGAAATTACCATCGCACAAAGAGCCTGGGAGAAACATGTTGGAAGAATGGATGATGATTTCTGGGGAAAAGTCAAGGGAAATAATCAGCAGAAGCAGGAAAAAGTAATAGCTAAAATTCATGATATTCTGGATCATAAAACCTGGTGGAACGTCTTCTTTCACTATAAACACGAACTCGTCTTTGAAGTAAGGGAAAAAGAAGGTCACGGAATCCGATGGAGCCATGGAGGAACAAAACTTATTGGATTTCTGGAAAAATTTATCAACGAATAACCAATCACAAAAAAGTATATTTTCTAATCGTTTATTTTTACGTTTTGGGAAAAATGGTTTACTTAATTTCATACCATTTCTTATTAATTTTCTTTTTTTTATCTGCGTAAAAAGATTGCGCACTATGCTTCTAGTTTTGCAGATGTAAAAACTGAAGCAATGGATTTTTCAGAACAAAAATTTTCAAAAGAAGAATGGGAAAACTGCCTCAAGGTGCTTAATGCCTTGAAAGATGACCCTTTTATTAATCCTGACAATAAAATTTTTTCGGGATTGATTACAAAAATTCACAAAAATGCTAAAAAGCAAAACCGTAATATCAGCTATGCTGGGATGAAGTCTCATGATCTTGCTGTGAATTTCGGCTCTGTATTGGCACAGAAAGCTTTGGCTGGAGTTTCAGATTTTTACGATGATGAAAAAGAAGAAACACAACTGACACAACTTCAGATTCCCAAAAACTGCTACTGCTGTAACAGAAGCTATCAGTATGCTCACTCTTTCTACACAAGATTATGCCCACAGTGTGCCGGAGAAAATTATGAAAAAAGATTTGAAACGGCAGATCTCACAGGAAGAAATGTAATTCTTACAGGAGGAAGAGTAAAAGTAGGTTTTGCCACCGCATTGAAATTGCTGAGAAACGGAGCCCATTTGGTTTTAACAACCCGATTCCCGGCATTGGCTATGGAACTCATGCAGCAGGAAGCAGATTTCGACAACTGGAAAGACAGACTTTGGATATACGGTCTGGATTTGAGAAACCTTAAAGCTATTCAGGATTTTGTAGATTTTTATAAATCCAAGTTTGAGACGTTGGATATTCTCATCAATAATGCGGCACAGACGATTAAATATCCGGATGAATACTATCTGCCTATTATAAAACGGGAGAAAAAAATGCTTCTGGAATATAAGAATAACACAAAACTCATTCCCAACCAGACTGAAATTTCGAATGAAACGGCAAAACTGGAATATGCACAGAACGAAGTTACTCAGGTGGAACTCACCCGTTTCGGTCAGCCTGTAGATAACAGAGATAAAACGAGCTGGAATTCTACTCTGGAAGAAGTTTCTATGTATGAGTTGGTAGAAGTGAACCTCATTAATCATATTGCCCCTTATTTTCTGATCAAAGAATTGAAACCTTTAATGAAAAACTCTACCCATAAAGAAAAGTTTATCATTAATGTAACATCTTCGGAAGGAATCTTCAGCTACGATAATAAAACCATATTTCATCCGCATACCAATATGACCAAGGCCGCACTCAATATGATGACGCTTACCTCGGCTAGAGAATTTGAAAAAGATCAGATTTATATGAGTGCTGTAGATGTTGGATGGATTTCTACAGGAGCCAAAGAAAGTCTCAGAAAAAAACAGTTTGAGCAGGGATATATTCCGCCATTGGATTCTGTAGATGGAGCCGCCAGAATTCTGCATCCGATTGCAGAAGGAATAAAAGAAAATTATTTCAGTGGAGTTTTATTGAAAAACTATAAAATTCATACCTGGTAATGTATAAACGGAGGTAATAGTAATAAAAATGGAAAAATACATTTATGCTAAAATGCGTTGCAGGTTCAAATCCTGCTTACCTCCCCAAACAGAAACGTTAGCTCAAAGGAAGAGCTCTGGCCCTCCAAGTCAGAGGTTACGGGTTCGAGTCCCGTACGTTTCCCCAGGAGTACATAGTTCAACAGTGAAGAATGCTGCCATATCACGGCAGAGGTTGCAGGTTCGAGTCCTGTTGTACTCCCAATATAACAACGGAGATAGTAATTTAATGGAAAAAGTATTCCCTGCTCCGGAATAAATGCGGGTTCGAATCCCGCTTATCTCCCCATTAAAACAGTAAAAGAAATAGTTTAATCTGGAAAAACTTATTCAAGGAGAATGCATTATCGGTTCGATCCCGGTTTTCTTTTACTTTTAAAAATATAATGCCATGTTAAAAGAGCTATTAATTTTTTTCAGAATTATCGATGAAATCCAGACGCCCGTTCCTTTAGAAAGAGGATCAGTGCGAAAGCCTTTACCTAAACCGGAGAAAGAAAAAGAAACAAAGGTAGAGGAGAAAAAAGCAGGTGAAGTAATCATACCTTCCGGAATTGTGCCTTTAGGAAAAATAAAGCCCATTGAAAAAGAGAAAATTAAAAACTTCAAAGAGCATACAAAAAATTATACTGAATACTGTCTTGAAAAAACGAGTAATCAGCATATGATGAAAGTATCTTCTTATAAGTTACTGAACCGTAATGACAGTACTGAGACCTTTTCCATTCAGGGAGATGCTTTCATTACTCATAACGAGCACCAGATGATTCGTATAGAAAGTTCCTATTTTGTAAAATATATTCAACAGGAATACAATCCGATAACCCAACTCAACGAAAATGCATACGATTAACCCTATAAAAAGATATAAGATATTCTCCCACGAAGATTTGCGGGAAGTTTCTACGGATGAATATGCTTCAATAGAGATCTATGCTAAAAATATGACTTTCACTTTTACAGAAATAGAAGGTAATCTTTTGGTACGGGGAGAAGGCTGCAGTTTTCCTGATCTTAAGAATATTAATGGCAATCTATCTGTAGATGCCGGAAATTGTAGTTTCCCAAATCTAAAAAATGTAGGCGGGAATGTTGCGATACATGCTTCCGCAGTCCTTGGCAGACTTGAAAAAGTAAAAGGAGACTTTAAATGCATTGTCAATGTTAGATTTAAAAATAGCATCAAAATTGGAGGCAGTATTGAATTAAAAAATGCAGAAGTATATATAGCCGATAAAAAACTGAAGGATCTAAAACGAATAATTGAAGTTCATCATCAGTATCAGGTCGATTTTTTACCCAAAGACGGTATTTTTAACGTTGATGTTAAGGGCGATGACATGACTTTCTTACATCAGCAAATCCGTGGAAAGATTACAATATATGGGCAGAATATTTCTTTTCCCAACCTCGAATACATTCAGGGACAGCTTAAAATAAAGAGTCAGAAAAAAAATGAAGTAGAGTTCGATCACGATTTTCCAGTGCTTAAGAAAATAATTGGAGTTTTGACGGTAGATAAACCTATTGCATATTTTCCGGAACTCCAGGAGGTTGTGGGCAATGTTGAAGTTAAAAATGGCGCTTATGCAGACTTTCCTGTGTTAGAAAAATCCGGAAATGTTTGGATCAGATATAACTCCAGAGCAAAATTTTCTATGTTGAGAGAAGTAAGTGGAAATCTTATAAGTGATAGCTGGGAAGAATGTCATATGGAAGAACTGAAGACTGTTAAAGGTTCATTTTCTACCAACAGCATTATTGCTAAGAATATTGAAGAAGTTGGGAATTTAATAATGCATAAATACCGTGAATTTGATCATCTGAAAAAGATCAATGGAGTGATAACCTGGGATGATCGTTTTAATTTTAAATCTTTGGAATATATTGGCTGCTTGACCACTGAAAAGCAAAAAGGCTCAAAGCTTCCTTCATTACAAAAGATCGGACATTATTTATATGATGAAAATGATGGGTTCGAAGACTTTGCGGAACAGATTTATTTTAAAGTGAAAGATAATCTTTACATTACCAAAGATACATTTTATATTTCGCCAAAACTTCCGAATGGTATTTCCGGTAACTTTCTTAATCCACTGCAAAAATTGGTTTCTATTTTAAAGTTGCGGCACAAAAGTTTTCAGAACTTTATGACGCGTGAATATGAAAGAGAATGGATCCATTATAGTTCTCCCAATTTTTCGAAAGTTCTCCATAATATAGAAAAAATATGGACTTCTGTAGAACCTATTACTTTCGAAGAATTTTTCACCCATTACGACAGAGGTTTTAGATTGTTCTGTTTCAGTTATTTCGGAGTAGGTGCTTTGATGGAAAAACTGAATGCAAAGAAAATTAATCAGAAGGAAATTCTGGTGAATTATTGTACCTATGATAAAAATGGTAATAAAAAATCTTTAAGAAGAACGAATCACTATGAAATATATGAAGTAGAGAATGAAAACTTCCGACTTTCTTTATGGGGCAGAGAAAAATATTCTTACGCAGTAAAATGCTGGTGCCCTTCAACATTAGAAGAGCATTGGCTATGGATAGAGCCAGAGTATAAAGATGATGCCTTAGCCGCAATAGCCTCTACATTCAGAATTCATGAGAATATAATTCCTCATATACAATGTCTGAAAAGACAGGGAGATCTTTTAATCTGTGAACTGAAAACGGAAGTGATACCAAAAGGAAATGTAAGACCTTTAACTGCCGAAGAATATTTTAGTCTCCTTGAAGCAGAATCATAAAACAATATACAGAAACAATAGTTTAATAGGAAAAACATTCCAATAAGTTGAAGAGTTGCCGGTTCGATCCCGGTTTGTTTCTGTTTTTTAAAAACTAAAATCATGGAAGAGTTACAATCAATTTTAAATACAATCATCAAAGAAAAGCAAGGGTATATTACCTTTCTTACCGGGGCCGGAATTTCAGCAGAAAGCGGACTTCCTACCTACCGTTCCATAGATGGAATATGGATTAAAGGAACGAAATACCATCGCCCTGAAGAATTTGGAACGTTCAAATATTTCAGTAAAGAAACCGAAGAAGTTTGGCAGTATAATCTTTTCTGGAAAAAGCTGATAGCCGAGGCTCAACCTAATGAAGGACATCTTGCATTGACTGAAATAGAAAAGCTGTTAGGTGACAGATTTAAGCTTATTACTCAGAATGTAGATGGGCTTCATCAAAGAGCAGGAACCCAAAAAGTTTATGAAATTCACGGAAACAAGCAGAAAGTACGCTGTTCAAAAGAATGCAGTGGCCCCATTGATTTCCCGGAGAGTGTAAAGCAAAAGGAATATGACGAAGATCTTACAGAAGAAGACAAAAACGGATTGAAGTGTAACCAATGTGGAAGCTGGCTAAGACCTCATACATTATGGTTTGATGAATCTTATAATGAAAAATATTATCATTTTGATACCGCTTATCATATTGCAGATCATACCGATATTCTTTTTGTAGTCGGGACCTCAGGTTCTACAGCATTACCAGTTGGCATTGTAGAAACGGTAAAAATAAGAGCTAAACATATTGTGATTATCAATCCAGAAGATGATACTTATTTTCACCATATTGTAAGAGGGATAAAAACATTAAACATCCTGAAGGAAAGCAGTTCTTCAACATTACCGGAGTTAAAGAAAATGATTGAAAAAATAATAAAATAATAAATGAATACATACATTGATATTGGCATTAATCTGACCAATAAACAGTTCTATAATGAACACGAAGAAATTATTAACCGTGCCCTGGATAATGGAGTAGAGCAGATGATTCTTACCGGAACAAGCGTCCGTGGAAGTAAAGAATCTGCTGAAATTGCTGAAGAATATCCTGATATCCTTTTCTCAACAGCTGGAATTCATCCTCATGATGCCAAATCGTTTAATCAGGAAAGTATTGCTGAGCTAAAGAAATTATTAAAACAGGATCATGTTATTTCGGTAGGAGAGTGCGGGTTGGATTTTGACCGCGATTTTTCTCCCAGACCTGTTCAGGAAAAATGTTATCAGGCACAGCTGGAATTGGCCATTGAAGTCAATAAGCCACTTTTTCTGCATGAAAGATCGGCCTTTAAAAGATTTAACGAGATTACCGATCATTATCTTTCTCAACTGCCCAAAGCGGTGGTACATTGCTTTACAGGAACGCTGAATGAAGCAAAAGTTTATCTGGATAAAGGTTTTTATCTTGGGTTTACAGGCGCAATCAGTGACGAAAAAAGATTTAAACAGCTGGAAGAAGTAATCAGGTATGTTCCTCTTGAACGCATGATGATTGAAACAGATGCTCCTTTTATGCTTCCGAAGAACATGCCCAGAACTCAGAACAGAAGAAATGAACCCTCATTTTTACCCTATGTGGCACAAACGATCGCTCATTTCAAAAAAATCAGCATTTCTGAAGTGGCAGATGAGACTATGGAAACTGCCCGAGATTTTTTCAGACTATAAAAAAGAGCTCTACTGATAAAGTAAAGCTCTTTTTTTTATGGTAAAATTGTAAAAGGCTTAGTAACGATTAAAAGATAATAAGCCTATTTACTTTTTATAAACTCTTTATTGCAGACTCCAAAGCCAGCTCCATCATTGGTTTTAAAGCTGTTTCTCTTTCGTCAGCAGAAATTTTCTCGTGAGTTGGGATAATATCTGTTACGGTAAGAATGGTTGCCGCATTTTTTCCTAAGTGCTGAGCATTTGCAAAAAGTCCGAAAGCTTCCATTTCTACTGCAGGACAGTTGTATTTTGTAGCGATAGCCGGAGTTTCAGGATCTTTTCTGTAGAAAATATCACTACTGTGAATGTTGATAGCCTTAGCGTCTAATGAAAGTTCTTTAGACGTTTCATTGATGGTGTTGAAAACATTCCCCTGGTGAGAAAGGATTTCATCTTCAATTCCCCATGCATATTTTGCGTAAGTACTTTCGCTGGCTGCATTTTCAATATTTAAAATATCAAAAAGCTTAAGATCTGTATTGTAAGCACCACAAGTTCCGATTCTGATGATGGTTTCTACTTCATACTCTGTAAATAACTCAAAAGAGTAAATACCGATGCTTGGGAAGCCCATTCCACTTGCACCCACCGTAATTTCTTTACCTTTATAAAGACCTGTATAATAAAATATTCCTCTGGTTTTGCTTACCAGTTTGGCGTTTTCTAAATAATTTTCAGCAATATACTGGGCACGAAGAGGATCTCCCGGCTGTAATACTACTTTGGCAATTTCACCTTTTTTTGCACTAATGTGAATACTCATAATGTTATTTTGAATGGACAAAGATAATAACTTTTAGATTGACTGTGCCATGAGAAGCGTCTACAGTTTACTTTTTAACATTCGTTTTTAGATAAGTCTTTTGGATTTCTAAGCTGTGAGGAGAACAAATTGAGATGAGGTTTAGGAAGAGATTCTATTCTTCAAATTGTTTCCGGTATTGTGTAGGGGTTACCTTTTTTATTCTTTTAAATACCCGGTTATAATATGGAATATCGTTAAAGCCAGATGCAATACATATTTCCGCTACAGATAGCTTTGTTTTTAACAGCATTTGGCAGGAAGATTCTATCCTGAATTCTGTGACATAGGTGAAAAAAGATTGGGCTGTCATTCTTTTGAAGAATACGCAAAATGATGATTTCTGCATTCCCACAGATTTTGAAATTTCCTGTAAGGTAATATTTCGCTGAAAATTTCCCAAAATAAAAAGATGGATAGCCTGGAGCGTTCTTTCTTCTTTGTTGTCAAAAACAGGTCTTCCTACGATATGCATTTCTTTACAATAGGAGATCAACTCTAATAAATGGATGAAGGAAGAAAGTCTTTCAACAGGATTTTGGCAGATCATAGAATGCATAAGAAGCTGAAGCTTGTCCAATAATTCGCCCTCAAAAGATACTGCATTTTCATTGCTTTGAAGTTTGGAAATAGCCGAAGATAACTCCGGGAATAGACTACTGCACTGTATCAAAAAGTCATTCTCGATAACTATTGTTACATTTTCAATTTTACCATCGTCATCAGATACAGATTCATCAAAAGCCCAACAGTGCGGAATATTGGGTGGGATAAGAATAATTTCTCCTTTTGAAAAATTCTCAACCGTGTTTCCCATAGTTCTTACTCCGCTTCCTGTAATAATATAAGATAACTCCCAGGTTTGCTGCTGGTGAAGAGGTACCTGTTGATCCCATGTGATATGAACATGATCAAAATGGAAAGTGTTGGTTTTGTTGTTGGGATAATATTTTAACTGTTGTTT
The DNA here is from genome assembly GCF_050632815.1 of Chryseobacterium sp. JK1. Taxonomy (NCBI): domain Bacteria; kingdom Pseudomonadati; phylum Bacteroidota; class Flavobacteriia; order Flavobacteriales; family Weeksellaceae; genus Chryseobacterium; species Chryseobacterium sp. JK1. The sequence goes on along the minus strand of NZ_JBODRU010000005.1, from coordinate 150,036 downwards.
CATAGCAGGATGATGAAGTAAATATAAGACAATGATAAAAAAATATAAGACAATATAGTCGAATAATATCATCTTACTTTTGTATTGTATCATTTTAAGACAATATGAATCAATCTTTCAATCTTTCTCAATCAAGACCCCATTACGAAATTCTTGATGGCCTTCGTGGTGTAGCGGCAATTATGGTCGTTTTTTTCCATGTTTTTGAAACATTTTCAAATGGAGATCACACCCAGCAAATGATCAATCATGGATATTTGGCGGTAGATTTCTTTTTTATGCTTTCGGGATATGTTATCAGTTATGCCTATGACAACCGTTGGAGCCAGATGACTTTAAAAGATTTTTTCCTCCGTCGTTTGGTAAGATTGCAACCTATGATTATTATAGGGTCCTTAGTAGGAGCTCTTTTATTTTATTTTCAATATTCTGAAGGTTTAGGTTGGAGCAGTATTGCTACAACGCCGGTCTGGAAATTACTGTTGGTCATGTTTATCGGAATGACGGTAATTCCCGTAGGTAAAAGTCTGGATATACGAGGCTGGAATGAAATGCATCCACTGAACGGACCTGCCTGGTCATTATTTTTCGAGTACATCGCCAATATAGCATATGCTCTTTTCCTAAGGAAAGCTTCAAAACTAGTATTGGGAATCTTGGTATTGATTTCCGCAGGAGTAACCATTCACTATGCTTTTACCAATCCTAATGGAGATCTCATTGGAGGATGGTCTATTGATGATGCCGTTCAGATGAGAATAGGGTTTACAAGACTCGCTTTTCCTTTCTTAATGGGGATTTTCCTTGCCAGAACAGCAACACTAAAATATACCAAAAACGCTTTTTTAATAACCAGTGCTCTCCTTATTTTCCTTTTTGCATTTCCTCGTTTAGGTGGAAATACAGCGCATTGGCAAAATGCTTTTTATGAATGCTTTACTTTGATCATAATGTTCCCGATTGTGATCCTATTGGGAGCAGGCGGAAAAGTGATCGGAGAAAAGGCTAATCGATTATGTAAATTTTTAGGTGATATTTCCTATCCTATTTATATTACCCATTTTCCTCTGGTATATGTATATATGGCTTGGGCCGTGAACGGAAAACATACGTTAAATGAACCACTAACATGGTGGGTAGGAATTGCAACCGTTATCATTTCTATAGTCTTTGCATATCTTTTCATGAAATTCTATGACATTCCGGTCAGAAGATGGTTGAATAATACATTGATCGTAAAAAAATAAAATACAGTTTAATTCTCAAAGTCCAACTCCCTGTTGGCTGATCCAGTTCACATCACAGGTGTGAACTGTTTTTTTATTAAATTCCATGGAAGTGTTCAATTATATCTCTTTAAAATTTATTGTATGATATTTTCCAACGTTTGGTAATAAAAAATAAATCAGTTACTATTTTATTGATAATCCCTTCAATTAAAAGTTTTATTCTCAACAAAATAATTTTATTTTTGTTAGATGATGGAAAACCAATCACCGTTTTTGGATACAATCTTTCTTCTCAGAAAAAATGAATGCATCACCCTTTTCTCAGACTTACAGGAGATTTCCTCAAAAGAAGAATCGGAGGTAGGGGATTATTTCGAAACCGAATTTGAAAAAGAAAGACTTGAATTTTTATCTGACCAGATTACCTGCAATAAAGAAACAGCAGTCTGGGCAGCAAAAGTTCTGTACCATAGTGCCCAACTCTATCTCATCAGAGAAAATACCACCAAAAGCATACCTACTTTAATTCCTTTGTTTAAAGGTCGCAGAGATGTTCCATCAATATTGTCGGCAGATCTTTCACTGAGATTTTTACCTCAGATCATCATTGCTTTAAATGACGTAGATCCGGAAGACGAACTCATAAAAATACTTGAAGATATTCTGTCCGTTTTTCATTATTCAGGAATTGGATATGATTTCGATTTTGATCCTGAAAAGATAAACTGGGAAGAAGAACTTAAAGACAAAACTTACCGTAAACTCTATCTGGAAAGAATTGTTCATAAAAAAGATTATAAACTGGCGGAAATTCCGTTCATCAATAAACTGCTTATTGCAGAATTCGGATTGCATAAAGATGCTTTCTGGAGAGAATTAAAAATAATAACCGAATAAAATCAATGACTCAAAATATTCATAAACTAAATACGGTTCTGACCTACGTAAAAGATACCTTCGTAGGCAAAAATGATGTAGTAGACTTATTGGGAATCTGCCTTCTGGCAAGAGAAAACGTGTTTTTGTACGGACCTCCGGGAACCGCAAAATCGGCTATCGTAAGAACACTGGCCAAAACAGTAAAAGATGGTAAAAACTTTGAATACCTGTTAACCCGTTTTACAGAACCCAACGAGATTTTCGGCCCTTTTGATATAAGAAAACTTAAAGAAGGAGAACTTCTTACCAATACCGAAGGAATGATGCCGGAAGCGTCTTTGGTATTTCTGGATGAGATTTTCAATGCGAATTCTGCCATTTTGAACTCCCTGTTGATGGCTCTCAACGAGAAAATATTTAAAAGAGGAAAAGAAACCAAGCATCTTCCCGCACTAATGTTTGTGGGAGCAAGTAACGTTCTTCCAGAAGATGAAGCTTTGAATGCTTTATTCGACCGCTTTCTGGTGAGAATCAATGTTGATTACGTAAATCCTGAACTATTGCATCAGGTTCTTCTCGCAGGAAGAAAACTAGAAAATGAAGAAGAAACCGAAATTCCGGAAATTCATGCCGGGGAAATAAAAGAACTTCAGAACTTGTGTAAAACGGTAGATCTTAAACCTATTTATGAAGTATATCTGAATACCATTATGAGTCTGAGAAATACAGGCATCGCAATCTCTGACCGTAGAGCAGTGAAGCTGCAGAATCTGATTGCAGCCAGTGCTTTAATTTGCGGAAGAAGTGAAGCGGTACTTTCAGACCTTTGGGTACTGAAGCATATCTGGGACACAGAAGAGCAGATTGAAATTCTTGAAGGAATTATCAACAGAACCATCGAAAAAGATGATCATCCAAGGTCTCATCCTCAGGCCATGCAGAACAAAACTCCCAATCCGGAAGAAGTAATGAAAGATGTGAAAATTCTTGTGGATAAATGGAATACAGGAGCGTTGAGCTTCGAGGAACAAAACGTGATCAAAGATAAACTGAGATATCTGCAAACCCGTTGTGACTGGATCAGAAACCCTGAACAGAAACAATACATTCAACAGGAAATTGAAAGCTTATGGCAGAAAATCCTTCAAAGCATATAAAAGAATTTTGGGCAGAACTTCCCCGTTCGGGAGAAGACTATCTGGGATCCATCCGGGACTGGAAAAACATTCAGATTGCTTTGGATGATGAGACAATCTGGCTGAAAGGATTTACAGAAGAACAATCGGAATCTTCGGAAATACATCAGCTTCCGGATTTTGTCCTGTATGAGCTTCGTGAAAATCTTTTATTCAGAAAGGATGCATTGGTGCCCAGCAAAAAGATGAGAACGGCATTGCTGTGGGTATCCATTGATAAGGCTTTGAAACTGACGCTCCCGATATCCAACAATAATTATTTCGGGATCCATGAAAAAGTTCAGATCAACCTTACAGAAAGTCATGAAGAGCAGCCCGTAATTGCATTATTGTCTTCAATAGCCGATATTAAAGAAAGCATGGTTGCAATACCAAAGTTTAAACTCGAAAAAATACGATGGGTGATCATTGGAGAGAAAGCTTTATTTCTGGGAACCCCATTATTAAGTCTTCCGGGAAAAACATTCTGGGCAAGCAATAAACATTTGTTACCTGCCGGACTGGATTTTGAGTTTAAGAATCTAAGTGCGCTATTACAACAAAAATATAACAGTGAATCAGACGGATGGCTTTTATGGGATGAAAATGGAAAATGTCTTTCCATAAAAAACTCAGATTTCCGACCACTTTCTATCAGTTCATTCCGTCTTACTGAAAAATCAACAGAATGGAACTAAAGGAATACTTCCAGTCTTATGAAAATTATTTCTGGGAATGGAAAACCGATGAAGATGTTCCCGGTGATGCCGGATATCATGAAAATAATCTCCTCTCCATCCCTGGAGTAGGGGCAATTGCTTATAGACCCTATGTAATAGAAATCCTTAAAGAGCTTCAGCTGCACGGATGGCCTCCATTTGGGGCCTTGATGATGGTTTTATATGCTATGCAGGACGGTTATACTGATTTTGCAGAACCCTTAAGACGCACCGCCGATTTTTACAGAACAGCCGATCTGGATTTTGATACGGAAGAAGCAATTGAATTCCTCGAGAAAATAAAAAAACTCCCTAATGTTTATAAACAAGGTCAAAACAGAATTATTCTGCTGGAGACACTATTAGGCAGAGATTCCAAAATAACTTCAGCTCAGGCAGAAACGATTTTGAACAGGTATTATAAAAGACCTTATGAGCTTGCCGAAAGCGCTGAGAAAAAAACAGCAACTTCATCCATTATATATAAGGATCTTAAAATTCTGAACAAAAATGAAGTCTTTCCCACCGTTCAGTCTATCATTGATGCGATGAAAGGTCTTGTGAAAGAACCGGAAATTGATGATGAAGTCGTGGAAGAAGAAGCGACTGCTGATACCGATAATGACTTCATCAAAGAATTGGTAGAAGAGCCCAAGACATTTCAGGTAGGAAGCCTTATCAAAAGAATATGGAGCGGACTCAAAATTCCTATGCGACATCTCTCTCCGGGAGAACAGCCTATTGGAGGAATCTCAGATATGACCAATAAAGGAGATTTCAACAGGATGCTTCTCTCTGAATTTGCCAATGAGGATGAAGTATTCATGAACAGGGTTGCCAATAATGAAGCGCTCTACATTCAAAGAGAAATACCACCGGAAGAAAATATTTTTGAAAGAATTATCCTGATCGATACTTCTCTTAGAAACTGGGGAACTCCGAAAGTGTTGGCCTTTGCATCAGCAATTGCTGTGATTAAACATCCCAAAGCCCATTCGGAATGTAAAGTCTTTGCGTTGGGCCAGACAGGAACTCCGATTTCCTTAGATAAAGTAGAAGAAGTGATCGAAAGCCTGAATCAGGTAAGTCCTGTACTGGAAGTTTCGAAAGCGCTGGAAAAGTTTTTCAACGAAGAACATTCACAAAAAGACATTGAAGTTTTTTTTATTACGAATCATGAAAATCTTGCGGAGAACAACCTTCAGAAAATTATTCATGAAAACAGAGACCGACTCAAATTTCTGATAACCACTGCTTCTGATGGAGAAATGAATTTTTATAAACATCATAAAGGAGCAAGAAAACATATTCAGAGAATAAAACTTCCACTTCAGGAGTTATGGGCCAATCCACCTAAACAGAGGAATGTGGCAGGCAATTTCAGCGGCAAGAAAACCGATTTTCCGCTCAATTACCCACTTTTATTCCCAACTCCGAAGGGTAAGATTGCTCATTTTCTATATGAAGGCGAGTTTTTTATTCTGACTTCGAAAAAGCAGCTGCTCAAGACTTACCTTTCAGATAATTATTATGACAGGTATTCCTATGAGTACTATAAAACTTATCATGGTTGTGAAGTTTTGTTTGAAAATATATCTCTGAGACGAAGCGGACAGTTTGCCCTGGCAAGAAATAAACAGCAGCATTATATACTTTGTCAGTATCAGCCTGATAAAAAATTAATATCAAAGCTTAATCTGAACACAAAAGAATATTCAGAACAGAACCTTACAGGACTGAATCTTTCCAGTTCTTACAAGCTGGTCTATTTTAGTAAGAATTTCTACCTGTATTACCTTGCCAACCCTGAGTATTATAAAATTAATATGGACGGGAATGTTTCCTTGGAATTGATTTCCGAGAGAAACAGAGGACTGGAGAAAAGCTGTGAAAAATTTGACCTGGAAGTTGCAAAACTGAACGGCAGCGGTTTGAAAATTATCAGCAATTTTTATAATATAGGAATTAATGAAAACCATAATATCGTTATTTCCGGAAATGAGCTGGAAAATACCTCTAAGAATTCATTGAACCTTTATAAGAACGAGTGGGAGATGAAAATCTTAGCAGAGCAGAGCAAAAATAAATTTACCTTTCCTGATGGAAGCGAAATTATTGCCGACAACCGTGGAATGTTGACTTTCAGAAGCAGCAATAAAGGAATTGAAGAGTTTTTTATTCCGTCCACTACATTTGGCCTCTTATCTTTGGCCACTCATAACGAATTTGGAGGAACAGAATATTATCTGCCGGAACATACTTTATTGAAAGTGAGACCTATTGAAGAAATGTATACCCGGTTTTTAGAAGCATTTATACAGCAGATTTTGGATTATGGAACTTAGAATACAACCTTTCCCCAAAAATAATTATCCCAGAAAGGGGCTTTTGATTAAAAGTTCCTCACCATGGGTATGGCTTCAGGAAATGGAAAATCTTGGGATCAGCCTGAATGCCGTGAAATCTTTTCCCATTCCCGCTAATATACCCAATGAGCTATATGGCTGTTTTCTTATTTTTGATAATCTGGCTCCTCAGGAAATTGGAAGAAATGCTTACTTCCAATGTGTAGATAACCGTTTCTTTATTCCTGAAAATACCACTTTTTATCCTAAGATCAATCCTGAAGACTGGGAACAGCTGGACTCTTCTTTCATTATTATGCATCCCGACTTTGGATTGGTAAAGCTATCAGATGAAATTGATTGGCTGGCTTTGGTAGAGGAACCCGGAAAAATAGAAGCCAATATCAGAAAACCTCTGAACGGTGTTTCTGTTCCCGAGAAAATAGAAAGCTATACTGTGGAGATGGATGATGAAAAAGTTCTTCAGGCACTACAATCTCCACAAACAGAAGAAGAATGGATGAAAAATCTTCCTTTTGACCTCAAAAAAGTAATGGCAGGCAATAAAAAAGAGATTGAAAAGTATTTAAAATATATTGAAAAATACCCTGACAGAGCTGTAGAATTGGGAGTTCCGCTAGATATTATGGGAACTTCAAGAGGAGATGGTTTTGGAAAATTTAAATTTCAGGATTCATGGCTTGGAAAATTATTCGGTGGTGATTCAGACGGTCGCTCAGATTCAACCTATTCTCAAAAATACCGTTGGATATTTTGGGTCTTTTTAATTGTTATCGGCTTAGCCAGGCTCTTTATGTATTTCAATAAAAAGGACTCTGACAAAACAATACCTTTTGAAACATCAGAACAAGTTTCGGATATAAGTAAAGATATGATAAAACCTATTGTGGCTTATCAATCGGGAGTTACGGATATTGATATGAAGGTCGATTCGATGTACGGAGCAACAAGGTATCATCTGATGAATGAACATGTGGCGGTAACAGCATTATACTATACAAAGAGTAAAGAAAATCTCTATGAACAATATCTGAAAAACGGGGGAAGACCTATTGAAAAAGTATCCAGAGACGTGGATTCCCTGGATCATAAAATGACGACGGCAAGAGATTCTTTAAGAAGAGTTTACCGCAAAAAGATTGTAAAGTATTTAGCTCAAACTGAAGAAAAATATAAGAAAAAAATTACCGATTCTCTTAATAAGATAAGCTCAGGAAAGCCTGCCGACCAGGGAGTTGTAAAAACCATTCTGAAGAGGAAACAGGTATTGGTGGAAGATTCTTTAGGAAAAATTTATGGTACAAAAGAAAATGTAGAACCTCCTGTTGATCCCAATAAAGCCCATAAAGTAAAAACATTTGGAAAAGAAAAACCTTACTCAAAACAGGATATTTCTTTTTCAGAAATTATTTGGTTAATCATTTTCATGACGGGCGTTGTAGGATTGTATTCTTTTATCGTAAAAAGAAAATCTTTAAATATTGGCGGAGCGAATGTACCCAGGGGAATTAAACTTTTTCTTATCGTTGTACTGGTTGGGATGCTATTGTATATATTCTATCCTTTGATCGAAATGTTCGGCTACAACTGGTTTGTATGGATTCTCATAATCTGCGTTATATTACTTCTTTACCGTCTTTTTAGCGAAGATAAAACCATTTTAAAAACTGATAAAGATGAATAGGCAGAAGTTTATAGATAAATTCGTGGCCGCATTTTTTATTTTGGCGGTCATAAAGGTCATCGGTATTTTAGCACAGCTTTTCCATCAGAGTTTCTGGAGTGTTATTGGAACTTTGGTGATTTTTATAATTGTGGCTTTAATCATTTTCGTGGTTCTTACCCTTTTGGAAGATAAGGAGAAAGATCAAAGTTCCGGCGGCGGAAGAAGTAGGGCCGGCGGTGGAAATTTTTATATAGAATCTTCGTTGTTTGATAAAATCAGAAGCCAATATGAAGATCTTGCCGAAAAATATATAGCTGAAAAAGATTATAAAAGAGCAGCAAAAGTATACATCAACCTTCTGAAAGATTATTACAGAGGAGCCAGAACATTGGAAGACGGCAGATTTTATAATGAAGCAGCTGTTATTTACCTAAAAAAACTAAAAAACAAATCCGACGCTGCTATCTGCTATGAAAAGGCCAGGCAATACAAAAAAGCCATCGACCTTTACAAAGAAATGGAGCAGAAAGAAAAGGTAGGCGATCTGTATAAAGAAATCAATGATCTTAAAAATGCCCATACCTATTATCAAATGGTTGTAGATGACTATACAGCCAATAATCAGATGGTAAAAGCTTCCTTAATCTATCGTAAAAAAATGGAGAAAATACCGGAAGCTCAACAAATACTTCTGAAAGGCTGGGAAGAAGATAAAGACGCATTCAACTGTCTGAATAATTATTTCGCTAATATTTTTGATATCAACGAGCTGAAAACAGAAATTCATCATTTATATGAAAAAACTCCCGACTACAAAAAGATCACCTATCTGGAAGCAATGAAATATGAATTTAAAAAAGATGTAAAACTACAGGAAGCTGCCAGAAGTATTGCTTACGAAATCATCGCCGAAAAAGTAGCGTCAAGATCAGAAATTGTGAATGAATTGAAATACTTCAATCCTGACGATGAGGTAATCCTTAAAGATATTTCCAGATTTAAAACAAGCAGGAACAAAATGTTCAGAAATTAAAAGAACTTGCGGATTGTTACAGATAGCATACAAAAGTAAAAAATGGAAATAGATAATACGAAAAAATACCTTCACTTTAAATATAATGATAAAACCCCTTTGGAGATTGTCGCTGAAATGACATCCAAAGGAGCAACTTCATTATATGTTATAAAAGAAATTAAGAATATGTTCCCAACTTTGTCCTTAACAGAAGCTAAAGAAGTGGTTGTTATTGCAACTTCAGAATATAAAAGTTTATACGATTACCAGGGAAATTTATTCAAAAACCTTGAAGATTTTGATGAAGAAACTGATGAATGATATTTTATATACGAAGCCAGAAATTCCGCTATAGAAAGGACTTAGAAACAAACCGTTTTATCTCCTCCTATTGTAGAAATAGTAAAATAATTACAAAAAAGATTTATCTTTGCACCAGAAAATTATGACAATACAAAGAGCACATATCAATGCAGAACTATTCGGAAGTCCTTCTAATAAAGGATTATTCGGGTATGAATGGACGATATGGAATGAGGCGAAATGTGCTGACTTTGGAAATTATTTACTGTAAACTTGTAAAAAATTAATCAAAATACGACAGAAACGCCTCGATTTTTCGAGGCGTTTTTTGTTTTTTAGGTCAGAAATTATTTAGAATGAAAAAAAATAACCATAAACATGAAAATTTTTTAATAAACAATGAAATTTTAATACGATAAAAAAGAGTGATAAGTAACCCGATGAGAGACAGTCATTTAGGTATTTAAGATATCCACAAAATATTGTGGACAGTAATCCTCTATTCTAAAAACATAATTTAACTTATTGATTTTCAAATAGTTGATTTAAAAATTTATTTGCGAGTTAAAAAAAATCATATTTACTTTGCAACCGAAAATTGAAAGCAACAGGTTTTCAGGATTCAATTAAAAATAATTTAGAAACAAACAAAAATAAAATGAAACAATTTCATAACATATTCAATCAATATTCAAGACTATTCGGACAAGAGCCGACAGGGATGCTGTGTATTCTTGATAGTGAAATTGTGGATGAAAGGTGCTTATATACGTGGGTCAGCTAATGATCTCTTACGTTAAAATATATGAAGCGCCTCCCAAAAAGAGGCGCTTTTTTTATGGTTTCTCTAGCTTATTTGGTAAAGCGCCGGTCTGTGGAACCGGAGAACAGGGTTCGATCCCCGGAGATACCCCAAAATATAAGATCCCATAGCTCAATTGGTTAGAGCGTCGGCCTGATACGTCGAAGGTTGAAGGTTCAAGTCCTTCTGGGATTACAAACAGTTCCGTGGCTCAATGGGATAGAGCATGGGTTTTCTAAACCCAGGGTTACAGGTTCGAATCCTGTCGGAACTACAATAAAAGGTCTATTGAGGTAATGGCTAACCTGCCCGACTGTCTCTTGGGCACTGCGAGTTCGATTCTCGCATAGACCGCAAAGATTCATAGAAAAGTAAGCTCCGGCTGTCTCCCGGAACAGAATGTTGAAGTGAATCTGCAAAACTGGAAAGATAACGGTGGTTGTTTACCTGCCTTGGACGCAGGAGGTCGCAAGTTCGAATCTTGCTTTTCAGACTATACGTTCCATTAGCATAGTGGTAAGTGCATTCGGCTTTCTACCGAACGACAAGGGTTCGACTCCCTTATGGAATACAGAAGATTTCGTAGCTCAAGTGGTTAGAGTATCGGTTTCATAAGCCGAAGGTTGAAGGTTCGAGTCCTTCCGAAATTACAAAAGATTTTGTAGCTCAATGGTAGAGCACCGGTCTGTTAAACCGGAAGTTGAAAGTTCGAATCTTTCCAGAATCGCAGGTAACTAAATGTTAATTGTTTCACGAGAAAAATAAAAGTTTGTCAAGAGCAGAAGATCTTTACACCAAACACAGAAAAACAGACAAACTTTTCTTGATCTCAATGAAAACAGTTAGAAAGTAAAACATATCATTTATAAAATTTTAGGTAAAAATAAAGTTTGTCAAGCGCAGAAGTTCTTACATCAAACTAAAAAAATAAGACAGGCTTTATTTTTTATAGGAATGACAATAAATGAAGGTTGAAATGATTACAGGTAAATCATCTGTTAATGATCATTGAAAACTAATAACCTGATGGTTCGCCGAAGTGGAAGAGTCGGGGCGGTCTGCAAAACCGTTGCATAAGCTGAGTGGGTTTGAATCCCATAACCATCTCTATAATCCTTTATTAAGAAAGAAAAAGGCTGTCGAGCGCAGAAGATCTTTAATTAAACATTCAATAAAGACAGACCTTTTCTTTTTAAAACAGGGAAATGAGTTGATAGTAAAAATTATTAATAACTCGTGAAATCCGGAAGTACGCCGAAGTTGGAGAGTCGGGGCAGACTGTAAATCTGTTGCTTCATTGCTGAGTAGGTTCGAATCCTACTACTTCCACCATACCTACTGATAATGTAATGGCAGCATGCAGGAAATGTACTCTTGTTGTTTAGGTTCGATTCCTAGTCGGTTGGTTTTTATTGCTCTATTCGTCTAACGGTCAGGACGCCTGCCTTTCGAGCAGAAAACAAGGGTTCGATTCCCTTATAGAGTACAAATGTGAATGAACTACTGGTCAATATTGAATTGATAATAATACCATGAAAGTTCAAATGTAAAAAATGAATTGGCCAGTTATCATTCACAAAAAATAAGAGAAGAGAAAAAAGGTCTGTCGAGCGCAGAAGATCTTTAGTCAATAAAAATAATGACAGCCTTTTTTTCTGAACATCAAAAAATGAATAGTAGAATTAGGCAATGAGAAAGGTTTGTCAAGAGCAGAAGATCTTTCAAACAAAAGCAGGCATAGTTTATAAATATAGACAGAGCTTTCTCAAACCTAAAATAATAAGTACTCATGAAAAACAGTAATGATTACTTATAAAAACTGCGGGAATGGTGGAATGGTAGACACTCCTGATTTAGGATCAGGCTTCTGGGGGTTCGAATCCCTCTTTCCGTACTAGAATAGAAATAATGAGTAGTGAGTAATGATACTGACAGAAGATTGTCATATTACTCATAACCAATTACTCATTACTTATAATATCAGGAAGAGTGGTGTACAAGGTGTTGCACGCTAGTCTGAAAAACTAGAGGTACAGGTTCAATTCCTGTCTGTTCCACAAAAACATGAATGATAAGTAATGTACAATGCGTATTGATCCCTGACTTGTTTAAACATTGTTCATTACGCATTACTTATTACTCATGAATTACTCTCATTCATAGTGTAATTGGTCAGCACACAAGACTTTGACTCTTGTTGTTCAGGTTCGAGTCCTGATGAATCAACCTTATTTACTCCGATATTGTAATGGTAGCATCTCAGTCTCCAAAACTGATAGTACTGGTTCGAGTCCGGTTCGGAGTGCAAAAAATGAATAGTCGATAATGAATTTAAATAACGACGATTCATCGTTTAAGAAATAATTTAAAACAAAATTTAAAACATGTAGAAAAAATGGAAACGCAACAACAAACATGGCAGAATATGAATGGAAAAATTTTCCAGGACTCTATTACACAGCTGGTAGAAAAAGCCATTATCCGCGAACAGGCAGACGGACACCGTCTTAAAGTGTGTGTGGGATCAGATTCCCATGTATACGGAGATGCCATCAACTATGCTACGGCAGTAGTGTTTATTCGTGAAGGAAAAGGAGCGTTTACCTTTATTAGAAAAGAAAGAGAAATACAGAATATCAGTATCAAAGAGCGAATGTTGAATGAGGTAAACAAATCCGTTGAAATTGCATACGCTATCTGTTCTGTGTTGGATACTTATGGTGTGGAAATGGAGGTACACGCAGACATTAATACCGACCCGGATTTCAAATCCAATGTTGCCTTGAAAGACGCAATGGGATATATTCTGGGAATGGGATATGTTTTTAAAGCTAAGCCCTTTGCCTTCGCAAGTTCCAATTGTGCTGATATGATGGTATAATAAAAAAGCAGGAAGCAGAATGAAGGAACTCTGAAAATCTGTTTCCTGCTAAAAAAAGAGATAACATGAAAACAATTTTAATCATTAACGGGGAAAAATACTGGCAAGATTATTTTGCAGGCTATGAGGTGGTTCAGAAGAAGATCCAAACCTCGGAGTTTATTGTCAAAGACTCTTCTTTGTATGTAATAGATGCAGATGGAGTCTGCAAACCGGATATTGTTTTCTGGAGATTGGGTGCGGTAAACCCTGAAGCAAAACACAGAAATGTTTTGGAACTGATTGAATATTCAGGAGTTCCATGTGTAAATTCAGCTTCAACATTATTAAAAGGATATGACAGATTGTCGATGCTGAATACATTGAAAAAATTGGGATTACCTGTTATTGAATTTAATGTAGCAACTACAACCATCCAACTGAAAAATCTGGAAATGACATTTCCTTTCGTGGTTAAAGTTGGAAATCATCATGGTGGATACGGTAAAAGTTTAGTCTCCACAGAAGAACAGTGGGAAGAATTGAAAGATTTACTGTTTATTCATCAGGATTATGTGACAGTTGAGAAATTCATTGATTACCAATGTGATATTCGATATCTGGCCATCGATGATAGAGTTTGGGCTATGAAAAGAAGAGGGAAATATTGGAAAGCCAATTCTATGACTCAGGAATACCAAATCATAGAACCGGAAGATGAATGGATTCAAAAAATAAAGCTCTTACAACAACATATAAATGCCGATATCGTAGCCATAGATTTACTGGAAACAAAAAGCGGAGAAAAAATAATTTTGGAATATAATGATATCCCAGGACTTTCAGGGTTTCCTGAAGATACAAAACTGGAACTATCTCATATTGTGAAAAGTAAGTAAAAATAAACAAACCAATAACCATGTTTTTTTTAGTTCAGGCTAATGTATATTTAGACCCCGATCATTACAAAATTTTTGAAGCTCTGGAAGAATTGAATATTGACTATAAGGTCATTAATCTTCCGCCATCTGCAGAAAAAATAGATTTCGAAACAGATCGAAAAGATGTTTTCGTATATGGTTCAGTGACGATTGCAAGGCTGGCTAAGCAAAATACACATTGGTTTCCCGGTTCTTTTTATGGAGGCAATCATCTGTATGAAGTGTATTCTCAATTTTATGGTGAAAATCTACTGAATCACAGGATTTCTGTGCTTAAGATTTCGGAAGAGCTAAGTTGGGTAGCGGATGAGAAAAAATTCATCAAACCTTACAATGAGGCGAAGATTTTTACCGGAAAAGTATTCACGGAAACAGAATGGAAAGACTTTGTTTTTGAAGCCTTGGAAAATCATTCTAACAGAATTACAGAACAATCTTTAGTTCAGGTTTCAGAAGCAAAATATACCTTAAAAGAAGCCAGGCTCTGGATTGTAGATGGACAAATTATCGATGGAGGCTATTATAAATTTAATGATAATACTCCTTTTGAAGAAAAAGTTTCAGAAGAAGGGTTGAATTTCGCTAAAGATATGATTCAGCTTTACAACCTTGAAAAAGCTTTTGTAATGGATATCTGTTTAACCGATGAAGGCTGGAAAATTGTAGAAATAAACTGTATCAACAGTTCTGGATTTTATCCTAATACTAACGTGAAAAGTGTGATCAAAGCTTTGAATATCTACTTTTCCAATTAAAAAAATTAACAACATGACTCATAATAGAATAGCTGTTATCGGCTTACACGAAAATGAATATCAATACATACGGGAACATTTTGAAGGATTGATTATCTGGCATCAGTCGATTCCGAAAATAAAGGTAACAGATGGAACATTATATGTGGAAAAAGCGCAGGGAGTAGGAATGCTTCCCGTAGATAAAGTCATTTATCACGGCATCTTTGAAGAAGATCTGGATTTTATGGCTGGATTAGCTTTATGGAATGGCCCTTGCTTTCCTGATGCTCATGGAATGCTGGATTGCAGACTCAAAATTCCTTGTCTGGTAAAAGCGATGAAATATTCCAAATTTAATTCTCCCCGAGGATTTATTTCTAAAGGAGCTTATATCAATGCTGAAAATGAAATGGTAGCAAAATGGGGAAACTGGCATTGTGGCGAAAACAAACATAAGTTTACAGGAAGTTGGGAAAGTGCAGAAAATGCAGTATTAGAACCTTATTTTAAGGGAGATGCGGTAAGAATTTTAAATATTGGTGAAAAATCCTGGCAGATAAAGCTGGAAGGAAATACCTGGCTGAAATCTATTCATCCTGATAATGCCGAATTTATGGAGATTGATTCTGATCTTTTGGAAGATACACTTACTTTAAAAGAAAAGCTGGGAATGAGCGTAATTGCCAATGATTATATTGTACAGAAAGACGGTACAAAACACTTATTGGAAATAAACCATATCCCTAATATTACAAGGTTTGAAGAAGTAAGATTACATTTCTTAGATACCGTTTTAGAATGGATTGAAGAAGATGAAGAAATATAGAATTTGAAGGAACAGCTCATAAGGGTGCAGATGATGCCATGAACACAGCAAAATTACTGTACCATGTTTTAAAAAAATAACCCATGGAACTTACAAAAAGATTATTGTTTCTGGATGATATAAGATATCCTATTGAGGCTTATCATTATACGAAACAGGACATTTTCCTCAGAAATGACTGGCATATTGTTCGGAATTTTGAACAGTTTGTCAACAGGATTTTGAAAAAAGGACTTCCAGAAATGATCTCTTTTGACCATGATCTTGCAGACGAACATTATATAAAGGCCTCCAACGAATATGTTGAAAAAACAGGTTACGATTGTGCAAAATGGCTGGTAGAATATTGTATGGAGAACTATTTAGACTTACCCAAATTCTATTGCCATTCCATGAATCCTGTAGGAAAGAAAAACATTGAAAGCCTTTTAAAGAATTTCAAAAACTATTAAAAACTAAAAAATGATTTTCAAAACATATAACGCTATAGAAAATGCTTATCAGGCCCGGGTAATCGATCAGATCAGGCAACAGGGGTTTGGGGATGAGGTTTTCATCGTACAGGAAAAAGTTCATGGAGCTAACTTCTCTTTCTTTACCAATGGAAAGGAGATTAAAATAGCAAAAAGAACAGCTTTCATCGAAAAAGATGAGAAATTTTTCAATGCCCATCAGATTTTGGAACGCTATAGAAAAAATGTAATAGAAGTATTTCAAAAAGTGAAAGCGTTGTATCCGGATGTTGAAACTGTTGTGATCTATGGTGAATTATTCGGTGGCGGCTACAAACATAAAGAAGTAGAACCTGTAGAAGGTGCTGTAAAAGTGCAAAAAGGTATCGAATATGCACCTTACAACGAATTTTATGCCTTCGATATTAAGTTGAATGGAGCTACCTATCTGGATACCGATATCATCAACCCAATTTTCGAAGAAACCGGATTTTTCTATGCGAAAACCCTATTTCAGGGAACATTAGATGAAGCTTTGAAATTTCCGAATGTTTTCAATTCTAAAATTCCAACCTGGTTAGAATTACCGGAATTGAACAATATGTGTGAGGGAACCATTATCAAGACTTTGAAAACCCGTTATTTTGGAAACGGAGCCAGAGTTATTCTTAAAAACAAGAATGAAAAATGGATCGAAAAGTCCAAAGTGGTGAGAAAACAGAATAAAACCGTTCAAAAACAGATCCACTTCAGTGAAACAGCTCAGAATACCTGGGACGAAATCCAGAAGTATGCAACTGTAAACCGTTTGAATAACGTTTTGAGCAAAATAGGTGAGTTTGAACCTAAAATGGTAGGAAAAGTGATTGGTCTGTTTGCACAGGACATTTTAGAGGATTTTGAAAAAGATTTCCCAGCTGCTTTCACCGTTATTGAGAAAGAAGAGCATAAGAGAATCAACAAAAAGTTGAATTCTTTAGTGATAGACATTGTTAAAGAAGAATTAATCTCAGCAAAAGCAGAGCAGAGGTAACAATACCGATGAATGAAGAGCTTTTGCCGCTAAAAAAAGTAAAAATGAAAAAGATAAGTACATTATTCAAAAAAGATATACATAATTTAGGAAGAGTTATTAACGAAATTAATCCTGAAAACAATTGGGTTTTTGATGGAAAAGCTATTGCTACACAAAAGTTTGATGGTTCTGCATGCGCAGTGATCAACGGTAAATTATTCAAAAGATACGATGCCAAAAAAGGGAAAACTGCTCCTGAAGGTGCAATTTCGTGTCAGGAAGCAGACCTTATTACAGGCCATCATCCGCATTGGGTAGAGTGTAGTATGTCGAAAAAAGATGATCAATACTTCTGGGAAGGTTTCAATGCTTTGGCTGCATCTGGCAAGGTAGAAGATGGTACGTACGAGCTTATCGGTGAGAAAGTACAAGGCAATCCTGAAAATATTAAAGGTCATTTACTAGTAAAACATGGCCATAATATTCTTAGTTTAGAAAGTTTGGATTTTGAGTGGATCAAAAACTTTTTGAGTAATCCTGAGAATAATATGGAAGGTATTGTTTTTCATCATACAGCAGATAACCGTATGTGTAAGATCAGGAAATCTGATTTTGGTGTACGTAGAAAAGCGATAAAAGAACCTATTGTTTAAAATAGAAATTAAGTTTCGGTAATTCATTTTATCGAAACTTTTTTATGGATAAACTCAACCACAAAAAATGAACACTTTCGTTATTTTTAGACTGTAAATAAGTTTAAAAAGTAGACTTAAGATTTTCAATAATAAATATACAATCGACGGTGCAGAAATTCCTCTCCTTTGGAGGGTTGGCAAAAAATCAAAGAATTTTTGACGGGGTGGTTAGAGTGTTTTAAAAAAAGAAAAAATGTTACAGGCAGAAATAAAAAGTCTTTTAAAAGAAGACATCAGCATATTGATCAAAGTTCCCAACTCAGGAAAGCATTATCTGTGTGATTGTGGCGAAGCAAGCTTATTAACAGTGAAAGAGACTCAGACCATATCAGCGCTGTTTATCAGTCATACTCATATTGATCATTTTTCAAATTTTGACGGAATTTTCAAACACCAGATCGGAAGTGGAGAAAAAATTGTGATTTGTGGTCCGAAAAATATTCATCATCAGGCTGAAGCCAGACTAAAATCTTACACCTGGAATTTAATAGACGAAAACGCAATCGAATATGAGATCCGGGAAATCATTTCAGAAAAAGAAATACATGTGTATAGAATTCGTCCCCCTTTTTGGAATCTCGAATCAGTGACAACTCAGGATTTCCTTTTTGAAGATGAATATGTAACCGTTGAGTGTACGATTCTGGATCATAAAACAGATTCTGTTGCCTATCTTTTCAAAGAAAAAGACTCAGTAACATTTCATGAAAATGCTTCCACATTCAAAAAAGGAAAATGGATTGGTGAACTGAAAACGGCTTTTGAAAACAATAACGCAGATAGAGAAATAGAAATTGAAGAAAAAATGCATAAAGCTGCTGATCTCTTTCATTTGCTGACGAGAAATCCAGGATATAAACTGGGAGTTATTATGGATCATGCCGCTATAGAAGACAATTATCGAAAAATAAAAACCGTTTTTGAAGGAGCCGATCTTGTCTATATCGAAACCTTCTACAAAGATACCGACCAGGAATTTGCAAATCTGAATTATCACAGCTTTGCCTCCGCCTCAGGAAAAATAATGAATGACTGTCAGGTAAAACAAGCCATCCCGATTCACTTTTCAAGAAGATATACGGAAAGTGATCAACAGGAAATAGAAACCGCTTTTTATAAAGCATTTAAAAAAAATTAATTAAAAAAAAATGAAACCTAATATATTTTTTACAGCAGACCATCATTTTGGTCATGAAAATATTATAAAATTCTCCGAAAGACCCTTTGAATCTTTGGAGCATATGAATGAAGAACTGATCAAAAGATGGAACGAAAAGGTAGGACCCGGTGATACCGTCTACCATTTAGGAGATCTCAGCTTAGGTAAACCCGATTTTACAAAGGAAATCCTTGATAGACTGAATGGTAATATCCATTTAATAAAAGGAAACCATGAAGGTGCAGCTCTTACCTATCCTAAACGATTTGCTTCCATCAGAGATTACCACGAACTGAAGATTGATGAACCGGACAATAAGAACGGTAAACAGAAAATCATTCTTTTCCATTACGCTATGCGTACCTGGAATGGCTCTCACCGCGGCATATGGCAATTATACGGCCATTCACACGGAACTTTTGCCGGATGATGAAATGGCGCTGAGTTTTGATGTAGGGGTAGACTGTCATAATTTCTACCCGATTTCTTACGAAGAAGTAAAAGAGATCATGAAGCAGAAAAAATGGACCCCGCCTTTTGGACCAAGAGAGTGATGATAAAGGTTGGAGAGTGGAAGAGGGATGGATTGGAAAAGCTTATATCATGACCTCAGCTATCTTATCATTCATACCTTTTACATGAATACAGGAAAATCATGACAACAACAAATGAAATAATAATTGTTGATCTGGAAGCTACCTGCTGGGAGAATGAGAGAATTCCCATAGGACAGAAGGTCGACATTATAGAAATAGGAATTTGCAAGTTAAACTTAACATCAAAAGCAATTTCCCAGAAACAAAGCATCTATGTAATTCCTGAAAGATCGGAAATCAACAGATTCTGTACAAAACTTACAGGAATTACTCCACAGCTGATCGAAGAAAAAGGAATCTATTTTGAAGAAGCCTGCGAAAAAATCAGGGACGAATATAATGCTCTGCCGCTGACATGGGCCGGATATGGAAATTTTGACAGGGAACAGATCATTGAACAGTGTGACTGGCTGGGAATAGAAAGTCCATTTTCAGGACAGTACCTGAATGTGATGTATGAATTTAAAGATCATTTCAGACTCTATAAATCCATAGGATTGAAAAGAGCTTTAGACTATCTGAATATGGATTTTGAAGGAAATCACCACAGTGGAGCAGACGATGCTTACAATACAGCCAAAATTTTAAATACAATATTGAGCTGATTAAAACAATTCAAATTATTAACAAATCAAAACAAGTGAAAACAACAGATAATATATTAATAGTAGACCTTGAAGCAACGTGCTGGGACAACCGGCCGCCAAGAGGTCAGGAAAGTGAGATCATTGAGATCGGTGTGTGCATTATGAATGCCAGGACCGGTAAGATCTCTAAAAATGAAGGTATTTTGGTAAAACCTCAGTATTCAAAAGTAAGCCCGTTTTGTACAGAACTTACTACTTTAACACAAAATATGCTGGATAATGAGGGCGTTTTACTGGAAGATGCTTTTGATATTCTAAGAGCCGAATATGATTCCGAAGATCTTACATGGGCAAGCTACGGAAACTATGACCTGAATATGCTTCAGAATCAAGGCGATAGATTCTACCTGGACTATCCGATGAGTGATGATCATATCAACGTAAAAACGTTATTTGGAGAACTTCATCCGGGCATCAGAAAAAGTGTGGGAATGAACAGAGCGTTAGGCGAACTGGGATTCACACTGGAAGGTACCCATCACAGAGGAGTAGATGATGCTAAAAACATAGCCAAAATTCTGCATTGGTGTCTGAATAATTATTAATATTCCCCAATCAGGTCAATGAAAAGGAGACTGTTTCAGTATTGAAATAGTCTCCTTTATATTTAAAATTGAAATGGTTCAGGGAATTAATAGTTTCGGTCATAATATACCGAATGTATGAAGTCGATATAATATTTTTACTCTTTTGGGCCGAGAATAAACTCACTAATCTCACCGAAAAGTTCCTTAGGAATAGAATGTCCCATTCCTTCAAGCAAAACAAATTCAGCATTTGGAATCGTATCGGCAATATCTTTCCCACATTCTGGATGAAAAATAGGATCATCCGTTCCATGAATCACCAGAACCGGTGCCTGTATTTTTTTCAGAACTTCCGGATTATATGAATGAGAACCTATTGCCAAAAGCTGTCTGATAATACCATTTTTAGTTTTGGAGCGACTGAGTTCTTCCTCTATTAGTGTAATTTCCAGGTTTTGATCAAATGGATACCCATTGCCCGATATTCTTTGGGCAAAAGAAATTTTTTCAGCAAAATACTTTTCTCTTTCTGTTATGGGATTGGCTGAAGGTTTCATCATCATTTCCATGACTTCTGGGTCGGCTGAAGGCAAAGCTGGATGTAAAGAGGTTGACATTATGATTGTGAGTGATAAAACCCGTTCCGGGAAGTAAGAACCTAGCAATTGAGCAATAATTCCTCCCATAGAACGCCCAACAAAATGAGCCTTTTCAATCTGCAAATGATCCAATAGTCCAATCGCATCTTTTGCCATATCCATTAGAGAATAGGGGATATCTTCAGGTTTCAGCGTAGAAAAATAGCCCTGAATATTTCCGGTAAGATGAATTTCTTCTCCAGGAATATAGACAGACGATCCGGAATCTCTGTTATCAAAACGAATTACTCTGAAGCCTTTATCCACCAACAATTGGCAGAATGGATCTTCCCAACGAATCATCTGGCTTCCCAATCCAGCAATCAAAACAATAGTCTCTGGATTTTCTTCTCCAAATATCTCGTAACAGATTTCTACATCTCCGATTCTTACTGTTTTCATTTGCTTTTATTTTTTGTATGACAGTATTTCTTCCAATGGCAAAAGCCTGGAGTCTTCAATCGCCGCAATTCTGTGGCCTACGATTTTCATGTAGGCTTCATTCTTTTCAAAACTGAAAAAATCGTTAACGCTTTTCTGTTTAATGAGCATACAGATATCCCAATATTCATTCTCGGGACCAATTAGAAACTGATCTCCTTTTCCTATAAATATAATTTCGCCGCCGCTTTCTTTTAAAAAAGGTTCAGTTTCTCTGATGTATGTAAAATAAGCATCCCAACCACTGGTTTTTTCCGATGGTTGAAGATCCGGATATTGAGAGTAATCTGCTTCTTTCTTGAGTTTGATAAGGTTCATATTAATGATGGGACCTTGTATATCTTTCAAAAAAAGATGTTTTCCTGCTTCAAAAGTTGGGGAGAGATAATGTGTTGACATAATTTTTAGTATAACTCAGTATTTACCTCAGAAGCATAGGCCTTTTCAGCCTTTTGTATTTCTTTACGATAATTGATGAACGAATTTTCCTGCTTGGGTATAATCGTTACAAATTCAAAAGTAAAAGCTTCACTTCCGGATGCTGTCCAGTCTTTTTGCAGGGCTGTATTATTGAACAGCCCACTGCTTAATTCAAATTGTATCCTGTTCACAAGAGCTTCCAGGTTCAATGAACTTTGGATGTATTGTTTTCCGTTGCTGTTATTCTTTAAAGACAGAACGCCCATGGTAACAGTATGGTTTTTTGCTTTCTCTCTTAATTGTTGTTTTAATGCATTTTTCATATCATAATCATTGTATATTTCCCCCTAACTCAAATAAGAAATCACTTACAGTACGGAGAGATTTATTCTTTTTAGGGGCTAAAATGTCTTTAGTAATATTTTCCGCACTGAGCATGGCTTCTTCAAAAATCTTTTTTCCGTTGGGAGTAATGACCACGTAACTTACTCTCGCATCCCTGTCATTGGTTTCTCTTCCTACTAACCCTATTTTTTCCAGAGGATTCAATAATCGGGTTACCCCGGAGGCCGTAATTCCTATCTTTTCTGCAAGGTCTATTCTGCGCATCTTGCTCTCAGTAGACGTATTCAGAATATAAAGAATGATAAAATCATTGAGCCCAAGCCCATGCACACTCAAAGCATCAAACTTTCTTGAGATGACAGATTGAAGCTTATTGATATTCATTAAGAGTAATAATTCAGAACTTATCATTGATTTATATTTGAGTTGTCAAGTATTTTTATTTTGCAAATATATACATTTTAATGGATTAAGTTTGATTATTGAAATAAAATTTAATCAGAAATAATAGTAAATTATTTTTTAATACCATTTGAAAATATGAATTTTCTTCACTACTTTTAAAATCTCATGAAAACAAAAGTTATATACACTAAAAGAGATAAGAAAACAGTACTGGAAGAAAATGAGCTTCATAACCATAAATCCTATTTTAAGCATATTTACGAAAATGAGGTATTGAAAAAAACAGAAGTCTGGAACAGGAATAAAGTAGATTCGATCACTTTATATCCCTCCGAAGACGAAAAAACTTCAGATGAAGAAATTCTATTTGAGAATATTTTTCTCAGAAGTGTTCAGATCATTCGTATTAAGAATAAAGGTGAATATCAATGGGTTCATGACAAAAAATATACTAATCTCCTTCTTGCAAAAGAGGAAATGTATATCAATGATTTTAACAGGAGGAAAATAGCATCATATAAAGTTGATCAGCTTAACGGAGTGCAGATGACAAAATATCTGTACCTGAAAGACGGAGACTATCGCGAAATAGATTACTTTAGAACCAGGAGACCTTATCTTGAAAAAGAGAAATTCATCAGCTATCTCGATCAGGTTTTAGCAGAAAACAACAGTTCTCTCAACCCAACATATTATTTGAAGTTTTCACCATTTTTTCCTTCGGGAGAAGATCCTGAATTTGAAACCGTACGTTATTTTTCATTTAATGAAGATGAAGAAATCAACCTGCAGCAGGCATTTTTTGAAAGAGAATTTAGCAAGAAGGTCTATACCAATAATATACTTCGCAGGACAGACAGTTTCAGACTCCTTAAAATAAAAAAAAGGACTTATTTTATGGAAGAACAGTCTTTGTTTAAAGTTCAAAAGCATGATAACGATATTTTGGTAGAGGTATATTATCTCATACAAGAAAAGAATGGTTTCAAAAAATGGAGAATAGAAACATTTAAAGAAAACATTTTGTGTGATCAGGAAATAGTGGTTACCGATGCTTTGGGAGAATGTTCTTTTAATCAGAAAATAGATCCAGTTAGCGAAAATGTTATTACAACTTCTAAATACGCTTATTTCTCAACAATCAGAGGTTCTGCTACAGCTGAATTGAAATATGATGAAACGGGAAAGCTTATCACTGAAGGAGTTACTTTGCATGATTGTTGGGATAATGAGTTCTACAGTGTGGAAGAAATGCACCAGGATGGATTTTTTGAATCGAAATATGGAAAATACTTCCTCTTTGCTTACCCCGAAATTCCGGAAGATATACCGATAACTAAAACTGTTTACAAAAATCATCTGGATGAAATTATTCCTGAAAACGAGGCAAAAGAACAGTATGAATACTCGGAAGAAACCTATCAAAATGGCCATCTGTTAAAACGAATTTCTTATAAGGCCCATTCACATAAAGCTTTAAAGAACGATGAATATCATATAAGAAGGGCAACTTATTACGATGATCTTGAAAACGTACCGGATCTGGAGAATTTTGTTGATAATTCTGATGAAATTTATTACAACAAAAGAATCGCGAACAATTATATTCTCTATGATTTTATGACCAGGAATTATTGGGATGGGAAAAAAGCTGAATTTTCAGGGACAGTGGTGTACGACAATTTTTACAGAGTAGTTTCTAAAGTAATATACAATGCTCAATCCAAAGAATTGATCTCAGGAAAAAAGACATTATATATGAATGTAACTCCTCTTTTAGGACAAAAATATATAACGGTTAATTTCAACAGTACAGGAGACGTAGAAAGCTATATCGACAACCGTTTTACTTTTCCTGAGTATTATACCAAAGGAAATTTTGAAAATAAAAAAGAAGAAAAAGGACTCGTGTCTCAAGAATATTATAAGGATATAAAAAATATTGTTCCGAATAATCCAGCCTTCCCTTTTGCGGATTTTAGCACCTATACAATATTTTATCCCATTGAATCCGGACAAGAAAGCGAAATCACAGGATTGATGGTAGATTCTAAAATTAAAATAGCCGCTGAGGAATATATCGCGATACATTTCCTGGATTCCAAAACCGCTTTGGAGGATTATATGAAAATGATTCCCACATCCGATCTTTACTTTTACCATATTGAAAATACGGGAAATATCATTGAAACAGATTTCTTTGGAATGGAAATTCATGCCCATTTTTCAATTGATCTGACTTCCAGAACTATAGAGTGTCAGGTGGTAAATTCGGAAGAGAAGGACATAACTTTTAGAAAAGAGCGCCCAAATGATGCTACAAATGTTTACTTTTTTTACGTTGGCGAACAGAAAATTTTCGTAACCTTTTATTCTGAACTGCTGATAGACCTCCTGTTAAAAGCATAAAGTTTTGTTAAAAAATTCACTTTTAAGGGATAATTTATTTCCTGTAGATCAATTTTTGTTATTTTAGCCAACAAGAATGAATCTATGCTAATTGAGGACGAGTTTAAGACCCTATATCTGAACTATAGAATCAAGGAAATTGTTCCTTTTCTTAAAAAACTAAAGCCGAAAGATAAAAAAGAAGTTGTTGCTCTTTTAAAAAAACATATTCATAAAGAATGGGGGCACAATACGATCTCTTTGTTGGCTGCTTTAGCCTGTTGTAAAACCAAGAATGAGTTCGAAAGACTAGCTCCCGGATATTTTTCAATACCCGTTGAAGCAGTCGAAGATCTTTTTGAATCTTACCAGCCAGATTGGTTGGGAGAGAGTTATCTTTTTTTAAGAGAAATTAACTATTTAAAAATCTTGGAATGGGAGCAGAAAGGTTTTCTTCAGCTCAATGATGAAATCAGTGCATTACTACTGGCATCCTCTATACTTTCCAGTGACTATTCAGACGAAATTTTATTTACTTTTCCTGTTACATTAACATCACATATCTGGTTGTTATTCAAATATGAATCAGATATTACCGCCCGTTATAAAGAACGGGACTGGAAAAAAGTATTGAAAAACCTTGTGGAAGGTAAAAAAGTAGATCGTTTGAGATTACTGAATGAAAGTCTTAAAGCAGTAAACCTTAATCTGTCAAAAGAACATAATACATGGTTTTTAGAGCTTTTTGCTTATCTGGAACCAACCGCTAAAGAAATTGTTGAACTGCAGGATGAATTGCTGATGATCTTTCACTCCACACAGCATTCGCTCTTTTTGGAAACTTTAAAATTGATAAACCAGGTTATCACAGATAGCGCATTCAAAGCAGAGGACTTTTTATATGCTGCATCATATCTGATAACACTGCCAACTAAAAACATCGTTAATGCACTCCTTCTTACAGTAGAGAAGATTGCTAAAAATAATGTCCAATATCAGGAAGAAATAGCTCTGCTTGTGATGCCTGTTTTTTTGAATAAAGATAAAGCACTTCAAGTAAAAGGAGCAAAAACTATAGCCAAATATGGCAATCCGGAATCGGAAAAGATACAACAGCATCTACTTCTTTATAAAGAATCATTGCTTTCTGATGCGCAGTTGCTTTTGGAGAAATTTTTTATTGAAAATAATGAGAGCGAAACTATAGAAGAAGACGTTTATCAGAAGATTTCATGGTATATATCAGAACCTATTGCACCTGTTGAGACTATTGATGATTTTATCTTTTTGGCTTCACAGATATTCAATAATAATGAGACCTACCATTTTGATCAGTTTCTTGAAGCCATCATACGATTCAATAGCGAATTGAAAGAAGAACATTTCAATCAGTTGGAGCCGGCTTTCAAGGCTGCGCTTAAACTGAAAGAAACCAAAGGACTTCATCATCTGCTAGCCACATTCTTTATTCATTATGGAGTATTGAAACAAGAAAAGAAATCTCAGGTTTTGCTTACAGCAGGATCAGAATTTCCCCTTCTTGAAAATTGGTGTGAAGAAAAGACTCCATTTATTTTAAAAGCGTATCATCAACTGCTTTTAGACATTTTAGAATTATTAAAACAAAATAAAAACCTTCCGCTTCTTTGCGTTCCCGATTGTACTCCTTGCTGGATCACTGTTCATCATCTTGTTGATAAGTTGAGAATCTATCAGCAGCAAAATGAAGATCCAATCTCTATGGATTGGCAAATCGCAGTACTACGCATAAAAAGAGAAAAACTGCACGAAGCTGAAAAATATGCAAAAGAAAAACTCAATAAAAAATATTTTGAATTATTAAACCCTGTTTTCGATCAGAATTATTTCAGGGAAAGGTATGAAAGTGTTTATCTGGAAGGCGATTTTAAATGGGAATTCAGTGATAGGAAAATATATAGATCGAACGGATCAGAAGAAATTCCACAGTTGCTTATCTCCCTTGAAAATAAGAGTGAAATCTCGGTAAATGCTACCTTTTTAGAGTACTTATTCAGTTCTTGTCGTAGAGTTTACAATCATGACCTGATACACATTTTATACACCGCTCCATATTTTTCGGGATGTATTTTTGCACGAAAATACAATGAAACCCTATCAAATACCGTTTACCAGTATGATATTAAAGGAAGCATAGAATTTTTTAATGCCTGGATGAAGCTGGAGCTACCTTTTCAGACAGCGCATTATTTATTTCTGTCTGCGGGGCTATTTAATAAAGATAAAACATTTTATGGTATAGCTTTTGAAGTCCTAGTAAACAAGGCGGTTTCCGAGGATTTTGAGCTTCAGAAACTAGGACAAATATTAGGACAAATGATCACTTTCGAGTGGGCTTCTGTCAAAAGATTGGCAGATGGTCTGACGGGGCTTATCAATTTGAGTACCAGCCATAATATCGCCTTAGAAAAACTGCTGACAGCCATTCTTTCAGCGGTGAAAAAACCGGTTTTTAATCTGAAAAAGCTTTTAGAGCTTTATTATGAGGTGCTTAGGCAGAATCGGTCAGTATCAGATAAAACAGTTCACGGACTGCTTAAAGAATGGGAAAAAGAGAATAACCTGAAAAAAATTATACATCAAATTAAAAGCACATGAAAGAAAGACTTTATGAGATCCTTAATGAGGAAAAAGTACATGAGATCATCCCTTTTCTGAAAGAACTTAGTGTAGAAGAAAGAAAAACACTGGTACCTTCCATAAAGAAAATGGATCGCGAGATCAGTAAAATTGTTATGACTAAAAACTCCTATCATACCGTAGGATCTGCCAGTCAGCACTCTATTATTGATATTGCTTCATTTGTCTGCATGGATAAAAAGAATTTCGGAAAAAATTACTGGAGCCTTTTCCGTAATGCAGAACAGACAGAACAAATTTTGGAGTGGGGGTGTCCAGATTGGTTTTCGGACTTTATCAATGAATCTGTAGAAGCTGAGTTTACAGCATTTAATTATCAGGATATCTTAGGATGGACAGAGAAAGGATACGTAGAACCTAGACCTGAGCTGCTTGGACATCATCTGAGCAATTATCCTTCGGATCTGGATGAATATCCCGAAACTCTTACCACCCATTTCTGGTATTTATGCGAGTTTCCTTCCAAATCCTTGCCATTCCGTAAAGAGTGGTTTCCTTTGGTACAAAAACTGGTGGCTGAAGGAAAAATAGAAAGAAAAAGATTTTTAAAAGAATGTCTATTAGCCTCCAACAGAAATTTCAATAAAAATGTTACAGGCTGGTTCATGGATGCCTTTACTGCACTGAAACCCACAGAATCAGAATTGCTTGAACTGCAGGATGAATTACTTGCAGGGCTGGCTTCGGTACAGTCCAAAGCAGTAAATACAATCCTGACCCATCTGAAGAAAATGGCGGGAGGAAATATTAAAACAGAGGAACTTTCTCACTATCTTCCCAACTTACTGAGCTCGGAAGTTAAAACAGTGGTCATCTCTGGCCTTTCATTAACGGAAAAGATCTTTCAGAGAAAAAGACTTGATCCGGAAATGCTAGGAATGGCTTTGAGTACAGCATTTGTAAGCAAAGATGACGGAATCCAGACAAAAGCCGCAAAAATCATTCTGAAATATATTCCACCTTCCGAAAATATAAAAGAGGCTCTGTCTCATTATTCAGACAATATTCTGACTAACGTACGTCCTCTTCTTGAAAAATATATCGTAGAAAAACAGCATGAGTTGGAAGCTATCTCTCCCGAAAAACTATTTCTGACAACAGAAGAAAATAAAGTAAAAGTATTAGAGAGTTTTGAAGATCTGATGTTCTTCCTGCCTTTAGCAATGGATGATCCTTACAGCCACAACTGTGATATTGCTTTAGATGGCTTTATCCGCTTTGCTAATGAAGTAGATGCAGAATCTGTAAAACTGATAGAACCTGTATTCCTCAAAGCCTGTAAAACGATTGCAAAGTGGGAAGTTCCTTATCTGAATGTTTTACTGTGTAATCTGATCATTAATTACGGATTGAGTCTACTGGAAAAGTATCCAGTTCAACTTAAAAATCTTGAGAAAATTTATCAGAAAACCAAAGAAGAAGAAGACGCAAGAGAAGCTTATTCTAATTATCAGAAGAAACTAGGATCTATGGATCAAGTAGGAGCAGAGTCTCCTGCAATGAAGGCATTCAAAGAAATTGCGATATTTATTGATCAGAAAATAAAATTAGGGGACAGTATTCCTTTATTGTTTACCATTACGCATTCCCCTTGCTGGATTTCTCCTGTGACTTTGGTGGAAAAATTGGAGATTTATCAAAATAAAAATATAGAGCCTAACCACTTGGATTTGCAGTTGGCATTGCAGCGCTGTGCTTTAGATAACACTTCAGAAGCAGTAAAGCTCGCTCAGGAAAAGTTGAAAGGAGAATACAAAGATTTATTGCTTTTCTTCTTTGGTAAAAATGCCACTCCAAAAGGAAAATTTAACCATCCGTCATGGTGGATGACTGCGGGAATTACCCGTTCATCAGAAACTGTATTTAAAGAATTCAGTGGATTTGGATATGACAGTATTCCTGAAGAATTTTTGTCTGGAGATTATAAGTGGAAAACAATCGACAACAAGAAGAATTCATATTATCCCGTAGAGCTCAATATTGTGATTCCAAAATATCACCTTGAGAAAAGAAAAGAACCTTTATTCGTGGAATATTTTGTTGCCGGTCAGAAAGAACTTTCTGAAATTCCTGCATTGATGTGGTGTTTCCCGAATACGCCTGCCAATGCATTGGCAAAGGTAATCAAGCATTGTCTTTTCTATTCCGGAATTGCCGAAGTTTATGAAAGAAATCTAGTTCTGAATACTTCACAGGCTCTTTACCAAATCAAAAAACCTTTGGATAAGATGGGAAATCTGTTTTTAGGAACAATTTTCCTTGATAGTGATAAAACAATTCGTGGAACCGCTGCCGAAATATGGTTAGAACACGTTTCCTGCCAAATGATGGATAATATGGAATTGGGAAGGGTAATTGGTCTTCACGAAAAACTGGAATGGGCGCCTGTAAAAAGATTAACGGATCTTATGCAGAATCATATGCTGAATGTGAGTAAAAATCATAATATTGCATTGGAGGAGCTTATTTCCAGCATATTGCTGCAGATGGGTGAGCCTGTTACGAATCTTAAAAAACTACTGGAAGTATATCACGAAGTAATAGCTTTAAACCAGTCTGAAGCTCATACCGATGTAATCATAAAGTTAAATGACTGGAAAGAAAACTCGAGCCTGAAAAAAATCTGCAATCTTCTTCTTAAAAAATAATTTATGGAAGATACGCTTATTTACAACTATTCAAGGTCATCATCCTTAGCTAAAAAGGACGGCCTTGAAGAGCTGTTTCTCGCCAAATACAGTGAGATACACAAAAATACCGACGTTCCCTGCTTTTTCTGGGGAAATGTAGGACAGCCTTTTATATTGGCAAGATGCCTGATTGCACTTTCCAATATTGTAAAATCAAGTTTTAACCTGTCTCCGTTCCAGATGGCGCTGCTTAAAGATCCAATTGTAACCGCCGGGAACGAGAAACTCCGTTTTGAAGGTTTTTCTCACTGTGCAGGTGTATACGCAAGAGTGGATGTATTGCCTGACGGGCTGGATGGAGAATTTTTAGAAAACGGAACAACCAATGTAGATTTTAATCAGCCGATGTTGGCTGCTTTAGGAAGTATTCGTCCTAATGAAAAAATTATGCTTTCTGTAGGGGAAAAGGAGGTCGGATTGTATCAGGAAGAAAAAAAGATTGTGGAAAGAAAAGTTCCTTTACCTATAAAATGGCTCAAAGGACTGGGTACTGTACAGGTCTTTTTATCAGAATCTGAAAAGCAGTATACCTTTAATAAAATTCAAACCCAACAACTTTTCAGAGGAATACCGAAAGGAATAGTAAAGTCAGATTACTATCTGATTGTAAGAGGAAACAAACCCATGTTCTCACCGGTGAAATCGGCAGATGCGGTGTGTATAGGCGGTCTGCACAGACTGAGATTGCTGGAACCTTTACTTCCATATATAGATTGTATGCAGGTTTTTTCACAGTCTACTATGCAGTCTACCACATGGCAGCTGCATATGGGAAATATAAGATTTATCTTTTCTTTATCCAGAGAATGCTGGAGAGGTTTTTCAGGAGAAGGAGCCCTGTTGGACAGTCTGATTTCTGATGTTTCAGATGAGTGGATCGATGCTTTAGATAAGTATGCTTACGCTAATCAGTCTTTTAACAGGACAATGCTGGCTTTGGAAGAAAATATAGATCTTCAAAAAGCAGAAAATCTTACCGGAAGACTTGCTGCGATGGGATTACTGGGATATGATCTCGATGAAAATGAATTTTTCTACCGCAGATTGCCATTTAAACTTAGCCGCATTTTAGAACTTAATCCCAGAATGAAAAATGCTGAAAAGCTAATCAATGAGGGGAAAGTAGAAATCCTCAACAACAGTAAAGAAAGAACAGAAGCCAGAGTAGCCGGAACCGGAGTTCATCATACCATCATTATCGAAGACGGAAAAGAACGTTGTACTTGCGAATGGTTCAGCAAATATCAAGGCGAAAGAGGTCCTTGTAAGCATATGCTGGCTGTAAAAAAAGTGATCAGCAGTGAGTAAAAAACTTACTTAGGATATTCAGATATTGTATTCCAACCACGAATGTTATCATAGGCTAGTGATACATTCGTGGCTGAACACAAATTGCTCTCAAAATAATAGGATATTATTAATTCTTTGATTGCTCTGTCCATTCTTCATAGGACAAAACTCCCAATTCCGGTTTTCCTTCCCCTTCCAGGATTGAAATAAACTCAAGTTGATTTCCGTCAGGGTCGTTAAAATAAATTGCCAAAGCAGGCATCCATGCAAAAACCATCGGTTCAAGGCTTCCGTTTTTCAGGAAATTATACGGTTTCAAATCTTTTTTTTGTAAAAACTCTATAGAATAGTTGAGAATATCTTCTTTACTGCTCGAAAAAGCAAAATGTCTGGTCTGTAGATTCTCTTTCTGCTCCCAAAGTCCCAACATAAATTCCTTTCCTTCACCAACCCATAAAAAGGCAATAGGGCGGGTTTCATCTCTATGGGCTAATTGCAGTCCCAATACTTCTGTATAAAATTGAATGGCTTTTTCCAAGTCACTTACCTGGACGTGGGTTTCATATAGTCCTTTAATCATAGTTCTAATTTTAATACCACAAAGCTAAAAAACAGTCTGGTAAAGACGATGAAATCATGATTTCTTTATTTAAAATGAATGATAGAAGATTTTTATAATCTCTGATAAAGGAAATTTTTTAATTAAAAATAGCTGCGCAAAATGACTGCGTAATAGTATTCTTACTTTGCAGCAGATATCAGAGAGGAAGTATAAAATCTTCCGTGTTTAACAATAAAAAACAGTAACCATGAAATTTAATTTTTTAAAAAGAGAAAATAAAAAAGTAGTTCTGAACTATGAAGGTGCAAAAGCATTTAAAATGACACCTGCAGAAGAATTATATAGTGCTGTTGTTACAACAGGACTGTCAGATGCCAACTATGAAAAAGGAACCGACAGATTAGAAAGAATCCAGTCTCTGATCAAAAAAAATGATCCTGAGTTTGTGGCAAAGCTCGCTGTATATGCAAGGAAGGATATGTACCTAAGATCTATACCATTGGTTTTGACGGCTGAATTGGCAAAGCAGACCTCCGGTACAGACCTTGTAAGCAAAACAGTAGATGGAGTGGTGAAAAGAGCAGATGAAATCACAGAATTGCTGGCATACTACCAACTTGCGAACAAAAGAACAGATACCAAGAAGCTGAACAAACTGTCAAAGCAGATTCAGAAAGGTCTGGTGAAATCCTTCAATAAATTTGATGAATATCAGTTTGCCAAATACAACAGAAAAGGAGATGTAACGCTGAAAGATGCATTATTTCTGATTCATCCGAAAGCTAAAGATGAAAATCAGCAGACAGTTTTCAACAAAATTGCCAACAATACACTGGAAGCACCCTATACATGGGAAGTTGAGCTTTCTGTTTTGGGTCAGACCAAATTTGCAGATGATGCAGCAAAAAAACTAGCCTTCAAAAACAAATGGGAAGAACTAATATTCAGTAATAAATTAGGTTACATGGCAACCATGAGAAACCTGAGAAATATTCTGGAAGCAAAGGTTTCATCTAATGCAATGAATAAAGTATGTGCCTATCTTTCTGATGAAAGAGCCGTATCCAATTCAAAACAGCTTCCATTCAGATTTCTGGCAGCTTATAGAGAATTAAAAAATATAGATTCTCCTTATTTATCCTCAGTGTTGGAAGCATTGGAGAATGCTGTTGTAGTGAGTGCCAGAAACATTAAAGGTTTTGGTTTTGACACTTCAGTAGTGATCGCTGCAGATGTGTCAGGTTCTATGCAGAAAGCGGTTTCTGCCAAAAGTAAAATTTTGCTGTATGATATCGGTTTGCTGATGTCTATGATCCTGCAGTCACAGTATAAAAACGTGGTGACAGGTATCTTTGGCGACCGCTGGCTAAGAGTTCCAATGCCGAAAAACGGTATTTTAAGGAATGTAGATGCATTCTACAAACGTGAAGGTGAAGTAGGATACTCTACCAATGGTTATCTGGTCATCGAAGACCTGATCAAAAGAAGAGAACAGCTGGATAAGGTAATGCTTTTCACGGATACCCAGATGTGGGATAGCAGAGGAAACAAAAACTCCTTTGAAGACACTTGGAAGAAGTATAAAGCCATCGCTCCTCATGCAAAACTGTATATTTTTGACCTGGCAGGTTATGGTACGCAGCCGCTTGATATCAGGAAAGATGATGTACACCTTATTGCGGGTTGGTCAGACAAAATTTTCGATGTACTGAATGCTTTGGAAGACAAAAAATCTGCAGTGAAAATGATTCAAAAAGTAGTGTTGTAACAGGCACTGCTTTTAAAATAAAGAATAGCCAGCCTAAAAGAATCAATATATTTAGAAGCTTAATCCCGCTTTCCACTGTATCTTTTTCGCCAAAGCTTTCTTCAAGCCATTAAGAAAAAGGATGCCGTTGCAATCGGGGCTGGAAATTAAACAATATACTATGAAACTCATTAATACGATTGAAATTAGTCCTTTACGATATTCCAAGGAAGAATTCGAATTGCCGGAAATTTCAGATTATCCCAATCCGGAAGAATGGTTTACCAAATGGGAAGAAGTAGTTTCTCAGCTGAATTTTAATTTTGAGACCATTGAGAAAAGATCTTATCTGGTGAATATTGAAACCATCGATGTGAAAATCTCAAGATGATTGTAAAAGCCAAAATGGAAGACATGGAATCAGACGAATCTGAAGAAGATATCTGTATTATGGCTTTTGACGGCGGAATTGTATTAAAAATGGAAGATGAAATATTGATACAACCTAACTGTTGTGGTGATATAAGTAATATTGATGATTGGAAAAATATTTTTAAGACACCAACTTCAGAATGGAGAATGCTTTGGATAGGACATCCGTGGGTGTTTTACAAAAGAAAAAATGGGCAAGTCTTTTTCTCAGAATATACAGAATTCAATGTTGAAGATGTTGAAAATATAAAAATTGTTGCAGAAGTAGAAGAATCCGAACTCAAAACTGAATTGGAAAAAGTAATCACACAACAAATCAATTTAAAAAGCAGAATATTATCTGTTTTAAAAATGATGAATTGTAAATATCCCGAGAAAATTTCAAAACAATTGGCTGGAATTAAAGAGTGACATAGGAAACGGAGGTGTTAAGAAAATAAGCTATACGAACGTTAAGAAAATTCTATTGTTTGAAGCGCTACACAGAAGCAAAACGAAGAACTCATATAACATTCGCGCAAGTTTTAGAATTTTTAGAGAGTGTAGATTATTTTTAGCCGGAGTTTCCAGGTCTTGAACTTTTGGTTCTTTTGCTTCAAGGCAAAACGAACAAATATTTAAATAACAATGTTTAAAAACAATGGGGAATTTATTTTGCAGAATTGAACATGATCTTAAAGAAGGACGAAAGAAAAAAGCATGTGACAGATTAAGAAATATGATCAATCAGTTTCCTAATGATCTTTCCCTTAGAAAAAAAATAGGACAGATTTATTTTGAAGCAGGATTTCCTGATGAAGCAGGTAAGTTGTGGATCCTGTCTACACCGGAGAATAATGAAATGTGAAATGCAGTAGAGATTTACAGAAAATCTTTAAGCAACTCAGGAAATACTATTTTAAAAGACATTATTTTCAGAGGAGATAAAAATCTGCTTGACGAATATGCAATGGAAATAATCACTGAACTTGGGAAGGATAGTCTTAAAAATACAAAAACATATTCCTGTTTTTAAGACCAAAATAAGAGAAAACAAAACAAAATTTTTAAGTAAAATCGGAATTTGTTTAATCGTAGGATTTATTATATCGCTTCCTTTATTAGGGATTTTTAAACTTTTTGAAATGATTTCATCATTATTTTCTTAATAAATTTAAACTACGTAAAAAGATTGCGTATCTACAATATAATTTTGCAGTGTTAATAAAAATCAGTGCCGTAAGAAAGGATTTCTTCGACTTTCAATTGACCAGAGCCTTTCGTAAAATTGCCTGATTTGAATAAACCAATGCCGTCTTTTAAGAGTTACATCGTCAACTTCCAATTGAATATCATTTACTCTTATCATTAATTGCTTGGTTTTTTAATAAAAAATAAAACTACGTAAAAAGAATGCGTAGTATGTCAATAAATTTGCAGAAGAAAATACTAATAACCATGAATAATAATAAACCGGATCTAAAAGAAGCTGTGTATTGAGTTTAATTCTCAATACTCATGAAAAAATCCAAAAAACTAAAACGAATCTTTGGAATCAATGAAAACGGTCTTATTGATTTCCCAAAGAAAATTTCCGGAACCAGCATTTCAAGAATCAAATACGGAAACGAATTGGGTTGCTCCCGCTGCTTTCCTCACGGATTTGAAGTAAAAAATGCAACGTACTACAAATTTCAGCGAAGCTGGAAAAAGTACAGAAAAACCCGATGGAAAAATTAAAATCAGGTGTCGTTTTGGAATCATACTTCGAGTCCCCCGTCAGATGTAGGTTCAATTCCTGCTATTCCTGTTGTAAACGGAATGTAGTTCAAAAGAAAGAATAGATGGTATAGAAAGATTCCGCCGCTTTTACCCTGATCTTTAAAAGAGTGCTGTAGAGAAGATTTATTTCGGTTTAATTTGGTTCAATTCCAGAACAGATCATGAAAGTGATCTTATAAAAGTTTTTTCGAATATAGCCTCTTTTATTTTAAATCATTTCAATGAAAAAATAGTAATAAAAAGGTCAAAGTTTCCAGGTCTTGAACTTTTGGTTCTTTTGCTTCAAGGCAAAACAAACAAAATTTAAATAAAAAAATAACTGCGTAAATATAATGCGCAGCAAGAATATAATTTTGTAAAAGTAAAACTAATAACTATGAATAAACATAGAAAGTAAGTGTCGTATAACAGAGTTACTTCTTAGGAACGGTAATATAGGTTCGAATCCTGTTCTGCATCAGCAGATAGTATAAATGGTAACACCCCGTATAAGTCTCTGCTTAATTTAATTACCTTACTGAAATAAAAATCAAGTGTCGTCTTAGAATCATACTTCGAGATTGAATAAGCATTGGGCCGCAGGTTCGAATCCTGCCTTTTCCCTCGAAAAGGAGAAGTAGCTCAGCTGGTAGAGCAAATGCACGGAAGATTCTGAAAAATATTACCTTGATTTACACAAAAAGAGTGCCGTAGAAAAGGCTTACTTCGGTAAATCTTATGATATTGGTTCAACTCCAAAACTGATCATGAAAGTGATCTGTAAAAGTCTTTTTGAACTTAGCCTCTTTTTATTTTAAAATGAATAACCATGAATATACCAAGTAATCTGACTGAATTTTTATATTGGGCCAAAGAACGCACAGAAAAATTATGGTCTGTAAATAATGAAAACTGTCCTAAAGGATTTTATGGAGCCAGATGGCAACCACTTTCTGAAGAACAGATTGCTCAGATTGAGCAGCAATATGCTGTCAGTTTTACTATAGAACACAAAGAGTTCTTAAAGATTCTACATGCTATCGACAAAAAAGAAATTGTTGAATATGAAGATGATGACGAACTTATAGCAGAAGAGTGTACCTTTTTTTATAACTGGCTTGAAAATGAAGAAGAGATTACAGATCAAATAAAATATAATTATGAGGGGATATGGAATGATGTTACCAGTGTCAATCATGTGTGGCTAAAATCTTGGGGAATCAAACCGAAATCAATCGAAAAAAGAAAAGGGATTTTTGATGAGTGGTTTTCAAAGCTTCCGCAATTACTACCGGTTAGGAATTTATCATGTGTTGTAAGTAATGAAAACTTAAAATGGAATCCTGTAATATGTATTCGCGGTTCAGATATTGTCATCTTAGGATGGGATTTTAGAAGTTATTTGCTATATGAACTGAGAAAACATCTTAATATTTATACAGACGTATATGATGAAGAGTTGGGAATGTTTTATCAGGAATTTGTTGATGAGGTGCAGAACATATTTGATGAAAACTTTAAATATGATGAAATCAAAGACATTCCTTATCTGAAAGAGATGATCCTTTACTGGTCTTCTGGATGGAAAGGGTTTGGATTGAACTATTATCCTGAAAATGTAAAAGGAATTCGTCCAATTGTTAGAACATATATAGCTGAAGAAGAAAAATAAAACCAACAAGTGCCGTAGAAACAGTGCTACTTCGCTCATCACGACGGGGTCACGGGTTCGAGTCCCGTCTCTTCCACCAATAAAAAAACACGATCAATATAGGAAGAGTAGCTCAGTTGGTTAGAGCACGACATCACTTTTCGCTTTTTGCCTTGTTGTATCAAATAAGAAGCAAAAGGTGAGACGCTGGAAGATCTCTTTGTATCATAATTTTCTATAAAGTCAGATTTTTTCGGGCTTTAATGTCTTCCTTCTTCTCACTTTTTGCTTCTTTATGCTGTTATGAAAGAGTAGTAAAAGAAAAGTTTACCTGCTTTTTTAATAACAAACAAATGCTGGTGGTTTACTTACCGGCATTTTTTGTTGTATGATCAAGTTCTTCCTCAAACATCTGTTTCCATTTTGATAAAGTAGTTCTGCTTATTTTGTATTTTCTGGACATGTAGCTGGTAGAATGACCATGCTTCTTCTGATACTGAAGAAGCTTCAGCATGGTCTTTTTATCGTAAGTCTTGAGCTTCTGGTTTTCTCTGGACTGTTTAAAAAGCCTGTCATTGAACTTAAGAACATCTTCCGTTGTATGGAGTTTTTCAAGAAGTTCTTGGATTTTCGGTTCTTTCAGTTTCTCAGGATATTCCAGACGGAGCATATCCTGATAAATTTTTTTGTAGTTAGGACGCATCTTTTTTCTGTTTATCCGTTATTCGTATCACTCTTTTGAAGCCATCTGTGGAGTGTACTTTTAGGAATCGAATATTCTTTAATTACATCACTTTGAGTCATTTCTCCGGATAGAATCCTTTTCATGATGAAATCTTTGATCTCCTGAGTATAAATATTTTTTCTGAAATAAGGAATTTTATCAGATTTCTGCTGGTTTTTATTAACTGCAGACGGCGGTGCGTACAAAATAAGGTGAGAACTGTAAAGTCTGAAGAAATCATATTCTAGTAATTTGCTCCACCTTAGAAGAAGTTCAGCATCTATAGATTTACTTTCATACATTTTTTCAACAGACTCTTCGTCTCTGCCCAGGAATTTGCAGATTCTTTCTATGGTTATTTCACTTTCAT
The DNA here is from genome assembly GCF_050632815.1 of Chryseobacterium sp. JK1. Classification (NCBI taxonomy): domain Bacteria; kingdom Pseudomonadati; phylum Bacteroidota; class Flavobacteriia; order Flavobacteriales; family Weeksellaceae; genus Chryseobacterium; species Chryseobacterium sp. JK1. Next base: position 110,905 of record NZ_JBODRU010000005.1, on the reverse strand, counting down.
CTACTCTTTCCTTGATAAATTTTCCAATATGGATTTCTTTGTATAACATTTTATTAAATATTATCTTTTGTTTTAAAAATTATGCATCAAAAAACGAAAATTGGCGATATATATTATTATGCAATGCAGAATATAATTCACTTAAAATAGAAATTGGAAAAAATGCAAGCCATTAGCCATAAGCCTAAAAATGCTCTTTATAAAGGTAAAATCTTCGAAAATGAGTTCAGAACTGATCTGATATAATGAAAGGGTATATTTATTGTCACTTTAATGTACCTTTGGGATATATTCCTTATTTTCAATGGGTTTATTTCTCCTCTTCTTTTTTCAAACTTCTTTTTTTTGCCATTTGTGTAAATAATATATAGCCTATTAAAGTTTCTCCATACAATGCTATTTACTCTCAGTTATATATTGATATACAACTGCTTAAGTTTTGAATGTTTTGATTAGTACCTGATAATTGCTTATCTGATTCCAAATTTAAACAAAATAAAAAATAAAAATGGCGGTAAATATAGAAAAGTCTGTTTATGTTCCGATTTTAATTAAAATTAACATAATATATGTACGGAAGTGTGAATTATCATAAATAAAATTACTATTAATATTAAAAAGCATAAAAAAGAAAAATTGTATACCAACATACAACTCCATACCTTTGCCGTTCAATGAAAAATACTATTAGCATATTCGATTTTTCGAAAAAAATAAATTATAAAAACGAACTGCTGGCTGGTTTTACAGTGGCTATGACCATGATTCCGGAGTCGCTTTCATTTGCTATTCTGGCAGGTCTTTCACCACTTACGGGCTTATATGCTGCCTTTATGATGGGGCTTGTAACAGCTGTGCTGGGAGGTCGCCCGGGAATGGTTTCCGGTGGTGCAGGAGCAACAATTGTTGTTCTGATTGCTCTTATACAGTCTCATGGAGTAGAATACCTGTTTGCAACGGTAGTTTTGGCCGGAATTCTTCAGATGCTTGTTGGGATTTTTAAGCTGGGGAAGTTTGTAAGACTTATTCCGCAGCCCGTTATGTATGGTTTTCTAAACGGTTTGGCTGTCATTATTTTTATGGCGCAAGTCGAACAGTTTAAAATGACAAACAGCAATGGCTCAGTAAGCTGGCTTCAGGGAGTTCCTTTATATATAATGGCAGGTTTAACAGCTCTTACCATTGCAGTAGTCTATTTTTTTCCAAAAATTACAAAAGCTGTTCCTGCTTCATTAGCCGCTATTATAGTTGTATTTACCGTTGTTTTGGGATTTAATATTCCTACCAAAACAGTATCCGATATTGCTCACATCAGTGGAAATCTTCCCAGTTTTCATATTCCTAAAATTCCTTTTTCCCTTGAAACATTACAGATTATCTTTCCTTATGCAATGATTATGGCTGGTGTAGGCCTTATTGAGTCTCTTCTTACTTTATCCATGGTAGATGAGATCACCAATTCCAAAGGAAGCGCCAATAAAGAGTCAGTTGCACAGGGACTGGCTAATATCACCAATGGTTTCTTTGGAGGAATGGGGGGATGTGCCATGGTAGCACAGACTTTAGTAAACCTGAATGCGGGCTCGAGAGCAAGACTTTCAGGAATAATAGCTTCCATCATGATCCTGCTGATTATTCTTTTCGGGGCTCCGGTTATTGAGAAAATTCCGATGGCAGCATTGGTAGGTGTTATGATGATGGTTGCTATAAGTACTTTTCAGTGGGTTTCTATCAGAATTGTCAATAAAATGCCCAAATCTGATATATTCGTAGGAATTACAGTTGCGCTGATCACCATCGTTCTTCATAATCTGGCATTAGCCGTTCTGGTAGGAGTAATAATTTCTGCATTAGTTTTTGCGTGGGATAATGCTAAAAGAATCCGGGCAAAGAAATATATGGAAAACGGAATACAGCATTATAAGATAGAAGGCCCTTTATTTTTTGGTTCAGCCACATCATTTTCAGATAAATTTGATCCAATGAATGATTCTGATGAGGTTGTAATAGACTTTAAAGACAGCAGAATTGTCGATATGAGTGCTATAGATGCGCTAGATAAACTTTCAAGACGTTATAAACAGCAAGGCAAAACCGTATATCTCCGTCATCTCAGCGAAGACTGTCGCAAAATGCTGAAAAATGCCGAAGCTGTTGTAGAAGTTAATATTCAGGAAGATCCTACTTATAAGGTGATGCAGGAAAAATAGGAGAGGGAGAATAAGTGAATGTTGCTTCGCAAATGAATAGTCAATATCTGTAATTTTAAAATTGACAAGCTTAGTGAATTGGCGTTTCACTTTTTATAATTCAACTTCCATAAACCACACAAGGACTGTGAGAAAAATCTACAGTCCTTGTTGGTTTAGGTCATTAATGTATGAGCAATAAAATCAGGCACTAAAGCATAGTGTGATAATTTCATGCTGATGGAAGCTCTTCCACTGGTAAGAGTTCTCAAATCCGAAATATATCCGAAAGTTGATGCTAAGGGAACTTCCGCTGCAAAAATCTTTCTTCCTGATTTTTCATCAATAGATGTGATGATTCCTCTTCTTCTGTTGATATCTGCAGTAACGGCACCTGTATATTCCTCAATACTTTGAATCTCCACCTGCATAATGGGTTCCAGGAGTTTCGGACTACATCCTTTGGCTGCTGCTTTGAATCCTTCCCGTGCTGCAATTTCAAAATCAAATGCTGCCGAATCCTGGGCATGGAAAGAACCATCCAGAAGAGTAATTTTCAAATTTTCCAGAGGATAACCTTTTAAAGGTCCGTGTTCCATCGCTTCTCTGAATCCTTTTTCTACAGAAGGAATAAATTCAGAAGGAATAACTCCGCCTTTGATCGTATTAATGAATTCCAATCCTTGTTCATTATTATTCCTTGGTCCGATTTCAAAACTGATATCTGCAAACTGTCCGCTTCCTCCATTTTGTTTTGAAAGTTTTTCCCTGTGAACTTTGGTTCCTGTTAAAATCTCACGGTAAGAAACTTTAGGCTTTCCCTGATTGATCTCAATACCATGATTCAGACGGATTTTTTCTAACGTCACCTCAAGATGGAGCTCTCCCAGTCCGCTTAATAAAGTTTCTCCGGTCTGGCGGTCTTTTTCCACTACTAAAGAAGGATCTTCTTCCTGGATTTTGGCCAAAACCAAACCAAAAGACTTTTCATCACTGTTCGTTTTTGGCTCAATCGAAACTCGGATAACGGGAGAAGGAATTGTAATTGCTTCCAGTAGTACAGGATGTTCTATAGAAGATAAAGAATCTCCGGTTTTGGCATCCTTTATTCCTGCCAGCGCAACAATATCACCTGCTTTTCCTTCTTCTAGAGATAAAGTTTTGTCAGACTGCATCTGTAAGATTCTGGAAATCCTGAAACTTTCACCTGTTCGAACATTCACCACAGCATCTCCGGATTTTATCTTACCAGAATAGATCCGGAACATAGCTAGTTTTCCCATATGTTTATCGATCGCTACTTTAAAGATCAGCCCCGAAAAAGATTCCGTCTCCACTCTTTTTAATTGTATACTTTCTTCCGTTCGTGGATCTTTTCCTACAATATCAGAAATTTGATCCGGAGCGGGAAGGTAAGTAACTACCGCATCCAGCAAAGGTTGTATTCCTTTATTTTTGAAGGCAGAACCACAAAGAACAGGAACGGCAGCTCTGGATAAACCAACCCTTTGTATAGCAGCAATAATCATTTCATGAGTGATGCTCTCTTCTATATTTATGTAAACGTTGAAGAAAACTTCATCATTTTCAGCCAGAGTTTCCAGAAGTTGTGCTCTGTATTCATTAGCTTCAGTTTGATAATCCGCGGGGATTTCCTTTTCGATCATTGTTTCTCCATTTTCATCAGCCCAATATATTGCTTTCATTCTGATCAGATCAATGACGCCTTCAAAACTCGCTTCTGCTCCTATCGGAATTTGTAGGGCAAGAGGAACTGCATTCAATTTTGTTTTTATCTCGTTCAAAACTGCAAAAAAGTCGGCCCCGATTCTATCCATTTTATTGATGAAGCAAATCTTTGAAGCACCATGTTTTTCCGCCTGAAACCATACATTTTCCGTTTGTGGCTGAACTCCTGAAGAAGCACAGAAAACTGCAACGACACTGTCCAGAACTCTTAGAGAACGTTCTACCTCCACAGCAAAATCAATATGGCCCGGTGTATCGATAATATTGATGTTATAAACCGTATTGTCTTTTTTCCATTGGGTAGAAACAGCAGCCGACGAAATGGTTATTCCTCTGTTTCTTTCCTGAATGTCTTTATCCATAGTGGTGTTTCCGTCATCCACATTACCTATTTTATGAATCAGTCCGGTATAATAAAGAAGCCTTTCTGATAAAGTTGTTTTTCCTGCATCTACGTGTGCTATTATCCCTATATTTCTTGTGTTGTTTTTCATTTTGTTTGATTTTAATTGTTGATTTTTAGGATTCTGTCTTGAAAAGATTCCGAAAATAACAGGCGCAGAGAATACTTCGGCTTATGATGTAAAGCCAGCAGAATTGTTAATGTTTTGCGGTAATGAAATTTTCAGAGCAGATTTTAACAGAGAACAGAATTTCTTGAATTGTTAAAGTCTGAAAATAGGGCAGCAAAAAAGACCTATCCAAATAGACAGGTCTTTTATATATTTTTTGTAAAAAGATCTCTAGAACTATTCAGATAAATATTGATTGCTGCCAAAGAACACAGCTCTGACAGGGTTACTTAAAGTTATAATATTTATCATTTTTGTTGACATTGTTGATTGTTAATCGGTTGCGAAATTATAATTTTTTTTTCATTTTCAAATAATTTTTGGATTTTTTTTTCAAAATCCTATCTGAATGTTTCTTGAATAGGGTTAAAAAAATACTGCTGTATTTGCTGAAATTCATAAAAATATCTTAAAACAGAGTAGTATAGTGATGCTTTTATGATAAAAATTTTATCTTTGGGAAGAATAGTCTTATAAATACTTTTTGATGAATGAAGATCGTAAATCTTTTTCAAGAAGCTGAATAAAACTTTTAACTTAAAACCTATTGAAAACAGATATCGACATTCACAACCACTGTCATTTTTCTTTCGACTTGTGGCTTACTTTAATCAAATCTCATCCTGAATTTAAAACAAAAAGAGTTGAGCTGTTCTCCTCATTTTTTAATGTAGAAAAGCCAATAGAAGTGGTTGCGAAAACTGTAAAATATTATGATGATATTTGCAATACAATCAATGAGGTTACAGGAGGAAATATTGATACATTTGAGATTTATTTGATGATTTTAGGCTCATTAGAGGTTGATATTAAGCTTTTGAATAGAGAAAAACTTAGTCACTTTTATATCAAGAGTGAAGAACTGTTTTTAGAATATAAGCCGGTTGTGATTTTCGAAAATATTCACGATTTTTTTGAAGAAATAAAAAATCAGGGTAAAACAATCAATATTCTTAGTAATACAGGATTTATAAAAGGAACCACTATGAGAAAGTTTCTTATTCAGGAAAATCTGGATCAGTATATTGATTTTCATATCTATTCGGACGAAATCAATTGTTCAAAACCGAACCCCCTTATTTTTCAGGAGGTGAAGAATAATATTCAGGATCAGGATTTACCCCTGTCTAAGATTCTGCACGTTGGAGACAATCCCGTAGCAGATTACCAGGGAGCAAAAGACTTTGGTTTCAGTGCACATCTACTTAAACACTAAATAAACATGAATACAAGATACAGCTTACATCACATTCATTCGGCGGATGAGTTTACTTTCTCACCCGCGGAATACAGCTATTTCAAGTATGGCGATAAGTCGTATGCAGAGAAATTTGCAAAAGAACTATTCGACGGATTTCTGTCCGAAAATGAAAACCTTTTATTAGGTACCGATAAAGAAATTGTCGTGTTGCCAAGCCCTTATATGGCGATTCCTACAGCATCCAACTTTTTATGTTTTTACTTTAAAAAGCATCTGGATTTTTATCTGTTTCAAAAAGGAAAAAAATCCAGTATTTTATCCAAAATCAATAGAAATCATACTTACATCACAGATTACGGGAATCTTAATTTTGAAGATCGTAAAAATCTGATTGCGAATGATACTTATTACATTGATAAGGATTTTTTAAAAGGAAAACTTTGTATTTTTATAGACGATATAAAAATTACCGGAAGTCATGAATATACAGTGAACAGAATATTGGATGAACATAGCGTTGAAGCAGATTTTATGTTCCTGTATTATGCAGAACTGATGAACTTTGAGCTTGACCCGAAGATTGAAAACTTTTTCAACTATTATGCAGTTAAAAATGTAAACCATGTTGCAGAAGTGATGAATAAAGAGAGTTTTCAGTTCAATACAAGGATTGTAAAGTATATTTTAGGCTTGGATTCAAGTAATTTTGATTATCTTACGTCTAAAGTAAAAAGAGAACAGATGGATTTGCTTTTGGAGCTGGCTATCAGTAACAATTATCATTTAATAAAAGAATACGAAAACAACATCAATACTTTAACACAAACGGAATTATATTATGGCTATTAACTTACAGAAAGGACAAAGAGAAAACATCAACGCACCTAAATTTACGGTGGGTTTAGGATGGGATACCAATAATACTTCTACAGGAACAGCATTCGACCTTGACGCCTCTTTATTTTTGCTTGGGGACGACAAAAAACTAGTTTCAGATAATCACTTTATTTTCTATAATAACCTTGAATCTCCGGACAAATCTGTAATCCACACAGGAGATAATCTTACAGGAGAAGGAGCAGGAGATGATGAGCAGATCAAGATTGATCTTACTAAAATTGACAGTGCTATCAAAGAAATAACGGTTGTAGTAACAATCCACGAGGCAGATTCAAGAAAACAGAATTTTGGACAGGTAAGAAATTCTTTCATTAGAATTTTCAATACAGAGACGAATGAGGAAATCTTAAAATATGAATTAGACGAAGATTTCTCAATCGAAACCGCAGTAGAATTTGGAAGAATCTACAACAGAAACGGAGAATGGAAATTTGAGGCTGTAGGAGCAGGACAGAGAGAGGGCCTTGAGAAATTTGTATCAATTTATCAGAAGTAATTATGGACAATCAGGACAATCAGTCATTAGATCCGCTTGGATCAATAGAGCCTTTAAAAACATTTGAACCTACTCCAATGGTTCCGCCAACTCCAGCACAGCCTGTACAGAATGCAGCACCGGCCGTTTTGGTAGATAGAGAAGGAAATGTGAATCTGACTCAGTTACAGTCGGAAGAGCGCCAGAAATATGAAGTACTAGCCAATTCAATTGATGAAGCCAATCCAGGTTCTATCGTGAATTTCGGTGCAGAGCTTCAAAAAACATTAACCAATCAGAGTGACAGCTTCTTAGGAAATGTAAGAAGATCAAACTCAGGAGAAGTAGGAGGATTGATTAACGATCTTTTGGTAGAACTTAACTATGTTGATGTAGAAGAACTTCACGGAAATAAAGTGAAAAGCTTCCTGAGCAAATTGCCATTTATGAAAAAGGTAATGACTCAGGTGGAAAATCTATTCGCGAAATACGATAAAATCATCAACAATATCGAGCAGATCTCTTACAAAGTAAACGCAGGAATTATCACATCTACAAAAGATAATGCTGTATTACAGACGATCTTTGAAAGTAACGTAAACTCCATTAAGCAGATTGAAGATCTTGTGATCGCAGGAAATATCAGAATGGAAAGAGCTGCCGTTGAGCTTGCTCAGATGGAAACTGCCCCTCAGAATTTTCAGGACTATCAGATTGCAGATAAAAGAGATTTTATCGCAAGACTGGACCGAAGAATGGCTGATCTTAAAGTGGTACGTGTCATCATGATGCAGTCGCTTCCACAGATCAGGCTGGTACAGAACAACAACGTTTCTATTGCGGAAAAGGCACAGACTATTCTTACCACTACGCTTCCTGTATGGAAAAACCAGCTTTCACTGGCTGTAGCGATGTACAGACAGCAGCAGAATATTGAAATTCAGCAGAAAGTATCTGCTACTACAGAAGAAATATTAAGAAAGAATGCAGAGCGTCTTGGTCAGAACTCAGTGAATGTTGCCAGAGCGAACGAGCAGACTATCGTATCTGTAGAAACATTGAGAGAAACAACATCAATGCTTATCAATACATTGAATGAAGTGAAACAGATTCAGAAGCAGGGGGCCGATAACAGAAGAAAACTGGATCAGGATCTTCAGACATTGGAGCATGAGCTTAAAGCAAATGTCAGAGGTTAATTTTTAGGATACCAAGGTGGGGGATGATGCAGCAACCATATTGTCGCAAAGCAAAAGAAGATTAACCAAGCTTAAACTTCTTGCGAATTTTTTTGAACATATTGACATAATATCGATTTACATTAAAACTGATATTATCCACAATCTGTTCCAGGAAAATACGGCTTTAGATTACAATAAACTGGAACTTTTCCACCTGCAGTATACCGACAGTCTCATTGAACTTCTGACTAAAATTAAAAGGCAGAAAGAAAATGATATGCTGACTGTCATCAATGAAATTGACATCAATAATAAATATATTTCCGGTTTTGAAGAAAGACGGGTAGACAGCTTTCAGACAGACAGGAAAATGTACAGCGGCGTATTTTCCCAACATCTGAAAACTCTGTATAAAGATCTTACGGAAGATATTTTTACAGCGAACTGGGACAATGTGCTTTATTTTCACAAAAAATATGCTCAGGAATTTTACAGGACAGAAGCAGACGAAAACTTGCTGAAATCCGGAACTTTTCCAGCATATCAGTATAGAGATTATTCCATAGAAAGGAAACTTTTGGGAAGATTGAATATACAGGGATTTAAAGTTCGCTTTGTCTGCGGTTACCTTATTGGAACTCATGAATATGAACTTTTCAAAATCTTTCAGTCTGATGACCACTTTATCTTCAGTGTAGATGAGAAAAAGCTGTATCTTTTTGACAAAGAATTGGATAAGCTTGATATCTCAGAAAATCAGTCTAACCAGGGAACGATCATAGATCAGCTGAAAAGGAAGAATGAACAGCTGGAAAACACTATGAACGAAAGAAAACGTACTCTGCCTGTTGAAGTGGAAGGTGTTCTGAAAGACTACATCAGAAACCTGGAAAATATAGATATTATGAGCAAAATATTTGACTTTGATGAGGAAACGAATATTCTGCGTGCAATGCTTAATTTGAATTTGAATAATAACTAAGACGAAATTTGAAAAGTGCAAATAAGCGATCAGTGAATTTGCCTTATCAGAAATTTTAAATAACAACTAAACATAAAAAGATGGCTATCAACTTACAAAAAGGTCAGAGAATCAACCTTAAAAAAGAAAACGGAGCTGAGCTTTCCCAAGCCTGTGTAGGAATCAACTGGGGAGCAATTGAAAAAAAAGGATTTTTCGGAACTAAAAAAGAGGCAGTAGACTTAGATGGAAGCTGTATTTTATATGATTCAAACAAGAATGTTACTGAAGTAATCTATTTTGGAAATCTTAAATCCAAAAATGGTTCTGTAAGACACAGTGGTGACGACCTTACAGGAGATGTAGATGGAGATGACGGATTGGATAACGAAGTAATCACAGTAGATTTCAGCAAACTGGAATCCAATGTGGAGCACGTTGCTATGGTGCTGAACAGCTACAGAGGGCAGGACTTCGGAACGATTCCTTTTGCTTCTATTCGTATCTATGAAGGATCACCTACTAACGTTCGAGAGGTTTTCGCTAAGTATGATATTGCCAATGATGCTTCTTTCAAAGGGCACGTTGCCATGGTAATGGGAGTTTTCTATAAGAGAAACGGAGAGTGGAAATTCAACGCAATCGGAGATCCTACTGCAGATAAAAAGCTGGAGCAGACGATTCAGACGGTACAGATGAATTATTTATAATCTATTGTAAATCAAACGATCAATAAAATAGCAATATTTGTACTTTGTGCACTTATTGCTTTTATCATATAATAACTTTACTCAAGTGGAAAAACATCAAAGTATTTTAGATCTTCACCCAGGCTTGGTGTGGGGATTTGCGGTAACAGTCGTTATCATGCTGCTCCTCGATTTAGGAATTTTCAATAAAAAAAGTCACGAAGTATCTTCCAAAGAAGCTACCATTTGGACAGTGGTGTGGATTTCACTTTCCATGATCTTCTCGGGAGTGGTGTATTGGGTTTTCAATACAGACGGATCACCTGAAAGTCATGCACTGGCCGTTGAAAAATTTACACAATATCAGGCAGCTTATTGGATTGAAAAAGCACTTTCTGTAGATAACTTATTCGTATTCATTCTTGTTTTTGGATTCTTTAAGGTCCCGAAATTCCTTCATCATAAGGTTCTTTTTTGGGGAATTATAGGAGCTTTGATCTTTAGGGCGATATTTATTTTTGCAGGTGTGGGCTTAATTAATCTTACTTACTTACCTGAAATGAATATTTTCGGAGAAGCTGTGAAAATCAACATTGTAATGACGTTGTTCGGATTATTCCTGGTATATGCGGGAATTAAATCATGGGGCGACGGAGATGATGACGATGACGAAGATTACAGCAATACTGCAGGAGCAAAACTGATCAAGAGCTTCTGGAAAGTTTCCGATAATTATGATGGTGATAAGTTCTTTACCATTCAGAACGGGATTAAAATGGCTACGCCGCTTTTAGTGGTAGTAGGGGTTATCGAATTTACAGACGTTCTTTTCGCGGTAGATTCTATTCCGGCAATTTTTGCTATTTCAGATGATCCGTTTATCCTTTATACTTCCAATATATTTGCGATTTTAGGATTAAGATCATTGTATTTCCTGTTAGCCAACTTTATTCATATGTTCAGCAAACTTCCGTATGGATTGGCTATTATCCTTTCATTTATCGGAGTTAAAATGTTGATTGCACCTTGGTATCATATCTCGTCTCCGATTTCATTAGGAATTGTAGGCGGTGTATTGGTGATCTCGGTAATTCTATCTATCATTTTCCCGGACAAAGAGGAAGAAAAGAAAGAATTAGAAGACAAATAATTATATTTTAAATATATAATTGGCCTCTGGATTTATTTCTGGAGGCTTTTTTTATCAGAAAATGAAGGCGTATGTTGATGATTACAGTTGGCGGATTGAATTTTTTCACTCACTATTTAAGAGTGAAAATAAAATTAAGACGTCAACTTTTGTCGTTACAGCAATTGATATTTGCCTAAAGAAAAAATTAAAATATTAAGTGATTCATAAATTTTGTATAGAATATGAACTCCCCAAAAAAAACTTTTAAATATAATAGAGCATTGTAAATAATAATACCAAACATGATGAGTAATTTTGAAAAAGTAATAGAATTTCTTCGTTTGAATCGAAGGTCCGAAGAGGCAGAAAAAGATATGCCGCTGCAAACAGAGGTTAGTTTAACCCCTTTAGATGATAATCAGATTTATAGTGTAAACAAAAAAGTATTTGAAGAGAATTTTACTAAATATAAACGGATTTTTAATCTACTGGATGAACATAATGCAGAAGTAATATATTTGATGAAAATAGGTTCGGAAAGGAAATATTTTGTAAAAATATCTGATGGGAAATATCGCAACCTTTTGGATGAAAGTATTGGGTTTTTATTAGAGACTGGACTTATTGAGTTTCCTATAAGAGTTGATAATACTGCTTATATTTATGATACTGAAAAAAATCAGGTGGTAATTTTTACTATTTTACTAAAAGAAGTAGTTCTTTTTTCAGACTATATATATTATGATCCCAATGGAAAATATATGGGAAGTATGGAAAATGAAGTCTATACCTATGAGTATACAGATCATATAACTACTTTCGGAAAAATAATAAAAATACTTTACGACGATGCAAGATATCTATGGAATAATACTGAAAAGAAAGTCCAGGTTTTGAAATCAGAGATGAGTGGACAAATCAGTTTGATCCCTTTTTTACAAGTGGAATATGGGTTCAATAATTTTATTCTTAAGTACAGATATGATAAAAAAGGTGATACAACAAAATTATTTCTGTCTGATGATCAGTGTGCAATAGTATTAAAGTTTACTGGTATAGGCGGACTTCTTACTTTTTTAGATCAAACATTATTTAGTCAAGGATTTTCTTTAATAAAAGGAGACAATAAAGATGTGTTTAGAAACTATTTTCGTGATCAATTTATGCAGCAAGTGATCAACAAAATAGAAGGAAATCTTAAAAGCAAAAGTAGTTTTGGTTACTATGATGCTATGAAAACCTTATTTTATCTGCCAGAATCTATAGCAACATCTTTTAGTGATAGCTTTTTGTGGATGCTTCTTGAAACAGCTATAGAAAATGATGATTTGAGTAACAAAAAGAATTTAGCAGAAGAAAATATTTTTGTTAAACTAATCAGGGTTATTCTGAAAAAAGAAGGAGAAGAAGCCAAGCTTATGAATTGGTTTCTGGAAAAAGTAAAAGTAGGGGATAAAAATATAACCAACTTTGAATTTATTTATAACAGAATCAATGGAGATAATTTCTTAGAGTTCGCAAAATTGATTAATCAAACTTGGAAAAAATCCAGATTTATTTATCCCGATAAAGAAGAAAATCCTGAGTTTGCAACTTCCGATGGCCTTTTATTCCTGCCTTATACATCAGAAAAGTTTTTAGGTATTTATTTTAGTAATGTCAATATGTCTTTTGAAACTCATCCTCAAAAAGAAAGACTGTTGAAAACATTGTATGAAACTAAGGATTTTGAATATGAAATGAGACCAAGTCTTAAAACAGATAATCTTGTATCTACAAAAATACAGATTGTTGATCAGTTTTGGTATCATCCTTTCTATCCTATTTACCTTAAAGATATCGAAAATCAGGAAACAGAATTGAAGTTGGATTCCGTCGTTCCTGCATTTATGTTGAAAGCCAATCAAGATAAACAGTTTTGGAGCAATGTAATCGCATCGGGAGAATATGTATTAGATATATTAACTACAATTTCAGGAGCAGGTAATCTTGCAAAATTTAGATATCTCGCAAAATTTGCGACCAAAGCTGGTAAACTTCGTTTTGTTAGCAAGGCTGGAAGAGCAGTAGTTACAGCAAGAAAGGCTGTAGCCGCTACTACAGCTGTAATAGAAATTACGAGCGGTACAGTGAACGCTTTACTCAAACTTACGAATGTAAGAGATACAGCCGTGGGGAGTGCATTATCTGAATATCTATTTTGGATGGAATTGTTATCTTTATCAGGTGAACTTACGGTTGCTATACATAATGGGCTGAGAAAAAGTGCAAAAAAACTTGTAGAAAAAGAAAGAGATTTGGCTAAATTGGAAGAACAATTAGATAATATTATAATAGAAGAAAATGGTACTCAAAGAAAGTTAACTCAACAAGAAAGAAAAGAAATACTTGATGAAATAGGGGAAATAGCAGAACTTAAAAAGAATGTTGAACCAGAAGGACCCGGAAAATCTAAAAGAACTAGACGATCAAAAAGGAATAAAGATAATATAATAGATAAAGATCCAATCAATAAAGAAAATATAAAACGCTATGAAGATTTTCTTGGAAAATGGTCTTTAACATCTATAAATAAGATTTCTAAAGATGTAATTCTCGCTGCAATCAAAGGATATACAAAGCATATGGACGAAGTAGCCCAGCTTTTGAAAGAAAATAAAATTCGTATTTATATTGAAAGTGAAGAGGATTTTATTGAAATATTTGAATTATATGCTACTGAGAAACAAATTGAACAGGGACTAGAAGGACTAACTGCATTTGCATATAAAAATAAAATGTATTTTAGGGAAGATTATTTTCCTGATGAACTGTTAGATTTCTTATCTCATGAAGCATCCCATACAAAAGATTATCTTTTGAAAAAAGAATTAAAAGCACAAGGAAAATCACAGAAAGAAATAGAACGAATTATTGGTAATAACTGGGACCAAGAAGAAAGAGCATATAGCCATCAAGTCGATTGGCAAAAAGCTATAGGTCAAGAGCCAATGTTTGGAACAAGAAGCGAGCAAACAAAACATATCAGAGACTTATAACCTAAAAATTAATATATGAATACTATAGAAATTATAAACAAGATTATTGAATTTGGAAATGATGATTCAAATATTCCTGTTTTTTTAAAAGTAAAAGATAAAAAGAATTATTTAGAAATTCATGATGCCATAACAGATTTATTATTTTGGCAAAAGACCGTTCATAGAGCTTTACAAAAAGGTAAGACATTGAAAAATTTCAGTATGTTTAATCTGGAACAATTTAACATTCAGGAAAATAAAAATATTTACGATGATTTATTTAAGAATATTAAAGAGTTAAAACACTTATTTATTATTAAAGGTAATGTTATTGTTCTAAATCCATCTCTTGTAAAAGATGAAGTAAAAGAATTAAGGCAAATAATTGAAGATAAATTTAAGGTAGATCTTCATACTTAGAATATATCCAATATTTAATTTTTTAGATTTAAGCCACCTTTGGGTGGTTTTTTGTTATTCAATGATGAAATATTATAATTTTTATTTATCAAAATAAAACAGACAGATCAGTCTGTTCATTGTTTTTTTTCATACATTTGTTTCATCAAAAAGACAGTATGAAATCTCCAAGAGAAAGAATCTTAGAAACAACCTTTCAATTGTTTGCCAGACAAGGCTACAATTCTACCGGAATTAACCAGATTATTTCCGAAGCCAATGTTGCCCGAGCAAGCTTTTACCAATATTTCAAGTCGAAAGAAGATCTCTGTGTAGAATTTTTGAACGTAAGACACGAATATTGGTTTGGTGAGCTCAATAGCTTTTTATCAAAAGAAAAAGATTCAAAATCTAAGATTATCAGTGCTTTCGATTTTTTGGTTTACATGAATGAAAAAGAAAATTTCAGAGGCTGTAGTTTCCTGAATATTCTATCGGAAATTCAACTGGATAATATCAAAATATTAAGTGTAATTCAGTCACACAAAGCAGATCTCCGAAATTATTTTTTTGAACTGATAGGAGATGATATCCTTTCAGACCATATTTACATGCTTTTTGAGAGCAGCATTATTGAAAGCCAGGTTTTTAAATCAAACGAACTGATTGAAAAATCAAAAAAAATAGTCACCAATTTAGTACAATAACTTATGGAACAGAAACATCCGCTTCCGCCTTTCACATTAGAAACGGCCAAGGAAAAGATTCAAATAGCAGAAGATGCATGGAACAGTCAGGATCCTGAGAAGGTTTCCAAAGCATATACCATCAACAGCGAATGGAGAAATAGAGATACATTCGTTAATGGAAGAGAAAATATTGTTGCTTTTTTACAGAAGAAGTGGGAAAAAGAACTCAATTATAAACTCAAAAAAGAATATTGGGCACACACAGACAACCGAATTGCTGTTCGTTTCGAATACGAATACCAGACAAAAGAAGGCAATTGGTTCAGAGCTTACGGAAATGAAAACTGGGAGTTTGATGAAAACGGATTAATGGCCAAAAGATATGCAAGCATCAACGATTTAGCCATAAAAGAAGAAGATTGTAAATTCAAATAAATTTTAAAAAAGACTGTTATCTTAGCAGTCTTTTACTTTTAGATATTAATTGATGAACAAAGAAAGCTTGAATTTTGAACCCTTTTACGAGGTAGAACCTATGAGGATTATAGATGATCCTGTACAAAGTTTCAATGAATTAATGAAATATGACAAAGAAAAAACAGAAATAGAAATGTTTTTAAAAGATTGCTCTATCAAAGATTTGATATGGGTCATCATCACTCTTTTTAAAGATAAATATGCCAATGCGTCCTTATTGGGAGCGCTTGTTTCTACTGCAGGGCAAAAAGAAGAAAAAGCAGATGGAGTATTATTTCACAAAAAGTTTCAATATAGAAATGATCTTACCTCACTTCAATTTAAATATGATAAGAACGATCATTTTGAATATTTAGAGTTTGAAATAATAGAACAATTTGAGAACATTCATTCTATAATAGAAGAGGCTTTGAGTGGAAAAACATATGTGAAAAAGGCAAACAGCTATATATTAAACTCCAACAGCGGAATAGAATATATTGAAGCAACCTCAACTTTTTTCAGACTCAATGCGAACATGAAAATGTCTCAAAAGTTCCACTAAGCTCCCTTTCCATGGAGCAGTTTATTAATTTTCCTCCTGGTCTGTATAGAAACCTTATAGGCTTCATCACGTAGCTTCTGAATCTTTCCAACAGGCTGAAAAAATATTTTACTGTCGAACGGGTTGAAGGACAACAGCTCAGTATTACAATTTCGAGCGTCGAGCAGGGAATCTTTATCTATTTTTACTTCACCAATTTTAAGGAAAGGGGAATTTTTCCATTCCACATTCAGGGTATTGATGGGTTGATTTTTGAGGTCATAACAAATCTGGATCAAAACATCCGCAGTAAAATCATTAGACTGGAAGTAACTTTTTAAAGAATCTTTAATCTTTTGTTTTCTGCCAATACTTTTATCCACGGATTGGGGACGAAGTTTTATTTTGATCATTTGATCTCCAAGGCGATAAGCTCCTACAGAATGATAATCGAAAGAGAGGATAAAATCATTTCTTTTACCCATAAGTTTTATCACATTCCTGATCATATCACCGGTGAAAACAGAAGGAATCATCTTAATGAACTGAATCATCATAGGCATTAAGCTGCTCCATTTTTTGATATAAAACTTATTCACCGCCGTAAACAGCTTCAAAAAAGTAGAAACTGAATTCACCGGAAACAATGGAAAATTCACCAACGGATAATTGGCAAGTAAACCCCCGTTTTCATCTTTGATCTGTACCGCAAATCCGTAGGCTGGAATATCTTTTTTAGAATTCTTTATTTTCAACTGTGCATTGGAAAATCGTATGGTAAGATCAAATTTTTCTTTATCAAAAAACGGATGTAAAGATTCAGGGATATTGGGATCAATCCAGAAAGTGCCTTTGGCCACCGCATAGGTTTTGGCATGAGCATTCCGGGTTGCATAGTTGACATCGCTGATGGAAGAAGATTGTTCAACAAAATCTGCAATGGTCTTTTTATTTATTTGCAGAAGTTTTTTTTCCTCTTCATTCAGTTCATCAAACTTCTTATTATATTTTAATGGATCTGGCATTTAGTTTTTAAATCCAATTATAACGCCAAGTTTCGGAATTTGTGTTAAGCAAGTATTACAATTATTTGAATTTTCAGTAAGTAAACCACCGAAAATAGAAAAAGAAATGAATTGTAGTATGGGTTTTTAATTTAACTTGTTGATTTTTAGTATTGATCTGTTATTTTGTTAAATAAATTGAGAAAGTATTTATTAGTGGGATTTTTGGGGATTTAAGGATTTCAATTTTAAAATTCCGGCTTTTTGCTTCTCTCTTTCAACCCTAAAAAGCCTTATCTTTGTAAAAAATTATAATATGGGAGTAGCAGATTTGTTATTTAAGCGTAAAAAAGAATTGGCAGAAAAGAACCTGAAAGATGGTAAAGAATATATGGAAGAGTATGGTAAAAGAGAAAGCGTTGTGCAGTTACCAAGCGGCTTACAATATGAGATCATCACAGAAGGAGATGGGGCAAAACCAGGACCTAAGTCTACCGTAAAATGCCACTATCATGGTACTACCATTTCTGGTAAAGTTTTTGACAGCTCCGTAAAAAGAGGAACGCCTGCATCTTTTCCACTGAACAGAGTAATTTCAGGATGGACAGAAGCTCTTCAGCTAATGCCTGTAGGAAGTAAATGGAGACTGATTATTCCTCCGCACTTAGCTTATGGAGATCAGGAAATTAGCAAAGAAATCGGGCCAAACAGTACATTGGTTTTCGAAGTAGAATTGCTGGGTATTAAATAAATTGCCTTAAAAATAGATTAAAAATTTACCTGAATCCAGGTAAATTTTTTTTATTTGTTTTATATTCGTGTAGATGAATTGTAGAACTGAGCCATTGGTTTTGATGAAGGAAGTAGGAATGTCATAATAGATTCCATTTAACACAAACTTTGACTGAATGAAAAAACTTTTTTACCTTTTAGCTTTTATCAGCTTGTTGATTTCTTGTGTTTCCAAGAAAAATCAGGCTATCCAGCAAAATATACTTACCCTTAAAGACAGTTACTGTAAAGCTCCTTTTCAGTATAATTATAACAATAAACTCCCTTCGCATAATTCGGATTCTATTCTTACAGCCAACAAAGATCTGAAGGGCATATTCTCTGATCAGAGTATTTTAATTCTGAACGCATTAGAGAACCTGGATGAGGTACATGATATTATGGAGCTTAAGAAAGATTCATCATTAGCTTCACAGGTTAAAATTTTACAGCTTAAAACGAAAATTAACAGCCGGGTTACTATCGCCTTAACAGAACTTGATGCCGTAGCTGCAGAATTTGATTGTGAGGGTGAAAGAGTCGCTCAGATCGGAAATTATGTAGATAACCTCAACTCATCCCGAAATAATAAACTGATTCTATATTCCATTATTGCAGGCGCAGCGTCATCTATTGCCGGAGGAATTGTAAAAAGTGACGGCTGGGATAATGCAATTGGTATCGGCGGAGGTATTTTAGGGGCAGGTTTCGGATTGGCAACCCTTAACCCGAAAGGTAAAAAGGTTGAATTTATTCATCAGAGAAACCTCTTGAGAGATATCTGGAAAGAAAAGCTGGAATCACCCAACTTCCCACCTTTTATCTGGTATATGTATACCGAGAAAAAATTTTCCAATAGGGAAGAGCATTCCATCATCGGAAATATGAAAACACGATGGCTTCATTATCAGTTTGATGATAATAAGGCGGCTGCAGACCAATCTGTCATTTTCAGTGATGGCGGATTTTATCGGGCTGACGATCTTCATAACCGCGCTGCAATGCTCAATCAGATGCAGTCTGCTACAAGAACGATCAATCAGAATATCAATTATTTATTGTTAGATCTAGACAAATTGATTCTTTAAGAAAAAATTAATTGTAATAAAATTTGTTACATTTGAAAAAATGTTTACCTTTGCAATGTAATTACAATGAATAATACAAGATTTGCTACGGCAGTACATATAATGACATTATTGGCGAAAAGCCCGCAGGATTGGCTCACTTCAGAGTGGGTAGCCGGTAGTATCAATGTAAACCCGGTGATTGTACGAAAGGAGATCAGCGTGTTGAGAGAAGCAGGCCTTATCATCAGCAGACAGGGAAAAGAAGGAGGAAGTCATCTTGCAAAAGATGCTGAAATGATCACAATATCTGAGATCTATAAAGCTGTGAAAAATACGGAAGTATTAGGCAAAAAGAACCAAAATCCTAATCCTGCATGTAGTGTTGGTAAAGAAATCAATATTCATTTAAATACATTATTTGAAGAAACAGATCAATTGGTAGTTAACTTTTTAGGAGATAAGTCGTTGAAAGAATTCGTCGATCAGTTCGAATAAAATTTTTTAGCTATAATTGTAACAAAACTTATTACAATTTAATTTTAAAAATAAAATATTATGAAAAAAGTAGCAGTAATTGGCGCAACAGGATTTGTAGGAGTACACATCGTAAACGAATTAAAAGAAAGAGGATATGCAGTAGAAGCTTTGGTAAGAGATGCTTCAAAGGTAGAAACACAGGACAACGTAACGGCTAAAAGTGTTGATGTAAATAATGTGAATGAATTAGCAGAAGCATTAAAAGGAAGTGATGCGGTTATCAGTGCATTCAACGCTGGATGGACGAACCCAAATCTTTACAATGATTTCCTTAATGGATCTGAAAACATCGAGAAAGCGACAGAAGAAGCAGGCGTAAAAAGACTGATTGTAGTAGGTGGAGCAGGAAGCCTTTATACACCGGACAACGTACAGATCGTAGATACACCGGATTTCCCTGAAGCTTACAAACCAGGTGCAACAGCAGCAAGAGATTATCTGAACAAAATCAAAGAAAATAACACATTGGATTGGACTTTCTTCAGCCCTGCTATTGAAATGAACCAGGCTAATGTAGGAGAAAGAACAGGAAAATACAGAACATCATTAGAAACTCCTGTATTTGACGAAAACGGAAGAAGTCGCCTATCTGTAGAAGATGTAGCGGTAGCTTTAGTGGACGAATTGGAACAAAACAACCACATCCGCGAACGTTTTACAGCAGCTTACTAATTTAAAAGAGCAAAGATGTTAAAAAAGAAATTATTATCATTGGCTTCCCTGTTGGGATTCATGAGTCTTTTATGGGCGGGAAACCTTACCGTAAAAGTTTATAATCCTGGTTCGAAAGCTATATTTTCGGTCACTTCAACCATTATTTACGGGGATAAAGATGCGATACTTGTCGACGCTCAATTTCAGAAACAATATGCAGAACAGCTGGTTAAAGAAATAAAAGCTACAGGTAAAAATCTTACAACCGTTTTTATTTCCCACAGCGATCCTGATTTTTATTTTGGACTGGATGTCATCAAAAAAGCGTTTCCAAAGGCTAGAATTATTTCAACGGCTCAAACGGCCTATCTTATCGCTGCATCAAAAGATGACAAATTAGGAGTTTGGAAACCACAACTGAAAGATGATGCTCCTTCGGAAGTCATTATCCCGGAAGCTACAACTACAATCCCTAGCCTTGAAGGAAACACCATAGAAATAAAACAGAATATGGATGATCCGGCTCACAGTTTTCTTTGGATTCCTTCCATCAAGACCATTGTAGGAGGAATTTCAGTGTCTACAGATTCACATCTTTGGATGGCCGACACTCAGAATTTGAAAGCAATTGATCAATGGATAGGACAGATTGATCGTATGAAGTCTTTAAAACCGCAACAGGTGATTCCTTCCCATTTTGCAAAGCAGTCACTGTCTCCTCAATCTCTGGATTTTGTTAAAAATTATCTTGAAGATTACAAAAAGGCAGTAACAGAAAACAAAGCAACTTCTTCTATAGTAGAATCTATGGTTAAGAAATATCCTGATATTCCGGGAAAAGAAGAACTTGAAATGGGAGTGAAAGTATTTCTTGGAGAAATGGATTGGGATTTAAGATCACCGTATCCGGCAATTGGAAGAAAAGTGGAGGTTGAGTTTGGTTCGGTAAAATTTATTTTAGATTTTAAAGATAACAAAACAATGACTTTCATTGGAGCGGCCGGAAGTTCTAAGAATACAACCGATACAGTAGAATATACTGCTGTAGAAGTAGCTAAAAATGTTTTTATGGTATATTGGCATGAACCTCATCTGGGTTTCAATGTCTCTCAAATCCAGGATTACAACAAAAATATAGTGTATTCTAATATTGCAGACTCAAAAGGAACATTCACCCACCGAAAAGGGACTCTCACCATTGTAAAATAGAATTTCTTTTCAAAAATAAAAAGGCCACCTGATTGAGGTGGCCTTTGTTTTATAGATTCATAAACAATCTCGGATTTACCGGTGTATTGTTTTTATGTACTTCATAATGAAGGTGAGGTCCTGTAGAACGTCCGGAGTTTCCGGATTTTGCAATAACCTGTCCTACCTTTACTTTATCATTCATTTTCGAAACAAGCTGAGATAAATGTCCGTAAAGAGTAGCTAAGCCATTACCGTGAGATACAATTACGCAATTTCCATAACCGCCTTTCTGTCCTGAAAAGATAACCGTTCCTGCTGCTGCGGCTCTTACATCAGAACCGAAAGCAACTGCGATATCCAGTCCTTTATGAAACTGCATTTGATCTGCTTCGGCAGGGGGATTATTTTTCTCAACCGGAGCTGTTTTGGCTGTGCTGTTTACAGCAACTGTTTTCGACGAAGTATTGGCAGCCGGTGCTGAAGCTACTGGTGCTGCTTTTGGAGTTACCATTACTTTTACTTCTCTTTTATTTCCATAGCTGTCAGTAAGTTCAATTATTTTTTCAACAGGCTCTGCTTTTACTTCAGGTTTTGGAGACGCTGCCGCCACAGATTTGGATTCGGTTGCCGTATTTGTTTTTACCGAAGCATACACTGTTTTAAACGGAATAGGATTTTTTCTAATTCCAAAATTAGAAGAAATATAACCGTCGGTAGGCATTCCCAATGGAACCTGCATCAGTTTTTTCTGAAGATCCATCAGGTATTGGCTGTATCGGTTGGCTTGTTTGGAAAGATAAATAGAATTGGAAATGCTGTCCTGATCAAGCATCATCAGTTTTTCATTGGTAATATCCTTAGATTTAAGGAAAGAATTCAGCTGACCTACAGTCTGATCTACCAATGTGAGGTCTGTTTTCATTTTTAAATAATCTACACTGTCTTTCTCAGTGTTTATTTTTACAAGGTTTACTTCATATGTTTTGTCATCTCTTTCAGAAAAGAGTTTGGCAATCAATACACCCTGTGCAAAAACTACTAGTAAAAGCCCTCCGAGGAGAATGTTTACGTTCTTCTTGCTGTTTAGAAATTTTTTCATATTTCTTTTTTTAGTATTAAACAAAACGGTATAAGTCTGCAAAATTAAATAAAAAAATAATTTTAGTGTTATTTTGATAACATTTCTAATGTTATCTACTCATTTTACTTAATTTTCTTTACAGATATTGAATGTTATTTAATTCATTGAGTATTTCTTATGATTAACGGCTAATATTCATTTTTAGTCTTCATAAACAAATTTTTCAGAGCTTTTTTCTGATCTTCAGTTTGAATAAAACTGACAAATCATTTATATACCTTCAGACAACATATTTTCTAGCATTATGAAAAAGTATGCTGATTTTTCATTCCGGCTGGATAGATTTGCGGGCTATTAAGAAAAGATACTGATACGTGAATCTTGTGGACGGCAGGCATTACAAACTTTTTTACAAAATGAGGACGTAAAAACATATTTGCTTTGAAGGATTCGGATAGGTTCTATCCAATTGTATTCATTTCTGGAGTTTATATTATAACATAAAAGGTATTGAAATTTTCTATGTATAAATACAAAAATATAAAAAGCAAGATTTAAAGGATATTTTTATAAAATTTGTATTTATGATAGTTGTGTTTTTATTGAATGAATTATACAACAGTATTTTATTTTTCTATGTTTTTACACTGTGAATAGCATTCGCCTTTATTTATTTTTATTTATTCTAAATATAACTAAATTTACAATTAAAATGAATCAATGAAAAAAAATTTTATAACCTTTATAATGAGCATAATGCTTGTTGGTTTTTTTAAAGCTCAGCCAAATTCCTGTAGTGCAGTGAATGTTCCTTACGTTGTACCTCTTGACTCAGCCATACCTCCACTTTTACCAGAATGTACTTCTGTAATTAATTATGGAAGCGGAAATATTTGGAAAACAGTAAGTTTTAATGGCAATGGTTTTTCGGGCAATATCTTAAGGTATCAGTATAATCCGGCAAACCCTGCCAATACATGGTTTTTTTCCCGAGGAATCAATCTTGCAGGAGGTACTAAGTATAGAATCAAGTATAAGTTTGGAAATTCCGGAATTTCCTATCCTGAAAAATTAAAAGTAGCTTATGGTATTTCGGCCTCTGAATCCGGAATGCTTTATACGCTGGCAGACCATCCTAATATAACGAATAGTATAGCGGTTACTAATTCTGTAGATTTTACTCCTGTAAGCAATGGAATTTATTATTTAGGATTTAAAGCCTATTCCGACGCAAATATGAACAGACTGGAACTGGATGATATCAGTATTACCGTAGCGCCATTATGTGATGAACCTTTGAATGTACTTGTCAGCAATATAGGTAGTACTACAGCCTCCATACAATGGGCAGCTCCGGTTTCGTCCCCCGTAAATGGTTATGAATATTATGTTTCTGACAATAATACTTCTCCTGGTACTGCAACAATACCTACAGGTGCTGTTAATCAGTCTTCGGCTAATTTATCAAATTTAAATCCAGGAGTGAAATATTATGTATGGGTAAGGTCAGTATGTTCAACAACAGAAAAAAGTATATGGACTCCGGTTACGAATTTCCTTACTGAGTGTACAGAAGTTTCGTTTTTTAAGGAGAATTTTGACTCCACTCCGATGTATAGTTTACCTGGTTGCTGGAAGAATCTGGGAGCGAGTAACTATGCTGGAGTACTGCCGCAATCAGTGGGGACTTCTCCAAATTCTTTGTATATCAGTACATTTCTTCCATCTACAGGGTTTATATCCTTACCTCCTGTAAATACTTTACAGTTGGGAACACATCGTTTAAAATTTAAGGTAAGAGCTGATGTAACTTCTGGAGGAACTATAGAGATCGGGTATTTGGATAGTTCTAATCATTTTAATGTACTTACGACCTATACGTCTTCAAGTACCACTGTTATTAATGATTTTTTGTTCGCGATACCAGTGTTGCCTACAGGAGTAAATAAACTTGCAATAAAACATACTGGAAACCCATCATATAGTATTCTTATTGACGATATAATTTATGAAGAATCAACTTCGTTAGCGGTCAAAGATGCTGAAACAAAACAGTTCAGTATATATCCTAATCCGTTTAAAAATGTATTGAATATTGATCATAATAAAAATATAAGGTCTATTCATATCTATGATGTATCAGGAAAGGTAGTAAAAATTCTCAAAAATCCATCTTCAGTTTTGAATTTGGAAGAACTGAGCGCAGGGAAGTATATTTTTGTTATAGAAAATGATAAAGAGCAAAAGATTATAAATATGATTAAGCAACAATAATAGTTTTCTTTTATA
Source organism: Chryseobacterium sp. JK1 (assembly GCF_050632815.1). Lineage (NCBI taxonomy): Bacteria > Pseudomonadati > Bacteroidota > Flavobacteriia > Flavobacteriales > Weeksellaceae > Chryseobacterium > Chryseobacterium sp. JK1. Next base: position 86,151 of record NZ_JBODRU010000005.1, on the reverse strand, counting down.
TGGATTGAGACTGCCTGAAAAGCAGTCTTTTTTTTGCAGTTCACTCTGATGAAATAACGGTGAATTACCATTTAGCTGCTGAAAAATAATTTTACATTTTATAGAAGATATCCATTATACACGAAATAATTGTAATCAATAGTTTTTTTAACTTTATTATTTTCTTATTGAATATTTAGTTGTCTGAAAATGTTAATTTTATCTAAAATTTAGTTTTATCATATCGGTAAAGGACCTTCCCCAATCTTTGTTTTAATATCTTTGCAGTTCACATTCCAATTATGGCTAAAAAGAAAACAATTTCAGAATCTTCAAATCCCAAAAAGACTAAAAAGGATGTTTCTGTAGGAGTAGTAGGAAGCGGAAGTTTTGCAACCGCTATTGTAAAAATGCTTGTTGAAAACTGTAAAGTAGTACACTGGTGTGTAAGAAGTGAGTTTGTAAAGGGAGCTATTGAGCTTCGCGGACATAATCCTAATTATCTTACAGCCGCACATTTTAATCTTAAAAGCTTAAAGCTTACCACAGATATTAATGAACTGGTTACTGCCTGTGACGTAATTGTTTTAGCAACTCCTTCCATCTACCTTTCTGACACGCTGGATAAAATGATCTGCAATTACTCAGATAAGATTTTTGTTTCTGCAATTAAAGGAATTATTCCTAGAGTGAACGATGTGGTCGCTCATTATCTGCGCGATGAATTTAAAATCGGTTTCAGAAATCAGGCCGTTATAGCCGGCCCATGCCACGCTGAAGAAGTAGCAATGGAGAGACTTTCTTATCTTACTATTGCAACGGTGGAAGATGAAACAGCAGAAAAACTGGAAGGAATCTTCAGTTCAGATTTTATTAAGGTTCAGACAAGTAAAGATATTCTGGGTAATGAATACAGTGCAATACTTAAAAATATTTTTGCCATTGGAGCAGGAATCGCAAGTGGATTAGGGTATGGAGATAACTTTACCGCAGTTTTTGTATCCAATGCTATCCGAGAAATGGAAGCCTTTCTGGAAGCTATTTATGAAGCACCGAGAGACGTAAATGAAAGTGCTTATCTGGGAGACCTTTTGGTAACCGCTTATTCTCTTTTCTCAAGAAACAGAAACCTGGGGAATCTTATTGGAAAAGGATATACTGTAAAATCTGCAATTCAGTCTATGAACATGGTAGCTGAAGGATATTATGCGGCAGATTCTATCTATAAAACAGCGAAACAGAAAAACCTTAAATTACCAATTATAGATACGGTATATGCCATTCTGTATGAAGGAAAAAATGCGGAGAAACAGTTTAAAAAGCTAACCGCAAAATTGAATTAAAAAGCAAAAATATCAGTGGCTTGCTACGCCATACTCTTATCAATAAGGCTATCCCGAATATGAGATAGCCTTTATTTTTATGTTTTTGTTTACATGTTTATTGCCCCATTTTAGTAATCACAAGTGCTAATGAAGATCTTACATTCAGGTTACTGGCAGTAAATCCGTTTCCTGTGTCAAACTCAAATTTCTGACGAATGGTTGTAGGAGCTGTCAATGTAATAAAATATGTCCCTTGGAAAAAGGTAAAAGAACTTGATAACTGACACATGCTGTTGGTTTCACTAATCGTTGTATTGCTTGACGCATTGATCAGATAAGATCTTGTACATGTGAAGTTTTGAGAAAGGTATTGGGTATTAGCAGTTCCGGTATTGTTACTGCCACCGGTGCTGTCCACAGAATATCTCACAATATAAGTTCCTGCAGGTAATGTAATTGTTGATTTATCTGATCCTAATGATGCACCTGTAATTTTATTAGAAGCAACAACAAAATTGGTTAAAGTATTATTCGTACTTCCTGTAGGGATCAGTATATTAGGGCCAATAGTCAGCGACATAGCCTGAGGCTCGTCTCCGGAAAGAATAGCACGTTGCCATTGATCACGTATCCATACATAATATCCCTTAGGAAATGTGGAAGCTCCTCCTTTGTTGTAGATCATCAATCCGTCTGCAGGATTAGCAATAGGAGTTGAAGTACTGTTCAGGACAGTAAGGTCATACTGAGGGAAAAGGACTCCTTTATTAGAAGAGTTAATATCAAGAACACTGCTTGTATTGGGGGTATTTGTATTAATACCAACTTGGGCTTTAATTTTGGAGCCAAACAAGAAAGTAATCATACAAACAATATAAATAGACGTTTTCATTGTAATACGGATTATTGGTTAAGGGCTGATCTCTGGATGTCGACTTTTGCATTGGTAACAATTATTTCTCCATTGTTAGGACTCGTACCTCCGGAGTTGAGCTGATAAGTTCCTCCTGCATCATGCGCAATAGACGGAACCAGCGTAATAGGAGTAGATGATGTCGCAACAAAAGAAAAACTCAGGTTTAAAGTATGGGTCTTATTACTTGCTATAGACTGCGCATTGATACTGATGGTTTTGCCATACTGCGTTCCGCTTACAGGATCTACAAGTCTTACAAGGTATTGGTGAAGATGAAGAGGAGTTCCTCCAATTCCTGCAGATGTACTTTCAAGAGTTGTTTTAATATTCAGACATACATTTATCAGATAACCGCTGTTTCCCGGAAGTGTAATTCCTCCCGTACCACTGTTGTATGAAGCTCCAATATCGTTAGACAGAACAGTAAATGCGGCGTCCGTAAAGTTTTTATAGGTTCCGTTCGCCAGATTACCCAGAACAGCATAATCTGTTGTTCGTTGTAAGATCATATAGCTTACCAAATTGTAGGTATCTGCCACTTGAGTCCATCGATTGTTTTTCCAAATATACACACCAGGGCTGATTGAATTTCCTTTATTATAAACTACAAGGCCTTCTGTAGGATTATTTACCGGAGAAGTATTGTTGAGTATATCTATAATATCTACTCTAGGAAGAAGAACCCCTTTATTGTTAGATCCGGATACTTCTAAAACGGCAGATGGAGTTACCGTTGTTTTTCCAATTGCTACCTGTGCATATGTTATCTGAGCTATAATTAATAATAGCAAGATATAACTTCTTTTCATATGTTGTTGTTTTTAAAGTTGGGATATTTTTATATAAGATCCTGTTGGGATTACATTCACAAGATCGTAGAAAGTACTGTTTTGCATTCTGCCTAACCGCAATCTTAATCCGCCAATAATATTAGCGTTAGCGTCAGGAGGTACAGTGTAGTAATATGACCATGTTGCCAGGTGGTTGGTATTTACCTTGGATATAATAGGAACCTCTTTTCTGGTATTGGCACCTCCTGTAAAAGTATTGGTAGAGTTATTATAAATATCATTTGTGAAATCTATGAAATACCCCATCAGGTAATAGGTACTTCCTGTAAGAGGTGCTGTACCTCCCTGTCCTGGAGGATTTTCCTGTGGAGAATTTAAATTGAGATTCACTTCTACCAGATAATTTCCCTGTGGTAAAACCAAAGAATAACCTCCTAAAGACGTATTCTGAACTACCTTGAAACCATTAATGTTAGAGACACCGGAAATTGCCGGAGGATTAACAAGTAAAAGAGTATTGGCTCCTGCCACTGCATTATCCAGCGCAGACAGAGAACCGGTAAAATCCAGATACGCTACTTTGGGCGTATTTTCAGCATCAATAGAACTTTGCCATTGGTTGGTTGTTGAATTGAAGAAATATAATGTTTTGTTATTACTGTTGGCACCTCCATTAAAGCCAATTAAACCATTGGCAGGTGAAACTACCGGTGTGGTTGTACTGTTTACATTGGCGATATTAAGATTGGGAAATAAAAGGCCCTTATTACCCCCTGAAATTGTAATGGTAGGTGCTGTTGTATAGCCACTTCCCCCATTATTGATGGTAATTCCGGTTACAACACCATTGGTTAATGTTGCCGTGGCACGGGCTTTTATGCCTCCATTGACAATAGATCCGCCTCCGTAAAAGTTGATTGTCGGAACAGTTTTATAACCACTTCCTCCATTATTAATGATGATTCCGGTTACAGCACCTCCCGATATGCTGGCTGTAGCAGTAGCAGGAACTCCATTGAAGTTTTCGATGTGCAGAATAGCACTCTGGTCCGGTGTGGACGTGTTTATTCCTACACTTCCGCTTTGGGCAAAGGCCAATGTAGCGAAAAGTGTACTAACGAAGTTAATAATTTTCATCTGTAATATGTTTATGAAATAATTTTAATTAAATTTCTGTGTTATATGTAATATTTTAATTGAAAGTTACGTAAAAAAAACATTTATTTTGTGGTTTTTTATCTAGAAATATATCTATAAAGTTGGTTTTTTATCAATGAAAAGTGAATTTAAATGATTATTATTTATTTTTTTTCACTGTGTATTGATTAATAATGTAGGCATAAATACTTATAGTTAAAGCAATCTGATTCGTAAACTTAAATTAACTTAAAAATTCATAAAATATAAAGGCTAAACATTGCTTTGATTACTTCTCACTTGGTGAATTAAAATTTAAGGTAATTTTAATATTTTGTTCACTTTTTTGTAATTAATCTTTCAATTATCAATCGTTTCAATGAAAAACCATTGATATTTTCCATTGCTTTTTGTTGCCAGCTAAAGAAGTGCTTTTTCATCAAAAATTAACGTGTTAAAATCGGTAAACGCACTCTGATTTTTAAAACTTTTCCCGAAATTTGAGGTAAAATTTTAAAATTATGTCACAATCGCTTACAAGCAGAACACCGAAACCCAAATATGACGTTGTACTGATAGGAGGCGGAATCATGAGCGCTACTTTAGCAACACTGCTTCATGAATTTGATCCCAATCTAGAAATCGCAATCTTTGAGAGACTTGGAAGATTTGCCAAAGAAAGTACAGCAGCATGGAACAATGCCGGAACAGGCCACTCCGCTTTTTGTGAGCTAAACTATACGCCTGAAAAACCAGATGGAACAATTGATATCAAAAAAGCAGAAAGCATTGCTGAGCAGTTTGAGGTTTCAAAACAGTTCTGGTCTTACCTTGTCTCTAAAGGGTATATTCAGGATCCTAAAGATTTTATCAATTCATGCCCGCATATGAGCCTTGTATTCGGAGAAAAAGATGCCGAATATCTTAAAAAGCGCCATGATAAAATGACAGAATCTGCTCTTTTCGAGGGAATGGAATTTTCTACAGACCACGAGAAGTTGAAAGAATGGATTCCATTGGTAATGAGCAAGAGAAATAAAAGCGAAGTAATGGCGGCAACGAAGATGGATATGGGGACAGATGTGAACTTCGGAACATTAACCAGAAAAATGGGAAGACACCTGCTTGAAGATTCTAATGTAGATGTGTTTTTATATCATGAAGTAAAAGATATCAACCCGAGAAGCAACGGGAAGTGGGAGATGAAAGTGAAAGACAGAATCCACAGCCACAAACAGCAAGTAGTTGCGGACTTTGTATTCATTGGAGCAGGAGGATATGCACTTCCGTTATTAGACAGTTCAGATATTAAAGAAAGTGCGGGATATGGAGGTTTCCCTGTTTCCGGACAGTGGTTGGTAACCCATAATCAGGAATTGGTAGAAAAACACCAGGCTAAAGTCTATACACAGGCTACTGTAGATGCGCCGCCTATGTCTGTTCCTCACCTGGATCTTAGAATTATCGATGGGGAAAAAGCACTTCTTTTTGGTCCTTTTGCAGGATTCTCTACAAAATTTCTGAAAGAAGGAAGCTATCTTGATCTTCCTGAAAGTGTAAATACGAAAAACCTGAAATCATTATTTGGTGCATGGTGGCATAACCTTCCATTAACAAAATATCTTATTCAGCAGGTTGCTATGACGAAATCTCAGAGAATGCAGCATTTGAGAGAGTTCATAAAAGATGCTAAAGAAGAAGACTGGGAACTTAAAGTAGCAGGCCAGAGGGTTCAGATCATTAAAAAAGATGAAAAAGAAGGAGGTAAGCTGGAATTTGGAACCGAAGTAGTGGTAAACAAAGCAGGAACAATAGCTTCATTATTGGGAGCATCACCTGGAGCATCTACCGCGGTATACGCAATGCTGAACGTTCTTGAAAAATGTTTCCCTGAAAAACTGGAAGGAGAATGGAAAGCGAAACTTCTTGAAATGGTTCCTTCTTACGGAAAGAAACTGGCAGAACATCCTGAACTTACGAAAGAAGTAAGAAGTTATACCAAAGAAAAATTAGAATTAGAATATTAAAACCAATCATGAGCAATGGATAATAGCAGTACAAAAGCAGTATCCATTGCTCATTCTTATTACTTATAGAACGTGGAAGAAGTAGTTGTAAAACCAGTTATCGCAAAAGAACTCCTGGAATCTCTGCAGACTAAAATAGATGAAGAGAAACAGGTGATTGTGCACTGTTGTTTTCCGGCATCCCCATTTTTAGGAAACCTCATCAGAATCTGGCATTCAACATATTTGTTTGATAATCAGTCTGAACATCGAAGCAAGATGATTCATGCTGAGAATATTTCAATTTCACCGTATTGGACGCCGGTTCCTTTTATGAAGGACTTTTGGTTTACTCTTATATTTTCAGGATTGCCAAAAGACTGTAAAAGTTTTGACCTGAAAGAAGTGATTCCCGAAGAAGGAGGCTTCTTTGTAGAATCTATTAAAAGAAATTCCTCCGATGTTTATCGGGTAAAAATATCAGAATCTTATTAATACCATGAAGGTAAGAGAAGAAAAATTACAACACATTATTCGCTGGGCGGAAAGCAATCCGGATATTCGTGCTGTTCTTCTCACCAGTTCATTGGTTAATCCTTATGCTCCTGTAGATGATTTCAGTGATCTTGATATAGAGCTGGTTTTTGAACACAGGAAAGCGTACGAGGATAATAACCAATGGGTAAAATTTTTTGGAGTTCCTATTTCCATGATCGAAGAAAAGGATGAGGTTTTTGAGGGAAAACATGCGATGAAGATGGTGCTGTATAAAGATCATGTGAAGATTGATTTTAAACTTTACAGCGTTACGGAATTTGTTAAAGAAACAAAAGCTGATCCACTGCCTGGGGATTGGGATGTGGGGTATCAGGTTTTGCTGGATAAAGATGACCTTACAAAGGACATGAAGCTTCCTACCTATGAATCGGTCATGATTCAGAAACCTACAGAAAAACAATTTCACCAGCTTATTAATGATTTCTGGTGGGATACTACCTATGTTGCCAAATGCCTCAAACGGGGTGATATTTTTTATGCAAAATTTATGTCTGAAAACATACTTCGGACAGATTACCTGGTTCCTTTAATAGAATGGTATATTGCAAATTCTCATGATTGGAGTAATATAACGACCAATAAACACGGAAGACTCTTTAAAAAACATCTTTCTGCAGAACTATGGAGTAGAGTAGAAGCTACATTTTCCGGAAGTGATATTGAAGAAAACTGGACTGCATTGTTAGCTTTTGGTGATCTTGTTCATGAACTGGGAACTGTTTTAACCCAAAAACTGAATTTTGAATATCCTTTTCAGCTGGAAACAGACATTCGTCATTACCTTACAGAAGTAAAGGACTGCCTTAATTAAGCAAATTCATTCTGATGGATCAGGTTTTCAATACAATATTCTGCAATAGCTGTAATCGTTAGAAACGGATTCACTCCAATAGTTCCGGGAATTAAAGATCCATCCAGTACATAAAGGTTTTCATGATCCTTTAACTTTCCAAATTCATTCGTTGCTTCTCCCAATACACATCCTCCAAGGGGATGATAACAGATATCTGCTCCAAAACCATTATTGAACAGAAAATGACTTCTGGTTCCTCCGTTTGCTTTATTCATTTTCCGGATAAAATATTTGGCATTTTCTTTCATTTTGGAGGTGTGGCTTTCATCCCAGTTCAACCTGATTTTTTGAGTGATTGTGTCATAGCCAACTTCTCCTTTTTTATCCACTCGGTTGATGAGCAGATATAATGCAGTGGCCACATCCATTCCCATTGGTAAAGGAGCAATTTCTGTGAAGAAAGGATGTTCTTTATCTTCCCAGTTGTCAATACCACCCACCGGAATTGTTGATTGTTTTGCTCCCGTTCCGCCTGATAAGGGTTTTACCCAGTTTCTTCCGGTCATAAAATTTCCATTATTCCCCCAATTCTTACCGATTTGTTCATGAACAGGAAAATTGTTAACCGCATTGGAATGCAGCAGCAGTTGTAAAGTTCCCATAGTTCCAGCCGAAAGGATCAGTTTTTTACATGTAAAAACTTTGTCTGCAACAATATGTCCGGAGGTGTCAATGTGTTGAACATTGAGCGTATAACTCTTATCATCATTGAGTTTAATATGATCCACACAATGAAGATCCAGGATTTCAAGATTCCCGGTTTTCATAGCTTTTTTCAGATACGTTTTATCTAAACTGTTTTTACCATAGTTATTTCCATAGATCACTTCAGTATTGAGTGCGGAGCGGGGAACTTCATTCCTGAATTCCTTTTCCATATATTTAAAGTCATATACATTGGGAACCCGCATTGTTTTGAAGCCGGCTTTATGAGCTTCTTCTTCACCAACTCTGGTAAATTTATAATAAGGACATTCTTTTAAAAACTGTTCATCAATAACATTTACTTTAAGTTCTTCCTGTACCAACGGAAAGTAATGGCTGTAAAATTTGTCAGCATCCAGATTTGGGAAAATCTCCCTGAAATAGCTTTCTTTGGGAACCACGGCCATTCCACCATTAACAAGTGAGCCTCCGCCTACTCCTCTTCCTACCCAAATACTGAGATGTTTAAAATCAAGGCGGTCCAGTGTTCCGGTAAAAGGAGTGAGAGAAAATAAATTCATGAAGGGAGCAATACTTTTCTTCCTCAGCCATGCCGCACTTTTCCCTGGTTTCAGAAGGTTAGAGAAGGGAATCCCTGATTTTTCCCAGTTAAGACCCATTTCCAGCATCACCACTTTCTTTCCGGCTTCACAAAGTCGTAAAGCAGAAACGGCACCCCCATATCCACTCCCAATAATAATAACAGGAGCATCTGCAAATTCCTTTTTCCTGTTGACTCTTCGCTCAGAAGCCTGAAAAAGATCTGATTGTAGAAAATAGAAACCTGAGATAGCCAGTACGCTCGTTTTGATGAATTTCTTTCTGTCCATGGGCTTTTATGGTCAAAAAGTATGCTAGAACAATGATAACGTATTGTGTTTACAGCAGATTATGCTTTTTTAGTATAGTTTTAACTTTTCATACGCCAAAAAATTCATAGTTTTACTTATAATTTTAAATTCATGAAAAGATATATTGTGTTGTTTTTAGTTCTTCCCCTGTTTGCTTTTTCTCAGAAGGGGATTTCAAAAGAAGAAAAAGAAGTTCAGAAATTTCAAAAAGAGCTCAATGCAGAATATTTGAATCCAAAGGAAACTCCGTTGAGAGGAGACAATTTTAAAAACTTCAAAAAACATCCCTTCTTTCCTATAGATATGAAATATCGTGTAACGGCCAAATTTGTAAGATCAACCGATACAAAACCCTTTGAGCTTCCAACATCTTCTGGGAAATCAAAAACTTATCAGGAATATGGTAAAGCAACATTCACTTTAGATGGAAAACCTTATACGGTAACTTTATACCAAAGCCTGGCTTTAATTCAGCAGGAAAAGTACAAAGATTATCTTTTTCTTCCGTTTCGCGATGCAACCAATGAAAAAGAAACCTACGGTGGCGGAAAATATATGGATCTGAAAATACCAAAAGGAAATACAATTGTGCTGGATTTTAATAAGTCTTATCATCCTTTTTGCGCCTATAATGCTTACGATTATAATTGCCCTATTGTTCCGGAAGAAAACAAACTTCCTGTGGAAATTCGTGCAGGGGTAATGTATGAAGATGTTTATCACCATTAATAATGGTCAGCCTGGAATTCTTTAAGGCAGAAGATTTTGCCGGTGTGAACTATATTTTAGATGAAACTCAATTGCGCTTCACTGCCAGTGCAGAACAGGCGCTGCGCAATATTCAAAATAGAGACGATACCGATGCTTTTCCAGTGACTATTTTTGAGGATGATAAACCTGCTGGTTTTTTCGTCCTTGACTTTGGACAGGATAAATTGGAACTTACCAAAAATAAAGACGCAGTTTTACTACGCTCACTTTCTGTTAATCCTCAGATGCAGGGCAAAGGAATCGGTAAAAAAGCAATGCAGAAAGTAGATGATTTTGTAAAAGAGAATTTCAAAAACTGTACTGAAATTGTACTAGCCGTGAATCAAAAAAACAATTCTGCTTATCGTATTTATCTTCAGACCGGATATATTGATGAAGGTAAAACCAGAATAGGAAGAAGCGGACCCCAGCATCTCATGTACAAAAAACTTTAATAAAATTTTAAAAGTATAATTTTCTCCGGCTGATTTCTTTCCATAACTTTGAGTAACATCAAATTCAAAATATGGAAATATCACTTCATAATCAGGTAGCTGTCGTTACGGGAGCATCTAGCGGAATAGGCTCAGGAATAGCAAAATCTCTGGCTGCAGCAGGAGCAACAGTTATTGTTAATCATTCCTCAGAACGATCAACAGAAGAAGCAAAAGCTGTACTGAAGGAAATTACAGATGCAGGCGGTAATGGAATAACCTATCAATGTGATGTTTCTAAAGAAGATCAGGTCATCAGAATGTTTCAGGATGTGGTTTCTGAATTTCAGACCGTAGATATTCTTATCAACAACGCTGGAATTCAAAAAGATGCTAAATTTACTGAAATGACACTCGATCAGTGGAATGCTGTAATCGGAGTCAATCTTACAGGGCAGTTTCTCTGTGCCAGAGAAGCAATTAAAGAGTTTCTTCGCCGCGGAATAGATCCTTCACGCTCTATAGCATGTGGAAAGATTATTCATATCAGTTCAGTACACGAGATTATCCCTTGGGCCGGGCATGCCAATTATGCGGCCAGTAAAGGAGCCATAAGAATGCTGATGCAGACCCTTGCACAGGAATATGGAGCAGATAAAATCCGTGTCAACTCCATTTGTCCGGGGGCGATTCAAACTCCCATTAATAAAGATGCATGGAGTACTCCACAAGCCCTCAGTTCTCTTCTCAATCTGATTCCTTACAACAGAATCGGACAACCTCAGGACATCGGAAATATGGCTGCATTTCTGGCCAGTGATCTTGCTGATTATATCAGCGGAACGAGTATTTTCGTTGATGGCGGAATGACTACGTTTGAAAGTTTTTCTACAGGAGGATAAAAGTTTTTAAAATCAAAAGTTTGCGTATTTGAAGGTTAAAATTTTAAAATTTTAGCGTCCAATATACTTTACATTATACAACCATGTAATACGATCTGCTTATGTCAGAAAAAGAAAGAATTTCAGATGTCTCATGGAAAAAATGGGGCCCATATGTAAGTAACCGTGAATGGGGGCTTGTCCGTGAAGATTACAGTGAAAATGGAGATGCCTGGAATTACACCAACCATGATACTGCAGAAGCCAAAACCTATCGCTGGGGCGAAGAAGGAATTGGAGGTATTTGCGATGACTTTCAAAAGCTTGTATTTTCTTTAGGTTTCTGGAACAAAAAGGATAAAATGGTAAAAGAACGTTTCTTTGGGCTTACCAACGGACAGGGAAATCATGGTGAAGATGTAAAGGAATATTTCTATTACCTGGATTCTACGCCTACACATTCTTATATGAAGATGCTGTACAAATATCCTCAAAACTATTTTCCCTATGAAGATCTGATTAAAACGAACGCTGAACGAAATAAAAATGAAGCCGAATATGAGTTGATTGATACCGGAATTTTTGATCAGAACGAATACTTTGATATCTTCATAGAATACAGTAAAGCCGACCAACATGACCTGCTTGTTCGTTTAACGATCGTTAATAAATCCGAAAAAGAAACCTCACTTATTGTTTTACCTACTGTTTGGTTCCGGAATACCTGGAACTGGGGTTATGATGATTATAAACCTAAACTTTTCGCTGAAAAAGAAGACCAGATCATGATACATCACAAAGATCTGGAAATAAAAAATATCTACGCAAAACAGTCTTCAAAAGTTTTGTTCTGCGATAATGAAACCAATAATGAACGGCTTTATCGATCTTCGAATTCATCCATATATTGTAAGGACGGAATTAATCAGCATGTAACTACCGGTAATTCTCAATCTGTAAACCCTGAAAACAAAGGAACAAAAGCTGCTTTTCTTATCGATGAAAACTTTAAAGGAAAAGAATCTAAAGTTTTTGAATTCAGAATTTCAGATAAAGATCTCAAAGAGCCATTTTCTGATTTTGATGATATTTTTAAGCTGAGACATCAGGAAGCTGATGAATTTTATGCTGAGGTTCAGAAAGGAATTGCTTCTGAAGATGAAAAGCTGATACAAAGGCAGGCATTTGCCGGAATGCTTTGGAATAAAATGTATTATCACTACAATGTTGAAAAATGGCTGAAAGGAGATCCCGCAGAGCTGCGACCTCCAAAATCCCGTGAGAAAATAAGGAACTACGACTGGAAGCATCTCAATAACGAGCATATTATTTCTATGCCTGATAAATGGGAATATCCCTGGTATGCGACATGGGATCTTGCATTTCACACCATTAGTTTTTCTCTTATCGATCCCGATTTTGCAAAGCATCAACTTAAGCTTTTCCTCTTTGAATGGTATATGCATCCCAATGGGCAACTCCCTGCCTATGAATGGAATTTGAGCGATGTAAATCCTCCCGTTCATGCCTGGGCAGTTTTCAGAGTTTTCAAAATTGATGAATACTTAAAAGATAAACCCGACCTGGAATTTTTGGAAAGTGCTTTTCAGAAGTTACTTATGAATTTTACCTGGTGGGTCAACAAAAAGGACCTTAATGGAAATAATATTTTTGAAGGTGGTTTTTTAGGACTTGATAATATTGGGGTTTTCGATAGAAATACTCCACTTCCCAACGGCGAACAATTGGAACAATCCGATGGAACAAGCTGGATGGCTATGTTTGCCCTGAATATGATGAGAATTGCTTTAGAATTGGCTCTTTACAATAATGTATACGAAGAAATGGCAATGAAGTTTTTTGAACATTTCCTGGCCATAGCTCATTCCCTGGATAATATGGGAGACGAAAATTTCAGTCTTTGGGATGAAGAAGACGAATTTTTTTACGATGCCATAGCTTCCAGTGACGGAACTCATATGTATCTGAAATTAAGAACAATTGTTGGTTTGATTCCCATGTTTGCCGTGGAGGTCATTGATGATGAAATGATTGAAAACCTTCCCAACTTTAAGAAAAGAATGAAATGGGTATTGGATAATAAGCCTGAATTGGCATCCCTTGTTTCAAGATGGGAAGATAAAGGGCAGGATTCCAAACACCTCTTATCATTACTTCGTGGACACCGCTTAAAAAGATTATTGAGCAGAATGCTGAATCCTGGAGAATTTCTAAGTGAATATGGAGTAAGAGCACTCTCTAAAGAATATGAAAATAAACCTTATACCCTAAACCTTAATGAAACAGACTATTGCGTAAAGTATACGCCTGCCGAAAGTGATAGTGGTCTTTTCGGAGGAAACAGCAATTGGAGAGGGCCGATCTGGTTTCCTATCAATTTCCTGATTGTAGACAGTCTTCAGCGGTTTTTCTTTTATTACAGTCCTGATTTTTTAGTTGAGTACCCTACCGGAAGTGGAAATTACTCCAACCTGGATCAGATTGCTGATTCTTTGAATAAAAGATTAACGAAAATATTCCTGAAAGATGAAAACGGGAAACGTCCCGTGAACGGTCAATATGAAAGATTTCAAACCGATCCGGATTTTAAAGATTATATCCTCTTTTATGAGTATTTCCACGGAGATAATGGGCGTGGAGTAGGAGCTTCACATCAGACAGGATGGACTGGGCTTATTGCAAAAATCTTACAGCCAAGATTTCCCAAAAAAGAAATTGCAGAATCTGAAACTGAAATGCCGGAAAAAGCCAATACAAAAGAAAATAAAAAAAGAAGCTAAAATGTATTCTTCGTTTCTTATTCAAATATTTGTTGGATGATCTCCAATGACGGAGGCGTTTTGAAGTCTGTAATATGGTAATGATAATAAATCAGGATACTGTCCAGAAAATCTTTTCTTAAAGAGCTGTGAATTTTGGTTGCATACAGATTTTCTGCACAGAGAGCATTCTTCCACAAGGATGAGATCTCTTCACTGAACAGCTGATGGCTAGAATGATAAGAGAAAGTTCCTGTTTCCGGATCTAAAAAATTGCCGTCTCCCAATAGTGGGGCAACACCCTGAATTTTTAAAACAGCAAGAAGAAAAAGAAGGTGTGCCTGATAATTTCTGTTGATCAACTCGTTGATCAATTCATCAATACTGTAATAAATTGGGGTATTTTTATTTTCATATTTCAAAATCTGACTTAGAAAATCTGAGATAAAAAATATGACGGTATTAATTTTTATGTCCGTATAGATATCGGTGTTTTTTACCAGCTCAAATTTGGATACTGAAGCAATTCCATTTCCTCTAAGAGGGCTGATGGAAAAATTGAGTTTGTTCAACGGCTGTAGCAGGGCTTTCTTTTTGTTCTTTTTCGAATAAATTCCTTTTAAAAAATAACTCTGAAAACCCTCTTCTTCTGTAAAACAATGCAGAACTGCATCATTTTCTCCATATTTGATAAATGAAAGTAAAAAACCGTTTTGTGAATTCATTAATTAACGACTCCTATTTTGGCAGTAGCTTTATCAGAACCATCTTCATTGGTCATTAGAACAAAGTAAATTCCTGAAGCTACTCGTGTCCCTTTCTGATTGTTAAGATCCCATTCATAATATCCTCCTCTTGCTACTGCAGAATGTACAACATTTCCTGCGGCATCCACAATTCTGATATTGGTTTTTTCCGCCAGCCCTTTGATGGTCACCTTTCCTTTGAAATTTGAGTAAACAACCGGGTTAGGATATACCAGAACATCTCCAAAGTTAGAGGTTACATCTGCAACATCTCCCTGGTAAGTTACAATACCATTATAGGTAACAAAGTATACTTTACCTGTCTTTTTATCTATTTTGATATCTGTAACAGTATTGGTTGGAAGCGGAGAATCTTCTTTTGTAAAATGTCTGATTGTTTTTTGCCCGTCAGAAGAAAGATAATACACTCCACCACCATCTACAGATACCCATTTGTGATCTCCCTGGTCTACAGCAATAGAAAGAATGGCAGCATCTCTGAAAAGTTCTTCTCCCAAACCGTTTTGTTCAATAATAATAGGTTCCGGTTTAGGATGAGTGGTTTTTATTTCACTCGCAGCATTGGGTAATACTTTTAACCCTGCGTATGATCCGATCCAGGCATCTCCTGATTTATCAAAAGCTACCGATAGGGTTCCGTCTATAAAACCGTTGGAATCTCCCATGATGTAATCTGCATCATCAGAAAGATTGGTGGCATTTTTGTAATCATAAGTCCAGAAGTTATTGGAACGTGGTAACGGAATCCATAACATGTTTTCATAGAAGACTGGCTTTTGTGTAGTTTCACTGGAAAGAACCAGTTTTTTTATAATAAAATTATCAGAAGGTTTATCATAGATTGCTATGGATGGGTTTCCTCCTTCAATAAATCCGAAGGAAACAAAAATATTGTTTTGAGGATCTGTAGCAAAACCTACCGGACGCCTTAAATAAGGTTGAGCTTGCAGGTCATAATATTTCACCAGATCAAAATCTTTGTTGGTTGCATTATATTTCATCCTGTAGATTCCCTGATCATGCATTGCATAATTGGTGAAAAGTACCTCATTATTATCAAGGGGATTGAGAATAGCATCCAATACGTTAATAGACCTTACATTGTTCTTAAAAAACGAAGGATAAATCCATTCATTACCGTTAAAATAATAAAAACCGGGTTTTAAAGGGTTTACAATAGCACCATTATAGTTATCGATTCTTCCTCCACTCGAAACCAGAAGCTGATTATTATCAAACAGGTTTACATTATAAGCAAAATTGAACTGCGGCCCAGAAGGTTTGTAACTATTACTGCTTTCATCTTTTATTCCTGATAAAACAGTTCCTCCCAGTATCTTTCCGCCAGCACTTATCGCAGTATTGCATTCTTCACCAAGATCTACTTGATTTTGAGATATTCCATTAATACTGTAAGTATATATTTTACTGTCCGTTACTACAATATTATTAGTGGATATCACAATATCTCGGATATTTCCGAAGGTGTTGGGAAGTTGTATCGGCGTACCGTTATTATAAACATATGCGGCAGTAGCAGTGGAGAAAATCAATTCAGATTTTGAATCAATATGTTTGTATGCTCCAGGCATTTCCGTAGTCCAAGTTGAATATACCGGGAAGGTTGTATTCATTTCATGACTTTTTAAACCATTGTTGGTGACAGAATATACCTTGTTACCGAATATAGTAGCCTCATTACTTGGCTGATAAACACCACCTGTTATAAAGAATGAAGAATCTCCAAATTCTTTCTTTTTTAAATCAAATATAGAGAGTCCGTAACCAACAGAAATAACTGCCTTATCTCCGTTGATCGAGATATGGTTGATCTTTTTGTCACCATTATATCCCGCTGCTATGGGGATGTCAACAACATATTTTATTTCCTGCGGTGTAATAACATCCAGAGAACCATTGCTATATCCAATGAGACCTGTTTTGGTCTGTGGATTATAGTCGAAAGCTGTGATTCCGATGTTATGCAATCCGTTGGCTTTAGATAACTTCGTAATTTCTCCAGTTGATATTGTATAGTAGAATATCCCGTTTTCTGTGGCAGCGATTATCTTTCCATTGTCTTCTCTCATAGCGATGACGTTGTTGTAGGAAAAAAGATCCGCCCATTTTTTTGATGAAATGACCTGTGCTTTAGTAAACTGCAGAGATGCTAAAATACCAAGAGAAATTAAAGAGAGTTTTTTCATATTATGCTGTTATGCTGCTGTCTATTACCTGGTTATTCCAGGAGATATGCTGTACGTTTTTGTTGATGTCAAAATAAAAATCTATTCTTCCTAAAAGCAAACCTGCCCATCCCACCTGGTTCACAAGGACATTTTTGCCCTGTCTATTGGTGAAAGATTCAGGTTCCGGAAGAAATGTATGAGTATGGCCTCCCAAGATAATGTCAATGTTTTCTGTATGGGCTGCCAGCATCTTATCACATATTTTATTAGGTTCTTCTTTGTAAGCATACCCTATATGTGAAAGACAAATGACAAGATCACATTTCTGATCTTTTTTCAAAAAGTTTGAATAATGCTGTGCTACGTCAATAGGATTGGAATAAACGGTTTCAGCATACTGCTTTTTACCGACAAGACCATCCAGCTCAATTCCGACACCAAAAATTCCCACTTTTATACCATTCTTGTTAAAGATCTTATAAGGGGAAGTTTTCCCGTCCAGAATGGTGTTCTTAAAATCATAATTGGAACAGATAAAAGGAAATTTTGCATTGGGAAGAACCTTTAGAAAACCCTCCAGTCCGTTATCAAAATCATGATTTCCCATAGTAGAAGCATCATACTTCATCATGGACATTAGTTTGAACTCCAGTTCTCCTCCGAAAAAATTAAAATACGGGGTTCCCTGGAAAATATCTCCTGAATCAAGTAGCAATACATTGCTTTCCTGACTTCTGATTTGTTGTATTAAGTTTGCTCTTCTGGCAAAACCTCCCTGATTAGGGTTTTTTGTGTAGCTGGCATCAAAAGGCTCAATTCTGCTATGCTGATCATTGGTATGAAGAATAGTCAGTTTGTTTGCAGACTTTGAATTAAATATTTTTAACTCTTCTGCCATCATCATATTGGGAGCTAAAGCTGCTGCTAAAGTTCCGCCACCTATTGTTTTTAAAAAACTTTTTCTATCCATTACTTCTTACCGATAAAATTTAAACGAACATCTGTTGGGGCAACTATTTCAGGATTCTTTTTGAAGATTTCAATATACAGATCTCTCAGTTTTACTCCTGTAGGAATAGACTCACCTTTTGAAAAGAATTTCATATCATCACCTCCAAGAGCCAGATAATCTGACGTGGCAATATAATAGTCTTTGTTGGGATCTATTGCTTTTCCGTTAATTAAAGATTGGGATAGTTGTCCTTTTTTTGTTTCAATGTATAAATGAGAAACCGGGTTATTAACTTCTTTTTTTGCATAATAGTCAAAAAGTGCCGGTAAATCTGTTCCTTTCATTTTCACAATGATCAGTTCATTTTCAAAAGGCATTACCTCAAATATATTTTTCAACATAATATCGCCTTTTCCGATCGTAGTACGAATTCCTCCTATGTTGATCAGAGCTGCATCCACGTTTTGTTTAAGATGGTTCTTGAGCCACTGGTCTCCTCCTTCGAATGTATAATCAGCTAAAAGATTTCCCAGATTGCTGTTATCGCCCTGCTTTGTTAGATCTACACTGGTGTGAGAGATCTTCTGGTTCATTTCTTTATCCAGTTTCTGCTTATAAGGTTCAATAAATTTTACAAACTCCTCATCATTCTTTAGCTCATTATTAATAGAGATATTTTTCTGGGTCTTTACATTCACAATTTGCGGTTTGGAAGCCGTTTTGCAAGCTGTAAGAGATGCCAGAGCAATTCCTATTAACAAGAATTTATTTTTCATAATATCTTTTAGTATATGCAAATATAACTATATGTATAATAAAACATTATTATTTATTACAAATTCTTACTGTAAATGATTAAATTTGGCAAAAATAATTCGAACAGATGAGCATTTTAAAAGGAGTAGGTGTTGCATTGGTAACGCCCTTTAATGAAGATTTATCCGTTGACTTCGATAGTTTAACAAAACTGGTGGAGTATAATATTGAAAACGGAACCAATTATTTGGTAGTGTTGGGAACTACGGCAGAAGCCGCAACGCTTTCTGCTGAGGAGAAGAAACAGGTAATTGAGCATATCATTAAGGTAAATAATAAACGTCTTCCATTAGTATTAGGAATTGGCGGCAACAATACTCTTGAAGTCAAGAAACAGATTGAAGAAGAAGACCTTTCAGCATTTGAAGCAGTACTTTCCGTTTCTCCATATTACAATAAACCTAATCAGGAAGGGCTTTATCAGCATTATAAGGCATTAGCTTCTACAGGTAAAAATATTATTATTTATAATGTACCTTCAAGAACAGGTCAGAATATAGAGGCAGATACTACAATTCGTCTTGCTGAAGAATTTCCGAACCTTTTCATGATTAAAGAAGCAGCACCAAGTATTTTACAGTACTTTGATATTCTTAGAAAAAAATCTGAAGGATTTTCTTTAGTTTCCGGAGATGATGAATACACTCTTCCCGTAACATTAGCAGGTGGAAACGGAGTAATTTCCGTAATAGGGCAGGCCTATCCAAAAGAATTCTCTGCAATGGTACAGCTTGCTTTTGATGGCAAAGTGAAAGAAGCTTATGAGATCCACAACAAACTGGTTGAAATTACCCGTCTGATATTTGCAGAAGGTAATCCTTGTGGTATCAAAGTTATTCTGGCTGAAAAAGGAATTGTCAAAAACTATTTGAGACTTCCTTTAGTAAAAGCTTCAGAAGGTCTTCACGCTAAAATTAAAGCTGAAATGGCGAACATCTAATAATAGAAGGTCAAATAACATTGACATTTTAGTTATTTAAAATACCGAAAGTGAAAAGTTTAGGCTTTTCACTTTTTTTTAATCATAATCACATACAAAAATGAAATTAGTAAAAGCCACAGAAAAGTATATCCCTTTAATTCAGAATCTGGCAAGAAGATCCTGGGAAAAAGCATACGCAGAAATACTTTCTGCAGAACAGATGGAGTATATGCTTTCAGAAATGTATTCTGAAAAAGAAATTATGACTCATTTTCAAAATCCGGATTATCATTATTACCTGATCCAGGACGAAAATAATAATTCTTACGAAGGGTTTATGGGTTTTGAACTTAATTACGAAGAAAAAACGGCCAAGCTGCATCGTATCTATCTTGTGCCGGAAAGCAAAGGAAAAGGGTTTGGAAAAAACGCCCTTCAGTTTTTGAATACTTTCGTCTCTGAAAATGAGAACAGGAGAATTATCCTGAATGTGAATAAATATAATGATGCCAGAAACTTCTACAAGTCCCAAGGATACAAGGTTTATGACGAAGGTGTCTTCGATATTGGAGGAGGATTTGTGATGGATGACTACCTTATGGAATTTCTAATTCACATATAATTGACTTAAAATTTTGTAACTTTATCCTGTAATTCTATAACAAGTGATTTCTTTTTTTGATCCATCTTTGCTTCAGAACCAAATCACTTATAATAATACATTCATATGCTTGGTTTTGAGCTGATTCAGCTTTTTATCAGTATATTTTTTTCATCCTTAGTGTTTAAATTCCTGTATTCTTCAATACAGGAGTTTTTTTGTATTAAAGAAATGTTAAAAAAAAAGATCCTATTTCACTTTTAAATGAAATAAATCGTTATATTTACTAAATAATTTGGCTTATTTATACTAGGATGAAAATGTATGTTAAATTTGATTTCAATGCTCTTTGTAAGAAAGTATTGGACGAAAAGCTTAAAGAGCACGGGTTAAAATACCGGTTGCTCAATTTTGGCGAAGTGGAATTCTATGAACCTTTTACCCAAGAACAGCATAAACTTTTCAAGAAAAATCTTGGGGATTATGGGATCGAAATCATAGAAAGCCAGAAAACCGCTTTGGTACAGAAAATAAAAGATGCCATTATAGAACTTGTCTTTTCCGATGAGATTATTCCTGTAAAAGCATCTATTTATATTTCTGAAAAACTGAACCACAGCTACGGATATCTTTCCAATCTGTTTTCAGAAGTTGCTTATACCTCTATTGAGAATTTTATTATTCTTCAGAAAATAGAGCATGCGAAAGCATTAATTATAAGAAACAAGCAGAGCCTTACTGAAATTGCCCATAAACTAAATTATTCCAGTGTAGCCCATCTGAGCACACAATTTAAAAATACCACAGGAGTCACTCCCTCCCAGTTTCAAAAAATCATAGGAAGAAGAAGAAAAGCTCAAAGCGCGGTCATAAACCCTACAATGCAGTATGAATAAAGAATTTTTGAACGTAATAGTAGCGGATAACGATGAAAACACCTTGATTTTTTTTAAAAATATATTAAAAGAGCTTAAAATCTCTATCAAAGTTCAATGTTTTAGCAACGGAAAAGATCTTATGGAATATCTGAACAATGATGATGCAGTAATTCCTGAACTTGTTTTTATCCGATACACTATTCCCGGAAAGAATAGCATGGAATGTCTGGACGAAATACAGTCTAATTTAAAATTCAGCAGAATGGTAACGGCTATTTTTTCCGACCCTATTCCTGAAAGTGAAATTGAAGATATTTTTGTGAGAGGTGCAAATATTTACATGAGAAAAGCCGAATCTTTTGAGACCCTGAAAAAGGTGGTTACAGAAATTATTACAATAAACTGGCAGTATTATACCTCGGGGTTGAATAAAGAGAATTTTATCTTGAAAATGTGATGAATAAAGACTTCTTTTGTTTGTAATGAACAAAAGAAAAGTTCTATTTGTAACATACTATTCACAAATGGGTGAAAATTTTATAACTAATAATAGAAATAATATAAAATAGGTTTCAATTAATATTCTGACATTTGTAAAAGTAAAATCAATGACACAAATTTGACCATATAGAAAAGATACAGAAGAATGAAAAGTATTATTTCTAAAGAATAAAATATTATATAAATCACGATGTTAGTTAACAAAATGAATTATACTATTTCCAATTATAAAGCATAGAAGATCTTTAAACAAAACGGTACAATCATGAAAACTCAAAGCAGTTGGAGGTATTTTTATTCGTTTCATTCCCTCACCTCCACCTGAACACAGTTAGTTTTTATAATAAGCAAGTTGGAAAAATAATTCATTTTGTTTTTTATAATTTATTTTAATAGTTAGGGTTTAGCTTATTCAAATAATAGATAAATATTTTCACACCACATCACAAAATATTAAGCCTGAACTATTAAAATAAATTTTTTAAACAGACCAAAAGTAATTTCTTCTAAATAACAGTTTTATAAGGGGGCCGCAGGAAATTTTTTTCTGCGGTTTTTTTATGAAATTTTACTCCACTTATTTTTTCCTTTATAGTATCGTATATAGTAATTTTTGATCACCATATTATCTGGTCTTGATAACATAGGATCGGCTTCCAGAATTTTTTCAACCGTATTTTTGGTTGTTTTAATAATGGCTGAATCATTCACGAGATCCAACCTTTTAAAATCTACAACACCGCTTTGCTGTGTTCCCAGAATATCACCTGGACCACGGAGCTGCATATCAACTTCAGAAATTTTAAAACCGTCATTGGTTTCCGTCATGGTTTTGATACGGGTTCTGCTTTCTTTGGATAGCTTATCTGAAGTCATCAGAATACAGTAACTTTGTTCAGCACCTCTTCCTACACGCCCTCTAAGCTGGTGAAGCTGTGAGAGACCAAATCTTTCGGAACTTTCGATAACCATTACAGAAGCATTGGGCACATTTACTCCCACTTCAATTACTGTTGTAGCAACCATGATTTCTGCTTTCCCTGAAGCGAAATATGCCATTGCAGCATCTTTTTCGTCCGGCTTCATCTTTCCGTGCAGCATAGTCACGTTATAATCAGAAAAATAATCCATCACGTGTTCCAGTCCTTCCACAAGATTTTTGTAATCTAATGTTTCGGATTCTTCAATAAGTGGGTATACAAAATAAATCTGCCTTCCTTTCTTTATTTCGTCCCGGCAGAAATTGTAAACATCTGCTCTGTCTTTTTCACGTCTGTGAGCAGTGATGATAGGTTTTCTTCCTACAGGCATTTCATCAATCACAGAAACATCAAGGTCTGAGTAAAAGCTCATTGCCAGCGTTCTTGGGATAGGAGTTGCCGTCATAACCAGAATATGAGGAGGTATTTTATTCTTAGCCCAAAGCTTGGCTCGCTGTGCTACCCCAAAACGATGCTGCTCATCAATGATGGCTAGCCCCAGGTTCTTAAATTTTACTTTATCCTCCAATACAGCATGGGTTCCTACCAGAAAAGAAAGGGTGCCGTTTTCGAGCTCTTCGTGGATAATACGCCTTTCTGCAGCTTTTGTAGACCCTGTCAGCAGGCGGATATTAATCCCGGTTTTTTCCAGTAACTCTTTAATTCCATTATAATGTTGCTGAGCGAGAATTTCTGTAGGAGCCATCAGGCAGCTTTGAAAACCATTGTCCATGGCAATAAGCATGGTAAGTAAGGCAACCATTGTTTTTCCGGAACCTACATCTCCCTGTAGAAGTCTGTTCATCTGAATAGGCCTTTTCATATCCATCCGGATTTCCTTTAAAACTCTTTTCTGAGCATTGGTAAGATCAAAGGGAAGGTGATTTTCATAAAAATCATTGAAATGATCTCCGATAATAGGGAAAGGATTGCCGTAAGACTGCGTTTTATGATGGAGTTTTTTTAAGCCATATCCCAATTGAAAAAAGAATGATTCTTCAAATTTTAAACGGAAATCTGCTTTATCAAAATGTTCCGTATCTTTTGGAAAGTGTACATTCAGAAAGGCATGCTGTCTGGACATAAACTGGAATGTCTTCATCAAATACTCCGGAAAATTTTCTTCTATAAGGTTAGGAATCTCCCTGCAGATATTTCGTAATGCATTTTGAAAAAAACGTTGCCCAAGACCTCTTTTAGTAAGCTTTTCAGAACTTGGATAAATAGGTTTCAGACGGGTGTCGCCTTCTTTTTTTTCCTCCGCTTCAATTTCAGGATGAGGCATTGAAAATTTCTGGTTGAAAACATTGATTTTACCAAAAATATAAACCTCTTTATTGATAGGAAGCTGTTCTTTCAGCCATTTAGAATATTGAAACCATACAAGCTCCATGCTTCCGGTTTCATCATTGAATTTGGCTGACAATCTCTTGGTTTTTCCGGTCTGTATTTCCTGTACCTGGGTAATTCGTCCTTTTAACTGTATTTCCTGGCTGCTTTCTTCTGTAAGCTGAGAAACGGTATAAATTTTACTCTTATCCAGATAGCGGAGAGGGTAGAAGTTCAACATATCTTCTACAGTAGACAAGCCTAGCACACTTTTAATGAGTTTGGCTCTTTCCGGACCTATTCCTTTTACGTATTCTATGGAGGTTTCTAAAGTCATTTTTGGTGTAATCTCCCGGGTTTTGCAAATCCGGGTTTTGAATGAAAAAACAAAGGTTCGAATTTCGGTAAAATAAAAAAGACTTCCAAAAAAATTGGAAGTCTGTATGGTAAAATTTCAGAATCATATCCGTAAACCGGGATTTTGAAACTTTGATTACTCTTTAATTTTAGATTTGAATTTTTTCTGATAATCTTCCCACTGTTCTCTGGTCTTAATCTTTTTAAACAAATCTTTTGAGATCAGTTCCAGATAAGGCTCCAGTTCTTTTGCGGAAAGTTCACCTTGTAAAATAGTGATTGGACCTCCGTTTTCATCCAGAAAAACAGTACTGGGTACTGCACCTACATTCATATATTGAGTGAATTCATGTAATGAGTTTTTCCCTTTTTTATGTTCTGTATTAGGATTGGAAAAGGTTCTTCCAAAAATTTCAATATCTTTTTTTTCTTCGGCATTAAATTTTACAGGATAGTAATTCTCATTTAAAATCTGTGCAATTACAGCATGTCCATAGGTTTTTTTCTCCATGATTTTGCAGGGCCCACACCAATCCGCATAAAAATCGATAAGAATTTTCTTTGGACTTTCTTTCTGAGCTTTTAAAGCTTCTTCAATAGTCATCCATTTTACCTGGGCAAAACTGAAATTGAATAATGATAATAAGAATACTATGCTTAAAATTTTTTTCATATTGTGATATTTATGTAAAAATAAGCATAATTGCTTATTTTCTATTTTACATCCTGCATTAATTTTTTCACGAAAGGAGATATCAAAATTAATACAACTCCGGCAATTACCGCATATAAACCTAATTGTTTATATCCATCGGTGTAAGTGATCAAAGCATCATAGTTGGTAGAACCTTCTTTTGAGGTGGCAAGACTCGCTCCAATGATCCCAGCTACATATTGTCCGTAGGCTGAAGCAAGGAACCACATTCCCATCATCATTCCCTGAAGATTTTTAGTAGAAAGCTTGGTCATGATCGATAATCCGATGGGAGAGAGGCATAGCTCTCCTAGAGTAATGATCAAAAGTGCTAGAGTGAAAAAGTTCAATGAAGTAATTCCTTGAAGATCTGCAAACAAACGGGTAGCAAATAAAACATAATATCCTAGCCCTAAGAAAATAAATCCTAAACCAAATTTGATAATGGTATTTGGTTCAATTTTTCTTTTATTCAACCAAATCCAAAGAAGCCCGATAAGCGGTGCAAGGAAAATAATGAAGAAAGCTCCACCTGAGTTATTTACTCCATTCGGGTCTAATCCTAAAAGATCTTTGTTAAGATTCTTGGCCGCAAAAATACTCAAGGAGCCTCCACTTTGTTCATAGATTCCCCAGAATATGATTGAAAATATAATAAAAACCAAAGCTGCCCAAAGTTTTTTACGTTCTGAAGCTGTTACTTTAGACATTTCATAGAATAAATAGATCAGGGTTAATGGCCCGATTGTCCACATAAAATAATCAGTGTATTCTGTCTTGGCAACCATGGTCATAATGATAGGTACAAAGACTAATGATAAAACGTACACTCCATATTCTTTCCACTTTGGAATTGGAGCTGTTTTTACTTCTGCTAAGGGATGCCCTGGCTGTAAACCAATGGTTCCGAGCGTTCTTTGGGTAAATACGAAATTGATCAAACTGACTACCATTACAATGGATGCAAGTCCAAAGGCGATATGCCACCTCATCTCTTCTGCAATGATGTTGCCTAAGAATTCACCTTTACCAATTGCAATACAAAGGTAACCACCTAATAAAGCTCCTAGGTTAATTCCCGCGTAGAAAAGTGAAAACCCAGCATCAGCTCTTGAATCGTTAGGTTTGTAAAGCTGCCCTACCATTGATGAAATATTGGGTTTAAAAAAACCGGTACCCACGACGGTGAAGGCTATTCCTAAGAAAAAGAATTTATGAGGATCTGTTGCAAGAATCAAACTTCCTACAATCATCAGAAGCCCTCCCCAAAACAGGGATTTTCTGAATCCTAAGATTTTGTCAGCAAAAAGTCCACCTATAAAAGTGAAGGCATATACAAAAGCTTGAGTAGCTCCGTACTGAAGGTTAGCTTCTTTTTCATGGAAATTGAGCTGTGAGATCATAAAGAAAACCAGCATTCCACGCATTCCGTAGAAACAGAAACGTTCCCACATTTCAGAGAAAAAAAGGCTCCAGATCTGCCTAGGGTATTTTCCTTTGAAATCTTGTATTTCATCTAAAGTTAAGCTCATAATGATATATGATTAAATTTTAATTAAGGGGTTTTATTTTCCTGATCAAGTTCAAAACGCATTCTGTCCTGATCAATGATTTGTTTTAATTCTTCTTCTTTTGGGAGATACAGTAAGTATTTGCTTGCAAATAAGTTATTTTGATCATTAAGAACCGAATACTTTACGATCGTTTCGTCCTTTTCCGAACATAATAAAATTCCGATGGTAGGGTTATCTCCTTCACCTCGCTTCAGATCATCATACATTCGTACATACATATCAATCTGGCCGATGTCCTGATGAGAAAGCTCTCCGGTTTTTAAGTCAATAATGACAAAACATTTTAAAATATAATTATAGAAAACCAGATCAATGTAAAAATCTGAGGTATCGGTAGAAATATGTTGCTGTCTGGAGACAAAGGCAAATCCTTTCCCGAACTCTAGTAAAAATTTCTGAATATGGTCAATAATGGCAGTTTCAATTTCCTTTTCTGAAAACTGTTCGTTTGCTTTTAAACCAAGGAATTCAAAGATATAAGGATCTTTTAAAACACTGTGAATATTTTCAGTAGAAGATTTTTTATGTTTTAAAACTCGTTCGTAGGCGAGGGAGCTGATCTGTCTTTTAAGATCTCTGTAATTCCAATTATTTTGTATAGATTCATTGATGTAATAATTTATTTTTTCAGAATTATCAAGTCTTATCAGGATTCTGTAATGAGTCCAGCTCAATTCGTGACGCAATGCGTCACATATTGGAAACACATGATAGAAAGAGCGCATATTTCTAAGATTACTTTCATCAAAGCCTTTCCCGAATTCTAAGGTAAGCTTTTGCGAGAGGTTTCTTAATGTGTATTTTCCATATTCTGCACGTTCTTTTCCTTGCTGTTCATTTTCTACAATCAGTTTTCCAATCTGCCAGTAGGTAAGCAGTAGAGTAGAATTCGCTATCCGAAACACTTTTTCGCGCGACTGTCTAATGATTTCCTTTACGGATTGGAACAAAGAATCTTCAGAGATTTCCATCGTACGAAAATAAAAAAAACCTCTGACTTAGCAGAGGTTTTATTATATTTTGTTGATACAATTAGTTTACACCGTGCATCATTTTCTTTAAGATTGGAGAAATTAAAGCTAAAATTACAGAAGCAATTCCACAAAGTACAACGAATACCATAAAGAATTCGAATAGGTTGTGGATTTCAAATCCTGCAAAAGTAGGATTGTGTAACGGTAGCTGAGCCTTTTCGAAAGCTGTAACCTGATCTGCTGTCAACGTTACTTTTTTATCTAAAACATCCTGAAGACTTACACCTATTTTTTGTGCTGCTTCAAACTTATCACCTGTTGCCGGTAAGATGGAACCAAGTGTTCCTGCCAATGCATAACCAGCCGCGTTAGCAATAAAGAATACTCCATATAATAATGAAGCGAATCTTTTTGGAGCTAGTTTAC
Source organism: Chryseobacterium sp. JK1 (assembly GCF_050632815.1). Taxonomy (NCBI): domain Bacteria; kingdom Pseudomonadati; phylum Bacteroidota; class Flavobacteriia; order Flavobacteriales; family Weeksellaceae; genus Chryseobacterium; species Chryseobacterium sp. JK1. Next base: position 58,225 of record NZ_JBODRU010000005.1, on the reverse strand, counting down.
CTACCAGAGAAAGTCCGATTGGAGAAAGACAAAGCTCACCACAAGTTTGGATGAAATATAGTAAAATTAACCATTTAACAGCTAGAAGTCCATGGCTGCCAAGATCTTTTACGTTGTGTGCAATAATGAAATAAGAAAGAGCAATTAAAGCCAATCCCATCGCTTGTTTGAATGGAGATACAGGTTCTTTTCCTCTGCTTCTCAATTTATCCCAAAGGATACTGAATGGTACTGCTAATGCAACAACGAAAATTCCGTTGAAGATCTGTACCATAGATGGTGGCATATTCCATCCGAAGAAATGTCTGTCTGTCTGGTTATCAGCAATGAAAGTTAATGATGAACCTGCCTGCTCAAATGCAGCCCAGAAGAAAATAACGAAGAATGAAACGATATAAATTACCCAGATTCTGTCTCTTTCAATTTTAGTAAGAGAAGAATCGGACATGATTAGAAATGCTAATGCAATACCACTCGCGTATACCAGAGAGTAGATGATGTTCTGTCCTGCAGCAAAGTGGAAAAGAGCTCCTAATACTGCGAAGATAACAACAGAAATTCCCACTGATTTTCCTGAGAATTTAGCAGACTGTGCTTCTCCTTCTTCAAAGTCTTCAGCGGTATTGTTTTTTGGAAGTCCTCCGATAGGTCTTCCGCTAGGCGTTACTACATATTTATTTTTAAGGAATAAGAACGTAAGTGTTCCTACCATCATAGCAATAGAAGCTGCTAAGAATCCCCATTTGAATGCATGGATATCTCTTATCCCATCAACAGATTTTACATCTCCGATGATTGGGCAGATCAGCTGTCCTAAGAAAGCTCCCAGGTTGATCCCCATATAGAAAATCGTAAATGCAGAGTCTAATTTTGATTTTTCCTGTTTTGGATAAAGACTTCCCACCATTGAAGAAATGTTGGGTTTGAAGAAACCATTACCGAAAATGATCACTCCTAATGCCACCCACATAATCATGGTTGCACTTCCTAAGCTTGCACCAAAAGTACTGGCACTGATGAAAAGTAAGAACTGACCAATAGCCATTAAAGTACCTCCAACAAGGATACAGTATCTGTTTCCTAAGAATCTGTCAGCGATAAAACCTCCTAACATTGGAGTAAGATAACAAAGAGCAAGGAAACCTCCATAAATAATTGACGCATCTGCCTCCTTCATCAAGAGCGAGTTTACCATAAATAAGGTAAGCAATGCTCTCATCCCATAAAAGTTGAAACGTTCCCACATTTCAGTTCCGAATAGAACCCATAATCCCTTTGGATGTCTGGAACCCTTATTCTCTACAAATTCATCCGGCTTCGGACTTAATGCTTCAATATTATCCATTCTATTGTTAATTTTTGTTAAGACTGACAAATATAGTTTATTTTAGGTTTTTGGCAAGGTTTTAATTTTATTTTTAAACAAAAAAGCTGCGGAACTATTCCGCAGCTTGCTAATCGTTATAATATCAGGGATTAATGCCCTTTTTCTTTCATGATTTTGTTCAGTCTTTTCAACATAGAAAGCCCCAAAAGTGTTGCAAATATTAACAAAGCAAAGTTCACTAAGAAGTAGTTGGTTTTGTTTTCATAGCTATACCATGTACTTGCCAGGATCCCCGAAAGTTTGTTTCCTACAGAGTTGGCAAGGAAGAAACCTCCCATCATCAATGCCGTAATTCTTGCAGGAGAAAGCTTGGAAACGAAAGAAAGTCCCATTGGAGATAAGCAAAGTTCCCCCACAGTAATAACTCCATAGCTGGCTACCAGCCATAGCGGAGAAACTTTTACCGCTCCATTGTCTCCGGCCATCACAGCCAGAACCATTACCAGACAGGATAAACCTGAAATGAATAATCCCAATACAATTTTTGTAGGAGTTAAAGGTTCTTTCCCTTTTCTTCTCAACAAAGCCCAGAATCCTACAACAATAGGCGTTAAAGCAATAACCCAGAATGGATTAATAGACTGGAATAGCTCAGTATTATATAAATAGACTTTATTTTCTGGATTCTTTTCTAAAGCAGCACGCTGTTCAGGAGAAATATTTTTAAAATAAACATCTTTACCCGTTTCTTTTTGGGTATCTCCTTTGGCATCCTTTTGAGATCTGAACTGATTATCATAAACAGGTACTTCTTTATCTTCATAGCTCTTTCCGTCTACCATATAGATTCCTTCTAAAGGTTTTTCTAAAGAAGCAGGAACACTTCGGTCTGTATAATAGTTGGCCCATCTTGTCAATGCGGTTCCGTTCTGCTTAAATACCGCCCAGAAAAACATACTGATCAAAAACACAGAAAGTAATGCTCCAATAGAAGCTTTCTCTTCCGGTTTTGCTTTAAAGTAAAGTGAGGCATAGAAATAAATAACAGGAACACAGGCAAAAATAAAGGCATCTGTACTGGCACTTCCAAAAAGACTGCTTCCAAAAATATCCCCCATGAACCAACCAATGGCACCGGCACCTATTGCTGGAAGGAATACTTTAAGCATAATCTCAGAAAGTTTGGTATCGCCTTCCTGTACAGGTTTCATCTGTGCTGCATGGATGTAATGCTTTCTTCCGATAGTAAAAATAACCATCCCAATCAACATCCCAACACCAGCCGTGATGAAGGCTTCACCCCAACCGAATTTATTACGCATAAAGGCTGCAATAATGTTACAGATAAATGCCCCGATATTGATCCCCATATAGAAGATATTATATCCGGAATCCTTATTGGCTTTATAAGGTTCCTCAGAATAAAGATTCCCCAATAATGTTGAAATAGTAGGTTTGAAGAAACCATTTCCGATAATAATTAAAGCCAGGGAAGTATAGAATAGAGGTAAGTCTTTGAAAACACCCATTCCTATATATCCTGCAGCCATTAGAAAACCTCCAATATAAATAGATTTAATATATCCTAAAACTCTGTCTGCCAAAAAACCACCAATGAAAGGAGTTAAATAAGTCAATGCTATGTAGGTTCCGAAAATATCATCAGCTTTTTTGTCAGCCAGTCCGAGTCCGCCTTTCATGCCCGTAGGCTCAATAACATACAGTACAAAGATTCCGAGAATCAGGTAGTACCCGAAACGCTCCCACATTTCTGTAAAAAAGAGAAAGGGCAGCCCTTTAGGATGTTTAGTCTTCATATATTCAATTTTCAAATTTCCCAAAAATAAGTTTTTAATTTCAATTGATAAAATAAATAATACATCCCGAAACGATTAATGAAATAAATATAAAAGCCTTTCAAATAACTGAAAGGCTTTTATTATATTATAATAGAATCGAACTTTTATAAATTTTCTACAATGAAGTCCGTCATTTTCTGATACAGTTGTGGTCTTGTTTGTCCACCATAAATTCCATGGTTTTTGTCCGGATAAGCCATGAAATCAAACTGTTTTTTGTTTTGAATCAAAGCTTCAGAGAATTCCATAGAGTTTTGGAAATGAACATTGTCATCAGCTGTTCCGTGGATTAATAAGAATTTCCCTTTCAACAGGTTCGCATATTCTGTAGGAGAATTTTTGTCGTATCCGTCAGGATTTTCCTGTGGAGTTCTCATAAATCTTTCTGTGTATACAGAATCATAATATCTCCAGTTGGTTACTGGTGCTACAGCAATTCCCACTTTGAAAACATCTGCTCCTTTTGTCATCGCCAGGCTGGTCATATAACCACCGAAGCTCCAACCGAACATTCCGATTCTGCTTTTATCAATATAAGATTGGTTTCCTAACCACTTGGCTGCAGTGATCTGATCTTCAATCTCATATTTCCCTAAATTCATATAGGTCACTTTTTTGTATTTCGCTCCTTTGTAACCCGTACCACGACCATCTACACAAGCAACGATATATCCTTTCTGTACAAGATGGTTGAACCACATTGCATTTCCGTTATCCCATGAATTGGCAACCTGTTGAGATCCCGGCCCGGAATATTGGAACATAAATAATGGATATTTTTTATTAGGATCAAAATTTTTAGGCTTCATAATCCATGCATTCATCTGATCTCCCACTGCATTAGGGATGGTAATGAATTCTTTTTCAGCAAAATTGTCAGCTTTTAGTTTTTGAAGCTGTTCATTATTGTTCTGAAGTTCTTTAACTGTTTTTCCGTTTCCGTCTTTCAGTACATAAGTGTATGGTTTTACAGCAGATGAAGAGGTTTCAATGAAATAATTATAGTTTTTACTGAAGTTCGCCGAGTTGTTTCCTTCCGCATTAGAGATCAGCTGAGATTTTCCGTTTTCAATATTCACTTTGGAAACAACCTTGTAGATACTTCCTTTTTCAGTCGTCTGAACGTAAATTTCTTTTGATTTTGGATTGAAACCATAATAATCGGTTACTTCCCAGTTTCCTTTTGTGATCTGTTTTTTCAGTTTCCCATCTTTATCATACCAATAAAGGTGGCGGTTTCCGTCTCTTTCAGAAGCCCAAAGGAAAGAATCATCTTCAAGGAATTCTAAAGTAGGACTGTCTGTATCGATCCACTTGTCATCTGTTTCTGTAAATAATTTCTGAACGGCTCCTGTTTTAGTGTTTACTTTTAAGATATCCGAAGCATTCTGAACTCTCTCAGAAGTAATCAGGACAATTTCGTCCGCTTTTGCAGTCTGGAATACATTTGGAATATAATAATTCTTGAAAGAACCCAGGTTCAGCTGCATTATTTTTCCTGTATCAAGACGATATAACTGTGCCGAAACTACCGAGTTTTTCTCACCGGCTTTCGGGTATTTGTAACGCATTTCAACAGGATAAAGATTTTTCCCGTAGATCGGAATGTAGATTTCCGGAACCTGACTTTCATCTGATTTTACAAATACAATAGCGTCGGAATTCTTGGTCCATTCATACTGTTTGGCATGTCCAAATTCTTCTTCGTATACCCAATCTGCCAAACCATTAAGAATGAAATTCTTTTTCCCGTCATTGGTAATCTGGGTAATTTTTCCAGAGGTAAGGTCCTGGTAGAATAGATTGTTGTCTGAAATAAAGGCTACTTTGGTAGCATCAGGGGAGAAGGATGGTTCCTGAACTGTTTTTCCTTCATTAAGACTGATCGTCTTTCCGGATTTTAAATCTTTTACATCAAACTTACCTAAGAAAGAATGTCTGTAAATAGGCTGGCTTCCGGTTTGTAAAAGAATTTTGGATTCGTCATCGGAAAATATATAGCTTTCAAATCTTCCGTCAACAATATTTCCTTCTTTTTGGGAGGTTTTATAAGAATATTTTGCAATTCCTGTGGGTTCTATTACAAGATAGTTTTCTCCGTTTTTCATGGAAGAGATTCCTGCAATGCCCTTTCCGCGGTAATATCCTGAATATATTTTATCTAAAGTGATTTCCTGTGCTGACAGATTTTGGAATACTGCGGCTACAGTAAGAGTTAAGAGTAGTTTTTTCATTTCTAACATTAATGGAATTCAAAGATAATAATTTTATTAAAATGTATTAAAAAGCTTTTCAAATACGATTTTTGGCAAAAAAATTGAATGACATAAAGTATAATCAAACCAAATAATAATTATGGAAACGAATGCATTCAACCAGAAACTGAACCGTTATGTACTGAACGATAGGATTGTTTATACAGGTTTTTCCAGTTTTAAAGATGCGGATGAATGTGCTCATAAAAAAGGTGGCACATTGGTAGAAGTAGGTTTTAAGGATGGAAACGATAATCCCGAAGTTACTGACGAGGCTGGCTTAATAGAAAAAAAGCTTCATTACTATGTATCTGCGGGTGATGAATATAAATTTATCCATTCTTCTGATCCGGGATTTAGAAAATATGCTGAAGAACTGCAGAAAATAAAAGCAAGAAATGATAAAACCAGTCCGGATGAACGGTATTTTGCCAATTTCGAGATTGAAAATATTGAAGACCCGATTATAGTGATTAAAAATGATCACCTGGAATCGGTAACTTCAAGAGAGCGCTCAAAATATTTGAAGCATGCCTGCGTATATGAACTAGGGGTATCCCTGCCAAAACCTTAAAAAAATCTTATCATGAGCAAAACTAAATATTCAGATAAAGCTCAGGACAAAGTAGGAAAAGTGATGCATGAATTCAAGGAAGGAAAACTGAAATCTTCTTCCGGAAAGAAAGTGACAAGCAGAAAACAAGCGATTGCTATCGGAATTTCTGAAGCAAGAGAAAAAGGCTTGAAGGTATCAACAAATAAAAAAAGTAAATAACTCAACATAGCAAAGCCCGGAAATTTCCGGGCTTTGCTATGTTGAAAAAAAAATCAAATAATGGTAATGAATTTTAGGGTTCATTCACGATTATTTGGAGTTTTTTTTAGTTGTTAATTCTTCCCATTATAAAGTACTCTGTAGTACTCATCCGCCATCCTATCACTGTTAAACTGATGTTTTACATCGTCCATTGCTGTATACTGGATTTTTCTCCATTGGTCCGGACGGTCATAGTACATCGGGAGAATTTCATTTTCAAGAAGCTCGTATAGCTTATTCAGGTCATAATTATCCTGTTCGTAGATGCTCATATTCATATAATCAGCTTTGGGAACTACGAAAGAATTTTCTCCGGATTTTGCAAACTCAGGAATCCATCCATCATCTGTGGATAAATTTACCGAACCGTTCATTGCTGCAGTCATTCCGGAAGTTCCAGAAGCTTCTCTTGGAACTCTTGGATTGTTCAGCCATACATCCGAGCCTTGTTTTAAAGATTTACTTAATGAAAGCTCGTAGCCTGTAAGAACGGCCATATTTTTATTGTTCTTGCTTTCTTCAACTAGAGTATTGAAAGTAGAAATGGCAGAATAATCCATTGGATAAGGCTTTCCTGCCCAGATAATCTGTACCGGATATTTTGGATTGTTCAGAAGTCTGTAGAATCTTTCTTTATCGTGTAAAAGCAGATCTGCACGTTTGTATCCAGCAAACCTTCTTGCCCATACAATTGTGAAAACATTAGGATTGAAAAGATTTCCAGTCTGGTCTGCTACAATGCTGAACAGTTTTTTCTTCAAATGCTTTTTACGATAGTCGAAAACGGTTTCATTATTTTCGTCTTTAGCATTGTATAAAGGTTTGTCTGCCCAATATTTAAATTCCTGAGCGTTGGTAATAGAAGTGATTTCGCAGATTCCCGGATATTTGTTCCACATTGTTCTGGAAACTACACCATGCAGCTGGGAAACTCCGTTGGCTATTCTTGCCATTTTCAGAGCGCAAAGTGAGTGATTGAAGCGGTCATCGTTTGTTCCTTCAATGCTTTTCACGTCTTCCATGCTATAGCCAGAGAAGTAAGACATATCGTAGCATAATCTGAAACTATGTTTTTCATTTCCTGCTTCTTCTGGAGTATGGGTCGTGAAAACCAGTTTTTCTCTTACTTTATTCAGGTCGCCATTGTATTTTTTCAACAGATAAAATGCTGCGGGAAGTCCATGAGCTTCATTAAGATGGTAAACATCTCTTTCGATGTTCATTTCATCCAGCAATTTTGCCCCTCCTTTTCCTAATAAGATATATTGGGCAAGCTTTGTAGATTCGTTGGCATCATACAGTTTGTGACAGATGGTTTTTGAGACGTGATCATTTTCTGGCACGTCTGTCGAAAGAAAGAACATTGGGGCTGTATTGAAAATTTCAGGATCAAGATACCATACTTTTACCCATACTGGAGCACTGTGGATTTCGATTTGAAATTTTATTCCTGTATCTTCAAGAAAGCTGTATAACTTTCTGGTCCATACTGGTTGTAGAGTCTGGTCATGATTTCTTGCTTGGTCATAGTAACCGAACTTCCATAAAATACCAATTCCGATAAGGTCCTGCTTCAGATTGTAAGCGCTTCTCATATGAGAGCCTGCCAGAAAGCCGAGACCGCCTGAGTATATTTTAAGTACCTGCTCAAGGGCAAATTCCATCGAAAAATAGGCAGTTTTTTTAGAATATTGGGGATTGATGTTGTAGGGTATTTTGAAATTCCTAAAATCCATAGATGCTAATTTGTGTTAGAAGGAACAAAGGTATTAATAATGAAAATAAACTTTACATTAATTAATCAATAAATTAATTTTAAAAGTAGGTGTTGAATAGTTTTTTTACTTATCTTTAAGTATGTAAATTTTTGATTATCAAAAACTTTTAACGATGAAAGCCCTAGGCTGCATGTGTTCTTTAATCCCATAAAAAAATCACACATGAAAAAGACGTTTTCGGATGAAGATCTGATTAAAAATCTGAGTTTATACTACCTCAACAGGCATTTGAAAAAAAAGCCCATAGAAAAATATCACCGTACCATAGATGAATCTCCCCTTCATGACCGTGAAAAGTATAGAAAGAAATCGGAAATCTTACTTCTCAATTCTTTTATGCATCACTTCCCTGAAGTGAAATTCGAAAACCTTACCTGCGAAAGTCCCGACTTTATCGCAAAGCTGAACGACAAAAAAATCGGAATAGAACTGACCGAGGTGATCAACCATCTGGAAATGAAAAAAGTAGAAAGTACTTTGAATAAAATGTTCCGTCAGGCAGAAATATTATTAGAACAGGAAGACACTACGAAATATCGTGGTGTTTATTTTTTAGAATTCTATCCGGATACCAAGTTTGATACAATAGAAGTACAGCAGGAAAATATCATCAGTATTTATAAAAGTATCAAAAAAAATAAGGCAACCGGTTGTGTAAAGAGTATAAGGAAATCTTTCCATCGAAGAAATGTCTTTATCACCCATGAATACAGTATGAATCTATTTGATGAACTTTGTTCGGAGAAAATTCTGGAACTTATTGAAAAGAAAAACGAGAAATTTCCTTATTATGATACTTCTGTTGATGAATGCTGGCTGGTGATCGTTTCAGACATGAATTCTATTGCCTCGAGATATACTTTTATTCAGGATAAAGAACATCTGAAGGAAGTGAAAAGTCCTTTCCATAAAATATTTCACCTCGAAAATCTCTGCGGAAACATCACAAGTATAAAATAGTGTTAATTGTTGTTATATTCTGAATCATTTTGTTATTTAATTTAAAATAATTTAAAATTATATAGATTTTGTTATTTGTAATTAAAATATAGGTATATTTGATGTATGTTGATTATCAACAGATTTATAACTGATATAACCATCAAAACATATGATCTATGAGAAAACTTTTACTACTATTTCTTGTGTGCATATATCATACCTATTATTCTCAGGCAGACTGCGCTACAGCTCTTGCAGTATGTGGAAATTCAAATATTACCTATAATCCTATCGGATATGGAGATATTAAAGAAATGGTGAACTCGGGAAGCTGTATAGACTCGAGTGGTGAGCATAATTCAATTTGGTATAAAATTACAATTGCTACAGGTGGAACCCTTACCTTTGATCTTCTCCCAAACAACCCTGATGCGGATTACGACTGGGCTATTTTTGGCCCTAATGTCAATTGCGGAAGTTTAGGAGCTCCAATTCGTTGTAATGCGGCGACAGTTATTGGTCCAGGGCCAGCAACTGGGCTGAACATGACGAGTACGATTCTAAGTGCTGCAGGAGGTTCAAGTACTCCATATTGCCGATATTTGGATGTATTACCGGGACAAACATACTATTTATTTATAGATAACTGGGTGAGCAGTACCAGCAGTACTACAGCTCCGTTTTCTCTGACTTGGGGTGGAACAGCAACATTAGCTTCTCCATTTACAGATCCTACTATTCAGATTTACCCTTTCATTGCTCCGGGAGTGCCCGCTGCCAATCCTGCAGATCCAAGAGAAGTGGTGATCTGTTCTCCTACAGTTTTGTTTGATTTTTCTACTTTATCAGCAGGAATTCTTAATGGAAACCAGAATTTCAGTGTAAGCTATCACCTTAGTCAAAATGATGCTTTGGCGGGGAGTAATCCTATTACTATTCCTAGAACTGTAAATACAACTACCACTTACTATTACAGCATCAATTATACGGATCCTACCAATGCAACCAATCCTCTTAATAAATGTAAACAGGTTGGCAAATTCAAATTTAAAGACGGTTCTATTACGGTAAAAAATGCAACGTTAACACAATGTAACAACAATAATGCAGGTACAGCATTGTTTGATCTTACGACAGCAGATGTCTTTGTCGGGACAAATGTAACGAAGAGGTACTATCAAACAATGTCTGATTTGAATGCCGGAATCAACGAAATTACAACTCCGCTTTCATTTGTGTCTGCAGAAGGGGTTATTTATGTAAAAGTTATTTCTGAATTTGGATGCAGTGCAATAGCTCAGATTACGTTAAAGTTCCATCCTGTGGTGCCCGTCAATGAAGCAACTTTGAGATCTTGCTTTATTGAAACTAATCCATCTACAGCACTGTTCAACCTTGCAAATGCTGCTGTTTATCCACAACAGACACCACTTCCGACAAAAAAATATTATCCTTCTGTGACAGATGCCATTAGCCAGACTAATGAAATTTTAAATGCAACCAACTATATAGCGCCTAATGGAGTTGTATATGTTAGAGTTTCCAATGCTCAGGGATGCTACAGTATCACTAAGATTACTTTAATAGTGATTCAGCCTGTGTACTCAAGTATCCTTAAAGATCAGACCATCTGTGCTGAAGATCAGACTATATTAGACGCCGGACCAGGATTTAAAAGCTATGAGTGGAGCACTGGGGCAACCACCCAAACCATCAAAGCAGGAATCGGGATGTACTGGGTGAAGCTGAAAACCGGAGAATGTATTACAACACAGACCGTAAAAGTTCTTCCTTCTGAGCAGCCGGTTGTTTCCGGAATAGATATTGCCAGCAATACGGTTACAGTATCAGTAATAGGAGGAACCCCGCCTTATAAATATTCCATGGATAATATTATCTGGCAGGATTCTAATGTTTTCAAGAATCTTGCAAGAGGAGATCATAAAGTATTGGTAAAAGATGCTTATGACTGTGATCCTATTGAAGTTGTAATTGTGGTTCCTAATCTGGTTAACGTGATTACACCAAATGCAGACGGCATTAATGATGTGATTGATTATTCCGCATTAGGAAACAAACAAAATCTGATCATGAATATCTACGACAGGTACGGAAGTAAAATTTTCCAGGCAGATAAGCTTAATGGGTACAAATGGGACGGAACTCAGTCCGGAAGAAGAGTGCCTACCGGAACCTATTGGTATTCTGTAACATGGAATGAGAATGATAAAAAAAATACTCCAATCAAATTTACAGGTTGGGTATTAGTGAAAAACAGAGAATAATACCTAAATATAACACATAGATAAAACCACTTCAAACGAAGTGGTTTTGTTTTGAAAATTTTTTACATTAGTTATCAAAATAGAAAAAAATGAAAAATCTCTTCGTAAAACGTTTTGAATATTATAAATCTCTGGGAGATAAGACTTTCAGTCAGCTGACAGACGAGCAGGTTTTCTGGCAGTATAATGAAGAAAGTAACTCTATCGCCATTATTATAAAGCATGTCGCTGGAAATATGCTTTCCAGATGGACGAATTTTCTAACAGAAGACGGAGAAAAATCGTGGCGTAATCGCGATGAGGAATTTGTCAATACTTTTAAGACCAAAGAAGAAGTCGTTGATTATTGGGAGAAAGGCTGGAAATGTCTTTTCGAAGCTCTTGATCAGATCAATGATGAGAATTTGCATGCTACCATTTATATTAGAGGAGAGGCTCATTCTGTGATTGATGCGGTTTTCAGACAATTGGCTCATTATCCATATCATGTTGGTCAAATTATTTATATCGCTAAGATGATGAAAAATGAAGATTGGAACACGCTTTCTATTGCCAGAAATAAATCTCAGGAATTCAACAGTGAAATGAAAAATAAATTCCCTGGTTTAGAAGAATCTGAGGAGCCTTCATCACCGGTTTGCTTTCAAAATAGTTCTGAAATTAAGGATGAATATAAACAATAGATTGAATCAATATTGAGTTGTTATTAAAATTACTATCTTTGCACCCATAAAATTCAGGAGTAACTACATGTCTACTTTTCATAGAACTGCCGCGTTTCATACCCTTGGCTGCAAATTAAATTTTGCGGAAACATCTACTATTGCCCGTCAATTGACAGATGCAGGTTATGATAAGGTAAGCTTTGATGAAAAGGCTAATGTCTATGTTATTAATACATGTTCAGTTACTGAAAATGCTGACCGTGAATGTAAACTTCACGTGAAAAGAGCAATGAAAGCCAATCCGGAAGGACTGGTAGTTATCGTAGGATGCTATGCTCAGCTGAAACCTGAAGAAATTTCACAGATTGAGGGTGTAGATCTTGTTTTGGGAGCTAAAGAAAAATTCAATATTCTTAGCTATCTGGACGATTTGGAGAAATCTGAGAGCGAAGGAATCGTTCATTCTTGTGAAATTGAAGAAACAGATTTCTTTATTGGAAGTTATTCCATCGGAGACAGAACCCGAGCTTTCCTGAAAGTGCAGGATGGATGTGATTATAAATGTACTTACTGTACCATTCCATTGGCAAGAGGAATCTCCCGTTCGGATACTATTGAGAATGTTCTTAGAAACGCCACCGAAATTGCTGCTAGAGATATCAAAGAAATTGTCCTTACTGGGGTTAATATCGGCGATTATGGAAAAGGCGAATTCGGAAATAAAAGACACGAACATACTTTTCTGGATCTGATCTCAGAACTTGATAAAGTAGAGGGTATCGAAAGAATCCGTATCTCTTCTATTGAGCCCAACCTTCTTAAAGACGAAAGTATTGAACTGGTTTCTAAAAGCAGAAGCTTTGTTCCGCATTTCCATATCCCTTTACAGTCTGGATGCGATGATTTGTTGAAAAAAATGAAACGTCGTTATCTGACAAAACTGTACAATGACAGGGTGAACAAGATCCGCAAGGTGATGCCTGATGCGGCTATTGGTGTAGACGTTATTGTAGGATTTCCAGGAGAAACAGAAGAAAAGTTCATGGAAACCTATAATTTCCTTAACGAGCTTCCTATCACTTATCTGCACGTATTTACTTATTCTGAAAGAGAAAATACAGAAGCTGTCGGTATGGAAGGAATCGTTCCTGTAGCGGAAAGAAAGAAAAGAAATAAAATGTTGAGAATTCTTTCTGAAAAGAAGAAAATGGCATTTTATCAGACCCAGCTTGGGAAAACGCTTCCTGTTCTTTGGGAGCACGAAAATAAAGACGGAAAAATGTTCGGTTTCACAGAAAACTATGTGAGAGTTCAAAAGGACTTTGATGCGGCATCCGTTAACCAGATAGAATTTCTAAATTTAGAAAAAATCCTGTCAGATGGCACGGTTTCAGTGCAATCTTCTTACCAAAATTTTTTAGCAAAAGCATAGGCTCTTTGCAAAATTTCCACTAATTTTATTTTTAAACTTTTAAATACTACATTCATGAGAGATAAGTTTTTATCTTGGGGAATTGTATTAGTAGCTGCTACGTGGATTGTAGCACTGCTGATCAGAGCGCATTACTGGATACCTACGCTGTTATCCGCAATTTATGCATTGGGTGTGTACAATGCTTACCAATCGAAACATGCTATTTTGAGGAACTTCCCGGTGTTGGGATACTTCAGGTACTTTTTCGAAAGTATTTCACCGGAAATGCAGCAATATTTCATCGAAAGGGAAACCGATGGGAAGCCATTTCCCAGAAATCAGCGTTCTGCAGTGTATAGAAGAGCCAAAAACCTAAGTGATACGGTAGCATTTGGAACACAGCTTGAAGTGAATCATAGAAAATATGAGGGAATAAAGCATTCCATTTACGCAAAATCACCTTCAGAAGAACTTCCAAGAGTATGGGTAGGAGGAGAACAGTGTACTCAGCCTTATCATGCTTCATTGTTTAATATCTCAGCAATGAGTTTTGGAGCATTAAGTGACCGAGCTCAGATTTCATTGAACAGAGGAGCCAAAAAAGGAAATTTTTATCATAATACAGGAGAAGGAGGAATTTCACCTCACCACATGGAAGGTGGAGACCTTTGCTGGCAGATCGGAACAGGTTATTTTGGATGCCGTGATGAAGAAGGAAAATTCAATCCTGAATTATTTACAAAATATTCAAATCTTCCGAATGTGAAGATGGTAGAGATCAAGTTGTCTCAAGGAGCAAAACCGGGCCATGGTGGAGTATTACCGGGAGTGAAAAATACACCGGAAATTGCGGCTATTCGTCACGTCACACCAGGAATGACGGTTATTTCTCCGCCATCACATACTTCTTTCTCTGATGCAGCAGGTTTGCTGAGGTTTGTACAGCAGTTAAGGGAACTTTCAGGAGGAAAGCCTATAGGATTTAAACTTTGTATAGGAGATACCAAAGAATTTGAAGATATCTGCGTACAGATGAATGTACTGAAAATCTACCCGGATTTTATTACCATTGATGGAGCAGAAGGGGGAACAGGAGCTGCACCACCAGAATTCTCAGATGGAGTAGGGATGCCATTAGAGCCCGCTTTGATATTCGTAAACAGAACTCTGAATAATTATAATGTAAGAAACAAATTAAGAGTAATTGCGAGTGGAAAAGTTCTTACCAGCCTTGATATCCTCAGAGCAATTTCAATGGGAGCTGATATGTGTAACAATGCACGAGGATTTATGTTCTCTTTAGGATGTATTCAGGCATTGAGATGTAATACAAACAATTGTCCTACAGGAGTAGCTACACAGGATAAAATGCTTATCAAAGGGCTTGATGTAACAGATAAGGCAGAAAGAGTATATCATTTCCATAAAAACACACTTCATACCTGTAACGAGCTGATTGCAGCTGCAGGAAGAAGTTCTTATGAAGAAGTAGATGCTACCATGTTTATGAGAGGAGATGAATTTGATCATCTGGCAGACCTTTATTTCCCGGATATTTTAGGAAATGTAAAACAGAAAGCAAGATCTTAATAAAGTCATTTGAAAACAATAAAACCGCCTTATATAAGGCGGTTTTATTGTTTTATGGTATTTTTTCTTATTGTTGTACTTCAGTACTAGGTCTGTCTGATCTTCCATAGATCTGGAAGTTGAAGATGAACGTTCTGTTTCTGTAAGAAACATTAAAGTAAGGATAATGTGGATTTCTTGCAAAAGCAGCTCTTGAAGGAACAATAATCACTCCCTGAAGATTATAAGGTGTTGAATTGTCAATGTTATCAAAAGCCTGAAACTTTTGAAGAGCTTCTCTGAAACCTGGTATTTGATAGTAGCTTGCCTGTTTCGCAGCGTCCGTTGTAGCCGCGGTTAGGATAGACTGTTTTACATAATAATAGGTAGGATCATTAAGTGGAACTCCATTCCCGCTAATTGTATTTAAAAAAGTAAAGGTATCAATGAATGATATCGTTCCGTTATTATCACCAGCAAGGCAAGCATAGCTTCTTCCCATGATTTTAATAACATCCGATGGACCAATAGTTTTTGGGTTAGTCGTTGGTTGTGCTCCATCTCTAATGATATAGATTGTACCGGAAGGCAACGTTTTATAATCCAGTTGAGATAATTTTTTTTCATTATCATCAGAAGTATCCGTAGAGCTGAAAGCTTTTATATTCCCCTGTGCATCCAGATAATTCTCATCCATATACTTCTTAATTGCCTGATCATCATAGGAATTCTGCGTCGCAATATCGTCAGGCTCCTTGTACGTTTGTGTATCATCATCTTTTTTACATGCAGAAAACGACAAAGATCCTACAAGGATATATAAAAATATTTTTTTCATTTCAAAAAACTTTAATTACTTTACAAATAATATAACGGCAAAAGTATAAAAAAATATGAGAATAGATAAATTTTTATGGAGCATTCGTTTTTATAAGACAAGAAATATTGCAGCAGAGGAAATTAAAAAGAATAGAGTTTCTATAGGAACGTCTGCCGTAAAGTCATCTAAGGAGGTAAAAGAAGGAGATGTTATTAAAATCCGCAAGAATCAGATTGATTATAAAATAAAGGTCATTCAGATCCCCAAAAGCAGAATAGGAGCCAAACTCGTCTCACTTCATATACAGGATGTGACAGATAAAGAGCAGTACGAATTGCTGAAACTTCGCAAAATGTCACAAGATTACTATAGAAATAAAGGAGAAGGAAGACCAACCAAAAAAGACAGAAGAGAAATGGATGAATATGTCGGAAACGATGTGGATGCCGATTTTACAGATTGGGATGATTTCTTTGGAGAAACAGAAGGTGAAGAGGAAAACGAAGATTAAAATGAAAATAAAAAAGCTCTAGAGATAGAGCTTTTCTATTATTTCGTTCACAATGTCTTCCGGTTCTCTAGAATCTGTCCCCACACTGAACTGTGCTTTGCTGTAGAATTGATTTCTTTCAAACAGATGCTTCGCAATGAATTCCGGCAGATCCTCCTCCGATATATTGGCAATCAAAGGTCTTTTTTCTTTCTGTTTAGAAAGTCTTTCCGCCAAAGTACCTACAGAAGCTCTAAGAAAAATACTTCTTGAACTATGATTGATAATCTCCATATTATTATAATACACTGGAGTACCACCACCAAGACTTAAAACTACATTCTCTTTAGAAGCTAATATTTCTTCCAATGCTTCTCTTTCCAGCTTTCTAAAGTAAATTTCTCCCTTTTTTTCGAAAATTTCAGGAATTGTTAATTTATTTCGTCTGGAAATCTCTTTATCAAGATCAATAAGGTTGAAATTGATTTTTTCGCTTAATATTTTGGAAATGTGAGATTTGCCACTTCCCATGTATCCGATCAATGAAATTACCATGAATTTTTTTTAAACAAATTTGCGAAAAAGTTTTGAGATAAAGAAAAAAGTCATATCTTTGCACCACTTAAAACAAGGGACATTACTTAAATGAAAACTTGTTGTGTAAGTGGCCGACTCGGTAGCTCAGCTGGTAGAGCAATACACTTTTAATGTATGGGTCCTGGGTTCGAATCCCAGCCGGGTCACTAGCAATAAAAATTACGATAATGTAGTTTTATTGCCTGCGTGGTGAAATTGGTAGACACGCCATCTTGAGGGGGTGGTTTCCTAAGGATGTGCTGGTTCGAGTCCAGTCGCAGGCACTGCAAAGAAAAATTTTATAATTAATATTGAAATTTATTTCATTTTAATTGTGGCCGACTCGGTAGCTCAGCTGGTAGAGCAATACACTTTTAATGTATGGGTCCTGGGTTCGAATCCCAGCCGGGTCACAAGTTTACTGAAAAGTAAATTTTTTTCATATTAATATTTTGTGATTTGGTGTTTCAAAGGCTTCCTTCAGGAGGCCTTTGATTTTTTATATCATCTGAGATTATTTGGTTTTCATGGATCAGGTTTAAAAGTTGGTGGCTAAGCAAAAAGCTGAGTTAATCTGAAAATAAAAAATGTTCTATCCTTTATTCCTCTAAGTTGCATTCTTAAGTTTTTGATTTTAGTATTAAAAGATTATGCAGCCGAATTTGTACTTCTTTTGTCAAAATAGTTTAGAATATCTTTGTAATGATGTATTATAGTCTTCTTTAAAATGGAAAATGATTCAAAATCTGCTTCTTCCATATTTCTTAACCAATGCGCCAGCTTGGTCATCGCTACAGATTTTATTCCCCACAACTTTTGCGATTGATCCATTTTTTAGTCGCAAAGAAGATGATTCAAATGTTTTATTTTAGGAAGCAAAGAAATGCGACCTTGTCGCTGAAGAAGCTAAGTGGATATGTATTTGCTTAGAAAGGATCAATCTCATTGATTCCATGCTTTGCTCCTTTGAAAATATGAGATAAGAGGCTAAAAACTTTGCGTTAAATTAAATTCCATAAATACAATATTTTTCCCCAGCTTTTGAGACTGATCCGTTTTCATACAAGATGAAAAAAACTCTGACGTTGCCATCAGAGTTTGTATAAGGATATATTTTTATTTTTAGTCTAAGTGCATATTGTCAATTAATCTCACACCATCTACAACAACTACAATAAAGGCTCTGAAATTTCTGTCTTTGTAGAAGAAATCTGTTTCCTGTAATGTGTTTTCATCAGCAATTAAGAAATATTCAAGCTGCATTCCCGGCTGATCATCAAAAATATCAGTCACTCTATCTTTAATTTCCGGAATAGTAACGGTACGAAACCAATCGTTTACTTTTTGTAATGTTTCAAAAATAATTTTAGAAGCTTCTTTTCGGTCTTCATGAAGTCTTTGGTTTCTTGAGCTTAGCGCAAGTCCGTTTTCAGCTCTGTAAATAGGAACTCCTATTACTTTTACCGGAAGGTGCTTTTTATCAACCATTTTTCTGATAATAGCAAGCTGTTGGAAATCTTTTTCACCAAAATAAGCATGATCGGGCTGCACTTGCCTGAAAAGTTCTTCTACCACAGTTCCCACTCCATCAAAATGTCCAGGTCTTGATTTTCCCTCCATTTCATTTTCCAATCCTTCAAAATCATAGACTTTACTTTCTGCTTTTTCAGGGTAAATATCTGCAACCTCAGGAATATAAACAGCATCTACCAATCCCGAATTTTCTAAGATCATAATGTCCCTATTGATGTCTCTGGGGTATTTTTCGAGATCTTCAGCATTATTGAACTGAGTAGGATTTACAAAAATTGAAGAAATAACAAGGTCATTCTCCTTTTTTGCTTCTTCGTACAGAGAAAGATGGCCTTTGTGTAAAGCGCCCATGGTAGGGGCGAAACCGATTCTTTTCCCCATTTCTTTCTGTCTTTCAATGAAATCCTGAAGGACTTTCCTGTTTCTTATAACTTCCATAGTTTATTTTAATACTATTTCAAAAATACTAAAAATATCACACAATAATATGTGTTTTTAATAATTTGGAAAAGGGAATTTTCGTAAAAAAATGTTAATTAAAATAATGTTGGATGTTTTTTTGTAATTTTGCACATTAAAGCATTTTTACAAAAATTAGATAGAAAGTTTATGCCGAATCAAAAAATACTGTACATTACTACAGAGATGTATCCATATCAGGAAGATACAAATATGGCTGCAGTGGTAAACAAAATGGCACTTAAGATGCACAATGAAGGCAATGATGTAAGAGTTTTTATGCCAAGATTTGGACAAATAAGTGAGAGAAAGTTCCAGCTTCATGAGGTAATTCGCCTTTCAGGAATGAATATTATCATCAATGATCTGGATCAGCCTCTAATCATTAAAGTAGCGTCGCTTCCGGGGGAAAGACTTCAGGTTTACTTTATAGACAACGAAGAATACTTCAAAAGAAAACAATATTATTTCGACGATGAAGGAACACCTTTCGATGACAATGACGAAAGAGCAATTTTCTTTGCCAGAGGAGTAATTGAGACTATCAAGAAGTTGAATTGGGTTCCGGATGTGATCCACTTAAACGGATGGATGTCTTCTTTCGTTCCAATTTACCTTAAAACATATTACGAATCAGATACTTATTTCAAAGACGCTAAAATTGTACTTTCTCTATACAATGAGAAAGACGCTGATCTGGATAAAAAGATTGATGAAAAGCTGCAGTTTGATAATATTTCAGGATTAAAAGCGTTAGATAACCCTACAATCAAAAGTTTTGTTATCGAAAGTATGAACTATGTAGATACAGTAGTAAAAGGAGATGAGTTCCTGGATGAAGATCTGGATAAAGCCTTCAATGAAACAGCTACCCAAAAATCAGAATATCTGGACATAGATTCTATAAATCAACTTTATTAAAAACACATTTTTAATGACTCATACTCTTAAAAGGACCTTCGCCATGCTTTTATTGGCGATTTTCGGAAGTACACTCCTTTATAACTGTGAACCTGATGCAGATTCTCTGGGACAGCAGCTATTTGATAATGATGCTGCGCAGGGCACTATGATTTCTTACCCTATTATTGCTTATAACTACAATAATAATGACTCAATCAGAAGTGATGCATCAAGACTTATTAGCGGATATGATGCTAGTGGAGGAATTTTATCAACAGGTGTTCTTGGGGCTTTTACTGAAACCCAGTTTGGAATGCAGAGAGCATCTTACATTACGCAGCTAAGAATGCCGACGGATAACTATGATTTTAACGGAGCTAATCCAAAAGTGGATTCTGTTGTTTTGGTACTGAGACCACCTGCAAATACTACTACGAATACTTACTTTTTTGAACAGGATTCATTAAAAACGAGTACGTATGAGAAAAGTGATTTTCCAGTAAACGGTGAAAACATTGCTGTTTCTATTGAAAAGAAAACGTACCCGGTTCGTAAATATGGTAAAATTGGAGGAATCTCCAAAGCCATGAAGATCAACGTTCAGGAGGTTACTACTTTCATAGACCCAACTGATGATAAATTCAATCGTTCTAATGCAGATATAAGTACTGGTGAATTATTAGGATCAGGAGTATTCAACGGAGACGTTAGTGCTTTAAATATTACAAAAAAATCAGACGGATCAAGCGTTTTCACAGGAAATCTTGGATTTAGAATACCATTAAGCAATAAAGATTTCTTCCAGACTCATATTTTGGATAAAAAAGGAAAGCCTGAACTTCAGGATGCTTCCAACTTTATCAGATATTTCAAAGGAATCAAAATTTCCGTGGACGAAACAGACCGTTACCTTTTCCAGTTCTCTCCTAATGATCTGGAGCTGATTATGTATTATAAATATGATAAAGATGATAACGGCACGATAACAAGGCCACAAACAACGCTTAAGTTCAACTTAGGATCTGCTAATGCTCACATCGGAAAATATGAATATAACAGAGCCGGAAGTCCAGCGGAAAAAGCTGTTTCAATGAGTAACAAGGACGGTGGTGATGCGAGAATTTTTGTTCAGGGAATGGGTGGACCTTCTGCAGGTGTTAGAATTCCGGATGAAATTATTGGAAAACTTAAAACTGAATTCCAAAATAATAAAATAGGAATTCTTTCTGCTACGATCAGGTTATTTGTAGATCCTGCTTTAAGCTGGGTAAATAAAAACTCAACAGAAGACCGCAGATTTACCATTGTACCGATTAAGACGAAAACAGGTAGTACATTACTTGACTTCTCTTCTTTCTCAGACGATACAAAAGCTGGTCTTTCCCTGTATTATTATAACAAAACTCCTGAATACTACGATTTTGTAGTGACCAAAACAGTTAAGGATATTGTTGAAGGTAAAACAGAAAAAGACGCTAATAATAATGATGTACCAGTAGTGAACAGACCTTTCTATATCAGTTTAGGATCTTTTGTAGGAAATGCATCTGGAACTCCGCTTGGAGCTCTTAGAACTACAAGAGCTTTTGATATGAACAGAGTTGTTCTTATCGGAACAGAGAGCTCGAACGCTAATAATGTTCAGCTGAAGGTAACTTACGCTACAAAAAAATAAAACACGATAAACACAAGACAAAATACAATATGTGCGGAATAGTAGGATATACAGGTTTTCAAGACGCTTACGAAATAGTAATCAATGGTCTTAGAAGACTGGAATATAGAGGATATGACAGTGCCGGAATTGTTTTAGAAGGTTCAGAAAATAAATTTGAAGTAGAAAAAACAAAAGGAAAAGTAGAGGATTTGGTGAATATCTCTAAAAACTTGAAAGGAACAGCCAAAATAGGAATGGGCCACACACGTTGGGCTACTCATGGGGTTCCAAGTGATAGAAATTCACACCCGCATTTGTCAAATAATGGAAAAATAGCAATCGTTCATAATGGTATCATAGAAAACTATGATACCATTAAGACCATGCTTAAAGAAAAAGGATTTACTTTCAAATCAGAAACCGATACTGAAGTACTGGTAAACCTTATTCAATATTTTATGGATCTTAATCCTGAGATTGATTTCCCTACAGCAGTAAGATACGCTTTGAATGAAGTATACGGAGCATATGCTATTACTGTGCTTCACGAAGATTATCCTGGAGTATTGGTGGTAGGAAGATTAGGATCTCCTTTAGCAATAGGAATTGGTGATAAAGAATACTTTATCGCTTCCGATGCTTCTCCATTCGTAGAATTTACAAAAGAAGCCATCTATCTTGAAGAAGGACATATGGCAACCATTTCTCTTGAAAATGGAGTAGATATCAGAACGATCAACGAAAATTCTAAGATTGAGCCGGAAATTCAACAGCTTAAACTTAGCCTGGAGCAAATAGAAAAAGGAGGTTTTGAGCATTTCATGCTTAAAGAAATTTTCGAACAGCCAAAATCTGTGCACGATACCATGAGAGGTAGACTTCTTGTAGACGAAGGTGTCATTAAGATGGCCGGAATCTGGGATCATGTTGAAAAATTCAAAAATGCTAACAGGATTATCATTATTGCTTGTGGTACATCATGGCACGCAGGTCTTATCGGAGAATATCTGATTGAAGAATATGCAAGAATTCCTGTAGAAGTAGAATATGCTTCCGAATTCAGATACAGAAACCCAATTATCACAGATAAAGATGTTGTTATTGCAATTTCTCAGTCAGGAGAAACAGCGGATACAATGGCTGCCTTAAAGTTGGCAAAAGAAAAAGGTGCATTTATATATGGTATATGTAATGTAGTGGATTCTTCCATTGCCAGAATTACAGATGCGGGTTCATATACTCACGCAGGTCCTGAGATTGGGGTGGCTTCAACAAAAGCATTTACAGCACAGCTTACCATTCTTACCTTGATCGCTTTCAAATTAGGAAAACATAACGGTAATCTGGGGAATGCTGAATTCATGTGTTTAATTTCCGAGCTTGATGCAATTCCTAAAAAAATTGAAGAAGTTCTTAATGCAACTCACGAGCTGACTCAGAATATTGCCAAAGATTTCGTAAAAGCAACCAATTTCCTTTATTTAGGAAGAGGAT
Organism: Chryseobacterium sp. JK1; assembly: GCF_050632815.1. NCBI lineage: Bacteria > Pseudomonadati > Bacteroidota > Flavobacteriia > Flavobacteriales > Weeksellaceae > Chryseobacterium > Chryseobacterium sp. JK1. The sequence goes on along the minus strand of NZ_JBODRU010000005.1, from coordinate 35,382 downwards.
ACAATTATCCTGCAGCTTTGGAAGGTGCTCTTAAATTAAAAGAAATTTCCTATATCCATGCAGAAGGATATCCGGCAGCAGAAATGAAGCATGGCCCTATTGCTTTGATTGATGAAAATATGCCTATCGTAATTATAGCTCCGAAGAAAGGACACTATGATAAGATTGTGAGTAACGTTCAGGAAATTAAAGCAAGAAAAGGTAAAATTATTGCTGTCGTTAATAAAGGTGACCGTCAGGTAAGTGAAATGGCAGATTATGTTATTGAAATTCCTGAAACGTCAGAATGTTTCTCTCCAATCGTTGCTTCCGTACCTCTACAACTGCTTGCTTACTACATTGCAGTATATAGAGGAGCCAACGTAGACCAACCGAGAAACCTTGCAAAATCTGTAACCGTGGAATAAAAAGTTGTTGTAAATAAAATAAATTTAGATTTCTTCCGTTATTTCAAAAAAAATCTTAAAAGTTTCTTAAAAAAATTATATATTTACGGCTTAATTATAAAAATTAACATGAAAAGGATATTTCTTTTATTATTGTCTGCGTCAGTAGCATCGGTATCTTGTTCAGGTGGTGGCAGCTCTTCTGTAGGGAAGCCTGGAACAAAAGGAGAATTGATACCAAGAGAAAAAACGAAATCATTTGTTGCGGAAAGACCATACGGAATGGTCGCAATTCCTGCAGGTTCATTTGTAGCTGGTCTGGCAGATCAGGATCCTACAAATACTCCTGAAAAAGCATCATTGAAGACCGTGACTGTTTCTTCTTTCTTCATGGATGAAGCAGAAACTACCAATGCAGAATACAGATTATTTATCAACTATGTAAGAGATTCTATCGCTAGAACTTTACTCGCTGAAGCTGCTGGAGAAGGTGGTGACGAAGGCGGCCGTAAAGGAGCAGCTATAGGTGACTATGCATACCTTGCTAAAAAAGAAGAAAACTTAACACCTTATCAAGAATATATGGAAGGCCAGGGTGGCCGAGAAGACGGAGGATATGATGCAAGCAAAAAATTAGATTGGAAAATTCCTTTACACTGGAGTACGACGAAATATCCAGATGTAGAATACGCAGAAGTTTTAGAATCTATGTATCTGCCTTCTTCTTCAAGAATTGGAAACGAAAGAATTTTAGACGTAAGTAAGCTGAAATATACGTACCGTTGGGGAGATATGGATGCTGCTGTAGCAGATAACGAAAGGGGAGCTAACTACCTGAAAAGCGAAAGTATCGCGATTTATCCTGATACAACTGTTTGGGTGAAAGATTTCCACTTTGCTTACAATGAGCCATTGTTTGAACAGTATTTCTGGCACAAAGCTTACAAGAACTATCCTGTAGTAGGTGTTACCTGGGATCAGGCAAGGGCTTATTGTAACTTCAGATCTAAATTGAAAACAGATTACAACGAAAGTTTAAAAAGAAAAAAACAAAAACCATTAGTGTTCCGTCTTCCAACAGAAACTGAATGGGAATATGCTGCAAGAGGAGGTATGCAAAATGCTACTTACCCTTGGGGTGGTCCATATTTAATGGATGACAGAGGTTGCTACTTAGCGAATTTCAAGCCTAAGAGAGGTAACTATATGGAAGACGAGAAAAAAGGTACTTATACATATACAGCTCCAGTTAAGAAATTTAAGAAAAATGGATATGGGTTATTTGATATGGCTGGAAACGTTTCTGAATGGACATTATCTTCATATAACAACTCTTCATACGGATTCTCTTCTACATTAAATCCTTCTACTAAAGATAAAAAGGATACGAAGAAATCAGTGAGAGGTGGATCTTGGAAAGACATAGGATATGCCCTAATGACAGGTGCTAGAGACTGGGAAAGAAAAGATTCAGCAAGAAGCTATATCGGATTCAGAACTGTACAGGATATTCCTGAAGCAGCAGTTAAGCCAAGAAGAGTTAACAGATAATCTCGAACAATTATTTTTCAATACAATTTTATTTAACATTAAAAAAACTAACTCAATATGTTTAAGACTAAAGACGCTTGGATGAATTTCTTCTATTCATTCGGGGCTGCAATTGTAATTCTTGGAGCTTGGCTTAAAATTACTCACATTACCTTGGGACCCATTAACGGTAACATTGCTCTTACCGTAGGACTTATTACTGAGGCGATTATCTTTATCATTTTCGCATTCGACCCTCCAAAAACTGAAGAGTCTTATGCTTGGGAAAATGTTTATCCTGAACTATTGGATAAGCACGCTCATCCAAACCCATTACATTCTAATGTAACAACTAAAAATACAAACGCTCAGTTTGCTGAATTAGAAAACTCTCTTTCTAACAAATTGGACAAAATGCTTCAGGATGCTAAATTAGACGTTCAGTTATTCGACAGATTAAGAACAGGAATTGATAAATTCTCAAATTCTGTAGATCAAATCAACCAAACTGTTGACGTTTCTGCTTCTACACACAAATATAACGATCAGCTAAACAAAGCTGCTCAGCATATGGAAAGTATGAATGCTTTATATGCAATGCAACTTGAAAATGGTAAAAAACAATCTGAATTTGCTAATAAGTATGTAGCTGATATGCAGAAATCTGCAGAACAGTCTGAAAAATTCAACCAAGAACTACAAGGTTTAACATCTAATCTGAATAACTTAAATAGAGTTTATGGTGGTATGCTAACTGCTATGAAGTCTTAATTCCTAACCATTTCTAAATTTAACTACTTAATCAAAAAACAAAGAACAGAGAATGGCACAAGGAAAACAGACCCCTCGTCAAAAGATGATCAACCTAATGTATTTGGTGTTCATCGCGATGATGGCCCTAAATATTGATGCAGAGATCATCAGATCATATTATGATTCTACAAGAGCGTTAAATGAAACAAGAACTTTAACAGAAAAGAAGAACGAAAAGATTTTTGAAAGAACACTGGAAGCTAAAGCTCAACAGGTTCCGGATACATATGCTCAGCCTTGGGAACAGTACAAAGTATTGAAAACCAAAATTGATGCATTGGTAAAATCTGCTCAGGACATCAAAGATCTGTTAAAGAAACAATCTGAGTTTCATGATAAAGACAAAGATGGTAAAGATATTGACGTAAGTGAAAATTTTGCTGCACTTAACAATAACGAAGCTACCACTGAGTATTTCTTCAAAGAAGGCGATGAAAATACTCCTTCAAAAAATGCGCTTGATCTAAAAGCTAAAATTGATGATGTTAGAAACTATATCAATGCTACTTTTGGTTCAAACGAACAACTTAAAGATTTAGTTGAAAGAGCTAATAAGTCTCTTATTGCAGAATATCCTAAAGGAAAATCTCCAAATGAAAAGACTTGGTTCCAAAATAAATTTTATCATCAGCCACTTATTGCTGCGATCTCTAACTTAGAGATTATCCAAAATGATGCCAGAAATGTACAATCTGATGCATTGGCATTGTTACTTCAGGAAAAAGTGGATGCAAGTATCAAATTTACAAGCTATGAGCCAATTGTTTCTGGACCTACAGATATTCAGGTTGGTAAGCAGGCTGAAATAAAAGTAATGTTGGGTACTTACTCTAACAGTAATAAAATTAATATTTCTGGAGTAAGCAAGCAGGAAAATGGTAAAGGTATCATTGCAATTTCTGGTGCTGGTATCGGAGAGCATAAGCTGGGAGGTACTATTACATTAACAGATGCTACAGGCAAATCTCAACCTTTCCCTTGGACGCACACTTATAATGTAATTGCAGGACCTAGAGAAGTAAAACTTGAAAAAGGATTATTACTTTCTGCTGATAAGATGAATGTAATGTATAGAGGACTTGAGAACCCTGTATCAGGATCTATCCTGGGTGCAGATAACTCTAAGCTGTCTCTATCCGCTCCTGGAGCTTCTGTAAAGAGTCTTGGTGGAGGAAAATGGAGTGTAAAACCTACAACAGGTTCAACAGTTAAATTGACATTATCTGGAATCGATCCTTATGGAAAATCAGTATCTCAGGTATTTGAATATAGAATCAAGAATGTTCCGCCACCACAAGGTCAGATGAGAGGACAGAATGTATTGTCGATGCCGGCAACTTCTATTCCTAACCAGACTGTACAGGCAGCTATCCCTGATTTCGACTTCCCGGTATCATTTACTGTAACTCAGTTCATGGTAAGAGTTCCTGGTAGAGCAGCATTGCTTATCCACGGTAGTTCACTGGATGACGCAGCAGGATTAGTGAAAAATCTTAGAACAGGTGATGTAGTTTCTATCTTTGATATTAAAGCTACAGCTCAGGGTCTGGAAGGACAAACACTGAAAAACATTACTCCTATAATTATTAATGTTCAATAGGACTAAAAATTGTAAGTTATTATGAAAAAATATATTAGCACCCTTTTAGTATTAGTTTCGGGATTTGCCTTTTCCCAGACTATTCTAAACGCTTCTTCTCCGGAAGAGTTTAGACAGATGAGAGCGGACAACAAACAAAAAGTTGGTGATACTATTATAGATAAAACAGTAAAGCCTCTTGAATACGGATTTGTTGAAGATAAAGACATCCTTAAGAGTATGTTTGTTTGGGAAATCATTGATATGAATGATAAGATCAACCAGCCATTCTATTATGACAACCCGGATGGTCTTCTTTCTAGTCCTACAAGATCTCTATATCAATTATTATTAGATGCTGCTTTGACTGGTAAGATAGAGCAGGTGTATGATGATGAAAACTTTACCGTAAAGCTTTCTCCTGAAGGAATTCAGAAGAGATTGGAAAAAGTGATCATCAATGATGCTGCTATTGATATCTTAAACTCAGGAAGACAGCTTACTGATGCTGAAAAGAAACAATATACCGACGTATTTAAGACCACTACTGATAAAGTAAAAGTTCTTAAAATAATGGGTATGTGGTTCATTGATAAGAGAGATGGACAGATGAAATACAGACCTCTTGGTCTTGCTGCTATGGGACCAGATCCTGCAGTACAAGGTGTTATCGGTCCAGATGGAAAACCTATCGCCAGTAATGATGAACTTATCGATCTATTCTGGATTTTCTATCCGAATGCGAGAGATATTTTAGCGAATAATTATGTTTTCAATAGAAAAAACTCTTCTGCTGATTTATCTTTTGATGATGTCATCAATGCGAGAAGATTCTCTTCTGTTATCTATAAATCTTCAAGCGGTTTAGGAGACGGGACCATCAAAGATTATGTTCCTAAAGATGCTGATGATCAGTTAGAAGAAAGCAACAGAATCAAAGGATTAATTCTTGAAATGGAAAATGATATGTGGAATTACTAAATTTCACTTGATATTTATACAAAACCTGAGTATTTTTACTCAGGTTTTTTTTTATTATGAAAAATGTAGATTATATAATTGTAGGAGACGGATATGCAGGGCTTTTTCTTGCCCACCAGCTCATTAAAAATAATAAATCGTTTGTGGTTTTTTCTGAAGGAAGAAAAAGTGCTTCGCAGATTTCTGCCGGTATCATCAACCCGGTTGTGCTTAAAAAATTTACCACATTTTGGAAAGCACAGGAACAAATTGATTTCCTGAAAGAGAGTCTGAAGCAGATAGAATCTTACACAGGAGAGAATTATTTGATCAATGCGCCTATCCACAGGATTTTCCACGACGAAAATGAGCAGAATCTTTGGCTGAAAAAATCAGAAAAGGATGATTTATTCAACTTTCTTGATAAAAATTTTGATCATTTAAATATAGTAAAAAACGATTATTTCACGGGAAAGGTGAATCAGTCTGCCAGACTTGATGTTAATGGATTTTTTGCAGGTCTATTCGATTTTTTTGAAAAAAATGATCATTTGGTAAAAGAAAGATTTGATTATACCCAATTGAACCCGTCAGAATTATCTTACAGAGATTTTATATTCAAAAATATTATTTTCTGTGAAGGGATGGCAGTGAAAAATAATCCTTATTTTTCCGAAGTAATGGTAAATCCCAACAAAGGTCATCATATCAAAGTAAGGCTTTCGGAACCGATTCCTGAAAATATAACTATTAAAAAGAAACACTTCTTATTTCCAACCGGAAACGGACTTTATTTCTATGGAGGAACCTATGATAGAGAGCAGCTTCATCACCAGGTTGATGAATCGGCAGTAGCGCAACTGGTTAAAGGACTTTCTGAATTCTATCCCTACGACTTTGAGGTGGAAGAAGTGCATTTTGGTTTCAGACCAACCGTAAAAGACAGAAGGCCTATCATTGGAAGACACCAGGAATTTGAAAATCTATATATTTTTAACGGAATGGGGGCCCGCGGGATTCTTAATGGCTGCTATTTTGCAAGAGATTTATACAGATTTATAGAAGACGGACTTCCGCTGCACGAAGAAGTTTCTTTGAGCAGATTTCAGTGATAGTGTACTTAGACATTCAATTTTAAAAAATGTATAATGTATGGATGTGAATATTTTGGGAATTATAGCCGGAATTCTTACTTCTGTTTCTATGATCCCACAACTTGTAAAGGTAATTAGAGAAAAAGATGTGAAGGATATTTCACTATTAATGCTTCTTGTTCTTATTTCAGGATTATCACTTTGGGTGTGGTATGGCTTAGAAAAAGATGAACTTCCCATTATATTGTCGAACGCATTTGCCGTTCTTGTCAACCTTAGTTTACTGACGTGCTATATGATTTACCATAAAAAATGATCAGCATCAGATAAAAAAAAGACGCCTTATTTACAAGGCGTCTTTATATTTTTAGGGTAATAAATATTATTCAAGAACAAATTTAGCTAAAGGAGCCATTCTTGCTTTATTTAAAGTTAATGTATTCCCATTTACAGAATAATTATCTGCGGCAAGAATTGCTTTGGTAAACTGGTTTTCAATGTCCAGATCCTCACATGCCATCATCGTAGACATTCCCTGATTGAATTTAATTCTCATCACTTCAGGTTTAATCTCAAAAGTTCCTCCTAAACCATTGCATCCCGCATTCCCTTGATATCTCATTTCTTTCATATCTAATTTAAAATAAGGATTGCCTTTAGGATTTTTTGCATGGACAGGTTTTCCATAAAGCTCAGTGAGTTTCCAGGTTTTTCCTGTAATATCTGTATCTGTTGTTGCTTTCGGTGCCGTAGCTTGAGGTTTACAAGAAACTACAAGAAATGTAGCGAGAACAAGTGCTGATAAATAATAATAAAAGCTTTTCATAATTGTTATTTTAAAAAATGAATATTGACGTACGGTATGCTAATATGATGCCATTTTAGCGGGGCCAGACTCTTTTTTTGCCTGTTTAAGATGGAAGAGCACCATGTCGACATTTTTCTTTAAGAAGGAGATATTTCCCTTAATTTCAGAGTATTGATATTCTTCATTTGAGGCTGTATATTCAGGTAAAGCGTCACTTTTTTTGAGGTCATAAGTTTTGCCGTTTAAATGTACCGTTGCCGTGTTTTTAGTATTGTTGATGATAACTTCTATTTTTTCTCCATAGCTATCTACATAGATGTTTTTAGAAATGTCATCAGTGTTTTCCGGAGCAGCTGCTGTAATTACTTCTGCTTCTTTTCCCGGATGTTTACACGCTGTTAAGGAAAGAATGGTAAGCCCCAAAAGAACTGGTGTTAATAATTTTTTCATAGTGATAAGTGATTTTAAAGTGTTTCATGAAATGTGGTGTTAATACTATATAAATTTACGAATATTTTTAATAAATATATGTTAATTTTGCATAAAATAATAGTGTTTCGGCTAAAACTGGCTGTGGCAGGTCATTTTTAGAAACCATTTTTCAAGAAAACAAAAAGTATAATTAAAGTAAGGGATTTGTGATAGAGAAAGCTAATGGTGTTTTTTTAACCTTCTTATTATCAATAGAATCAATGGTATTTTTTTCTTTTTTCATGTGTTGTGTATTTTCTCTGCAAAAATAATTTTAAAATAGGAGAATAACAATACGCCTATGTTAATAATGTGAAATCATGATAAAGTTTAATTGTTATACTTTAAATTTTCCCATAAAGTAGAATTATTTCCAAATAAAATTTCGAAAATAGGCATGGAGAATGTCGAAAAAAGCAACACGGTCTTAAGTTTCATGTCCCGTGACCTCTGAATTTGAGTCCGTTTTTTTATATTTTGTAAAATTCCAACATTACCGGATTTGAGCTTAAGTCCTTTTAACACAGGGAAATTTCAACATCCGCAATATTTCTTTATTCAGGTAATTTAAAGGATAGTTAAATTTTGTTAATCTACTATGATAATATCATAAACTGGGCGTACATTTGCGACTTCAAAATGAGAAACTTTATAGTATACTTTTTAACGGGTCTTTTTCTGCTGTTTGTAGTAGAAAGCAGACTCAACGTTAAAACCCTTCGTAATGACTATAATGGTCATGTTTCTCACAATATGCCCAAAAGAGCGAACCGTCTGAATCAGACTTTTGAAAAACTTTCGGTTCAGCAGATAGCAGATAATGTAGACAATTCCACTTTAGAACTTGCAGAAAATGATTTTCAGTTGTCTGAACTTATTCAGACGGTTGCTGTTTTCGCTGTAGTTTTCAGTCTTGTCTATATTTTTGGACTAAAAAATAATAAACGTTTCAGACCCGATATCCGAGGTTTTGTTTTAGGCTATGTAGCCAAAAGATTTATTCTGATCCGTTCCATTAGAATTTAATAATTTACTTTTTCATTGATTGTCTGTCTGATCTTTTCAGGTGGAAATACCCTGCGTTGTGTATGTTGGTAATCTTCACACTGCAAAACCTCTTCATTACCAAATATTCCTATTCAAAACATTAACGATTTATAAAAACTCTAGAATTATGATAAAGAGAGTTATTTCGGGAATTGCACTGAGTGCCCTTTTATTGGCAGTTAGTTGTAACCAGAAAAAAGAAGAAAAAGAGGAAGTTACCGTGTACCCGGTGACGTCTCCTGTAGTGATGGATACCGTCATCAACAAAGAATATGTTGCTCAGATTCAATCTGTAAAAAACATTGAACTAAGAGCCCAGGAAAAAGGGTTCCTGGAAAAAATCTTTGTAGATGAAGGTCAGTATGTACATGCAGGTCAGACTTTATTCAGAATTATGCCTAAACTGTATCAGGCAGAATTATTAAAAGCAAAAGCTGAAGTAGAGCAGGCCTCTATCGAGCTTAGAAATGCCAGTACATTGGCAGGAAACAATATCGTTTCTAAAAATGAAAGAGCGATGGCAAAAGCTAAGCTGGATGCTGCCAATGCAGAAATGAAACTGGCGCAGATTCACTTATCTTTTACAGATATTAAAGCCCCTTTTTCAGGAATTATCAATAGAATTCCTTTGAAACTGGGAAGTCTTATTGACGAAGGTGATCTACTTACTTCATTGTCGGATAACACAAGTATCTATACATACTTCAATGTTTCTGAACCTGAATATCTAAGCTATCAGACTCATGTGGCAGACAGAGGAAGCAATCAGGTTTCCCTGATCACCGCTAATGCTGAAATGTATAATCAGAAAGGTGAAGTGCAGACAATTGAAGGAGAATTTGACAATGAAACAGGAAACATTGCTTTCCGTGCTAAATTCCCGAATCCTGATAAAATTCTTAGAAACGGAGAAACGGGAAAAGTACAGATGGCAATACCAGTGCATAATGCATTGATTATCCCACAAAAAGCAACATATGAAATCCAGGATCAGAAATATGTGTTTGTTGTTGATAAATCCGGAAAAACGAAGTCAAGAAACATTAAAGTAGCTTATGAACTTCCCGATCTATACGTGGTAGGATCAGGAATCACAAAAGGAGATCAGATTCTTCTGGAAGGGGTTCAGAAAGTGAAAGACGATCAGACGATCAAAACAAAATTCCAGGACCCTAAAAAAGTTCTTCAATCATTGAAATTAAAAGCAGAGTAGTGGCCTCTAAAGTGAAGAAATATGTTTAAAAAATTCATTCGCAGACCAGTTCTGTCCATAGTAATCTCATTGATTATTGTGTTTATGGGAATATTGTCATTGGTAAAACTTCCGGTGACGCAGTTCCCATCCATTTCTCCGCCTAAAGTAAATATTACTGCAGAATATCCGGGAGCCAACAACGAGCTGTTAATCAAATCTGTGGTCATTCCATTAGAAAGAGGGCTTAATGGAGTTCCGGGGATGAAATATATGACCTCCAACGCAGGTAACGACGGAGAAGCCGCTATTCAGGTAGTATTTGACCTTGGTACGGATCCTAACGTTGCTGCCGTAAACGTTCAGAACCGTGTATCTTCGGTAGTGAATAAACTTCCGCCACTGGTTGTACGTGAAGGGGTGAAAATTACCCGTGAGGAACCTAACATGTTGATGTATATTAACTTATACAGTGATGATCCTAAAGCCGATCAGAAATTCCTTTTCAACTATGCAGATATCAACGTAATGTCTGAATTGAGAAGGGTAAGTGGAGTAGGTTTTGCCGATATCCTGGGAACCAGAGAATATGCTATGCGTATCTGGCTTAAACCGGACCGACTTACTGCTTACAGTATTTCAGCTGATGAAGTAATGGAAGCTCTTAACGAGCAGAGTTTGGAAGCTTCACCGGGTAAAACAGGAGAAAGTTCCGGAAAAAGAGCACAGTCATTTGAATATGTATTAAAATATCCGGGACGTTATAATAATGAAAAAGATTACGGAAACATTATCCTGAAAGCAAAGCCTAATGGAGAATCCGTAAGGCTGAAAGATGTTGCAGATATAGAATTCGGAAGTTCAATGTATGATATCTATTCTACTTTGAATGGAAAACCATCTGCCGCAATTACCGTAAAACAATCCTATGGTTCCAATGCAAGTGATGTTATTAAGAACGTAAAAACCTTAATGTCAACTCTTGAGAAAAATAACTTCCCTAAAGGAATGCATTACGAGATCAGCTATGACGTTTCCCGATTCCTGGATGCGTCTATGGAAAAAGTAATACATACCCTATTTGAGGCATTTGTATTGGTAGCAATCGTGGTATTCCTTTTCCTTGGAGACTGGCGTTCTACCTTGATTCCTGCATTAGCGGTTCCCGTATCATTAGTCGGTACTTTTGCCGTAATGTCCGCATTTGGAATTACCCTGAACATGATCTCGCTTTTTGCGCTTGTGATGGCGATCGGGGTGGTCGTAGATGACGCGATTGTAGTGATCGAAGCCGTTCACGCCAAGATGGAGGAAAAACATCTTTCCCCACTTAAAGCAACGGAAGAAGCAATGCATGAGATCAGTGGAGCAATTATCGCAATTACTTTGGTAATGGCCTCTGTATTTATTCCGATTGCCTTTATGTCGGGTCCTGTTGGGGTTTTCTACCGTCAGTTCTCTATTACAATGGCTTCGTCCATTATCCTTTCAGGGGTTGTGGCACTTACATTAACGCCGGCATTATGTGCTTTAATCCTAAAAAATAATCACGGAAAAGCTAAAAAGAAAACTCCGGTTACTATTTTCCTTGATAAATTCAACAATATATTTACAAAAGGAGCAGGGAAGTATGAGAAAATGTTGAATAAAACGGTTACTAAAAAGACAATTACGTTACCGTTACTATTAGCTTTCTGTGCATGTACCTACTTCCTGAGTAACTCTCTTCCATCAGGATTTATCCCTGCAGAAGACCAGGGGATGATATACGCGATCATTCAGACTCCACCGGGGTCTACCCTTGAAAGAACCAACCAGATTGCCAGAGAACTTTTAAGAGAATCGGAAGGAATTGATGGAGTACAGTCCGTTTCCTCACTGGCAGGATATGAAATTCTGACAGAAGGTACAGGATCCAACTCAGGAACCTGTCTGATCAACCTTAAAAGCTGGGATGAACGTAAAGAATCTGCAGGAGAAATCATTGAAAAACTGGAAGATAAAGCGAAGAATATTCCGGGAGCTAATATTGAATTCTTCCAGCCACCTTCCGTTCCGGGATATGGAGCTGCCGGTGGTTTCGAACTTCGTTTGCTGGATAAAGCAGGGAGTGGTGATTATCACAAAATGGAAAAAGTAAGTAACGATTTTGTGAAGGAACTGAAAAAACGTCCGGAACTGGGGTCTGCATTTACCTTTTACTCTGCGAGTTTCCCACAATATATGCTTAGAATCGATAATGACCTTGCAGAACAGAAAGGAGTAACCATTGAAAAAGCAATGGATAACCTTTCAACATTAATTGGTTCCAACTATGAGACGAGTTTTATCCGTTTCGACAGACCTTATAAAGTAATCGTTCAGGCTGGTCCTCAATACCGTGCACTCCCAAGCGATCTGTTGAAACTATATGTTAAAAATGATAAAGATCAGATGGTTCCGTATTCAGACTTCATGAGACTTGAAAAAGTATACGGTTTATCCGAGATGACGAGACATAATATGTACAACTCCGCCCAGGTGAGTGGAACTCCGGCACCGGGTTACAGTAGTGGACAGGCCATTAAAGCTATTCAGGAAGTGGCAGATAAAACCCTTCCAAGAGGATTCGGTATCGACTGGGCAGGTATTTCCAAAGATGAAGTAAGCCGTGGAAATGAAGCTGTATTTATTTTCCTGGTATGTTTAGGATTTGTATATCTGATTCTTTCCGCACAATATGAAAGTTTCATCCTTCCGCTTCCGGTTATTTTATCACTTCCGGTAGGTATTTTTGGAGCATTCTTATGCCTGAAACTTCTAGGATTGGAAAACAACATTTACGCGCAGGTTGCCATGGTAATGCTTATTGGGCTTTTAGGTAAAAATGCCGTATTGATCGTAGAATTTGCTGTTCAGAAGAAAGCTGAAGAAGGTATCCCTGTAAGACAGGCAGCTATTGAAGGAGCGGCAATCCGTTTCCGACCGATTTTGATGACTTCTTTCGCATTCATCGCCGGGTTGATTCCTTTAGTTATAGCTACAGGACCGGGAGCTGTAGGAAACAGAACCATCGGAACAGCAGCAGCTGGAGGAATGCTTGTAGGAACAATCTTCGGGTTGATGATTATCCCAGGACTGTATTATATCTTCGGAACTATTGCTGACAAATCCAAATTGGCAAAATATGAAGAAGAAAATCCTTTAACAGAACAAACTGAACCTTATGAACACGATGGAAAATTCGAAGACTAAAAATATAATCACAGCCATTGCCTTATCGCTTGTTCTCGCAAGCTGTAAGGCGCCAATGGCGACCGTCATAAAAGACGAGGTAAAAGAAAATATACCTCAAAACTTCAATCAGGAAGAACAGCAGCAGGACGCTAACAATAATAGCGGAACAACTCCCTGGAGACAGTTTTTTACTGATCCAAATCTGGTAAGCCTTATTGAAACTGCTTTAAAGAATAATCAGGAACTTTTAATCACTCTTCAGGAGATTGAAATTGCCAAAAGTGGCGTTTTAGCTAAAAAAGGAAGACTGACACCTACTGTTTCTGCGGGAGTTGGAGCAGGTCTTAGAAAAGCAGGCCGTTATACCAGTGAAGGTGCAGGTGATGCCACTACAGAAATAGAACCGGGAAAAGCAATGCCCGATCCACTTGGGAATTTTGAAGCAGGGTTAAATGCCAGCTGGGAAATTGATATCTGGAAAAAACTCAGAACCGAAAAAGAATCTGCAGTAGCTCATTATTTATCAACAGTGGAAGGGAAAAACTTTGTACTGTCTAACCTTATTGAAGAAGTTGCAGATAATTACTATGAACTACTAGCTTTGGATAATCAGTTGGATATCATACAGCAGTACATTAAGCTTCAGCAAAAGGCATTGGAAATTTCCAAAATCCAGAAAGAAGCTGCTGCTGCTACAGAATTAGCTGTAAAAAAGTTTGAAGCAGAACTGGCAAAATCTAAAGCATCAGAATACACGATCCGTCAGCAGATTACTGAAAAGGAAAACGAAATTAATGCTTTACTGGGAAGATATCCTCAACCTATTATCAGAGCAAAGGAAAATTTTATGTCAACAATTCCGCAAACGGTATATACAGGAATTCCTTCACAATTGTTGGCTAACCGCCCTGATATCAAACAGGCGGAACTGGAATTAAAATCTTCAAAACTTGATGTAGAAGCAGCAAGAAAAGAATTTTATCCTTCTCTTGAAATTTCTGCAACGTTGGGGTTGGAAGCTTTTAAGCCTTCATACCTGGTGAAAATGCCTGAATCTATTGCTTATAACCTGGCAGGAGAGTTAGCTGGGCCGCTAATCAATAAAAGTGCCATAAAAGCTAATTTTCAAACGGCAGACGCGAAGCAGATTCAAGCATTATACGAGTATGATAAAACAATTTTGAATGCTTATCTGGACGTTGCGAACCTGATGTCTAAAGTGAAGAATATAGATCAGTATTATCAATTGAAATCTCAGGAAACGAAAGCTTTGGATCAGTCAATTGATATTGCCAATCAATTGTTCCGAAACTCCAGAGCTGATTATCTTGAAGTTCTTTTAAACCAGAGAGATGCATTGGATGCTAAACTGGAACTGATAGAAGCAAAGCAGAAACAGCTGAGTACAGTAGTCGATATCTATAAGAGTTTAGGCGGCGGCTGGAAATAAAGAAATATCATAATTCAATCAATAAACAGTTAATGTTTTGAGGGTTGGCTCTTCGGAGTTGGCCCTTTTTTATTGTGTCATGTTTTGGCGCTGTATTGTGGCAACTTTGTTGAGAAATGATTAATTCATAAAAATCCCAGATGAATGGATTTAAAAGCGCTTTTCTTCGTATTGATTTCTTATCAAAATTATTTTAGAAATTTTTTATTATGAAATAACACTGTGTGTTAATTATTTACATTTTATCTCTCAATTATTCTGATTTTTTTCAATCATATTTTATAATACGACGAGTTTTGGCGTTGTCCGAAAATACTTTTGTGATGTAATAAAAATACAAACATCATGACAACATTCATTCAAACACTCGATTGCTTCATTAAGAAGAAAAAAACACAATTTACTAAGATCAATAAACTAATTTTTAACCATTTTTTTAAATCACGTTCATGAACTAAAGTGATTCTATTCACTAGATGAATACCTGTGTATTTAAAATAACCAAACAATCAAAAAAAATATGAAACAACACAAAAACACCCAATTTTTAACCTTACAATGTACCTGCCTTTCTTGCAGAGATTACATGTAAATTTTGATAATAACATAATGAAGTTATTACAAAAACACACTTCAATGAATTTCGGAATTGGGAATTTATTGAATATAAATAATTTTTTTTAATTTAAAAGTCTAGAACAAATGTCAGAAAATACAAAGAAACCATATTCTTATTTTTTTACAGACTTATCATTATTTAATCAAATTTCCACTGATAAAGCCTTTGGACCGGTAGACACTAATACATTTCAGGTTACTACAAAATTTAAAGGAGCTTCACCTGCTTATGCCGTTACTGATGGCCTTTTATTCTTTGCAAAATGTGGAAATTCTGATCCTAATAAGATTAATATTTTACTAAAGCCAACCAAAGATGTAGGTTTAGGCTTTAAAATCAAATACTTCGTTTATAGAGGAATCGATAAAAGAGACTTCTTTTCTAAAGTATCAGGAGCTGATGTAGTGAACCCTTCAAGCCCATTACCATTTGTTAGCAGTGCATGGGATACTTATGTTGAATTTTATGGATCATCAGATGACTTTAAAGCAAGTAAGCTTGGTCTTGATGTTTCAGGAGTCCCTATACAAGATATTCTAAAGATGTTTTATCCTAAAGACAGCTATAACTTATTATATATCGATGGCGGAAAACAAATCGGGAAATTTTTAACAGATGCAGGTGGCTTTGAAATCGTTTTGGATGAAGGAGATTTTATTCAGGCAAATCCGGATACAGGACTTGTTTTTGATAAGGATTTTGCTGAGGCAGAAGAATGTATTTTAAAAGCAGATGGTCCCAACGCTACAAGCTATATTTTTGGAGGGAACATTGGGGGAGCCGGTAAAGCAAAAGTCTTTAAAGAAAATGTTTATAAGTTTATTGATCCTGCTGCTTTTTATGGAATACATTCTAAAGATATTTACTATGATGATAGCTCTTCTGTTGAAACTGGGATTAGAACGAGTACAGGAAATAAATTCAGCCTTAGTACCGAGATATATTCAAATATAATCAGCAAATTTACTAATAAGGATAAAATATATTTTTATATAAAAAATAGCCTTAATAGAAATATTCAGTTTTATAATGGTAATAATGAAATTAGGATAAATGCGGTAGCAGAAAGTTTGATAACTCCTACTTCAGAAAATAAATCAAAAGGATGGCCGATTATAATTTATGAAGATAAAATGAGTATTACTTTACAAATCAGATACGGTCTTAAAAGTAATATGCATAGCAATCTTACATTTAAGTCGAATAATCCTAGAATTAATAGTAATATTATATCTGATTCGGTATCGGTTTATAATATGGTTTTGCCTAAAAAAGATACTACTACGAACAAAATCTTCACAAGTCTAATTTATATAACTCAGGATAGCAATGATTATGATCTGGATCGTGTTTTTGGACCGGTAACATTAGATACAATATTTGAAGAAGCCGATTTTAGTGATGGTAAATATAAATTTGGATGGGTAAATCATCTTAGAAACTTACTGATAAGAAAAGGCAGCGAACTAGCAGTATATAATACAAAAGTTATTTTAGATTCTACAAGTGGTATAGCTGCTGATAAGAAATTAAGAACATTTCTTGTAGCGCCTGTTGATTCTTCTATTCAAAACAATGCTTCATTTACTGAGAAAATAGATGCGAAATATATGACCTCAGGATATCTAAAGGAGGCTGTAGGAAGCTCTTCAGATTTTTGTAAAAAAGTATTGGGACAGGAGAATGCAGAAATATGGAGGGGAGAAATAAAAGATGGAACTGCTTCGCCTATTAACTCTCTAGTTTTTAGAAAAGAGGAAAATATTGATAATCACCCTGTATTTATGTTAGGATTAACAGATCAGGATTTTGCTACTTTGAAAGTTTCTTTACCTGCTGATGCTACTAATGTTTTTATAAAACTAGGACCAAATGTGGCAGGAGCTAATGAAAGCTTACAGTTTGCTAAATATAATGCTGTGTTATCATATGATGATTCGTCAGGAATCAGAACAGATAATTCTGGAACTGTAGTATTTTACTCTGTTGATAATCAGTCTTTTTTTACTAAACTGTATTCAACTAATTTTCCAAATGAATTTTGTAATGAATTTGCTGACATTACAGTAGATTTCAGGCCACAAAATAGATGGATGCAATATTTCAATTATCCTTTGCAGTCTACTAAAACAGTACTAGGATTACCCTCAGTATTCTATGGTTTAGATTGGCTAAGAAAAGGAGATAGCGAAAGAAAAGGAAAATCAGGAGATACGGTGGATCCTGCAACTAATAATTTACGTTATAGAGTAGCAGAAGAGTTTAAAGTGGATGCTTCTCCATCTCCCATATACAATCAGACAGTTAATAATTTCTTTGAAACTGTTTCTTATAATGCTTCGGGAGAGGGACCTTATACAGCTGTTCCGAAGAAAGATTTATACGTGAATGTAAAAGGAATGTATAGAGTGATTCCGGTAAAATGGAAACTGAAAGAAGGTGCATTATTTTCAGGATTTAATACAACTCAAACAGAGCCTGGTAATAATTATGATAAAGATTATGCACCAAGTTGGTTGAACATTCCCAGAGAAGGAAGTACTAATCCGAGTATAACACTTAGACTCAAGGTAAGATTAAAGAGTTCTCGTCCAAAAACAGATTTAAAGTTATGCTTTGATCAAAAATTTTTTAAAATTAAAGCCTTAGGAAGTTTAACAGGAACAGCGCTTGCTGCAAATACTTCTAGAGAGAAGCTAAGTTTGGTAAATGTAGGGCGGGGAAGATCTATGGATGACGAAATAGGAGTGGTGAAATTTAAACCTAATGATTTACCTACAGGAACTACAACATCACCATCTAATATGACCTGGATGGATCTCGAATTAGAAAATATAGCTCCCATAACACAGTTGAGTATTATAAGTGTTTGGTCCAATGATAAACTAGCTGGAAAAATGTATGTGGTACCTAATCAAAACCTAACTAAAAAGAGAGTACTTATCATAAAAGTAAAAGATGTCAGTGAAACGGTTAAAGGGACTTATGATAATAATGAAATAGAGATTATGAAGAAGTTTGCTTTACAATCGAATATTCTGCTTGAAACAAATATTCATACTGATGAATTGAAATTCTATAATAACTCTACATTTAATAAGTTCAAAGATTCAACTGGGTCCATGATTGACTATAAAAATAAACAAGATAACCAGACATTTTCTGAATTCTTAAAGAAACAAATTCCTGCTGGATATGAAAATGATGTTGTTGCATTTTATTTTAGTCTTAAGGCGATCGAAAGTGGAGTATTGGGACACACTTATGTAGATAATGGAATAATTTGTATGTTTAACAATAATAATAAATATACATCATCTTATACAACAAATTATTTTTATGCATTAGCACATGAATATCTGCATAGCCAAGGAGTATCACATTCTTTTTCTGGTTTGGAGCCAGGAACACCTGATGCTTTACTGACGTTTGCAGGAGGAACCACCAATAATGTAATGGATTATAATAATGATGAATCCGATGCTGTAACATTTAAATTTATACAGAATTCATTCTTCTGGCAGTGGGCTATTGCCAATAAATATTCCAAAAAAAATACATAAAAAAATGTAATATAAAAAAATTATAAGCAATACTATTATTAAGAAGTAAATAAACATAGCCAGTACTTTCATTGTAGAGTAAAAATAGGAAGGAAGACTATTACTTAGATCAAAAAGTATATTTCTCTGGTATTATTAAAATAGTACTATTTCTAGTAAAGCGGATAAAGGATTTTATATTATAAGCTATAACATTGATTTAAAAACAGAATATTTCATTCATAATAAGAACAAGATAATACCATAGGAAATTCATAATGATATTTATAATGAAACATATTATAAATCTTAACCTCTGGAAGTTGTTATTTTGGAAAAGAACATTATTCTTTTTTATATCAACATGAAAAATTCAATAAAAATACCTTCAATTCTTTTATAGATTTAACTGATAAAAAGTTATATCTCAAAATAAAAACATCAAAATTTTCAATTTTAAAAAGATTTCACTCTATCAGATAAAGTTTTTTAGAAAGACCCTCATAAACCTTTCGTTAATAATCGTTTAAATTATTAAAAACTAATTTCTCTATAAAGATTATAGAAATATTGACGTGGGCACAAGCTCTCTATAAAATCGCATGGATATTACAATATCCAATTGAAAGATAGAAATAAATCCCCAAAACAAAAAAAAGAACTTTTAGATGTTGATTTATCAAGGATATGATTAGGGTATTTTAAATAATCATTTTTTGATTATTTAATAATAAAATCAACACATCAAATTTTTTAAGATATTATGCCAAATACACAATTATTACCATATTATCCTAAGCTATCCAACTTAATTACTCTAAATAACATACCATCTTCTCTAGGATTTGTAAAGAATATTTCCCAACAAGTTTTTAGTCGAGTTTACTATAAGGACTTTCAGGCAAGTGTAAGCTCTTCAGGAGATAGTGCGTTCTATAGTTTAAGCGTTGTAGCTAAAGAAAAGATAAATTTTGACCTCGTTTATGGTCTTAAATTTGTCCTTAATAGAGATGCTCAAAACGGGCAAATCTCTTCTTTCCCAATAACAGTTCAATATAACTGGCCAATTATTGGATATATATCTAAATTCAACATAGATAATTTTTCTTTCTCTGTTGAAGAAATTTTTAACGTAGCTTTGGCTACTTTAAACCTTAGTCAGACTACCATAATTAATGAGTTTATTAATGTATTCGTTAATACAACAGGAGATCCAATTAATAAGTTTGTAGATGATATAAATACTGAATTGGGGTATTCATTTCCATCACCAATTCCATATCCGAGTTCTGGAAATAGAATTGGAGAACTCATTGATTCCATTAGTTCTGCATACGGACGAGGTGCGGTTTTAGCAGCTTTTGCAACATATATTGCAAGTAATCTAAATCCCTCCAACCCAAAGGAAAAACTAAAATTATTTTTCCAAAATATTTTACCTCAGGATATTGATGAATATATTAAAGGTATTATTACTCCTAATGCTAAGATAACCTTAGAAACCTCAGCATCCATTGAGTTTCCTAGAAATATTCTAAAACCTTGGATTACCAATTCTAGCGGTGAGCTAATGCCAGATCCAAGCCCCGATGCAAAAACCTATTTCGATTTTGCTAAAGCAGTACTATATGCAGATACCGTTTCAGGAATTGGATATGATCTGGATATTGCAGGAACTTTAAATCCTACCTATTCAGAAATTGGAAATACAGGACTCCTAGTTCAGCTCGACAGATTGAAACTGGATCTAAGTAAAACAAAAAATATTCCTGAAGCAGATGCCTATGGGTATTCACCAGATTTTACCGGAGTGTATGCAAGAGCAATCTCCGTAACATTGCCGCCAAAATGGTTTAAAGATGAAACAAACCCACCAAGTGGTGCAAGTACAACACTGAGGTTAGGAGGTTATGATATGCTGGTAGGAACCGGAGGGGTTTCCGGAACCATTATGCTGGAATCTGTACCTGTAGCGAACCAGGGAGGCGGTTTTGAATATTATAATGACAAATTTGCATTCAATTACCCGGTATCATTATATAAAAAGAATCCAACTACAGGAGAAATAGGACTTGTAACTGCTAATAATTATGCAGAACTGAAAACTATTTTGCAAGGTCTAAAAGCAGTTTCAGATGCTCCATTTGCATTTAAGTTTCCGCTTTCTCTAACTCCTGTTGGGCAGACAGATTCTATTGTTTTTGAAAAAGCGGGCAACTACCAGAACTATTTATCTACAGTGAATGGCAATAATGCCATGATGTGGAAAAAACTTGGAGGCGATAATGGTTTCAAAGTAGGATTCAAATCATTTGATGTTACCTTGAACAAAAACTCAGTTGTTTCTTCCAATATAAAAGGAGGGTTGATTATTCCTAAATTCACCTATCCAACAGATATGCCAGTTGTCGGTGGGCAGCCCGTTCAGCTTGACGTTGCAGGTCATCTCGAAGCCAATGGAGATTTCCGTCTAACCGCCGCTGCAGCTCCGCCTTTTCCTGTTCAGCTAGGGAATATTATGAAACTGCATCTGAGTTCTGTTGAACTAGGAAAAGAAGACAATAAATTCTACATTGGTGCCGCTGCAGATATTGAATTCCTGGGTACTTTCGGTGAACTGCTGAAAGGACAGAAACTAAGTATCTCTGCATTAAGAATCTATAGCGACGGTCATATCGATTTCCGTGTAAACGGAGGAAACATGGTTCTTCCAAAACCAATTAAAATTCCACTGGGTCCAACTGAGATTTCAGTTACGGCGATCCACTTCGGTTCTCATGAAAGAGAAAGAAAAGGAATTATGCGTAAGTACAACTACTTCGGTTTCGACGGAGGAGTGAGCATCGGAGTTGCAGGAATTGATGCCCGTGGAGACGGTATTAAATATTACTACTCCGTTGATGATGACGGGGGCGAAAGAGATCCGGATTCATATCTGCATATTCAGACGATCCATATCGATATGGTTATTCCTGCAAATTCAAGTGACCCGAATGTCTCAATTAAAGGATGGCTATCCATTCCAGAACCGGGAGCATTCCAGGAATATAAAGGGGGAGTAAGCCTTAAAGTTAAAAACCCTAGAATTGCAGGGGGAGTAAATATGCGTTTAGCTCCAAAATATCCTGCGTTCCTTATTGATGCGAATATTGAGCTTCCGAATCCGATTGCTTTAGGACCGGTATCTATTTACGGATTCCGAGGACTATTAGGATATCGCTACGTGGCCGAAAAAGAAGCTATTAATATGACGTCCCAAAATACCTGGTACGAATATTATACCGCTCCGGACAGAGGAGTAGGCGTAGATAAATTCAGTGGCCCGGATAAAACGGAGAAATACAATTTCCCATTCTCTTTAGGAGTAGGAGCATTGCTTGGAGATACAATGGCGAACGGAAATATTATTTCAGCCAATGCCATGTTACTATTATCTCTTCCATCTATGGTGATGGTAGATGCGAGAATGAAACTTCTGGCAAAAAGAGTGAATTTCCAGGATGATCCACCATTCTTCGCGTTCTTTATTTTTGGAGACAGTTCATTAGAATTTGGATTTGGGGCAGATTATAAATTCCCTGAAAGTTCAGGTGATATTATCAAACTGTATGCAGAGATCCAGGCAGGTTTCTTCTTTAATAATCCATCAGCGTGGTATATTAATTTCGGAACACAGCAGAAACCAATTCAGGCCAAGCTCTTAAAAGACCTGTTTACTCTAAAGGCATTCCTGATGATTTCCGGAAAAGGAATTCAGGCCGGAGCAAGAGGAGAATTCAGATTTGACCGAAAATTCGGCCCGGTAAGTATTTTTGTACTTGCATATCTTGAATTAGGCGGAAAAATCAGTTTCCAGAAACCTCAGATGGGAGCCTACTTTGAAGCTGGATTAGTGATTGATATTAACGTGAAGATCTTCCGTATTTATGCTGCAGTATCCATCCTTCTTGCGGTAGAATCTCCGAAACCGTTCCTTATCTATGGAGCATTTACAGTAGCGTTTAAGTTGAAAATCTTATTCTTTAAGATCAGCTTCTCTGCAAAACTGGAATTGAAATGGGAATTTAATAAAGAAGTGGACCGAACCCCTGTAAATCCGTTTACAGAAATTCCAGATCAGGAAAACAGTCTTGTAAAAGGGATCAGTATGTTGACCAACGAAACATTCGATCTTGAGAGGGCAGAAACATCAGGATATCCAAGTATTGACTCCATTCACAAAGTGGTACCTCTTGATACCTATATTGATATCAAAACAACCAAAGGATTGCTTCCTGGAGCAAGTGTGAGTTCTGTTATCGGTGGATATACCAGTGGAGCTGCCAATTCTACAGATATGATTCCGCCGGATAAGATCATGAAAGGACTTGAGCTGAGACAGGTAAAACACCAATACTCATTAGAGTCCATTGAAATTATGGCCAACGATGGAACTTCCGGTTGGAAGAAATATGATCCATACAAAGCAATGGAACCTGGGAATCAACTCTTAAACAATCTGAAAGTAGGGCAGTGGCAGAAAAAAGATAATCAGTACAATGCAATCAGATTATTAGGGATGACACCATTCTCTTATACAGAGCAGGGAAATCCAGGATGGTTTACTCCTGAGCAGTATGGGGTGTTACCGTCAACATTATTCTGTGAAGAACAAAAAATCAAGAATTCTGTTTCAGACTTCCTGGATAAAGCACTGAATACCCAGTATTATGCTTCATCTTCTACCTTCTTCCAGAGTAAAGAAGCTTCCTATCAGGTTGAGGGAGATGTACAATATACTGTAGATACAAATGGAAATCCTGTAATGCAGGGAGATTATGCAATGGTTTCAGATGAAGCGAATGCTCATGGTTTTGCAAAATCTTTATTGTTTAAAAATCACTCTCCGCTTACCATTGTGTTACCTGATCCGGCGGCCAATATCAAGCTGAAATTAAGTACATACAGCACAGGAGTTACAGTACGTTATTTCAGTCCGCTTATTGACCTTACCAATACCCAAACCTTTGTACAATATGATGTTCAGGATGAGTATTATTCTAAGCAGGATCTTGAAAATGTAATTTCTCCGTCAAATGTGCCAAAAGGTGGAATTACGAAGATGGTGATTATTCCTGATACTGTAGACAGTACGGAAGTAAATATTATCTTACAGCAGATGGCAGATCTTATGGATCAGGGTTATCAGGATGCTTTACAACATGGAGGATCAGTTGGCCAAATAACGCCTAGCAATCCGGAGTTGTATGCACAATTGGAAAAACAATTGGCAAGATTACAGACCAAAGGCTGTGAAGGAACAAGGAAGGAAAAATATGAAGAGGTTTGTAAGCTTTATCCGCAAATCGTTAGTTTATATAATAATAATTTCTTCCCACTATTCGATTTTAGAGGAGGAGCAGGAACTATAAACGTAGGTTTTATCCGAAGAAATTTAGAGCAGGGTATTTACCAGTCAATATTACAGATATTAAGAGATAGCTGGATCCCGAATCTTGTGTACGAACTGAATGTTGAACAATATGGTGCACTGTTAGAAGAGCTTATAGCGAGCAATAGTGTAAGCAACCCTAATCAGCAGGAGATTATTGCCCGTTTCGAGCTTTTGAAAAACAAACTGAAGCAGATTAATGACCTGTTGTTACAAATGAACTTGTGCAAAGATCCTGTATTATGTGATCTGAGTTCATATCTGTCCCAGAAGGAGTTTGGATTATTTAATGACAAACCACCTCGTGCAGAAACTCCTTTATTGGATGCTTATGATGAGTTTATCAGTAATAATCCGTCTTATGAATATCTAAATGAAATTTTAGCCAGACAGATCAATACAATTACAACTATTATGTTTATGGGATGGACAGGGCATTCAATGTATTATGAAGAGTTTAATAATGCTTGTAAGGATATCATTTCCATTCTGAAGAATTTAGGAAACTGTTCAAGTCAGAAAAAATGCTTTACCCTGTTCCATGAAGTAGAGTGGCTCTCTGTAGAAGATAATTATTATAATGTGAGTATTCCTGGTCAGCAGGCGGTGTACGAAGAAACGCTTGCTGCTGTTAATGCGATGACAAGATCTATTCAGCCAATCTGGAGACCGGATACCGCTTATTATGTGAAATTTACATTAAAAGATACGGTAGATAATGGTCAGGCTCCTTCAGGAACAAAAAGTTATGCTTACAAATTCCGTACGGCAGGGCCTTTAGGATTCTTCCACCTGGATAAAGATGCGACTTATGGAGAAATTGCCATTAAAGACTCTACGAATATCATAGAAGATACCATCGGAAGAATCCGTGATAAAAACGGAAACCTTCTTCCTGTAGTACCTGGTCAGGAGCTTACTCCGCATCCGGATTTATATCCTCATACTTCATTGAGAGCGTACATTGATTATCAGCGTTCGTATCCAAATGCAGATGGAAACATTGTGAATGCCAAACCTCTATTTTACAATGATAAAACAACGGAAATATCCATGTACTTTACATCAAGCTATGCTTCCAAGTTAATGGACGGATGGGATGAGTACAATGGGATGAAAAAACTTGGTGGTTCTATGAAGATTCTTATCAAAGATCCTGTAGAAGATATCACCATTGTAAATCCTCCAAGATTGTTCTCTAATGAAACCACTGTAGTTACAGGTCCTGTACAGATGGCTCAAACCATTGAAGACTGGAAGACAGATCCAAACCCGGCCATTCCACCGGTGATGCAGCAGTATTTCAATATGCTGAACAATGGAAAGAACTGTACAGGTATTGTGACTTTAGAAAAACCAAAATCTGTTTATCGTACCATTCAATTTAAAGGGTTGAAACCTCAGAAGCTTTACACCGCTCAGGTCATGAACTTCTATTGGGGAGCGCATAATAATGTGGATGTTACCCAAATGACAGAGCAAATTAAGAACGACTATGCTAAAGAGGTTCATAAGTTTGTCTTCCAGACTTCCCGTTATGCAGATTTTGCAGAGCAGGTGAATAGCTGTTTCATCAATTATAATGATGAAAATGGTGCTGTTCAAACCAAGCAGGCTGTATATACTATTCAAAAAGCATTTACGCCAGAGGTTATTCAGGCTGCATGGAAGGTAATCTCTACAGATCCTAAAAAAGAGTGTGATCATCCTTTAAGTAAGGCAATTGCAATGCAGTATCAGCATCCTTTTGATAGAGTTGTTCATGGATTGTTCGGAATTATTCCACAGGAAGATGCTCCTACTACTGAATTCAATAAAATTATTGATACCACAACAGGAAATGTAGTCGCTATCCTTGTTAGAAATCCGGAACCATTCAACCATCCAAGAATTCCTATTGAGGCGGTTATCAGAAATACAGCTATTAGCCAGGATGGAATGATTGAAGTTCTTAAAGATAATGGAATCTTAAAACCAAGACCGAATTTGAATTATTCAGTGTTGTATTCAAAAGATTATTCGCAGGCTCTTATTATGAATAAAGATCTAATGATTGGAGAAGTGAATATGAAGTTCCAGTTTACCTATGTAACATGGAATGGTGCTGACTATAAAGTGTCAGATAGAATTAAAGTAGAAAATATCAAAATAAACTAATAGAAATGTCTTTTAATATAAATAATAATGCGAAAGCATCTTCAGGACTTATTCCTGTGACTAATCCTCTATTACAATCCAACTGCCTGTATTTACAGGCGGCTGGATCTAAAGGAAAAGAAAGTACTCCGGGTATTCATTTGAGATGGACTTTAAAGGGACCACTTGCTGAGCATTTACCCAAAGGAAAAAACTATGGCGGTCAACCCAAAGGATTTAATAAAGAAAATGACTTTATCTCCATCTACAGAACCCGATATGAACCCATCGTTCGAAGCCTTTATCTTATGGATCCTCCAACCACCGTTGTAGATTCAGAAGGATTATGGTTGTACGGAAATGTGGAACAGGGAATGTTCCGTGTATATTTCAGAAATAAAAATAAATACAATGAAATAGTAAAGCAATTGGGGAGTTCTGCGGATCCTAAGCAGTTTTTTGAAATGTATGGTAACAACCTTATTGAGGTAGAATCCAGCCAAAAACTGTTTTTTGCGGCAAAGCTTTTGGTAAAAGGTACCGGATCTGCAAAAACAGAAGTTCTTTCAGTAGAAACCAATCTGGCAGGACTTCCTAAAAATGTAACTTTCAGAAGACAACTCTCAAATTTTTCACAGAAAATCTTTGCTGAAAACGGAAGAAGTATTCGTTTCATTCCTACCGGAATGGTGGTTACTCAAATTGAGTTTGAATTTTACGAAGATGTTGCTTACAAGAGAAACTGGGAATTTATCGGAGATTTTGGTCTTTCCACCGATGATGATGAGGTACTGTATCGCAGATTGGATCCTAGACCGGATAAACCGGTTCATGCAAAGTGGGCAAGATACAATGATGATGAGTTTGTAAATATCAAAAACTATGTAAGAAAATGGAGTGATATGCCGCAGGATGAAAATACCATCAGGCATTCCGTTAAATCTTATTTAAACTTTAGTGATGATCCGTCCAACCCACTGGCGATAGAGAATTATTACCTTAATGATGATACCAACGATGCCAACCCATTGGAGTTTTCACACTTCAACAACCTTCAGATGGCTGCTATTGATTATCATGTAGCAAGAATGCTTGGTCTGGGACATCTTGACTTGACAGATGAGGTTGATGATGGCAGCCAATATATGTATGCTGCTCATTATGTTACTCTGGTAGATTTAAAAAATCAAAAGCCGGGAAGTAAGGTAGATCACCTTTCTATATCGCTGCCGACTTCTCTGGAAGATGAGCGTTTATCCCTTCCAGTAAAATTGAAAAAGATTGTTCCCGGGATGGTTTCGGCCGATCCAACAGCACAAACTACCATGAGTGGTATTACCAATGCTGATGGATATACTCATGATGGTACAGGAAGATATTTAAGCTTAATGATTGAGGAAATAACGCCGGATGAACCTGCTAACAGTCCATTCTATTATACCTCTCAGGAATTTGATATGTCCAAGTTTACGTATCCTGTTTCTGTGGGTATTGAATATAAAACCAAAGGAGATACCGAGTGGACCTTACCGGAATTACCTAACGATCCTGGTTTCCTGAATGTACTTTCAGATGGCAGCGAGTCTCATAACGAAACCGTATCGATTGCTATTCCTGATTATGGAAATCCTGCGTTTGTACATAAAGAAACAAGATCGGGGATTCATATCTACGGTTCTTATGGAGTCAACTGGTTCTCAAGAGCAACTTCTACACCTATTACCCTGCAGATTGAATCAACCATCAAGCCAGCCAATACTTTATTGCCGCCATCAAGTGTCAGTGCATTTTTAGTTCAGCAGGAGAAACCATTGTTGCTGACTTCAGACAACGAACAGAAAATGTATAGCGATAATACCAATACAGATAAAACGTTGGTAAGGCTTACTATGGAGTATGATGCATCGCAGGATATGATTTCCTACCAGAAGGCTATCAATGGAGAAGAGCTATCTACTTTTAAACCTTTGCCGGATAATGAAGAATTATTTGCCGATAAAATAGAGGTCTTCTACCGCCCTGAAACTATAAAACAAGTCTTTGGAATGATTGATACCGTTTCAGACTTACCTGGGAATCCTCTGATATCCGTTATTACAACAAAAGCTTTGCCATTAAGCAGTAACGGGGCAAATCAGAATATGACGCCAACAATCCCGCCGGCATCTTTTCCTAATTATATTGGAGGCATCTTTACAGTAGGAGCGGATGATTATATTATTCATAATATTGTTCCGGCAACCAATCCTAACTTTCCGATTTTCCATATTATGAAAATACAGACCGGAAATGCTTTTGGACAAAATACTCCAGTCCCTTTTGATCCTGCAAACTTTTCAGTTCCGGCTGTTAATGCATCTTTCATGGTAAGTGAGAATTTACAAAACCCGATTTCATGGGGATCTGTAAACCCACATTCATTTAAAGTTCAGATTGGTAATAACTGGCCAATTCATACAGAAGAGGTCACCATAGAATCAGGGCAGGCACCGGATGTCACTTATAATACTTATTTTAGAAAATACAGAGGGATTAATAAGAGTGCCAGCATTAAGAGAGTCAATGAGTCGGGTGTTCCTTTCACCGGATTGTACGAAATTAATTTTCCAGGATATACTTTGGGCAATCATCCTCAATTTACGAATGTTCCCGGAAAAGACAGTGTACAATGGTACAGAGGAAGTGTACGTGTATCAGTTGCAGGGCAGCAGGGCGCTGAGAAAAGGATATTAAAAGTGATCCGTATCGACAATATCGGGACAGGTAATTTAAAAGTGTATGCGTTGGATGAGTCCCATACCGATACAAACCCTCTTCAGTTAGATGTTACAAGAACAGAAGAAGTGAATTTCTATCCAGGATATAGAGTCTATCTTTTCCAGAATGCACCTTCTCGTTTGACGAACACCTATGTCGTTCCACAAGATCCTGATGTTTTAGAGAAATACAGTATTTTCGGAACAAGAAGTATCAGTAATACGTATGCCGGCTTCAGCTCAAGAATTTCTATTCCTACAATGATGTTTGGAAGAAGAATTGAAGCTCCTCAGACTCCGCAACAGCCTTCAGGTTCAAAGTATGCAACAAGACCAGATTCTTTTGGACGTTCTTCGTATGCATTTACCACAGAGTTTAACCATAGGCCATTCAGTGTGATGTATCTGCGTAGTAATGACGATATTTTGTTAAGTTCACTGTATAACTATACGAAAAATAACGAACAGCCTGCTGCTACTTCGATAGAATCTATCAGAGAAGCCAATAGTGATGAATTTTTTAATACAAGGTTATTGGAGCTGGCCAATGCAAAATACAACCAGTCTACAAAACTTTTTACAGAAGATAACGGATTTGGACTTCCGCTTCCGGATAATAAAGATTTGTTTAAGAATATTAATCTCTTTATTCAGGATCATAATACGCACTTCCAGGAGAATATCAATCCTGTAATTCCGTCTCAGATGACTCATTTGGAACATGAGATCATTCCAAAACATCCGAACGGAAAATATAATAAGGTGACATTCTATGATTTTATCAGACAAACTATTCAGAATTCATTTGTGCCATTAACGGAAATTCCTATCCTTTATCAGCATATTAAAGGTGGAGATTATCAGCCTGTTCCAAAAGCACAGGTCATCAGAGGCAAAGACGGGGCATACCTGAATCCTGCTTCTCCTGAATTTGATATGGCTCCTATGATGAAAGTTGTAGGAAATAATAAAACAACCTTTGTAGATTTTACATTGGATGGGGCTTCCACAAGTGTGTATTTTTATGCTGTAAAAGAAATCAATGCACAGCTTGTGCAGGGAGATATGAGTACAGCGGTAGGTCCGGTTGCCATGGTGAATTCGTTCCCGTTAAAAACTCCGGAAATCAAGAGTGTAATTCCTGTGTTACAGGATGATGAATTAGGTATTGTTCCGAAAATGCAGGTAACAATTAATTCTTACAAGAAAATTTATAATGTTAAGAAAGCAAAATTATACCGTGCTTTAAATATGCAGGATGCTGTTTCTGTAAGAACCATGGAGCTCGTTAAAGAAATTAATCTTGAAACCAAAGGTGTTTTAAATGATAAGACCTGGACCTTAGAGGATGATTTTGCTGATCTTATTCAGGTGCCATTTAGTGATCCTTTGTATTATCGTGTAACCGTTGAAGCGGAAGTAGAATTTGCCGAAGCTAATTATTCAGGGAATAACCAGCCTGATGTTATCTTAACAGAATATGCACCATCGGAAGCTTCCAAGATCATGATTACAACAATCACAGAAAATGTATTGCCAGAATCACCTCAAATGATGTTTAACGGAAGTTATGGAAAATTAGGATGGACAAAGGTAACCTTCTCCTGGCCTAAAATGGCTTATAAAGCAAAGTACCACGTTTATAAAATGTCAACACAAGGAAACTGGACAAAAATTAAAACCGTGGAAAATGTGAGTCCGTCACTTAAAGCATTGGTTAAATTACCATTGACGGATACCGATTGGGGATCAGGAACTCTTCTCTTTAAAGATAGTACGGGAAATCCAATGTCTCACCATTTTAAAGTAGTTACCGAGAATACTGCCGGAATGTTCAGTACAGATGAGAAAATTATGACAGTCAATGGAATTCTTACTGTAGGTCCGATTTAAAAAGTATGAGTTTCTATTAATTGTGAAAACAATATTTTGATAACTAATATTTATAACAAGGAGTGCCCGTTGGTACTCCTTGTTTATTTCTAATAGTAATAAGAATCATCGGGTTATTCCGAGACCTTAGTAAAAAAAAAGGATTCGTACTTGTTACGACAGATTCTGTCGTTTTGCAGTTATAGTTTTGCATAAAGAAATAATATTAATATATCATTTAAAATGATTGTATTAAGTCTCTAAAGAATGATTTTTCAGTATAAAAAGATTAAATTTGCAGCGCAAAAACTAATTATAAACTCAAATATATAGCGTGAATGAAAAAACTCTATCTCAGTGCATTGACCTTATGCACGGTCTTAGGTATTTCTGCTCAGGAAGTCATATGGCAGAAAGATATCAAATCCTCAACGCAGGATTTCTTAAGCCAGGTGACTACTACAATTGACCAGCAGTACCTTATTACAGGAAGCTCTATTCAAAGCGCTAAGCAGCAAGCTTCTGGCAGTAAGCAAAACAATGGGTACGATTTCCATCTTATTAAATTGAATCAACAGGGACAGGAAGTCTGGGAAAAATACTTCTCAGGAAATAATCATGACTATTTATCAGCTACCGTTACTACTCAGGATGGTGGTTTTCTATTAGCCGGAACTTCCTATTCCGGAAAAGGGTTGGATAAAAAAGATGATTCTAAAGGCGGTTCAGACATCTGGCTGATCAGAATCAATGAATTTGGAGATGAGTTGTGGCAGAAAACACTCGGAACCTCTTCTGATGAAGAAGCAAGATCTGTTATTCAAACAACAGATTTAGGATTTTTTGTAGCCGGAAATGTTCAGAATGCTTCAAAAGGATACGGTTCCAAAGATGTCTGGATCAGTAGAATTGATAAAGATGGCAAAGAACTTTCTCAACTTATCTTAGGCGGAAAAGGCTTAGATGAAGTAGAGAAAATGATTCCCACGAAGGATGGAGGCGCTTTACTGGGAATGTATTCAAGAAGTTCCGAAGTTCGTGTTTCGGGATCCGAACAACGATCAGCTAGTTCAACAGCCAGTAGCCAGATGCCAAAAGCCAGTAGCAACTTTGGAGAAGGTGACTACTGGATTGTCAAATTAGACAAAAACGGAAAAGTTGAATGGGAAAAGAACTTTGGAGGAAAAGGAGACGATCACATCAGAACCTTGGCTTTATCTTCTAATGGATTTATTATCGGAGGAGAATCGAGATCAGAAAGATCCGGAAACAAAACGGTAGGCATCGAAGAAGGAACCGATCTATGGCTGATTTCTTTGAATGAAAGAGGCGAAGAGCAATGGCAAAAATCTTACAATTTCAAAAACAGAGATCTTCTGATGAGTATGAGTGTGCTTCATTCAGCAGATGATAAATCTTCCAAAGGAATTTTATTGGGCGGTTATACCCAGGCCGAAGGAAGAATAGAAAAGGATGATGAAACCTTCTGGATGCTTTATTTAGATGAGAATGGTAATGAACAGTGGAGAAAACACATCACGGGAGAATCTAGGAAAAGAGAAGAAAGACTTTCAGATCTGAAACTGAACAGAGATGGTTCCATTATCCTTGCAGGAACGAGTGCTGAAGAATTGGGAAAAGAAAACTGGAAGATTGTAAAGTTAGGAGACAAACAGGTTGATAAGCTGATCGAGAAACAAGACATTAAGATTTATCCTAACCCAGTCTCCGACTATGCTTATGTAGAAATTGGTTTTGATTTCAAGGAAGCAGATATTTTACTGTATGATATGGGAGGCAGACAGCTTCAGAATATAAAAACGAAGAATACAGTCACCAAGATTAATACCCCGGCATTGGTACAGGGAGCTTATCTGGTGGTTATCAAAACGGATACGAATAAAACAGCAAATGCGAAGCTGATTAAAAAATAAACCACATGAAAAAAAATAAATTTAAAGTTATTCTTTTATTATCATTTTTTAATTTTTCAGAATACCGATCACAAACAAACATATCAGAGAAACAAATATATAATATTGCGACCCCAGAAGTTGCAACCATGATGAGATATGCTGATTTCCCAGAACCTGATTTTATAGGCAAGACAAATATTTCAGTTCCAATTTATGATATTAATTTTGGAAATCTTAAGATTCCTATAGGGCTTTCTTATAATACAAAAGGTAACAAAGCTTCTGATATAGCAACTTCTGTAGGACTAGGCTGGAATTTAAATGCTGGTGGAAACTTAACGGTGAAAATCAATGATATGAACGATCTTACAGAAAATTATGCGTTTTATAGTCTTGGTGGGTTTGAGCCAGAACAGAGTTATGCTTGGCATCGCCAGACAAAGGGGTACTTATCTACAGATTATCCACAAGCCCTTAGTGACACACAAATATCCAGTTCTCAGTTATGTTTTAACAATAGAATATGGAATAATGATGATCACCTAATAGATTCAGCTCCTGATTTCTACTATATCAATGCCCCAGGTTTGAATGACAAATTTTATCTTACAAGAATTAACGATTCACAGGTAAAAGCTAATTTTTTCACCTCAAATGCTAAACTTAATAATAATCTAAATTTTACTATCAAAAGATCATGTGCTGGAATTGAGAGTGATCCTTTTGGTAATTCAGGATTAGGAACTGTATTTTATCAACCTGATAAATTTGAAATTACTGGAGAAAATGGATATATCTATACTTTTAATGACTATGATTTCTCAAATGTTAGAGAATATCCTTTAGATCTTTATAGTCACGACACCCAACAAGTTAATAACTGGTATCTTACTAAAATTAAAGATCCATTTTCAGGAAAAGAAATTAATTTTGAGTATGAAGATTTTACTAATAACTATGAACATTTATCTTTATTATCGACATATAAAATAGATTATAATAATAATTTATTAAATTATTATGATTTTGGTGGATATAATGTTAATTCATCTTTTGAATTGATAAGTACTCCTAATAATGCGGCACCAGTAACAGTTTTTAATAAATTGACATCATCAAGATTGGTTCCTAAAAGATTAAAAAGAATCACAACGGATAAAGAGGTCTTAGATTTTAATTATGATATCATAAGGCTTGATTATGGAGGGAATGCATTGAGTGGTATCTTAGTAAAAAACAAAAATGGTAATATTGTTAAGCAATATAATTTTACGTACTCATATTTTGATAACGGGACTTGTTCAGCAGGAGCTTATGAATGCAAAAGGCTGAGACTTGAAACCATGAATGATTCTTCATCGGGAAAATATTCTTTTTATTATGACAACAATGTATTTCCCCCACGAAATACCTCTAAGGTAGATTTTTTAGGTTATTTTAATAATAATAGTTCTAATATTGTTTTTTCCAAAGATGATTTCCATCCATATCAAAATGGGTATTACCCTATTTCTAAAAGTTATTTTTATCCTGATTTAGTTAAAGATAATATATTTCCATTCCAACTAAGGAATAAAACGGCATATAAAATTTCTAGGGAAATAGACCGAACTCCTTCTACAGGATCTCAACTAGGATTGTTAAAAAGAATGGTATATCCGACTGGAGGTTTTTTAGAAGTGAATTATGAGAATGATGATTTTATGTATGAAGGAGAAAAGTATATATTAGGGAGTACAAGGGTCAACTCTATGAAATTATACGATTCTCAGAATATTGTAAGTAAAGAAATAAAATACAAGTATATCAATGCAGATAATACTTCTTCAGGACAAATCAATTTTATTACAGCTCCATTAGAATCATCAATATCAGAAATTTCTTCAGGTATTGGGTTTAATACAGGTGCTGTAATTGGATATTCCAGAGTTATTGAAGAAACTATAGGAAAAGGATATGTTGAAAAGAAATATACTAATTTTAATGACTACCCTGATCAATTTATGCAACCTGATCAAACTCTTTCCAGTCAAGCAGACAAAAACTTTATTAAATTTATGAAGTTTCCAAGTTCCTATGTACAATCATTTGATGACAGAAGAGGAAAATTACTATCAGTAAATTATTATAAAGAAGGACAAAATACGCCATTAAAAAAAGAAGAATACACTTATGATTATCAAATCAAAAATTCTTTGAAAGTAAAAAAATCATTTAATATACATAATGGTAGCCTTACTGAGTATAGTTCATCCAACTATTTATTAACCTATTTTAATACTATTAAAAATAGTACAAAGGAGGAGCTTTTTTCAGGAAGTTCAGTAAAAGAAGAAAATAATTTTAGTTACGATGGAGCAAGATTAATTTCTAAAAAAACGATAAGTGGGGGAGATACTACAGAAGAATTTTACAGAAATGCAAAAGATAAAAGTATCCAAAAACTTATTAATGCTAATATTTTAGATATTCCTGTAGAGGTTGAGAAAAGAAAAAATGGTAAAGTATTAAGTAAGCAGGAAACCAAATATGAAAATTCCTCCAATATTTTACCTAGTTCTATA